>BJHM01000024.1 GCA_014192625.1 Planctomycetota bacterium
TGGGCCTCACGGCCGTGCAGCAGAGTCTCTGCCAACGCAGTTGCCGGACGACAGCTTGCGGGACTAGGCTTTCGTTCTAGAGCCGATGAGCACTGATTCGACAGGTTGGAGCTTGTCACGCATGAATCCACCCCACCGCTTGCTTTCTGATTCGGCATGCGCGCATGGGCAAACCGCCGGTCCCGCGTCGTTGCCAGCTTTGCGCCACACGATTGCGCGGGCCGTGAGCCCCCGCGTTGCGGCACGCGCCGTCGCGCTTCTACGACACGGCGCCATGCGGCAGGCAACTGTGCTAGGCACAACGCAAATCCCTGCGGCAATCAGCGTCGGTCGTTGCGGCTGATGAGCACCACCCTGCGACTGATGAGCTTCAACATCCACAAGTGCGTTGGCGGGCTCGATCGTCGCTACGACTCTTTGCGCACTGCGCGCGTGATCGCCGAGTGCGACCCTGCCATCGTTTTGCTGCAAGAAGTGGCGCAAGAAGGCAGCTGGTATCGAAACGAAAAGCAGGTTGACGTGCTCGGCGAAAAGCTCGGCTTCCCGCACCGCGCCTACTTCGTGAACGTTCGCTTCGGCCCGCGCCGTGGGGCCTACGGCAACGCCATCCTCAGCAAGCACCCGATCGTTGCCGCCGCCAACATCGACCTCACGCTGCCTAATCGCAAGTGCCGCTCGGTGCTGCACGCCGAACTGCGCGTGCCGATCGATGCCAAGTCATCGCGCACGTTGCACGTCTTCAACCTGCACCTTGGCCTCAGCGAACGTGAACGGCGTATGCAGCTGCGCCGGTTCCTCGATTACCTGCCGACTGCGCGGATCCGAGCGCGATCGGCAATCGTCGTCGCCGGCGACTTCAACGATGTCTGGGGCTCACTTGGGACAACGCTGCTCGAGCCCGCAGGTTTTCGCGGACCAAAACGCCAGGCCCGGACGTTTCCAGCCTGCGCGCCAATGCGCGCGCTCGACGTTCTGCTGGTCCGTGGCGGCATCCACATCACCTCACTAAAGGCCATACGCAACAAGCTTACGCGGCAGGCATCGGATCACTTGCCGCTGATTGCCCAGTTAGAACTGCGGCCGTGAGCCAGAAAAGGCCGCCACCGCAGCCAAGCTCGCCACCCAAAAGGAATGGCTGCCGTGATGCCTATTGCCACCACGTTGGCACCAGAATGCACCACTTTGTCTGGTCATCCATGGCGGCACCTGGGTGTTGCGTTAGCCTGTCCGCCCACAATCGCCAATGAACAAACTTTTTGCTGCCTCGGTCATTTTCTCATTCGTCCTGTCGGCAAAGGCACAGGACAAACAGCCGCAGGACTTCCGCATGAACAGCGGGCAGGTAGTCCATGGCTTCGTGCTCACGCTCACGGATAGTCACGTGCAACTTCGCGCCTCGATTTTTGGCGATGAGGTGACCCTGACCCGCATGCTCAGCGAGTTCACCAACAGCTCACGACTCGCCATCGCGGTGACTCAGGTGCCGTTGGACTCGTATGACGGCCAGTTCCAGCTGGCGAAGCTGGCCATGACTTTAGGCGACGTTGCAGACGCGGGCACACACGCGAGACTGGCAGTGAAAAGCGTTGCTGGCAAAGCGGATCAAGCAGCCAAAGTCCTAGCAGTAAAGCAGTGGGCGGCCGCTGCTTTGGTCGCGCAGTTCAACAAGGAAGTGGCCGAAAACCACCCGCTCACGGCGCACGATTACCTGGCCATCCTCAGCACCAAGTTTATGGACGAAGTAAGCCCTGAGGACTTGGTAAAGATGGCCGAGCGGCTGCACTCCGCGCCAGACCGGCAACTGACCACGCCGAGCGCCACCAATAGCAACGGGCTGACACAGCCAGAGAACGATCACTTGAACAAGGAACTGCAATCGGCGGATCAAAAGTTTCGCGACGGCCTGAAGCTTGCGCGCAACACAGTCGCTGCAGTGAAGGAATATGACGCGTCAATCCAGATGTACAAGCACTGCTGGAAAGAGCTCCAGAGCATGCTCACGAAATACGCGGCCAACCCAGCAGCCCTCACTACGCTACACAATTTTTCGCAGCACATCGTAGAAGGCGCAACGAACGCCGCACTGCAGGCCGCCAACACACTAACGATGCAGTCCGACTACCTAGGCGCCATGGGCTGGGTAAATAAGATCTTGCAGTTCGACCCCAACAACGCCCAAGCACTCGCGATGCAGGGCACGATCACCGGTGCTCAGTCCAACGCAAGCGGCAATAATGGCTGGGGCTGGGGCGGCCGCGGAGCTGGTCAATACCGCAGGTAAGGACCTGCTCTGCGCATCGGCAACGCATCGGCAACGCGTCGGCAACGCGTCGGCAACGCGTCGCCGATGCGCAAACACCGCGCGCATCGCACTCGACAGCCGCGGGATTTGTTGGTCGAAGTCCTGCTTTGCTGCATACCAAAGTGGCAAACACCGCGCACAGAGCAGCGTTTAGCAACCGTAGAACAGTGTTCCGGCCGCGCCATCTAGCATTGGTTTCCATGCCCACTTCTGCACCAGTGCCAGGACTTTTATAGGTAGCCATCGCATGACTCCGATTTCAACCCGCCGGCACTTCTTACGGGGAACGTTTGCGGCCGGATCGGCGGTTTCGGTTGCCGCGTGCAGTTGGCCTTTTTCCGTGCGGGCGCCACTCGACCTCATCCTGCGCGGCGGCACGCTGATCGACGGCACGGGCAAGCCAGGTCAACGCGCAGACCTCGGCATCCTAGGGGACACTTGCGTGCACATCGGCTCGCTCGATCACGCGACGTCTGCGCGAGTGATCGATGTGCGCGGCCTTGTCGTAGCGCCCGGCTTCATCGACGTGCACGCACACTCAGACCTGAGGCGGCATCCGCTGGCGCAGAGCAAAGTTGCACAAGGTGTCACACTCGACGTCTGCGGCCCCGATGGTGGCTCGCCGTTTCCAAGCAAGCAGACCAGTGCCAAGGACGGCGTTGAGACTCTTGCCGCGGGTTGCGACAGCAGGTCTGCATGGGCCGCACAACATGCAAAGATTGCGATCGACATCGGTGCCTACGTTGGCCACGGCACGGTGCGCCAACGCGTGCTCGGGCCAGTGGGCCGCCAAGCCACGGCAGGAGAACTTCGCGCGATGGAAGACCTCGTTCGCGCAGCGCTCGAACAAGGCGCACTCGGCCTGTCCTCAGGCCTCGAATACTTCCCCGGCAACGCCACTGCGACCTCGGAGCTGATCGCACTCTGCAAGGTGGCTGCCGAGTTTGATCGCCCGTACGTAACCCACATCCGCAACGAGGACGATCAGGTATTGGCAGCGATCGACGAAGCAATCGAGATCTCGCGCCGTTCTGGCGCGTCGTTGCTGATCTCCCATCTGAAAGTCGGCGGCAAGCCCAACTGGCACAAACTCGACGCAGTGCTTTACCGGATCGAGAGCGCGCGCGCCGAGGGCCTCGAAGTCCGTTGCGACTGCTATCCCTACGAGGCCTGGTCGACTTCGCTCTCGACCAACTTCCCAGCATGGGCGAAGGACGGCGGCCAGTTCGTCGCCCGCTTGCAAGATCGCGCCGAGCGCGCGCGGATGCGCGACACAACGGAACAATCGGTTGCTGCCAACGGCGGCTGGGGCGTGTTGATGCTCGGCAACGGGCTCGCGGGTGCAGACCTTAGTCTATTGGGCAAACGGCTCGATGCTGCGGCCAGCGAACGTGGACTAGAACCGTTCGAGCTCGCATGCGATCTGCTCACGCGCGGCAGCGTGTCGATCCTTGGGTTTGGCATCAGCGAAGACCAGATGGATCGCATCCTTACTCAGCCCTATTGCATCGTCGCATCCGACGGCAGTGCGGTCGCCGCTACCGGCCGCGTTGGCCATCCGCGCTCCTTCGGCACCTTTCCAAAAGTGCTGCGCCGCCAAGTCCGCGAACAGCAACTGCTCGGCCTCGAAGAGGCGATTCGCAAGATGACAGCGCTCCCGGCGCAGGCCCTGCGACTGAAAAACCGCGGCACGCTGGCGGTGGGCATGTTGGCCAACGTCGTCGCCTTTGACCCAAAAGTCATCACCGATCGAGCAACCTATCTCGACCCGCAGCGTTATGCCGAAGGGGTGCAATATCTGATCGTGAACGGCGCCGTGACCGTCGACGCTGGCAGGCAAACCGACGCACTTGCTGGCCGCGTCGTGAGCGGTCGTTCGTAACCAACGCTCAGTCTGCGCGCCGCGAAGCAATGCCCAAAGCTGCGCAGCGCGCGATGATCTCAAGCAGCAGATCATCGCCTGCTACGAAGCTCGCTAGCACGTCGCCACGGCGAACCTGTTTTGCCAGTGCGCGCACTGCATCACACGCGGACTCCGTGCCGGTCATCGCGGCCGCAAAGCCACCGAGGAAAGCACCGACGAACAAACCAAATGGCAGCGCGATCTGGAGCATCCCGCCAAGCATGTCAAAGGCCGTGGCGAGAATCGCCGCAGTGATCGTAAAAAGCACAGCGCCGAGCAGGATCGAAGCGCCGAGGCCTCGCCACCGGCGCGTCGCAATCGGGTCACGGCCCGCGCGCACGAGACTCCACAGGTGGCGTTCGTCCTCCGCTGGCGGATAACAGCGCACGACAAGGCGGGCGCGCGCAGCAGCGAGTCCCTGTGGCAGGTCGGCCAATAACCGTTCGCTGTCGGCAGGCAGTGGCAGCAGGACGAACAATGCTCGCATTGGAATGGCCTGCAGAGTGTGCCTCGCCGGCCGATCTGATGCTCGCCTCGCATCGGCATCTAGCTAGAGTCCCGCGCCATGAAAGCCCGCCGCAGCGTGAGCTCCCTGCCCGCCATGTTCGCCATGTTCGCCATGTTCGCCATGTTCACGATGGCCGCGTGCTCAACAGCGACCAAAACCGAGGGGACGGTCGAGGGAGGGCCTGGACAAACCAACGCCAAGGACCGGATCAAGCGGTACGCTCCGCCCGCGATCGTGGTGCACGTGGACCAGCCGTCGCACCCGATCTCAGCAACGCTCTACGGCATCTTCTTCGAAGAAATCAATCACGCCGGCGAAGGCGGCCTGTTGGCGCAATTGCTGCGGAACCCGACCTTCGAGGAACCCGGCACAGAACTGGAGCCGCTGCCAGGTTGGGCGATGACGACGGTCGACCGGAGCGCGATCGCAAAAGACCCACTCGCCACCCAGCAGCCAGTCGAGTCAAAGGCACGACTAAAAAAGGCGACCTTGCAGCCGATGCACCCTGCGGCCCCGACGCACGCGCGCATCGACATCGAGGGCCATGCATTCCTCACCAACCATGGGCACTTCGGCGTGCCCATCCACTCCGGCGATGAATACGTGCTGACGGCGATGGTGCGGCAGGAAAATGCGCAGCCGATGTTGACCGACTTCGGTTTTGACGTGCTCGACCCGCAAGGCATAACGACCTTGCACGCCAGTGCCCCCGTGCAAGAACTAAAACTCGACTCGCAGTGGCGCGAAGTGACGCTGCGCGCGACGGCACTGCACACGACCGAGGACGGCGAGCTGCGCATCGCGCTGCATGGGCAAGCGACCATCGACCTCGACACCGTCACGCTATGGCCAGCAAAAACTTGGCATGGTCACGGCCTGCGGCAAGACCTCGGTGAGAAGCTCGCGGCGATGCAGCCTGCGTTCGTGCGTTTTCCAGGCGGCTGCTATGTCGAAGGCGGCGACCTGCTCGCAGACGCGTTCCGTTGGCAAGACTCGATCGGCAAGAATCATTCGCGGCCCGGCCACCGCAACGCCAACTGGGGCTATTGGTCCTCAGGCCTGCTCGGCTACCACGAATACCTGCAACTGTGCGAAGACCTCGGTGCCTTGCCGATGTTCGTCGTCAACTGCGGCATGAGCCACAAAGAGATCGTGCCGATGGATCAGATTCAGCCGTTGATCAAGGACGCGCTCGATGCGATCGAATACGCAAACGGCGACACGGCGACGCCGTTTGGCAGGCTGCGCGAACAAAACGGTCATCCGGCGACGTTTGGTTTGCGCTACCTGGAGATTGGCAACGAGAACGGCATGTTCGGCAACTTCGGCGGCACGCACGCACAATACGCCGAGCGTTATGAAGTGTTCCGCGCGGCGATCGCAGCACAGTGGCCGAGCGTGCTTATGATCGCGAACACGCCGGTAGAGCATCCGATGCAAATCCTCGACGATCACTACTACATGTCGAGCAGCTGGTTTTGGGCCGAGGCTGACCACTATGCGAAAGCAGACCGCAACGGCCCAAAGATCTACGTCGGCGAATACGCGGTCACGCAGAACCCCGGCAAGACGGGCAACCTGCGCGCCGCACTCAGCGAAGCGGCATTCCTGTTCGGCCTTGAGCGCAGTAGCGACCTCGTTTTGATGGCGAGCTACGCGCCGCTGTTTGTGCACGTGAAGGATCGCAAGTGGAACCCGGACGCGATTCAGTTTGACGGGCTGCGCAGCTGCGGCACGCCGAGCTACTGGGTGCAGACGATGCTCTCGCAAAACCGGCCGGACACGCTGCTGCCAGTCGACGTGCCGATATTCCAGCAGGACCTGGTGCGCGGCTCGATTGGGTTGGGCACCTGGAACACGCAGGCCGAGTACCGCGACCTCGTCGTCGAGCAACACGGCGAGGAGATCTTTCGCAGCGACTTCAGTAAAGACGCGAGCGGCTTTCGCCACGAGTCCGGCAGCTGGCAGACCATCGAAGGCGCGCTACGGCAGAGCGCCACCGGTGACATGCGGGTTACGTGGCTGCCACACCCCGTGCTACAAGCCATCGGCGACTGCACTGTGCGCTGCAAGGCACGCAAGCTGTCCGGCGATGAGGGCTTCCTGCTGCTGTTCCATGTCGCGGGAAAAGCCGATTGGACCTGGTTCAACGTCGGCGGCTTTGGCAACACGCAGCACGCGCTCGAACGCAGCGCAAACGGCAGCAAGTTTGGCCTCGGCGCACACGCAGATGGGAAGATCGAAATCGGCAGGTGGTACGACTTGCGCGTCGAGTGCCAAGGTGGCCAGATCCGCTGCTTCATCGACGAGGTGCAGGTACTTGAGGCAGTCGATCGCAGCCCGCCTGACTTTGCTGCGGTCGCAGGGCGCAGCAACCGCGACGGCGCGATTGTGCTGAAAGTCTGCAACGGCAGCGACGCACCACGACTGTCCACCATCGACTTGCAAGGTGCCGCAATGCTGCAGCCGGTGGCGAGCGGTCAGATTCTGACCAGCAAGAGCCTCGATGACGAAAACACCATTTCTAATCCAGAGGCAGTCGTGCCAAAGCCCTTCGAGATCAAGCTCGGCGGCGCAACGTTTACGCACACGTTTCCACCGCGCTCGCTCACCGTTCTGCGGCTCATGCAGAAACAGTGAGCAAGGCGGGCAAAAAGCTCATCGCTGCGGCGGCGCAACTTCCTTGATCACCGCGCCACTCTGCTCGCTGAGCACTAGCAGTGAATACTTCACTGCACCGATCGTCGCAGGCTCGGAGACCGAGGCATAGTCGAAGCGGCCGGACGGATCGGTGTAGCCATCCTTGTGGAACTTGACATCGCCACCTGGCATCCGCGCGTAGACCTTCACATAAACCTTCGCTAGCGGCTGCTTGCTTGCCGTGTCCGTAACAAGCAGTTGGCCGTAGTTCTCGATGGTCTGCACCGCAAGGGCACTCGCAAACGCGGTCTGCCGACGCAGCAGTCCGCCGCCGCGGACTTCGATCAGCACATTCTGGCTTAGGAACTCGGCCGGGATCGCAAACGCGGACTCCGCTTGGTCGGCCGCCAGCACAAACGTGTCGGCGCGCTGCGGCTTCACCCATGCGTAGCTGCCACTGCCGTCTTGAACGAACGGGTTGGTCGAAAATGAGAACTCAACATCCATGCGAAAGTAACGAACTTCGCAGGCGGGCAGGTTCTTGTGCCGGACCGTCACCTTGCCACCCGCCAACACCATTTCTAGCATCGGCTGCTTTGCCGCGAGTTCGCTCTGGCGTTGCTCGCGCGATGCCAGGTTGTCACCAACTATCGCCGTGCCTTCCGCCTCATCAAGCTGCGAAAGCACCCCGCGGAACAGGTTCCGCCAGTGCTCGATCGGATAGTCGCGGTATGGTTCGGCGATGCCGCGGGCAAGCGCATGACTATCGGTAAAAAGATCGAGGTAGCAGGCGAGATAGTCGTACTGCAAGCGGCTCGGAACGCCCTTGAGTTGAACGCGGGCAAACGCCCCGACGGCCTCTTCAATGCGATCCTGCAGCAGCAAGTAGTAGCAGGCCCTTAGCCAGTCCTCGTCGCCAAGCCTCGGCAGGTGGCATAGCACAGTGAGCAACGACTGGTATTGCTGCGACAGCTTTTCGTTGAGGATCACCCAGTTCCTGCCGCGCTGATGAGCACGAGCATGAAACACCGGCAGAAACTCGATCTGCTGCCACGTGCCGCGCGCTATCGGATCCACGGTGAGCAACGGGCTCCGCAACGATGGTCCGCACTGCTGCACAAATTCGTCTGCATGTTGCAGCCACTCGCTCGCCTCAAGCGGAGCTCCATGCCACAAAGCGTAGGACCAGACGCCATGGTCGTAATGATGCCTGGCGCGTAGCTGCACTGTGAGGCGCTGAAAGAACGCGAGGTCACGCAACCGAAATGACAAGCGCGACAAATCAACCCGCCCGAGGTTGGTCTTTAAGATGAAAGCCAGCACTTCATCCGCGCTGCCATCCTGCGACACCCGCTCCCACGATTGCGTGTCGACCTCTGTCGGCAGATCGACTACGTGCAACACTTTCGGCTGCACGCTCGCACTCGCGATCAGTGCCCCATCCTTGGCAACGTGCGCCGGAAAATGCGCAAACTCCCCCGCCGCTGGAAAGTAAAATAGGTAATCAATCTTGCTGGTCGCATACGCCTCCAGTGAAATCGCCATGCCGCGCGTCATGAACCCGCGCTGCACCGGCACGGCACCACGCGGGATCTGCAACAGCAAGTCCAGCTTGCGCGGCATTGAGGTTGGATTGGTCAGCACTACCTGGCAGCCGTAGATCACACCCACAAGGAATTCACCGGTGACGAAACGGTCGGAGCTTTCGCCATTCTCGAACTGGAAGCGATCCTCCTGGCAGAAGAAGTTCTGACTCAGGAGCACATCTGCCTGGGTGGCCGCAGGCTGTGCAGGCCGAATCTCTTGGCGCACGAGCAGCATCGGCAATGCGGTCTGGTAGGTTGCCCTGCTGCCATCGCGCACCGGCACTGTGGGTTCTGCCAAGGCCAGCGGCAGGTCAAGCATTGCGAGCGCGAGCATCATCTCGGCAAAGCTATTGGTGACCAGGGCGAAGTGCGAAGAGCAGAACGGCTCGCCTGCCGGCTGCACCGCAAAGTCGTGCCAGAACTCATTGATCGTGATCAGCGATGCCCCCTGATCGAAACGCCGGCGGTGCCAGTAGTTGTTCTCGGCGTATTGCCGGGTGACCTCGGGCTCGCGATAGAGCTCCATCACCTGCTTGCGCCTGTCCAGATCTGAAAGATTGTCTGCGCTGCGAGTCGCGCCAAGAAACAGATCGTCCGTTTTCCCGTTCTTCGCCTGCCCGGGTTTCTGCTCTGAAAGTATTCGAGCAGAAAGCAGCTGCGAGTCCTTGCCCTCGTCCGATCGATCCTTAGCAGCAGCGAAGCGCTCCTCTCGCAGCCGGCGACCGCCGGCTTCACCACCGCCACCGGGACCACCGGTCGCCGGGTCGTTTGGCGAAGCCGCGAATGCCTTGGTCAATGCTTCCTTACTCTTTTCAGCAGGGGCCCCCGCCTTATCGGACTGAGGCTCGGCCGCCAAACGCGCGAGCGACTCTCGCTCCAGAGAATCACTCTGCAGCGCCTGCTTGAACCAAACGTCGAGCTGCGACACATCCTTCTTGATCAGATCCTGTCGATCGCGCATCAGGCGCACACCACTCTCGCGCTGCCCCGGCAGCCGTTGCAGCAACAGGATCTGCTCGACCACGTTCAGCTGCGCAAACGCCCATGGTTGCAGATACTGGGCGAGATTGGCCTCGAGCAACCAGTGATCGATGAAGGTTGGATCAAGTTTGTTGGCGAGATACGGTCGCACCACCTCGGTAAAGAACTTCGGATCTTTTTGCTTCAAGAAGACATTGAGTTCGTGGCAGCTGTGTTCGCTGTAGAGCTTGCGTTGCTCGACTGCGGAAAGCTGTGGCCAGCGCAAGACGAAAGCGAACTCGGCGAGATCTGGGTTTTTGCTCGCCGCGGTGAATAGCCGGAACACGTCCGCGAGCGAACCAAACGCCTGGGTCTGCGCGGTCGCAACGTCATCGATGACTGCCGTTCCACCAGCGGCAACAAACTCGATGCGCCGCTGTTGCGTAAAGTGCTGCGCTGGATCAAGCCCGTTCTGCAATTGCCGCGCGCGTGGCTGCCATGCTCGCTCCGGCAACGTGGTCGTCCGGCAAATCGTCTGCTCGCCGTCAATGTACACTACCTGCACCATCTGGCCCTGTCCCAGGTCCGCGAGTGGAATGACGATCCTGCCATTCGCATCGGCCAGCAGGTTTGCCAGCAACGGCGCGGCCTGCGGAAGAAAGTCGACGTTCGCGTAGCTGCCAGCACTACCACCATCCATGGACGTTCCAATAGGGGCAGGGGAACCAGGTGCCATTCCGTTCGGACGCGCGCCTCGGCCACCGTATTTTCCGCTTGCCGCACCCTGGCCTTCCGCAACTCCGCGCGCGTCGTCGATTGCCCATGGATTGATCAGGAGGCCGGGCCGCTTGAGCAGGTTGCCCGGATATTTCTTCGCGTAGCGGCGATCGAGGATGTAGCGAAACTCGTCGCCTAGCTGACGGCCAGAACGGAAGTCTGATTCGGCATCGAGCACCGTCACAATGCCTGGCGAAGCTGGCTGCGGAATCTCAAGCGACTGCGGGCTCCACGCCGGCAGGTAGTGAGTGGCGAAAACATGTATGCGCGCCGCTTTGCTCGCATTTGCAAGCCGCACAAGCAACGCATTGCCCTCCGTCTTTAGCTCGCTGATCTGCGGCGCGATTGCGGCAATCTCAGGCAGCCAGCGCGTACTGCCAAACGCCCAGTTGCCATCGGCCTTGGCGGCAGTGATCGCAATATGAATGCTTTGGTCCGACTCCTTCAGCCAGAGCAGGAAGTCCCCGGCCGGCAGTTCCCGCATTTCGAGGTAGCCATCCTGCAACGCGAGTCGATCGAACCGATCGCTGACATAGCTGTCATTCACCAGTTCAAACAGCGCGCAGACAGCGCGCGTTGCGGTCGTTTCGCGCCCAGCATATGGCACCCGCACGGTTCTGCCGACGATGCCAGTTACGAGCGATGGCAACTGCCGGTTGCCCGCGTGCAGCGGCCAGCCAAACGTGCCACCCTTCAATCCTGTGACGGTGATCGCACTTGCGCCAACCAGTTCGCCGAGCTGGATGCGGCCGCGCGCATCGGACTTCAGTTTGACCTCAAGCGGGTCGGTATAGTCGCGCAACACAAGCTGCACGTTGACCGCACGCTCCGCCTTCGGCTCCCCGTTCTTGCCGAGCAAATCGAGATGCCAGCCAGCCGGGCTTTTACCGAGCTGAACTGCGGTGGTGTCGGCAAGCGTGTCGATGCGATTGAGGTCGAGCGTTAGCGCCTCGCTGGTCAATGCCACCGGCGTGCGCAGGCTCAAGCTCTGCGCAACACCGCGCAGCACAATCGTCAGACGCGCCAGCCGATCAGGGACCTGAATCACCTGCACGAGCTCGCCGTCAGCACCAAATTGCAGGTCGCGCACCGTGCGCGTAGTCGGCGTGCCATCGAGATCGAGCGCCGTGATCAGCAACTCCGGCTGTTCGAGCAGCGACAACGACACGCTCTGGCCTGCGAGCCGCAGCACAGGACGCACGAGCACTTTGGCAGCATGGTCGGCGATCAACGCTTCGCGATCGACGAAGAAGCCGGCGGCCAGTTGGTACGTTTCAGCGCGGTGCAACAATGGCAGCAGCGATGACACTTCGCCGTGCTGCAAAACTATCGGCTGCGATTGATCCTGCGTGCCAAACGGCAGATTGATCTCGCCTTTTTCATCCGCAGTAAACTCCTGCTGCAGAAACCACGCCTTCGCGAATGCGACGCGAGCACCATGTTCATCGCGCACCGTCAGCACCTGACCGGCGGCGCCGCGCCGCTCGGTAAACTGCAGATGCCCCTTTACGATCACCGCGCGGCTGCTCTGGCCGTTGCCGATAAACTCGACCACGTAAGTGCCGGGTGACGCAACCTGCGGCAAGTCGAAGTGGCGCCGGACGCGACGCAATGGCGGCTCATCGTAGGTAAACGACATCTCGTGATTGGCGAACAGCCCGTCGAGGTCGATCGACGCATCGACTTCGCGGCCCTTGTCACGCTGGTAGGCATACGCATCGATTGCGAACACCTTCACCAGAAGAGTCGGCACGTTTTTTACATCGACATCGATCGCCACCTGCGCATCACTGGCAAAGTGGCGTTGCTGCGCCGCCATAAACCGGATCTCGACCCGTTCCTTGAGCTGCTCAAAAAAAACCGGGTCCGCGAGCAGCGAATATGCGCGCTCAGCATCGCCCTTGCCGGCAAGCAATTGCTGCTCAACAAACACGCGGCGCAGCCAGCCATCCTCCAGCCATTCGCGATATGGCTCGTATGAATCCTCGGTCGCAAGGAACGGCTCCAAGTAAGCGCGCACCAGCTCCTCATCAGAGTTCCAAACGGGCAGCGAGGTCGAATATTCCTCGCCCGAAACGAACGGCTCACCACGGCGTTGCCACAATTCGCGCAACTTTGCCGGCAGGTAACCAACCGGACGCGGCAGCCGCAGGTAGGCAAGGAAGCGCTCTTTGTCGAGCGTGCCCGAAAGCAGGTCGTGCGACAACCGCTGGGCCAGCACATGCACCTTAAAGCCGTTCTGCGCGGATGGCAACCGCTGCGCGAAGGCCCAGAGCCGATCCAGATACGCGGCCCGCGCCGTTGTGTCGCGCTGCCAATCGACATCCTGCGAAGGCAGCAACCGCGCGGCGTATGCATTGACGAAGATCGAAGCGCCCAATAGCTCGGGCATGGCGCGCGCGAGGTCATCGTATTGCGAAAGCGTGAGACCCCGATGGATCGGCAGGGAGCCAAAGCCCCCCGAATCGCGCTGGCGCAGTTGGCGCACGATCAAGTTGACTAGACCGGGCACGTCCGGCCGCTTCACCATCATCAACAACGGCGTAAGCAGCGGATCGGTGAGCGTCATGCCGGCAAGGTCTTGCACCGCGCTCTGCCGGAAGCCATCCAGCGAGTTGGGATGCAGTCTCAGTGCGCGCTGGTCGAGCGCTGATTTTTGGAGTAGTTGAAGGTCGAACGAGGTCGGCAGATCGGGCTTTGCGCCGGGCGCCGTTCGCTGTGCATCAAACGTCAATTTGAGCCGCTCGCGCAAGAACGCAAACGTGGCCAATGGATCCCCGTCGTAGCAAAGCAGCGCCTGCCTGCGCTCCAGCTCCTCGATGCGCTCGTTGCGGCCATGCCGATCGACCCATGCCTGCAAGAGCGGGGGCACTGCCGCGAAGTCGCCGCGATGCTGCGCATCAAGACAGCGATAGAAGTAGTAGTCCTCGGTGCCCGGCAGCAACTGCGCAAGCACCTTGCTGCGATCCGGGGCGAGCGCAAACGCCTCCGCCAGGCTGAACGCAGCATTCTGCGCAGTCACCCGGCCGGCCAACGGCAAACTCAGCAGCAGAACGGACGCGACGACACCAAAACGCGAATTCAGATTCATCGTGGGACCAAAAGCCTTCGCCATGCAGCGACAGAAAGCGGGAACACAGGATCTTGCGAGCAACGCAAGGCAGCTCGCAACGTTCATTGCCACAGATTAGTTCCCATGTTTCCTGCCGCCGCCATATTGCGTTGGAGATCCGTTCAGAGAAGGCCCGCCACCGCTCAGGGAGGGAGCCACAGAATCTCCGGTTCAGCTTTGCCGTGTCACCTATGCAGACTTGCGGGCAAGGGCACTACCATCCCGCCGATACCAACCATGACCGGCAATCACCTTCGCATCCAAGCCCTCTTCGCCGCTCTCGTTGTCAGCCTGTCCACGACTGCCACCGCCCAAAATACGCCGCTGCTGCATTTGGCCGAAGTGCCGTTCACAAGGGTGACGATCGCCGACCGCTTTTTCGCCCCGCGTCGCGCCACCAACACAGCGGTAACGCTCCGGCACGCGTTGAAACAGCTTGAAGACTCCGGCACGCTCGGCAACTTCGATCTGGCGGCGCAAGAACGACACGCTGGCTTCAAGGGCTATGTGTTTCAGGATAGCGATGCCTACAAGGCGATTGAGGCCATCGCCTACGCGCTCGGCGAGCACCCTGACGAAGACCTCGACCACAAAGCCGACGCAGTGATCGCCCGCATCGAAAAAGCGCAGCAGCCGGACGGCTATCTAAACACCTCCTATCAGGTGAATCAGCCTGGTAAACGGTTCATCAATCTCCGCGACGACCACGAGCTTTACTGCGCGGGTCATCTCTTCGAGGCAGCGGCCGCGCATTTTACGGCGACGCAAAAGCGCAACCTGCTCGATGTCGCCACCAAGTATGCCGACCTGCTGGTCCGCACGTTTGGCGAAGGCGAGGGCAAACGCGCGGGCTACTGCGGACATCCAGAAATCGAACTCGCGCTGGTCAAGCTCGCGCGCGTCACCAACAAACAGGCATACCTCGACCTTGCCGCATGGTTCGTGCGCCAGCGCGGCAGCGGATTCTTCGCCAAAGAACACGACGACAAGCCGGAAAACTACGACGGCACCTACTGGCTCGATCACAAGCGCATCTACGACCTGCAGGAGATTGCCGGACACGCGGTGCGCGCCGCGTATCTCATGTCTGGCGCGGTCGACGTCGCTGGTTTCACCGGCGATACAGAACTGCTCAAGATGACGCGCCGCGTATGGCGCAATACTGCAAACAAGAACATTTTCATCACTGGCGGCATCGGCCCATCGGCAAGCAACGAGGGGTTCACGCGCGACTACGACCTGCCGACCTACACCGCATATCAAGAGTCCTGCGCGTCGATCGCCGTACTGATGTGGGCGCATCGACTCAACCTGCTCACCGGTGACGGCACGTATGCGGACGCTGTCGAGACCGCGCTCTACAACGCAATCCCCGCGGGGATGCAGCTCGACGGCGAGCGCTTCTTCTACGTTAACCCGCTCGCCAGCAATGGCGGCCATCACCGCAGCGAATGGTTTGGCTGCGCCTGCTGCCCCCCCAATCTCTCGCGCACGTTCGCCGCGCTCGGCAGCTATGCCTATGCGACCTCAGCGGACGCGCTCTACATCAATCTCTACCTGCAGGGCACGGTCGATGCGCCTCTCGGCCGCAGTTCGTTTGGCATTGCAGTAAACACGGATTACCCATGGAACGGCGACGTCGCCTTGACGGTGACACGCGCGCCAACTGAGCCGGCCGCACTGATGCTGAGGGTGCCGGGCTTTTGCATGGCGGCCAAGGTCACGGTCAACGGCGCGGAGGTTGTCGTTCCAAGCGAGGCGCGCAGCGGCTATGTCGAACTGCGCCGACAATGGCAGGACAAGGATGTGGTGGCGATCACGTTCGACATGCCCGTGCGCATGATCGAGGCCGATCCACGGGCCGATACGCTGCGCAACATGGTCGCGTTCGCGCGCGGCCCATTGATCTACTGCGCCGAGCAGACGGATCAGACGACGCCCGTCGAGCAGCTGCTCGCACCGCCAGGAACGCAACTATCACCAGAACCGCGCGCCGACCTGTTCGGCGGCACCACGGTGCTCAAGGGCAACATGCTGTCAGCTGGCACGCGCAACTGGGCGATGCTCGGCCTCTATCAGACTCAGCCGGACGCCACAAAAACCCAAGTGACGCTGGTGCCGTATGCCACATGGGACAATCGCGCAGCCGGCGGCATGGTGTTGTGGTTTCCACAAGCGCCGCTGCCACCGCGCACCGGCGGGCCAGAGCGCTCGGCACAAATCCTCTCCTCATTTCAGAACGGCAACTGCGACCTAGAAGGCCTGCGCGACGGCATCGAGCCAAAGCACAGCAATGACACGCCGGGCAAAAACTTCCATTGGTGGAACCATCTCGGTGGCACGGAATGGGTGCAATACGCGTGGGACCAACCGCAACGCCTGACCGCGTGTCGCATCTTCTGGTTTGACGATACGGGCCACGGTGCGTGCCGGCTGCCAAAGGCTGCGCGACTGCTCTACCGCGCTGGCGATCAGTGGCTGCCCGTGCAGCTCGAAGGCCGACTGCCGATCGCGCTCGACGCTTTCTGTGACGCGCGCTTTGCGCCGGTTACCACCACCGCACTCAGGCTCGAAGTGACTCAAAAAGAAGGCGCTGCTAGCGGCGTGCTTGAATGGCGCGTCGAACTCGCCGACGTGGACCGCTGAGTTCTCACTGCGTCATCGAACGCGCCGCCGTTGCGCGCTGAGAAACTGCCAGATCTGCACGCTGGCTTGCCAGTCAAACGGTTCGTCCGCGCCCACGTAGTCGCCGCGCACACCGCTGGGCCACGCGTGCTTGCCGCCCTCGAGGGTGACCAGAACAAGCGGCGGCGGCGTGGCTCCATCCTGCGCCGCAAGCTGCCACGTGTCGAACTTCACTTTGCCTTCGCCACTCCGCACGGGCTCGGCAGCGAGTCCATTGCGCTGCAAGTAATAACGCGTCGCATCGGCAACGGACGCATCGACGCGCAACGCCGCGCGCCCAAAGCCTGCGCTTGGCCGGCCGCCGAGGTATCGAACATGCTCATCGGCGGTGCCGTGCACGATCATCACGGCAATCGGGATCTTGCTGTCAGCAGCAGTGAAGTCCATCGCGCCGGACACCGGCGCAATCGCCGCAAAGATGTCCGCCGCCTCACGCGCGAGCCGATGGCACATCATCGCCCCGTTGCTGATGCCCGTGGCACTGATGCGCTCGGGGTCGACCGCGATCTTTTCCCTAACCGACGCGATGACCGCGCGCAAAAAACCAACGTCATCAACATTCTCATCGCTGGCGTAGACCGGGATGCCGCCGGAATTCCAGGTCAACAGCCGACCGCGGAACGGCCCCGTGCCATCGGGATAGACCACGCAGAAGTTTAGCCGGTCGGCGATTGGCGAGAAGCCCGTCGCGAACGCCGCCTGCGGGCCACTGCCGCCGCCGCCGTGCAGCACGAAAAGCAACGGCAGTCGCTCCGCTTTTGCAGCGTTGTTTGGCATGTGCAACAAATAGCGGCGCGTGCGCCCTCCGTGCTCAATCTGCACTGTCAGATCGCTGCCGGCCACCTTTGGCGAAACGGCCAGGTTGCGGGCCACCGTCATGATCATCTGCGCGCGCGGCAATATCCGTTGCACGCGATCAGACACCGCGAGCACGCCAAACAAACCGAGATCGCGGTCTAGCCACGGCGTAAAGCCAAACGCGCCCGGGTCGCTGCCACGCACCGCTTGAATCGACACGGCCTGCAGCCAAGTGCCAAGTCCATAGGCGAGCGTTGCGTCGTCGATCGCGCGCGTGCGCACCTTCATTCCCGTTGTCATGTTTTGAAACATCAGGTCGACGGACTTTTTCGTGAGCACGCGCACGCCGCCAAATTCTCCATCCAGCGCAAGCATCTGCATGAAGCGCGCATAGTCGCGCAGCGTCGATACTGCCATGCCACTGACCAGGGTCGCTGGCACAAAAGCAGCCGCCAAACCAACTGGCTGCGGCCCGCCAAAGTTGGTGTCCTGCAGCCCGAGCGGCCCGGCGATCCTTTGCCGAAATAACGTGTGCCAGTCACTGCCCGCCACCCGCACCGCAGCCGCGGCCGCAACTTCAAACGTGATACTGCTAGTCTCCCACTGCAGACCCGGATCACCGCGCAGCGGCAGATTGGCGATCTCTGCCACCAGCGCATCGAGCGTCTGGTTCGCATCCCCGGCCACATGCATCTGCGGCGGCAAGCCCGCCGTGCAAGCCAGGCACAGCCGCAACGTCACGCGCCGCTTTTCCGGCGTATCAAACTCCGGCAGATAGCGGCTGATCGGCAGATCGAGATCGAGAAGCTGTTCGTCAACCAGTGTGAGAATGGTCGCCACAGCGAGCCAAATGCCCGCCTCCGCAATCGGCAACACGGTGTTGATCCCCACCGCGCCATGCTCGCTTTGATGCACGATCGCCGTGCGTTGCCCGACCAGGAGTGCAGCACCAGTGAGGCCAAATACCGAGGTCATCGCGTCCATCGGCGCCGTCAGTTCTTTCAGCTTGGGCGGAACGGGAATCGCCTTCGTCTGCCCAACAGCAAGGCCGGCCAGACACCAACAGGACATAAGCCACGCGATGCCATGCACCATGCCAGCGAGTTTTCCGCGAACACCCCCAACCATCGCACAACAATCTGCTGCCGTTGACGCAGAATCTTACTTCTGCCACAACCTTAGCCATGCAATCCAGCACGATTCGCCACCTCGCCGCCTTCGCCGGTGCCACTGCGGTGCTGCTCGGCGCGTTCGCCGCACACGCCTTGCGAGGTCGCCTCGACGAGGCAGGGCTCGCAGTGTTTGAAACCGCCGTGCAGTATCACATGTATCACGCGCTCGCCCTCGGCCTTTGCGCCATGCGCACACAGCTAAGGCTCGCACCTTGGTGCTTCTTGATTGGCATCCTGCTGTTTTCCGGTTCGCTCTACGCCCTCGCCTTGTCGCAATTGAAGTGGCTTGCCTACATCACCCCGTTTGGCGGAATCGCATTTGTAATCGGCTGGCTCGCGCTTGGCTTCGAACGGAATGGGCCAAAAACCTAAGCCCCCAACCGCTGGCAAATAAGCCGCAAGCTAATCCCCGCCGAGGTCGCGCGAACGATCCGCCGAAGGGTCGAAAACGGCGCGCCAAAGGGTCGGAATAGCGCAATGCCTCGCGCCAAACCGCGCGGACCAGACGGCGAATCCAGCAGAATCATGCCCGCTCGAAAAGAGTGTCTTAACGTGGGGTAGAGACCACTAAAACCAGCTGCTAAGATCACGCCATGCATATCACCATAGACTACTGCGAAATTTGATACTACGAACCGCGCGCGGCCAGTTTGGCTGCGACCATAAAACAAACTTACCCGCTCGCAAAAATAGCGACTCGTCCCGGCGGTCGCGGCGACTTTGTGGTCACCTGCGACGGCAGGGTGCTATGGGACAAGAAGCGCAATAACGACAACCAGTTTCCCGATGCGATGGCGATCCTGAACCAGCTTGCCTGAAAATCAAGCTGACGGCCAACAACCACCGCATTGGATAACGGCGCTTACCCAGAGCAAATCCGACCCGCCTGAATCAGTAATTGCCGATGCGCAAAGTAAGGCCGTTGCTGACCGATGCCCAGCGGCTAAACCCTGGCGCCTCAAAGCTGAGCCCCTGCAGATACACCTGCATACCAAGCAGGAAAGCCTGGTTGGGGATATTGAGATTCCAGACCGCAGTGCCGCTCGAATTAGGCAAACCAAGTGGAAAACTCAGGTCCGGCGCAACCAGTGCCGTGCAACCCGGCAGACCAACAATGCCAAGGTCAAGCGGCAACGGCAAGCCGTTGAACGAGTCCTTGTTGAACCCGAGCTGGCCATACGAAATCGAGAAGAAGACCGGCACGTTGGCGAGGTCACACTGCAGCAGGTGGCCGAGCGTGCCGGTCGACCCTTGCGCGACATTGAGCGCGAGAGTCAAACCGTTAGAACCTTGGCAGCCTACCCCAAAGGTGCTGCTGCGCCAAAATACCGGCAGGTCAATCGACCAGAGGTCGTTATTATACGTGGTGCCGCAGCCGCCAGCGAACAGGTTTAGCTGGTTGCTGGTTCCGTTATAGCACAACTGCGTGCCATGGCGAGAAGTCGGCATTGGGCTTGTACCTGGATTATGCCGCGTAAAATCAGCGCCATCCCAAGACCAGGCATCACCCACGCAGCCAGCCGCGGTGTCTCCGCCAATAATAAACACGCGCTCGGCGCGCGGATCATAAGCCATGCCAAATCCGGCGCGGGCACTGGGTCCATACGGGACAGTCTGCGGGGGGGGTTGCGACGTTGGAGTAATCCGGCTCCAAGTAAGGCCGTCATATTCCCAAACGTCTGACAGCAGAGCGGTCGCATCTTGTCCGCCAAACAACACCGTGCGCTGGCGAAACGCGTCGTAAGCTAACCCATGGGAAAAGCGAGCCGGCGGCACCGTTGCGGGAGCCGATACAGAAAAACTGGTGCCGTTCCAAAGCCACTGGTCTGCAAGCGGCGCACCAGAAGTGTCCTTACCGCCAAACAGGATTCCCAGCTGTCTTACAGAGTCAAATGCCATGCGGTGCTCGGAGCGTGGTGAAGGAGTTGTAGCGAGCGGCAGGTAAGTCCATTGTCCACCTGAAAAGGTCCAAGTATCATTGAGCGCTGTGCCGATCGGATTGCGACCACCAAATAGCAAGTTATTGCCGCGCATCCCATCTTGCAGCAAAGCAGCATCCGTGCGGGGAGTCGGCGAGAAAAACGGAAACTGCTGCGACCACACGGTGCCAGATAACGTGTAGGTATTTACTTGCGGACCGTTCGCAGTCGTGCCGCCAAACAATAAACCACCACCATTAGGCAACGGACTAAAGGAATGCCCAGCGACCCCAAGCGGGGTGAATGTGGTTGGTATTAAGGTGGCACTAATAGGCGCAAAAGGTCCACCCAGTATCTCAATCAGACCAGGCAAAATAAAGTACTCATGATTGTCGTTCCATTGACCCTAATTACCCGAAAAATGACCACAATCCTCCCCCCCCTTGATTATTCGGTTCACCAGGGAGCCAGTTCGTGTAAGTCACTAACTCACCACTAGACCATACAAAAGATCCTTCTGTAGCAAAGTCGTTGAAGCCAATCCATTGATTTGAAAAACCAAAGGTCGAAATCAGCCACGCATTCTCTTGCGCATTGCGGATCGTTACCAGATGGCCACCTTGCTGCACGCCAAGTGCTTCTGCAGCGGCCCAGGTCATCGGCTGCGTCACCGCATACAGATGCCCATTCGCTGGGTTAGGCACCCAGTTGAGTCCCTGACCAAAAACAAGGCCCGCGGCAAGTAAACCGAAACCTAAAACAACCGATACATAAGTAAACATTTGCACGATTTCACACCTAAATTGAGCGCTGGAGATTGCAATGCATGACAACACAGTTGTTGACGACATAAGAATATATCAGGCACCTGCCTGTGACAAAATCTTTGCGCTCGCATGGCATGTTCGAACCAAAACCAAGTAAGCAAACTGGTAAAGCCACAAAACCAAGACAGATAAAGATTGGTCAAAATAACACACAGCCAGCCCTTTTTCGGCAGGAAAAAAAACAGCGCAAGACTGATCCGCTTCAAACTAAGCGAACTGCGCCAAAATCAGACAAAACCAAGCTAAAAAATCGCCATGAAAATGGCACTCAAATCAATGCGGCAAAACTTTCTCAGCGGCCCGCTTCATGCCGCGCAGCATACCGACAAACACCAAGCCATGCAGCGGCAGAACGCCATACCAATAAGCCATGCCAAACAAGCCACGGGGCTTGAAACGGGCTATCAATGACAATCGCGTGCCACCTTCAAAAGGACAAACCGCCACTTCCAAAGTAGCTATCCCAGGCAACTTCATCTCGGCTCGAAGCACAAAAAGTTTGCCTTGGGAAACATCCACCACGCGCCAGAAATCAAGTGCATCACCAACATCAAGATGCTGCGGATCCCTCCTACCACGGCGCAGGCCAGGACCGCCAATCAGCTTGTCTATGGCACCACGCAAACGCCATAACCAATTACCGCCATACCACCCAGTTTCACCACCAATCGCTAAAGCAGTGGCAAACGTCCGCGCCGGGGAAGCATTGCAAAAGATCTCACGCCGATCCGTGTAGACAGTCCCACCCGCCCAATCGGGATCGCCCGGCATCGCACCAGCATCCGTCCAAGCAGTCTCGACCGCAGAAACGAGACGATTGTCTAATGCCGCAAAAATGGCCTCCCGCATCGTCAAAAGTTTCTGCGGCATGAGCCGTGCGGCTTCATTATTACGACAAACCGTGCGGTTACGCAAACCCTCCGCCAATGGCCGGGCAATCGCATGCGGAACCGGCGTTATCAAATGGATCCACAAGGAACTCAGTCGGGGAGTAAGAACCGGCACAGGCAAAATCAACCTCTTACGAAGGCCCCTGGCATTCGCCATAACTTGCATCAGATCACGATAAGAAATAATTTCAGGCCCACCAATATCTAGCGTCTTGCCAGCTGTCTCCGGCACCTCCAAACAGGAAACCAAGTAGTGCAATACGTTGCGAATTGCGATCGGCTGAGATTCGGTGCGCACCCAGCGGGGGGTAACCATGATTGGCAAATGCTCAACCAAATATCGCAATATTTCAAACGAAGCCGAACCAGAACCAATAATCATTGCTGCGCGAAAAACTGTCAGCGGAACAACCGTCGAGCCAAGCTCAGATTCTACCTCGCGTCGCGAAGTAAGGTGCTCGCTAAGGTCTTTACCAAGCTCGCCAAGACCACCAAGATAAATCAACCGACTTAGGCCAGATTTGGCAGCAGCAGAGGCAAAAGAACGAGCAAGTTTATTGTCTTCCTGCCTGTAATCAGCACCATGAGCAATCATCGAGTGGACAAGGTAATAAGCGGCATCGGCGCCACGCATAGCAGAGATAACGGCTTCCACATCAAATAGGTCAACCTGCAAAACCTCCACGCATGGCAAATTACGCCAAGATTTTGCATCTAACTTGCGCGGCTCCCGGACTAGGCAACGAACTTGATAACCAGCGGCAAGCAGCAACGGAACGAGACGGCCACCAACGTATCCAGTGGCGCCCGTGACCACCAAGATGGATTTTCCACCGGCATCTGACTTGGATAGGTTGTTGAGCATCAAGAAAAAAAGTAGCTCAATTCGCCTGACCTATCCACTAACTATTGACCAGATTCAATAACCTCTTCAACAGATTCGAACAGACAAACTGCTCGCAGACTTCTCGCATACAAAAGAAAAAATGCCGCAGCAAACCCACAAGCAAGCCTAAAAAAGAGAACCGATAAGAAAATGCGAGCCAGAAAAAACTGGCTCACATTCCGAGATAACAAACTCTCAAGCAAGAAGTAGAGCTATTTAATATCCAACTTCAACGCACTGCTTGTGACCAGTCCGCCAATATTTGCAATCGAATCAAATACATACCACTGGGAATAATAATTAATGCCGCGAAAAGACGGGATCAGCGGCAAACCGAGGTTAATACTGGCAAAGCCAAAGGCATCTGCAAATGACACTAATGTGGTGCTGGGATCAACCAATACAAAACACTTTGGTGAGTTGAGGCCAATGCTGGTCAATTCGATAGGCAAAGACAAACCACTTGCAGCATCTCGATCAGCGCCAAGGGCAAATAGGCACAAAGCATTTGGGAGCGCGCCATAAAGTTCGATACGCACTGAGGTACCAAGAACAGAAAGGCCACGAGCGCCAATTTGGGGCCTAGTCGCATTGCTGCCAATGCATCCCTCGCCAAAAGTGGTGGGTGTCGTTGCAGTTAAAAACTGGCCACGAATTTCACCACCCCCAGCTAAAACTGAATGAACATTTAAATACCAGTTTCCAGAACGCAGATTTACTAAATCACTGGCGTTAGGGGAAAAGCTACCAGCCAAAACACCACCACCGAAAGTTAGCGGGAACACAACCCCACCGCTGATCCCAGCCGCCCCAATGTGAACATGCGCAGCAATTGGCGATCCTATCCCAGAAAAACTACCAGCCACCGTGGCGAGGCCATTTGCAGCCAAAATCAAACTGGCCTCAGCAAAGGCCGGACTAGCGACAGGGGGAACCTCTTGGGATGCATCACAGTGAGCGACAAAATGATCTCCTGCATCCCTAAGCAACTGGCCGCGAATTTCGCCTCCTGGATTTACCGAGGTGTGAATGTTTGCGTAAAAACCATTGGCCTTCAAGGCCGCCAACTGAGTAGCAGATAACCGAGTAGTGACACCAGCGTAGTTACCACTGCTGCCATTTAGTGAGAAGGCCAATCCGCCATTAGCACCTGCTATTCCTTGGTGAAAATGAGCAGCAGTTACAGAGCCGGAAAAACCACTTGCATTTACTAAGTAAACAACCCGATTTTCAGGCTCATGAAGAAATGCGAGCGCGGTGCCAGTGGCAACACTCGAATTTGGCGGAACCTCACTTGCAGCAGAAAGCACAGCGGAGTATCGAGTGCTAACCGATGGGACAACTTGCCCGCGAATCTCGCCGCCGGGATTAGCCCCAGTGTGAAAATTAACATATGAGCCATTGGATAAAATTGCTGCAACCTGAGCTGAAGTCAGGGTTGCGGATCCAGAAAAACTGCTCAAACCTGAGGCAGCCAACGGCAAAACAACGCCACCATTTGCGCCAATTGCGCCCTGGTGCAAATGAGCCGCTGTCGGTGAGCCACTTAACGATTCAAAAAATGCATAACCTTTTACCAAATTACTAGGCTGCTCTACCTTAACAACCGCCCAGCCCCTGCCTGCAGTTGCGACAGGAGGGACCTCTTGCGCACCCTCCAATGCAGCAGAAAGATAGCTAACTTGCGCCGAAACTACAGACATCAAAAACAGTGTTGAGGTAAAGCGCAGCATGTAAAATCCCTAATTGCAGCTAGTCAAAAGCAGTTATGAATGAAGAAGAGCATATCATACAGCACATGACTGAAGTTCAATAACATTATAAAAGAAAACTTTGATATCCAGGATTGGTTGATCTCTATATAATTTACGTCTCAACGAATTATAAAAGAATAATTCCGGATACGTAAGAACGCAAAGGCTTGCCTGCGTCAAGAATAAAAAGCACTACAATTATGGCGGGCCGAATAAAGAAGTTTAGGTTTTTGTCACCAAAATTGCTAATATAATTGAGCCAAGGTTTTTAGCATAAATAAAATCAGCGATGAGAAGGCCAGTTTTCGCAATATTTTCAGCACTACTATCCACGATAGTTTACGCACAGAAGCCTGAAAAGAGCCTTTCCTGCTGCAAGGATGCCACAGAGCCTCAACTGCAACTTTTACCCTTGGACGCGACAGAAAAAGAGCGGTGGCTTCGGCGCATTCATGAAGAGGCGGATAAAGACTCAAGCAACATCTTTCTCTCAGATCATTATATTACTGACCTTCGGGATCAACTTAAGCGTGAACCTTTAACGGCGATATTGACGGAACGCTTTGGAATACGCTGGTCCCTAGCTCAATCACTGATAAGAACAGGCTTTCTGGATGAAGCAATCGACCTATGCAATCAGTGTGTAAAACTTTGCGAACAAAATCCAATTGAGGCAAAAAATTGGCTACCGGAAGTATTATTCCGACTCGGCGCCACCTATTTTCGCCAAGCTGAAAAGCAAAACTGTATCGCAAAGCATAATGCAGAAAGCTGCATCTTACCCTTCTCAAAGCAAGCTGTTCACATCGAGAAACATGGGGCAGCTGCGGCGGCTGTAACCCTAGAAAGATTACTGTCTTTACCAGACAATGATCTAAAAATGGAGTCGATATGGCTTTTAAATATCGCTTACATGGCACTTGGCGAATGGCCAGAAAAAGTTAAACCTGCTTACCGAATAAAAGAAAGCGTTTTTTCAGGCGAAGAGGTTTTCCCACGCATGATAGAGCGAGGTGGCGAGTTTGGCCTCTCACAGCACAATCATGCTGGCAGCATCATTTGCGACGATTTTACCGGCGATGGGCGAATTGACATCTTAACTTGCTCATTCGACACAGGCCGATCACTTCGTTTGATGAAAAACGAGGGTGATGGAAAATTTTCCAACATTTCTGATCTCGCTGGATTATCGCGTCAACTTGGCGGCATCAATATCATGCAAGCTGATATCGATAATGACGGACTAAAAGACTTGCTGGTCCTACGCGGAGGAGGATTTTTTGCAGGCAGTAGATTTCCAAATTCTTTACTTCGGCAAGATAAATTAGGCCATTTTCTAGATATTACCAAAACTGCGGGGATAGAAATCGATGCCCCAACCCGGTCAGCTTCATTCGCAGATATTGACCGAGACGGTGATCTCGACTTATTTCTTGGTTATGAAACCGAACCAGACGAATTTGGAAAGAAATTTCCGAGCAAGCTTTTTATCAACAACGGGAACGGGGTTTTTACCGACTCTACAGAAACCAGCGGCATTGCAAATACTGACAGGGTAATAGGAGCTATTTTTGCTGATTTTAATGGTGACGACCTGCCTGATTTGTATTTGTCAAATTTCATCGCGCCAAATCGATTGTACATGAATAAAGGCCAATGCAGGTTTCTTGAGGAATCTACAATTCGCGGAGTAGCCGGACCATTAGCAAGCGGTCCTTGCGTCAGTTTTGATCAAGATAACGATGGCGACCTTGATCTATTTGTCACATATCAACATCACTACCGCCCGATTCGCGCAGTTGCCGCATTCTATATTGAAAATCGCATCGAAGACGATCATCAACGATTTTTTGAAAATGACGGTAACGGCTATTTTATTGATTCAACTGAAAAGCACGGATTAAAACGCGTTTGCGTTGCCACCGGAATAAACGTAGGCGATATCGACAACGACGGGAACCAAGACCTCTATATAACCACTGGGGCACATGACTTTGCCGCGTTGTTTCCAAACGTCTTACTACGTGGTGGCAAAAAGTTTTCAGATGTTACCTTTTCTGCTGGAGTTGGCCATCTGCAAAAAGCCAATGGGGTTTCTTTTGCCGACATCGATGGCGATGGCGACCTAGAATTAGCCGCGCAGGTTGGCGGTTTTTATCAAGACGATGCCTTTGGCAATGTCTTATTTGAGAATCCTGGCAATGCGAATCACTGGATTTCAATAGAACTACGCGGCTTGCGTGACAATTATTTTGGATTAGGGGCAAGAATAAGGGCTCACTTGACTCAAGGTAACTTGGAAAGTGATGTCTACACGACCATGACTACTGGTGGATCAAGCGGTTGCAACCCAATGTGTGCTCACTTGGGCCTCGGTAACGCCGATCAAATAGAATTTATCGAAATTCACTGGCCCGCAAGTGGTGAGACACAGCGTATCAAAAACGTTGGTGTCGATAGGTTAATTACTATAAAGCAAAGTGAAAACAGAAGCGAAATAAGATCACGCCCAGCTAAAAAATGAACGTGCGTTTTTTATAAAAGATAACCGACTCGAACGTTTACATTATTTTTAGTAATTTTATGTAAGTAATAATAGTAATACTTTCAAAAAATAACCAGTTTACGCAAATCAACTTCACAAGCACCATTAACCAAATCAATCCTGAGCCATTGCACTATTTCAGATAACCTTGGGTGACCTTTCAAGACAATTCGGTGGGTGTGAAAGTAGCCATCGTTGAATACACGAAATTGCACACTAGAAGCTTCAGTAAACTCTAAATCTTCCGGTCCTTTCCAAAACAGCTGGCCAATACCTTCTTTTGCAGAAACACCCGCTGCAAAAACTCTCATCTGTATCTCTACTGCACTGATTGCGCGCTGCAAACAAGGCGTCAAAACCCAAGGATCGTTACCTGAAGACGTCCACTTGAAGCCGTAGCCATCGAATTCTCCACGAGATTGCAATTGCTCGTTCGACCAAAAACCACGCCGGTCTTTTTTTAGCCGGAAATCGAATTCGTCTTGTGACCATGTGTCTGGTAAGTGCAACCGGTCTCGCAGAAGCAGCAGTCCCTGAACGCGCACAGGATCAAGAGAAATTAATCGCAGAGCTAGGTCTTCACGAAGATGAATATCAGCGTTTTTGTTTACAAAATCAGGTACACCATTAGAAATCTGATAGCGGTCACCTGCCTGACTTACCAGATTTTTTCCAATAAGCGAAAGATTCTTTCCTGTTTTTGGATCACGCAAGAAAGGCAGTAAATCAGCCAAGTCAGGAACATCTGTCCAAATCGATCCAGGCAATATTATTGTTTCAAGGATCTTTTTTACCAATTGCTCATCTGTATATTTTCGGTCACGCAGTTTTGCGTCATGAAACTCTGTCACTACTACACCAAATGAATCTTTTTGAAGTGATTCAAGCTTAGTATTTTCACACAACCAATCTGTGGCAGCTTTTTTATCTAACAAATCGAGAGGTGGCAAACGCAAAGTTTGGGGCTTTATTTTAGCCCCAGGAAAGCACAAAGCAATATCATCGGGATGAAACAGGTTGCGTTCCATATGCGACCAGCCTGGCCTTCGAAATAAATAATCATCAATTATCTGACGATCATAGTGAAGCTCATCGGTTGTCAATATTACGGCAACACGGGCGACACGCTGCAATTCTAGTATAGTTTCAACAGGGTTTTCAACGTGCTCAATTACCTCAGTGCATGTGACCACATCAAAAGCCCCGTCTATAAAAGGCAATCTTGAACTATCTACGCTGGCAGATGCGATGCCAAAAAGCTCCCTCGCTCGCTGACAAGCTTCCATTGAAATATCAACAGTAGCTATACGGGCGCCGAAAATCTGTCGAACCAAGTGCGGCAAATATCCCTCAGCTCCACCGACATCGAGAAAGCTTTCAAATTCAATTCCATCAAGAACTCGCAGAATGTGAAGCATCCGCGCCAAACGCCCCAAATGATTTCCTTCCGCGTTTTTTGTTCCAATGCCATAAATCGGCATATGGGAAAAAAAAACACCGTCTGCGGATCTTTCTTTAAAGCGACGGTCTAGCCAAGATCGAGTGTGCTGTGAATACAGACCCATAAATTAAAATTACAAAAAAAGTTTTAGCCATCTACCAAAAATCAAAAAAACGCCAAGATTTGCTCGATTTATTTTTAGTTGGGGACCAATCTTAAAATAGTTGCATCTGAACTGGCCTCAAAAGCGAACACCATTTTATGTCAAAAGTTACGAATTCTGCTTCTCAAAATAGTGGTGAGTCTCGCTCAGTAAAATTGTTTTTATTGGCAGCAGGGCTCTCGTTTGTGCTCTCAGTCAGTCTTTGGTTCTCAGGTCTACGAGATGAAGGCGTTTTTGTTGGAATATGGGTTCCTTCAATATTGGCTTTGGGTTCACTTGTTATTCTTGCGAAAAGGTAATCCAAGTGACTGACGCCTTAATTTTTAGCTTTGGTGGTGCTGTAGCTCTCATTGTTGGTCTAGCCCTAGCATCCTTGATAAAGTCTTCCAATCGGTCTGTTGATGGCAATTAGCGTGAGTTTTGACCGCAGCTTTCAATTTTAGCTTTCAACTTCTAGCTTAGTTCGATGAATCTGCTTTGCTGATCAG
This sequence comes from Planctomycetota bacterium, assembly GCA_014192625.1. GTDB lineage: Bacteria > Planctomycetota > UBA1135 > UBA1135 > UBA2386 > BJHM01. The sequence continues at coordinate 29,357 of BJHM01000024.1, forward strand.
GCGTCATCATGTGACAAGGTTTAATTTTGATCGGTAACCGGTGACGGTTCTTGGCTATTTTGTCATATATCCAGTTCCGGAAAAGGCGAGGCAAAAGGTAGCCGAAAATTGCTGCAGACCATGGGACGCCTAGATTTTTAGCTATTTGTATAATTGCGTCTGAGCGAGTAAAAGTTCCTTTCTTAGTAATTAGCACAATACTATCTGGCATATTTCTCATACTTGAGCTCTCGCCAATTAACTCTTGGGCAGCTTTTGAAGTCAAAGCAGCAAATATAAAGCGCTTTTTGGTATCTCGCTTTATGACAAAAAGTAAACTGTTGCTGCACAGCCCGCAGGATGAGTCGTAAAGAACAACTTCTTTGGTTTTGCTTATTAACGAAGCAGTCTTTTGATCACCTAAGCCGGGCATTATTTAGGCCTTAACTGGACGGTTACTATATCCACGCATTCTTCAGTCCAATGCTTCTTATATTCCATAAGTGGTCCCATGTCATATCTACCTACACCATCTTCGCAAAGCCAAACCAACTGCTCGAATTGCAAAATATTTCCAATCGAATAGCTACTCCATTCCTCGGCATAACTGAACTGTTGGCCTCGATAAACTTCTGCTGCTATACCCCCCATTATGAAACCAATATCTTTGTTATCATGTTGTGCAAAAACAATTCTTCCAGCTGCGTTTGCAGAGAGCCTTTTTAGCATGGCCTTGTAAAAATGCAGCGGTCTATCACTTGTCATACCACATCTGCCAATACCCTTCCAGCTCGCCTCCTCAATCGCCAACATCCTGCCATATGCAACAAGCACCTGGTCGTGATTTGTAGGTGAAACTCTTTCAAAGCTCACTGATTTCTGCTTCGCCTTCCGATTACTTTGGCATAATCGCCTTCGGAAGTGGCCAGAACGACGTGATAAATAGCCTTCAATACCACCTTCCAAGGACGCATAACACTGAATGTTTGGCCTCGATAAAAACATATCATAATGAGATCGAAAGCTTTTTGCTGACTTATGGAATAATTGGCTATTTTTAATAAGCCCGCTGATATTGCAGGCATAGAAGCCTTCTGCCTTAGCTTGATGTTGTAAAAATAAATCTAACATGTCTAAAGAATATTCGCCAAGTAAAGGGCATCCAAAATACCAGGAGTTGTCTAATGGCTCAAATAATGTCTCTTTTGAAACTTCTTTACTGCTTGCGAGTAATAGAAAGCTTCCGTGGCTTTCTAAAATATGAACAGCACGTAGTGGAGAAAAAACCTCATGGAAAGACAATGCCCACTCTGTCCTGCAACAAAATGGGTCACCATGCTCAAGAATTTTTACAGCACGATTCCAAGATGAATCTGGATAATCTTGAGCAGCGAGATTGCTAATATTTAGACTGGTATTTTCTAATTTTTCACGTTCTTTCTTATTCATAAAACTTCAAGCCGTTTTGAAATGAAGATTATTTTAAAACCTTACCCTGGAATCGTAACCTTGAGTGCGTCACTTGCGGAAACTCCAAGCGGCGAAGCCCCGCCTAATAATGCAGCTTGGAACCAAACTTGATATCCCGGCCGAAAACTTGCCATCCAGTTTGCATTGTATACAGCTTGTGAACCATTCCCTATCAACCCGAGAACTATGTCAGGCGACGGGACTAGAACTCCACCAAAGATTGACTGGTTTAGGCTTGAGGCTCCGATAATTATCATTGCCAATGATTGATTATCAAAGTTCCGGATTGTCAGTTCTATCGGTTGCACTAAATTCATGGTCCCGCTACCAGTCAATGTCGGGACACCAATGGAGCTCGCTATCCCGCCGCCGAGGTCACAAAAAATCGGGGCCTTAGTAATCTCAAAATTCGCAACTGTTGCATTGGTATTCTGTAGCGACAACACGTTGTCGGCACTGCCTGCGACTCCCATCGCATAGCCGAAATACTGCACATTTGGCCCAGACCAAAGGTTCACGCGGGCACCAGGCGCATAGGACATGATTGTTCGATAAACATTGTCAGGCGTCCGATACCCATAGCTATAAGGGTAGATGGCCGGTCCTGCATTCGCAAAGTCATGATGACAACCCATGTTGTGCCCACACTCATGAGTCATAGATTTATTTGAAATACAAGTACGAACGGTCACACCAAAAGCAAAGGGGCTAAAACCAGTTGATAGGCTTGTCATTAGATAGCCGATTCCACAATACTGCGCGGCTGATGGATCTGTAACCATTTGAACTAGGTCAGCACCGTAGTCCTGTCGCAAAGCTTGCACTTCATCTAACACACCATCCGCTGGATTCTGCAAAACTGACAAATCAGCACTTGAGCCTGTTTCTAGATAATTGACTTCTTGCATATGCACCAGGCGGAACTGAGTTGAAACGCCTGAATTTATGAATGATCCGTTTGCTTGGGCAATCGCGCCAACTATCGCAGTCTCGATAGCGGCCACTCCGCCAGCGTTCTGCCTCGATAATGGCGTGTAAACAACTAACAAATCAACGGTTGTCAGGCCACAGTTTGTGTTGCTTGCAGTGTCAGGATTCCCTCTCGCAGGAGCCGAGACTGCATGAGCGGCATTAATTCCGCAGCGCATTCCCGTTGGCAGCCTTGATTCATCAATTCTCTGAACAACATGCACATCCGCTACTCCTGTGTATGCAATAATAAAAGTTCGACTTTCAATCTCAATCGAGCCCCAAACAGCACCACTGCCACTGATCGTCAGGTGTATTTCTGATGTGAGCCCTGGCACTCTGCCATTCAATACTCGGTAGCCGAATACCCACTCCAAACTTGTAATGTTCAGTGTGAAATGTTCGCCAATAAGGTCGAGGTCGAAGGCTGCAAGTGGCTGCTCATGCGCCATTGGCACTGCCAATAAAGCCACTGAGTCAATTCGCACGAAGACCGAATCCACAACCATAGGACTTCGAGCGATCTCTGCAGCGCTCCAGAATTGCGCCGCAGGTATTGGCGCGATAACAGTACTTATTAAAGCAGGCAAAGATACTTGTGCCCGCAAGGGCAGCAAACCCATCACTAATGCCATGGCAAAAATCTTCGCCAAAACGGTCTTTGTTTTCGTCATTGCGTAATTGTGTTAATGCTTGGGATTCAAGCTGAAGGCACAAAATCTGACAACTTTATTTTTTGAAACATACGTGACTTCAACTGCAACATAATTTTTTACGCTAAGAACAATTTTTTCCATCGCCATTTTTTTGCGGTTCTAAGATTCAATGTCATGATCGGCATTTTTCACAACGGTCTCGCAGACTCATTTCGCTTTACTGTTAGCGTGAGTGATTATGCTAGATTCCTTTCAGGTTATTTTGCATCAGGGACCATCCAACCCCAAAAATAGGTTTGGCAAGCTATGAATAAGCCCATCAAAACGGCAAGTGCCAAGCTATGCCAAAAAACCGCCCGCAGCACAGTACCAGCATCGGGGCTATGTTTATGACCTCCGGTCGCAACACTAGCGACCACGACGCTTTGCGCATCAATCATTTTCCCCATTACACCCCCAGAACTATTCGCTGCACACATTATCAATGGCGAAAATCCGAGTTGTTCTGCTGTTACTTTTTGCAGGTTACCAAACAAGATATTCGATGAAGTGTCACTGCCGGTCAGAGCCACTCCTAGCCACCCGATCAACGGCGAGAAGAATGGGAACCATGCTCCTGTGCTGGCCATTGCCAGGCCCATTGTTGAGTCACCACCGCTATATCGGGTGACAAATCCTAGAGCCATCATCACAGAAATAGTGAAAAGTGAGATTCTGAGTCGTAACAAAGTTTGCCAGTAAATTTTTGCAGCACGAACGAAACCAACTGATAGTGCACACACAGAAGCTATCGCGGCTAAAAATAATGCGGTGCCAGTTGCCGACAATATGTTCAGGCTGAAAATCGCCGGCTCTTTGGTAGCCACATGAACTACCGGTGGTATCTTTTGTACTGCAAGGTGCAATCCCGGGACCTCTATTTGCGGTCCAAACCAGCTGTTTAATTGTGCTTTCACCTGCGGGAGCCCCCATGCGAAGACAAAAGCAGTAAGGAACAGCCACGGCAGCCACGCTTTCCAAGCAGGCCCCACAAACTCCGGCTCTGATTTTTTATGAATGTGCGCTTCGGTCGACTGCCTAAATTCGTTTTTTGGCCGCCAAAAGCGCATCAAAATTACCAAGCAGAGCATGGACACTGCCCCACTCACAATGTCTACCAACCATGGTCCGTGAAAATTACTGACCAAAAACTGCGTCCCGCCAAAACTTACACCTGCGACTAGACATGCGGGCCAAACACCAATCATGCCACGCCATCCAACTTGAGCCCAAATTAGCCAAAACGGTATGAGCAGTGAAAAAAATGGCAGTTGCCTGCCAACCATTGCGCTTAGTTGGCCAAGGTCAAGTTCTGCTAGCGGCGCAATTGTCACTAGTGGTGTTCCGATTGACCCGAAAGCTACTGGTGCGGTATTTCCTATGAGAGCCAATTTTGCGGCTTCAAGGGGGCGGAATCCTAACCCAATCAATAATGCTCCTGAAATAGCGACAGGGGCGCCAAAACCTGCTGCTCCCTCTATGAAAGCACCAAAGCTGAATGCAATAAGTAAAGCCTGTAAGCGTCGATCATTTGTTACATTTTCGACTTGCGATTGCAATACAGCAAACTGACCGGTTTCGACGGATAGTTGGTAGATAAAAATCGCATTGATGATCAGCCAACCGATTGGCAGCAGTCCAAAACCAGCTCCGTAACCAACGGCAGCTAACGCCATTTTCGTTGGCATCCCGTAGATAAATATCGCAATCGCCGTTGCCAAGCAGAGCGCTATCATTGCGGCAATGTGTGCACGCACATGCATGAGTGTCAACATACAGAGCATGGCTGTTACCGGCATGGCTGCAACCATTGCGGATACACCTAAGCTGCCAAGCGGCGCGTAAGTTTGAAGCCAGTTCATAAATCTTATTTTTAGGTATCGCGACTTTCTTAGACTAAATTATTTCTGCACAGCATAAAATTGATTCATATTTTTTTACTGTGTTTTTGCGTAACTATTTTTGTATGTATTTTTTTACGCGCGTGGGTTTTTGGTTTTCACTGTCCGCTCTTTTCATTGACGGTCGCTAACGGGTTTTCAACTTCTACGCGCCATCTCGCTATATGCGATCTTTTCCTACCCATTTATTTGCTGCGACTTTCTTACTGTTGTCTTTTTAGCTCACCTAAAATATTTGTCTCGAAAACATGCGTTGGCTTATTGTCATGAGGTCTTTTAGGTTATTCCACGTTAGGTGGCCAACTGGCCTTTCTATCGTGAGCTGATTCTTTTTAGAATTTTGATCCTATGTTTTTGCCATTCTGCGGCCATTCATTTCAGACATTTCTGCATATCGGCACTCAGTGTTTTGATTGCCTGGCTTTGTCAATCTGGGTTTGTCATTCTGGGTTCTGCTGGACTATCCCTTAAATCCACCTTTTCACTTTACCAGCCGGTTTTTTTCCCACCTGTGCCTGCTACTTGCAACCAAATACTGGCATCCTGCGAACTGTTACATGTGACATGGTTGCCGATCCAATCGTCTTCCTGCAACTTCCTTGGCCATCATGCTTTGACTTGTTGCTGTGCACTCCGCTACTCCCTCTCTGAGTCTTCGGGTCACAGGTAGTCTTTCATCACAAAGCGATCCGTTCTTGTTTCGCAGTTCTTGTTCACCCCTTGAAAGCTGATTTTCAATGCCTGTTCCCCATGTTGTGATTCTCGGTGGTGGCTTTGCTGGTCTGTCTGCAGCTCGCGCCCTTCGTCGTGCGGCTGTGACAGTCACGATTGTTGATCGCCGCAATCACCATCTTTTCCAGCCACTGCTTTACCAGGTTGCGACTGCTGCTTTGAACCCCGGTGATATTGCATATCCAATACGCTCCGTATTGCGCCACCAAGCCAACGCTCGAACTTTGCTGGCTTCTGCTGATAGTATCGATTTATCGCTTCGTAAGATCGTGCTTGCCGATGGCGAACTCAATTACGACTTTTTGATTATCGCGACGGGCGCTACGCACAGCTATTTCGGGAAGGACTGGGAGAAGTGGGCGCCTGGCTTGAAGACGATCGAAGATGCGCTCGAAATCCGCCGCCGCGTGCTTTCCGCGTTTGAGGCTGCGGAGCGCGAGCTTGACCCTGAAAAGCAGCGACAGCTTCTTACGTTTGTGGTTGTCGGTGGTGGTCCGACCGGTGTTGAACTTGCCGGTTCCTTGTCGGAAATCGGGCGGCTTACCGTCGCCAATGATTTTCGTAGCTTCGATCCCCGCAGCGTTCGCGTTGTGCTGATTGAAGGTGCTTCCCGCGTGCTGCCGCCATATTCGCCCTCGCTGTCAAAGAAGGCGAAAACCGCTCTTGAACGGCTTGGCGTCGAGGTGCGCACCGACTCGCTCGTCACGGCAATCGATGCGGATGGTGTTTGCATCGGCAAAGAACAGATACTCGCTCGCACAGTGCTGTGGGCTGCAGGAGTTTCGGCTTCCCCACTGGGCAAATTGCTCGGCACTCCGACCGATCGCTCTGGTCGCGTGCTAGTTGCTGCGGATCTTTCCATTCAAGGCCACACCGAGGTTTTCGTTGTTGGCGATCTGATGAACCTGCAGCAGGGCGGCCAGCCGATCCCTGGCATAGCACCGGTGGCGATCCAGTCGGGTCGCGCCGCGGCTAAAAATATTCTCCGCCGCATAAACGGCAAGCAGACGCTGCCGTTCCACTATGTCGACAAGGGTTCGCTGGCAACGATTGGTCGCGCCTCGGCGGTTGGCAAAGTCGCCGGCTTTGAGCTCTCCGGATACCTCGCTTGGTTTTTGTGGTGGCTAGTGCACATCGCCTTCCTAGTCGGCTTCCGAAACCGCCTTGTCGTGATGCTCAGTTGGGCGTGGCAATACTTTGCCTTTTCACGTGGCGCACGGCTCATCACCGGACGCGGCTGGGAACCCGGCCAACCGCAGTGACATGCTGGACAGTGAAAAAAATCTTTGGGGCGATCGCTAACCGCGCAGCGAAGGCGACCGTGGATCACCGCTCCGCCGGCTCCTGATCCTTGGCTTCGATCTGCAGAACCTCATTCTCGATATCGATCGACACGAAGCTGCCATCTGCGATCTCGCCTGCGATCAGCCTGCGACCGAGCTTGGTCTCCAACTCGCGCTGGATGACGCGCTTTAGCGGCCGCGCTCCATACACCGGGTCATAGCCCTTTTTGCCAAGCCAAGTCTTCGCCGCGTCGGTCACGCTGAGCGTGATGCGACGATCCGCGAGCCGCGTGCGCAGACTGTTTAGCAACAGGTCGACGATGGCGCGGATCTCGCTCATTTGCAGCGGCTTGAACAACACCACGTCATCAATGCGGTTGAGCAGTTCGGGCCGGAAATGGCTTTCTAGTTCGGCCATGACCTGATCTCGCGCCGACTCACGGATTTCGCCTTCCTTGGTGATGCCATTGAGCAGGATCGGCGCGCCGATATTCGACGTCAGGATGATGACCGTGTTCTTGAAGTCCACCGTGCGCCCCTGACTGTCGGTTGCGCGGCCATCATCGAGAATCTGCAACAGCACATGGAACACGTCCGAGTGCGCCTTTTCGATCTCGTCAAACAGCACAACTGAATACGGCCTGCGCCGCACCGCCTCGGTGAGTTGGCCGCCTTCCTCGTAACCGACGTAGCCCGGTGGCGCGCCTAGCAGCCGGGAGACCGAATGCTTCTCCATGTATTCAGACATGTCGATGCGCACGAGGTTTTGCTCGCTGTCAAACAAAGCCTGCGCCAGTGTCTTTGCCAACTCGGTCTTGCCGACGCCGGTCGGGCCCAAAAACAGGAAGCTGCCGATCGGCCGGCCACTGTCTTTGATGCCTGAACGGGCACGCAGCACTGCGTCGGCGACAAGCTGCACGGCTTCGTGCTGGCCGATCACGCGCTCATGCAAGATCTGATCGAGTTTGAGCAGCTTCTCGCGTTCGCCCTCGACGAGTCGAGTGACCGGAATGCCTGTCCAGTGCGCGACGATTTGCGTGATCTCGTGCTCGGTAACTTCTTCGCGCAGCAGGCGCGTTCCGTTGCCCGTATTTCGCATGCGCGCTTCCTCGGCGGCGAGCTCCTTCTCCGCAGCTGGGATGCTGCCGTATTTCAACTCCGCCGCCTTGTCCATGTCGTAGCGCCGCTCGGCATCTTGCTGCTCGCGCCGCAGCACCTCGAGCTGCTCGCGCAGCGCGCGCACGCCGCCGATCGACTTTTTCTCTGCGTCATACTGCGCGCGCATGCTGTCCACCTTGGCGCGCAAGTCGGCGATTTCCCTGCGCAGCTCCGTGAGCCGCGCCTTGCTTGCGGTGTCTTTTTCCTTCTGCAACGCCGCCTCTTCAATCTGCAACTGCATCAGGCGACGACTGGTCGCATCGAGTTCACTCGGCATCGAATCGATCTCAGTGCGGATCATCGCGCAGGCCTCGTCGATGAGGTCGATCGCCTTATCCGGCAAGAAGCGATCGGTGATATAGCGCTGCGACAGCGTTGCAGCGCCGACCAGCGCAGCATCTTTTATCCGCACGCCGTGGTGCACTTCGAAGCGCTCCTTCAGTCCGCGCAAAATCGAAATCGTGTCAAGCACCGTTGGCTGCTCGACGAGAACGGTCTGGAAGCGCCGCTCCAGCGCCGCGTCCTTCTCGATGTATTTTCGGTATTCATCGAGCGTAGTTGCACCGATGCAGTGCAACTCGCCACGCGCCAGCATCGGCTTTAGCATGTTGCCGGCATCCATCGCACCCTCCGCCTTGCCAGCGCCAACGATCGTGTGCAGCTCGTCGATGAACAACAGAATCCTGCCGTCGCTGCTCTTGATCTCGGCGAGCACTGCCTTCAGCCGTTCCTCAAACTCACCGCGATACTTCGCGCCAGCAACGAGACTGCCCATGTCGAGTGCAAACACGGTCTTGTCCTTCAGTCCCTCGGGCACGTCGCCGCGCACGATGCGCTGCGCGAGTCCTTCCGCAATCGCCGTTTTGCCAACGCCGGGCTCGCCGATCAGCACCGGGTTATTCTTGGTCTTGCGCGACAAAATGCGAATGACGCGGCGGATTTCGTCATCGCGGCCGATGACTGGATCGAGCTTGCCCTGCTTGCACATCTGCACGAGATCGCGGCCATATTTGCCGAGCGCTTCGTAGGTCGCTTCGGGGTTGGCACTCTGCACGCGCTGATTGCCACGCACTTCTTTGAGCGCGTTCAAAAACTTGCCCTCGTCGACCTGAAACTTTCGGAACGTGTCGCGCAGGCCATTCTTTTCGTGCTGTAGCACAGCGAGAAAGAGGTGCTCCACCGACACGTATTCATCGCGCATCTTCTGCGCCTGCTGTTCGGCCGCCGTGAAAACCTGGGCGACCTCCTGCGTCAGGTAGACCTTCTCCGCCTCAAAGCCGGGGCCGGACAACCGCGGCTTCTTGCGCAATTCCCCTTCGATTGCCTGCACTAGCTGGTCATTAGCAGCACCCAATCGCTGCACGAGGCGCGGCACGAGCCCGTCAGATTGTTCGAGCAATGCAAGGACCAAGTGACCGACATCCACCTGCTGATGGCCAAAGCCAACGGCGCGGGCCTGCGCTTTTTGGACGGCTTCCTGCGACTTCTGAGTTAGCTTTTGCATGTCCATGGTTTTTCCCTGCCTGGTGCGAGGGGTGTTAGCCACGGCAAATGCAGAACTCGTGCCAGAAATGCCGCCGGGACCTAAGGATCGATGCGATCGATTTTTAGGGTTGCTCACTCACCAATGTCTGGCCACGTTGAGATGCCAATTTGACGCTAGCCAACACTTAGCTGCCAAACAGACTGCCATCGCGCCCCGCTAGTTTGGCGGGGCGTTGCGCGAGCTCAAACGCGGATCTCGGCTCCCAACCCGGTCGCTGCGCCGCGCACCCGCGGCTCAATCTCGTCGCGCACAAAGCTGTCAACCTGCTGAGGCGCGCGGCCAATAAATCGCATCGGGTCGAGCAAGTTGCTGAGCATCCCGCGGATTGGCAAAAACGCCGGGTCAGCAGCGATCAAAGCGAGTAACGGGTTGTCGCGACCCTCGGCCTTCACGGCGTGCACCGCAGCGCGGCTGTGCACTCGAATCCGCTCATGCAGATCCTGGCGATCGGAGCCCGCCTGCACGCCGGACATCAGGATTTCTTCTGTCGCGAGGAACGGCAACTGCTCGCGCAACTTCTTCTCGATGACTTTGGGAAAAACCACCAGACCCTTTGCCACGTTCTCGACCAGCATCAGCATGCCGTCGATTGCGAGGAAGCTCTCCGGCAGGGCAATGCGACGGATCGCCGAGTCATCGAGCGTCCGTTCGAGCCATTGGTTTGCTGCGGTATGCGCACTGGTGTTGGCCACCTCGATGACATAGCGCGCCAACGAGCACGCGCGCTCGCAGCGCATCGGATTTTTCTTGTAAGCCATCGCCGAGCTACCGATCTGCTTTGACTCACTCGGTTCTTCGATCTCTCCTTCGTGCGACAAGAGCCGCAAGTCGGTGGCAAACTTGGACACGGACTGCGCGACCGCCGACAGCGCCTGATGGATCGTCCAGTCGAGCTTGCGGGTATAGGTCTGACCGCTGACCGGGATCACACGAAGAAACCCCATCGCCTTGGTCACGCGCCGGTCGAGCTCTTCGACCTTCGCATGATCGCCGTTGGCGAGCGACAAGAACGATGCCTGGGTGCCGGTGGTACCTTTCACGCCACGGAACGGCAGCCACTGGATGATGCGGCGCAGCTCGTCGAGGTCGAGCGCGAAGTCCTGCGCCCAGAGGCACGCACGCTTGCCGACCGTCACCGGCTGCGCCACCTGAAAGTGCGTGTAGCCAAGGCATGGCTGGGCGCGCCACGTAGTCGCAAACTCACCGAGCGTGCGCAGCACCGCTACCAGGCGCTGCTCGCAAAGGCGCAGCGCATTGCGATACACGATCAGGTCCGCGTTGTCGGTGACAAAGCAACTGGTGGCGCCAAGATGAATGATCGGCCGAGCCGACTCTGCCAGTTCACCAAAGTGGTGCACATGCGCCATCACGTCGTGGCGCAGTTCTTTCTCCAGTGCGGCACAACGATCCCAGTCGAACTGATCGCGGTGCGCCTTGAGGTCTTCGACTTGCGCCTTTGTCACCGGGAAGCCAAGGTCACATTCTGCCTCGGCCAGCGCGATCCAGAGGTCGCGCCAGGTGGTGTGGCGAGTGCGCGGCGAGAACAACGCCGCCATTTCCTTGCTTGCATAACGTTCGATCAACGGGTGATCAAACCGGTCGCCGCGATCCGTCATGCGGTATTTCTTATCCCGCGCGGCGGCGAACACCAAACGTGTCGGCGAGTGATCGCGCGCGCGGCAGGCCTGCTGCCGCCTTGTCGAGCCACGGCCGCGTGCGGGCCTAGCTCAGCGGCCTGCGATCCAGACGTTCCGGGTATCGGTCCGGTAGCAACCCTGAACATAGGCCTGCACCGTGTGAGCAGGCTCGATCTCACCAAAAAATCGGCGGCCGCAGCGGCTTTCAATAACGCCAAATCTCGCTGGCACGCACTCGTAGCGCCAATACCCAGGCACCCAGACCTGCTGGCAAACTGTCTCCCAGTGGCCAACCGGGCGCGGCGCGCAAACCTGCTGCGAGACCCTCGGGAGATAGCCGACAACACCGCAACCACCGATCAAGGCGGCGACGCGCAAATGGCTGCCGAACAGACCTTCAATGCGAAACTGGGCCTGTGCCGATGCGGCGAAGCCGAGCAGAACGAGACCAATGCGGGCAATGTGCAACATGGCGGCGGTAGCGGAGTCGCTAAGCGACGCGTTGCAGGCAGACAGCAGCAGGTCGCGATTTGCAACGCGAGAGCACCCATCCTGCGTTGCCAAGCGGGCAGCGCCAAGCGGGCAGCGCCAAGCGGACAGCGCCAAGCGGACAGCGCCCCGATGTATGCGCCCAAAAATTGGACCGGATCAGTACGGGCCCCAAGTGGCAAAGCCAGCCGCGCACAGGGCCAATACTGCGAGCGGCAAAACTGCGCGTCGCGCAACCGGACGATCCACCGCAAACCCAAACAGCACGGCACTCGCAAACAACGCCCCGGCAAAGTCAGTGATCCCATCTGACACCGAGCAATGGCGACCTGGCACGAACCGCTGGTGCAGTTCGTCGGTAATGCCGTAGCAGACCGCCACAATGAGCGCAATCAGCGCGTGCCGAAACGACCACAGCTTGACCGGTGACAGCGCAAACAACACCAGCGTGAAAAGCCCGCCGAACGCGACGATATGGCCGCAGTTGTGCAGGAACGAGATGACGATTGCATCACCCATGGCACGACCTGGCTGCGCCGACGACCACCAGATAGCGCCCATGCCGAGCACGGCCGCAAGTGCGCGCAGTACGGCCGAGCGCGCAGACCAAAAATCTGCCACTGCCCGAATCCGGTTCCCCATCGTCACGGCTCAGCCATCCGGCCTTTGAGATGCAGCCCGCCGCCTTGCGCGATGGCGACGCGCAGCTCGTCCATGTAAATCGAGATCAAGAACAGGCCACGGCCGCGTTCACTGTCGAGCGCCGGCATCCCATCGGCAACGTCACGCAGCGCGTGCGCGAGGTCGAGGACCTGGTTGTCAGGCATCTCAGGGTCAATAAACTCAAGCACGATGCGCTGGTGTTCGAGGCTGACCGTCACCAATAACTCGGCATTGTTGCGCCGATAAATGGCCCCGTGCTCGATGGCGTTGTTGAACAGTTCATCGATGACCAACGCCACCGCATCGCAGGTGGCTACTCCAGCGCCCATCCGTTCCGCATAGGCACGGGACTCGTTGCGCGCCCGGCGCAAAGCCGATGCATCTGGCAGATAGTACATCGTCTGCTTGGTCATTGAAAAGTCTCGACCAGCATCGACAAGTCGAGCGCCTGAGCCGAGTGCGTCAGTGCGCCGATCGAAATGCGGTCCACGCCCGACTCGGCGAAGGCGCGCACGTTGTCGAGCCGCACGCCGCCAGATGCCTCCAACTGGACCGTCGCGCCCAGTTGCTCGGCCATCGCGCGAACGCGCCGCACTGCAGTTGCGAGCAGTTCGCCGGGCGCAAAGTTGTCGAGCAGGATGACGAGGGCCCCGCCGCGCACCGCGGCAATCGCTTCATCGACCGTGCGGGCCTCGGCCACCACCGGTGCAGACTGGCCTTGCACACAACGCGAAACGACCTGCTCGTATGACATCGGCAACGCGCTTTCGAAGTGGTTCTCCTTCAACAGCACCTGATCATAGAGGCCGATGCGATGATTCTGGCCACCGCCGGCGAGCACCGCCTGCTTTTCTAGAATTCGCAACCCCGGCGTGGTCTTGCGGGTGTCAAAAATCTTGGCCTTGGTGCCCGCAACCGCATCGACGAATGCGCGTGTCAGCGTGGCGATGCCGGAGAGCCTTTGCAAAAAGTTGAGCGCGGTGCGCTCTGCGACCAGCAGCGCTTGCATCGGGCCTTGCGCGGTAAACACCACATCATGAGGCCGCAGCAAGTCGCCATCGCGGCGGATTGGTTTATAGACAATCGCCGGCGCCAGAATCTGAAAGGCCTCGCGCGCGCAGTCCATGCCAGCGAGCACCCCCGTTGCCTTTGCCCGCGTAGTCGCAAGACCAAGTAACGCAGGCGGCACCGACAGGCGACCCGTCACGTCTGCCTGAAGGCACAGGTCCTCACGGCCAAGGTCCTCGACCAAGGCGCGCCGGACGCAGTCGCGCAGCAAACTAAGCGCTGAGCTCATCGATGGTGCGGAAGCTACCCGAAACGGGGTGCGATCGTCATCGCTGGATATCACTAGCTGGAGCTATAACTATTGGCGCGACGAACACGAACGGCCGCACCTGCGCCACAACACCGGCCCCGACTCCCTCGACAGCAGCCAATTCATCCACGCTGTGAAACCAGCCACAGCGCACGCGATGAAGTATCACCGCCTCAGCGCGCACCGGTCCGAGCCCTCTTACGGCGAGTAGTTCACCAAAACTGGCGCGATTGAGGTCGATCCGCACAGACCTTACGGGCGACAACTTGCCCCCCCTTGCAGAGCCGTCCTGCCAACCACCGCCATCGTTCGAGGCTTCTCGCAGCACGCCATGCGCGAATGCTCGCACTAAAAATATGCAGCAAATCCCTGCCCACAGCAAAAAGCCGCGGCTGCGGCGCGACTTTGTCAGTGCTCCCGCAAAAGGCGCAGGATCCGCCGCTCCACGCCGTCCTCTTTTTTGCTGCCACTCGCCCGCAATGGCCCCATGGTGTGCTCGATCGCTAACATCACCGTTCGCACTCCCATTGCCGCATTGCATTCTGGATGACTCACAAGCAAGGGCGCCTGCCCCAATCGCCGATGCGAGACCGCCGGGTTGTCCGGGATCTCCCCGATGTAGTGCAATGAACGCCCGATAAAGCGCTGTGCTACTTCGGCCAACCGCTCGAATGTCGGCTGGCCAAGGCCCAACTCAACGACACGATTGACGACGACTTGGATCTCCGGCACGCGCGGTTGTCGCGCCAGACACTTGATCAACGCATAGGCATCGGTCAACGCAGCGATCTCTGGATTGGTCACCAGGATGATCGACTCCGCCGCGAGCAAGGTCATCATCGACTGCGGTGAAATGCCGGCCGCGCAATCGAGCAGAACTACATCGTGCGACTTGGCCAAGACACCAAAGGCAACTGCCAACAGCTCGAAGTGCCGCGGACCCAGTTCTCCCATGCTGCTGATGCCCGAACCACCCGCCACCAAGTCGGGACCGTATTGGGTCCGCTCTAAAATGGCATCCACGGACGCAACGCCGCTCATCAAATGATGCAGCGTCATCTTCGGGTTGACCCCGAGCAGCAGGTGCGCATTGCCGAGGCCATAATCGCAATCGACAACGGCCACGCGATGACCTGACTGATGCAGTGCCACGGCAAGATTCGTGATGAAGAACGACTTGCCGGTCCCACCCTTGCCACTCGCAACGGCGATCGTACGTCCCTCGACGTGCGGCGTGTTCGACGCGACAGCTCGCCAGTGCAGCAAGCGCTGCACCAGCCTCTGTCCCACCGAAGTTATTTTGTCCAGTTCGGGTTCCAAGTGTTCCTCGGAGCGCCGCGACGGCCAGACCTAAGAGATCAGCCGCTGCTGCGCGGCATCTCCTCTGGCTGAACCTCGCCTAGCGCATTCCACTCCTCGCGCGACAACGTCGCCGTCGCCAAGCTCGCACTCAGGGCCTCAAACCCTGATCGACGCGGCAAACCAACAGGTGACACCGCCTCAGCTTTTACTTCCCTCGCAGTTTCGGGCGCAGCCTTCACAGAGCGCAGCCACGCCAGGTGGCGGCGCGCAACGCGATCCACAAGTCCGCGCACATCATCGAGATTGTTGAGCGCGCAGGTCGGATGATCGGCGATGACGGCATGAACGACGCCGTCCGCATAAAAGCTCTCGCAAAGCTCCCCTGCATCGCTCGTCACGCGACGCGAAAAGCGGTCTCCTTCTAGGCGAATGCGCGGGTCGAGCCGGCACAGCATCTCAGCGACTTGCGACAGGAGCCCGCGGCTCGCTGCGTCAATCGTTGCATCGAGTTCTTCCAGCTGCCCCGAAAGCGGCAACCGATTTGAGCGCTGCCTGCGCACGACTAGCCGCTCCCGCGCGCCAACCTGAAAGCGTTCGAACTCGATGATCTCGAGTTGCGCGATTGCCAGCCGTTCCAGCATCTCGACTGAGCCTTGCGCCAACGCAGCTGCTAGCACGAGGATCCGAAACGATCCAGGGTTGCGCATCTGCGCCTCGGGGATCGCGCGGGAGAGCGAGCGGTGATTGCGCTGCCAGAATGCATAGACCAACGAGATCCGCGCGATCAGTGCAGAATCGGATGGATCGGTGACCAGCACGAGCACTGGATTGCCGGCAGCGTCGCGCAGCAGACCATCGACGTTGCCAAGGTCACCAGTGCCAAAGTCGAGGTCCTCCGCGACTAAGCGCAGGCCACGTTCAATCCGCGCGGGTGCTTCGACCACCAAGTTCCACAAACCAGCGCGCGTCAGAGGCAAAATCGGTCCACGAATCATCCTAGCAACTCCTCATAGAATCAGGGAAATAGGCCAAGCGCCTTGGCGACACCAACGAAGCTTCAACGACGACGCGTGACTGTGTGCCACACGGCATTTTGCTAACCAACCCGTTGACCGCCGGGATGTATCGCTGCATTCGACTTAGTCTAACCAGTAACCGCCAACCACATATTGCGGTCCTTCGCGCAGCGAAGCAAGCAGGCAGCAGGGGCAATGCGCAACTTCAGCGGCGACGGCGCGCCAAAAAATGGATCGGCTCGCCCAGTGCAGCCGCGAGCTTTTCCTCACGGAGCATCGGCGAACGCCATTCCTCGACGCGCGTGAACGCCACGGCCAGCGCATCCGTGGCGTCATCGGTCATGCCTTTCAGATGAACGGACAAGTCGATGCCGAGTTGCTGCTGCACCATCACCGCAACCGCATCCTTGCTGGCATTCCCAGCGCCAGCGACACAGCGTTTGACCCGCGCCGGCGCATACTGATGGATCGCCAGTTCTGCACGCGCGGACTCTGCGAGAATCACGCCCCGCGCCTCGCCGATCCGCAGCGAAGCCGACGCACTCTTGCCGTAGAACGCTTCTTCAATCGCGATCTCCGTCGGGCGCAGCCTCTGAATCAGTGCCCGCAGTTGATCGCTCAAGGCCAACAGCCGGTCCGGAATCTGACGATTGCGCCCCAAGTGGAGCACGCCGCAATCGATCCAAGTGAGGTCGCTCGAAGCACCAGCGCGCACGGTATTCGCCGTTCGCAAGGCCAGCGGCGCCCGGGCATCTACCTGCGGGCCTGCGACCGATAGCTCAAGACAGCCAAAACCTACTAGCTGGGTGCCAGGATCAATACCGAGAATGCGGACCGCTACCACGAGCGGCATGGTAGCGAGTGTCGCGCAAAGACCGTAGCGTTGCATTCGTGAAGGTCGCACTGCTGCTTCTTGCCGCCGGCCGTGGCACGCGCTTTGGCGGACCAATCGCCAAGGTCTACCAACCACTCGCCGGAAAATCCGTGCTGCTGCGTAGCGCCGAACGGCTGCGCCACATGCTGCCCGATGTAAGCCTGTGCCCACTCATCGTGATCATTGCGGCGGACGATCGACGCGGCCCGCTCGCACCACTCGCAGCCGCATTGACTGCACTTGGCGCGCGCATTGTCGATGGCGGCACGACGCGGCAGCAGTCGATGATGCTTGGACTCGCCGCGGCAGGGCCATGTGATCTCGTGCTGATTCACGACGCAGCACGGCCGATGTTTCCAATTGCAGCAACTAGGGAATGCATTGCCCGCGCCGCGGTCACTGGCGCCGCGTTATTGGCAATGCCCGCCACCGACACGCTGAAGCGGCTTTCCGCGGCGCGGCAAGTGGCAGCGACCGTGGATCGCAGCAACCTCTGGTGCGCGCAAACGCCGCAAGTCATTCGGCGCGACCTGCTGGAACAAGCACTTCGCCACGCGTCCGCCAACGGGCTCGAGGCCACTGACGATGTCGGGCTGATCGAGGCGATCGGCGGAGCTGTCGACGTAGTGCAAGGCGCGATGCGCAACTTCAAAATCACCCATCAAGAGGACCTCGCGATCGCCGAGGCACTCTGGCCACTTGACCCCGAACGACCATGAATCACGATCTGCGTATCGGCCTCGGCATCGACCTACACCGGCTCGAAAAAGGCCGCCCATGCATCCTCGCTGGCGTTCGCATCGACAGCGAACTCGGCCCACAAGCGGTCAGCGACGGTGACGCGGTGCTGCATGCCGCCGTCGACGCAGTGCTTGGTGCAGCGGGTCTCGATGATCTAGGCACGCTGTTTCCTGAAAACGATCCGAAAAATCAGGACCGCGACTCCGCTGAGTTTTGCAAAAGGACCCTAGCGCTGATCCACGAGCAAGGGCTCCGCGTGGTATCGCTAGACGTGGTCGTCGAGACTGAAGTGCCGAAGCTTAGAGCGCACCGTCCAGCGATGCGTCGAAGGCTAGCTGCACTGTTCGATGTGCCGGCGGACCGCGTGAACATCAAGGGCAAGACTAACGAAGGGCTTGACGCAATCGGCGCCAAACAGGCCATCCGCGCCACCGTTGTGGCCCTGCTGGCCTCACAGCCACCAGCTCACAACTGAACCCGTAGATCAGGTGGTCTGCAGGTCGCGCATGCGCTTGTAGCTGCCGCCGCGCGCCAGCAGTTCGGCGTGCGAACCGGTCTCTATGATGCGACCCTGCTCAATCACGACGATCAGATCGGCACTCGAAATCGTCGAGAGACGATGCGCGATCACGAAGGAGGTACGGCCCTTTCGCAGGTTGTCGAGCGCGCTCTGCACGAGGCTCTCGTTTTCAGAGTCGAGACTCGACGTTGCCTCATCCAAGAACAGAATCGCCGGGTCGCGCACGATGGCCCGCGCGATCGTGATGCGCTGCATCTGACCGCCAGACAAGTTGCACCCGCGCTCGCCAGCAAGCGTGTTGTAGCCCGCGGGCAGCGTCATGACGAAGTCGTGAATATTGGCCGCCTTGGCCGCCGCCTCGATCTCTCCTTGCGAGCAACCGGGACGGCCATAGGCGATGTTGTCGCGGATCGAGGAGTTGAACAGGAACGGCTGCTGACTAACGACCGCAGTGTGCTTGCGATAATCGTCCATGCAGACGTTGCGCAGATCCTTGCCATCGACCAGCACACGCCCCTTCATCGGATCGTGGAACCGCATCAGCATATCGAGCGTGGTGGACTTGCCCGCACCAGACGGGCCAACCAGGGCGACCGTCGTGCCAGGCGGCACCTTGAGGCTTACGCCGCGCAGCACCGGTTCCTCGCCATATGCAAACCAAACGTCGTCCAGTTCGACCTCGCCACTGAGGCGCAACAAGGGCTCGCCACCGGAATCGGCGTGGTCGGGACGCTCATTGAAAATCGCCTCAATGCGATCCAGCGCGCTGACCGACTCCATCATCGTGGTGTAGGAACGAGTGAGCCGCTTCACGTGTTGATAGGTGGTCGAGAGCGGCAGCAATACGGTCGCCACGGCACTGAAGTGGATCTCGTGAGTCACCAGCACGAAATACCCGAGCAGCAGTAACAAAAAGCCAAAGCCGACTTGATAGCCGAAGAAGGTCTGCGTCATCGACATCGCCTTGGCGCGCAGCATGCGCAGCGTCCGCTGCAAGAACGTGTCGTTTTGCTGCTCGTATTCACGCAACCGTTCGCCTTCGAGCCGGAACGCTTTCACCGTCCGAATGCCGGACAGGATTTGGTTCATCGACTCAGTGGCGCCACCCATGGCTTCCAAGGTCTTGCCGCTGCGCCGCCGCACCTTGCGGCCAGCTCGATACATCGGGATCGCCATCAGCGGCACCATCAAAATCAAGACGAACAGCGCCTTCGGCATCACGCACAACACGATCGCGATGTTGCCGAGGATCATCAGCGGATCGACGATGACGTTGTCGCTCGCGAGTTCAAATGCGCGCTGCAGCACTTGAGCATCGATTGTGACGTTGCTGATCAGGTCGCCCATGCGACGCTGGCCGAAGAAGCGCAGCGGCAGCGACAGGATGTGCTTGGCGATTGCGCAGCGCAGATCAGCCACCATTTTGATCGCGAAATATCGCGACGTCATCTGCACCCCGTAGATGCAAACGCCGCCGATTGCACCGCAGACGATGGAGACTAACACCGCTGTAAGGACCAGGTTCATCGCCGAACCGCCAGCCGAACTGGCATCGCGGCCAAGCCATCCGCCGATCACATCGGCATTCGTTTGAAACCACTCGGCGAAGCGATCGCTAAAACTCGACTTGACGACCGAAAGGACCGGCGCGGCAGTGGCATTCGTTGCCGCCCCCATCGTCCGGATGAGTGGCTCGACCAGCAGGAACGGCGCCTTGGTGAAGAATGCCTCGAGCACGCCAAAGCCAAATGCAGCCGCAACCAGCGCCTTGTGCGCCTTAACTGCAACTACGACCCTGCGGATCAGGGTGCCAAGATTGCTGCCCGGCGGTAGCGCTACTTCACTGGCCACGCCAAAGGACCTATTCGATTTTGGCGCTAGAAATCACACCGTTGGCCCATTCCATGAAGCGGTGGTTCATATAGTCCTCACTCACCAGTTCACGTTCGCGTGGGACGCTGACATCGAGTTTCCGTTGCGCCGGGGTCCGCGAATTGACGCGAACCAGATAGTGGCCGTCCGGTCCCTGAATCGGGCCGTAGGTCTTGCCGACTTCGGCATCGAAGAACAGGAACGACGACATCGAGTAGCCATCGAGCAACTCAGTGAACTCGCTCTCGCGGAACTGCTGCTTTAGCTGGTTGAGCGGCAGGCTGCCCAGCAAGCCCTTCTTCTCATCGTTGGCGAAGAACTCCCCATACTTCGATAGCGCCTCGTCAAACTTCAGTTCTTTCCGCTCGAGCTTGGCAAAGACCTCCATGCTGCGCGCCTTGGCCGCCTCCATACCACTCGGCTCCCAGCCGCCAGTCTTCTGGCTGCGGGCCTGGAACGGAATGATGTCGATGTTGACGTTGCCGTCGGCGAAAAACGCTGCGTATTTGTCGGCGTGAGCCTGCAGGTTTGCGTCCGTCATATCCGACTTGATCATGTCGGCGAAGGACGAGATCAGGCGCCAGCGTGCACGGAACGCCTCGAGGCAAGGATAGCCCTTGAACTTGGTGGCGATGATTTCAACCGTGAACGGAGTGTCATCGTAGGGCTTGCGATACTCCTCGTAGCGCGTCTGGAAAGCTTCGTCGGCGAGATAGCTGCCCTTCTTCACCAGATCCTGCCGCAAGGCCTCGCGCACGACGACCTCCTGCAGCGCACGTTCGATGTCCTGAACGAATAGCCCCTTGCGGGTGTATTCAAAGGCATCTTCGGTCGACCACTCAAGGTCGTTGACCTTGATGACCACTTCCGGCGGCAGCCCATTGCTCGCGTATTTGATTTCACTCCAGTTGCGCAATCCCTTCTGCACGAACTGGCGCATCATCTGCAGCCAGAATTCTGGCAGCTTGCGCGGCTTGCCATCTGCCTCAGTGCCCTGTGCAGCCTTATCCAACTGCTTCAGAAACTCTGGGCCTTGGCCCTGCTGAGTATTCGCGGCGATTGCCTCCCTAGTGATGGCCGGCCAATCGCCGGGAGCGCCGGGGAAAAACACGCGGTCGAACAACAGTGCCTGCTTCTTCTGCTGCAGGAAGTTTTCACGATTGAGACCGAACTGCGTGCGCACCACTTCCCAGAAATCGATGCCAGGATTCTTGACCGAGAACTCGGTCATCATCGGCTCGATTTCCCGCATCACGTCTTCGTCAGTGACCACGAAGTTCTCAGCCGGCTTGCCCGCCTCGACCTGCTTCTTCACCTCCTCAAAGATGAAAAAGTCTGCGACCTTCGCCTCCACCAGCTTGCCGCCGGTGAGGTATACGGCCTCGCGCTTTACGATCTTTGGGTCGAGCGCCTCCCCGTTCACCTTGATGTTCAGCAACAGCTTGGTGCGCTCGGTTAGCAGCTGGTCACCAAGCCGGTTGACCGTGCGGTTCAGGTCTTGGATCTGCTTTGGGCCGTCCTGAGCAAAAAGGCCGGCGAGCAACGCGAATGCGGGGATGAATGCAAAATGGCTGATCATGGTCGGCTTAGGAAATGGCCTTCGGAGGGCAGGGAGTCTAGCTAAAGAGGCGTGGGAAACGAGGGACTCTATGGAAAGCTCCACCCAGTTCATAACCCGCCGCGATTTACGCCAAGGCGGGACTGGCCTGCTTGCAGCCCCGTGCCAACCGATGGATTCCGGCGTCAGCAGCAGCGCGGCACCGTAGGATTCCTTTCGCTGTATGAGCTACGACCCACGCACCATCGCTTTCTCTGCCGAACTCTTCTATCCGCCAATGCAACTGCGGGCGGACCTGGTTCAGGGCGTCCACAACGCGCTGTTCCGCCAACCCGCCTTCAGCTACCACAACTTTCAGGTGGCGCACGACGGAATCCATCTGGCCAACGTGCCGCAGGCCCCGGGGCAGGTTTCGCAAGCGACCTTTCTGCCGGACCGGCTCGTGCTGCGCGAAGAACTGCGCGGCACCTCAGTCGAGGACTTCGCAACGCGCGTGGTAAACGTCGCCACCACCGCATTTCAATCGCTCGGCATCGTCGCCTCGCTGGCGCAGCAGTTTTGCATCCGCTCGCTGATCAACCCAAAGCATCACCGCGATGGCCGCGAGTTCCTCGCGCAGGGCATGTTCGCGTCAAGCCCGGATGCCTGGCAACTGCTCGGCAGGCCGCCCGCGTCGGTCGGTGTTCGAATGACGTTTGGTCCAACCGAGACCCAACGCGAGCTGCATCAGGTGCGGATCGAAACCTGGCCGCAGGATCCGCGCTCCCTCTGGCTCGAAAACACCAGTAGCTTCGCCACCCCGCTGCCGGTCGCTTTGTTGCCTCAGGTCGCAGCACACCTTTACACGAGCTATGGCTTCCTAAACGGGCCGGTCAGTGCCTTCCTCGCAAATCACGATCGCGCGTGAGCACCAAAACTTCACCCCCGATGCGGCACAGCGTCATTTTGTTTGCCTGCCTGATCGCAACGGCGTGGCTGCAAGGCTGCGGCCGCAGCACAGCAGATTCGGGCGCAGAGCAGCAGCAGCAAACGCAGCAGCCAACGGATGTGCTGCTGATCGTTGACGGCATCACGATCACGTTTGGCGACCTGCTTGCCGGCACCGCCTTCTTCGACACGCTGCAATCCGAAGTGAGCCGTCGCAACAAGATGCAGCGCGTGCTGGAGGACTTCACGTTGCCGCTCATGTTGGCGCGCCGCGAGTTCCAAAAAGAACGCGCGCCACTGCTCGAACAAGCGCTAGCTCTTAGCCATGTCGCCGGCAACGTGGTCGAACTTGAGGCGCGCGGCAAGGACCTGGCGGGCGAGCGCCGGATGGTGACCCCGCGCGAGGTCGAGATCCCGATCGCGATCTACCTGTTTGACAAGGAACACATCGGCGGGCGCAGTGAACCCATCGAACTGCCGCAGGGCTTCACCGTCGTCGGCAGCCGCGACCTCATCGAAGGCAAGACCACCATCGGTGACCGCTGTGACGCCGTGCAGGTACCGTTCTTCACGCACAACAATCGCGATTGGCGCGATTGGTTGCGCAAACAACAGGAGGCAATGTCAAAGAAAGTGACCTACTTCCATCCTGACTTCCGCGACGCAATACCCCCGTGGTTGCTGCCATGACCCGATCCATCGCTTGGTTACTGATGTTATTGCCGATTGCCCTCAAGGCTCAATCTGCACCGCCCATCCCAGCAAAAGCGCAGCAGCCGGTCACCAAACTCGCCAAGTGGCCCACCTTGACGCCGCCCGAACAGGAACGCGTCACCGCCCTCACTGGGCAGTTCCGCAAGGCCGACTTGGCGCTGCAGAAAACCGCCGCCGATCAAATCGCAGCGATCGGCGACGGTGCGATCCCAATCCTCCAACAAAAAATCAGCGACCGCGACGAAGCGATGAACAAGCAGGTGTTCGCGTTGCTCGACCGCATGCTCGGACCGCAGCACGCAAGCCTGATGGCGAACGACAGCAAGTCGCCAAAGCTTGCTCTCCGCAGTTACCTTTTGCTGCGCATGTGCCGGCTAGTCGATCCCGACCTCAAGCCTGTGCTGCTAGTGGCGACCAAGGATAAGGACGAGGACAACGCCTTTGTCGCACAGGTGGGACTGCTCGGCTTGGGCGAGGTCTCGGCCCTTTTACCGGTGATAGACGGGTGCCGCACCAACTGGCTGGAGATCCGCGCGTTGGTCGCCGCAGTGCTGCCGGCGGCGCGCAGCGAGTTGCTCGGTCGTGCCACCGCAGAGCGCATCGGCAACGAAAAGCCACCGGGGCAGGCGGCCGCGCTGCGCGTGTTTCGCTACCTCGGCAAGAAGGAGCAGGCCCCGCTGATCCGCCATCACTTGCAGGCCGAGGACAACATCGTGAAGAAGGAAGCGATCAACGCGATGCGCGCAATCAACGGCCTGGAGCCGATCGAAAACCTGTCGGTGTTTGACGCCATCAAGATGGCCAAAGAATGGTCAACGAAATGACCCTGCTCCGTGCTCACCGCCGAACGGCCGCCTGCATTCTCTGCGCGTTCGCGCTTGCGGCGCTGACTTCGGCCGCGCTGTCGCAGACACCGGCACCGGCGACACCGGCGGCGCCAATCACGACCCCTGCACCGGCAAATGCCAAGCTGCCCAAGTGGCGCATCGATCCTTACACGAAGAACAAACCCGAGGCACTCAGCAAGGCGGGCTATGCGTCCTTTGGTCCGTTTCCATTCGGCAATCTCGGTGCCAAGGCGGTCACCACCGACGACGTTGAGAAAACCCTGGCCTACCTCCAGATCCACTGGATCGAGACTGCGCACTTTCGCATCGGCATCGACTTGCCAGCGTGGAACGTGCCACAGGATCCCGAGATCAAGGCGAAGCTCCGCAAAGAACTCGAACGCCTCGCCGAGAAGTTGCCAGGCATAAACACCAAGCCCCGCACCCTCGACCCATGGCTGCGCGCGCACCTGTTTGCACAACGCTGCGAGGACATCTACCGCGAGTTCATGCAGCTAGCCATGGTAACGGACGAGGATTTTCCGCAGAAGGCTTCCGACATCTATGTGCCGGTCCACAACCGCGCCATGGGCATGGGACCCTATCTCGGCATGAAGGAGAAGTACCTGCTGATGCTGTTCGAGAAGGAAGGGTCCTTCAACACCTACATGAAGACCTACCTCGGCCGTGACTCGCACTTCGGCCAGCGATGGCACTGTAAAGATGTCGGCTGCATCCTGTTCACGATCGCCACCGAGTGCGACGAAGGCCGGCACAAAGACGACACTGCGCTGCACGGCTCGGTCGCGTTCAACGTGTCCCAAAACCTGCTCGACGGGTTCCGCCACTACTCCTACGACATGCCGGTCTGGCTGCGCGAAGGCTTAGGTCACTGGTTTGAGCGGCGCGTGAGTCCGCGCTTCAATTCATTCGACCAGAACGAAGGCTCCCCCGCCGACATGAAGAAGGAATGGAAGTGGCAGCCATACACAAAAAATCTGGTGACCACGGGCGGCAAGTTCGCGCCGTTCCCGGAGGCCTACGCGTGGCGCGATTTCGGCAACATCACGTTCAACGACCATGTCGCCATCTGGTCGCGCATGGATTTCATGATGCAACAGGGGCCGGAAAAGTGGAGCAAGTTCCTGTTTGAGGTGAAGGGCCGCAGCTCCACTAACGGCACCGCAGATCAGTCCGATCTCGTCGGCGCGTTCCGCGAAGGCATTCAGAAGGCCTACGGTTTCTCGGTGCTGCAGTTCGACGAGAAGTGGGCCGAGTGGGTAAAGGCGAACTACGCCTCGCAGTGACGCTGACGCGTAGGGATCAACTCGGCTCCCACAGCGCAAACTTGTAGACCGCAAGCAGACTGAGCAGCGAAGACTTCACCCAGGCAGAGGCCTCTGCCCCCATCAAAAGCGCGTCCTCCTTGGGCAACTGCCGCTGGATATGCAGCCAGTGATTGCCGGGCGTGTAGAGCTTGAGCGTCTCCTTCAGTTCACTGCTCTTAGTCGAGGCGCACCAGTTGTCCTTCTTCCAGTCGTGCACGCGCAAGTTGAAGCCGCTGGGCAAGGCGCGCAGTAGCACCGTCAATTGCTCAAGCTTCACCGGGTCGTTCGTGGCCTGCTTCTTGAAGTTCTCGCCATCCCACCAAGCCTGCGGATGAATGCGCAGCGCGCACTCGACAATCTGGTCGTCGATGCAGGCTTCGAGCACGGTCTGGATGTAGTGCGTCTCGGCATCCTTGCCGAGCGCCTCGCCAAAAAACGCCGACAGCTTTTTGCGCTCCTTCGGACTGCGACACAAATACGCGCGTTGTTCGCGGACCCGATACGCGTTGAAGGTGTACGGATGGTGCAAGCCTGCCTGCGCCGACAACTCGACACCAACCTCCTTCGCGTCCTTGGCGGCGGCATCCACCATCGCCTTCAACTTGCGTCGCACTGCCAAGCGCAGCGAATTGTATTCTGGGTCATCCTGAAAGTGGCGCTCGTAGGCCTTGAAGTCGCGTTCGAGAAAGGCATCGGACATCCTCTGGAGCCTAGGCGCAGCAACCGTTGCACGCCAGAGCGCACGGCGTGCTTGTCCTACTAGCTGCGAGCCCTACGTTGCACAAATGCGAACCCAGCCGCTCGCCCCGCCTGCCATCCTGCTCGCGCTGTTTAGCGCCTGCAGCGCCACCCAAAAGACCGCGGAGCAGCGCATCATCGTCTCGCCCTACTTCGCCGGCTATCGGTTGGGTGGCAAGCTCGGCATGGCCGACAGTCAGCCAAGCGGCACGCCAACAAATGGGCAGCAACCCATGCGCGAGTTGGGTCAGGATCGCTACGAAGAGGACTACGGATTTCGCGCGGACTTCGGCAATGGCGCCGCCGGCCTGCGCGCAGAATGGCTGAAGCTCTCGATGCACCCCACCGACACCGGAGTGTTGAGCGACGACTTCGGCGCCATCCCGGCTGGCAGCACGGTCAACTCCGATGTGACGCTCGAAGAGTTCCGCATCGGCTATCTGCATGAGGTATGGACCGGAAGCGGCGGCCCAGAAAACTTCTTGCTCGACCTGCAGCTGGCAGCCGGCGGCTTACTGTCGCATGTCTCGACTGAGATCGACGTGCGCGAGACGACCGGTTCGGCGCAGCAGAACGTCAGCCTCAAAGACCGTGGCATTCTCTACCCGGCCTTGCACCTGCGCGCGAGCCATCAAGCGGTAGCACTGGATCTCGAATACGCGCTCTCACCAAACCTCACGTTCGGCGGCGACTATGACGGCTGGCTGCAGGACATCGAGGCACGCATCACCTACACGGTGCCGTTCCAGGATGTCGGTTTGTTCGCTGGCTACCGCTTCGCCACGCTGCCGGTGGATAGCAGCGAAAACGGGCTCGCCGTGAATGGCGACCTGCGGATCGACGGCATCCAGCTAGGCATCATCATCTCATTCTAAAGCATCTCGCTCGAAAGCAACTGCAGCGGCACCGCAGTCTCGTTGCTAGGCCGGCCGCGCGGCTGGCCCATAAGGATCCGCCGCCACCTGCGGCAGTGCCGCTGGCACTGAGAGCGTTATTCCAGGTCTAGCAAACAAAAGCTGCGCCACGCCGAGATAGCCCTCGGCAAACCCACCCTCGCAATACGCGAGATACCACTCCCAAGTCCGCACCAGCGACCCTGGGTAGCCCGCCTGCAAGATCGCATCGGTGTTCTTTTGCAATTGCAAGCGCCAGCGCCGCAGTGTCTCGGCGTAGTGCTGACCAAAATCCTCAAGGTGGCAGAGCCGCAGGTCGGAGGCCAAGGTGGCAGCATCAACCAGCGCCGTAACCGAAGGAATGAAGCTGCCGGGAAACACGTATCGCTTGATGAAGTCGACGCGACGCAACGCTTGCTCGTAGTGCTGATCCGCAATCGTGATCGCCTGCATGGCCACCACACCGCCCGGTCGCAAAAGCTCACTGCATCGACGGAAGAACGTCGGCAGATAGTGATGACCTACGGCCTCGATCATCTCGACGCTGACGATCTTGTCGTATTGCCCCTGCAGGTCCCGATAGTCGCTACCAAGCGCCTCGACGCGGCCAGCTAGCCCCGCAGCCAGAACGCGTTCGCGCACAGCACGCAGCTGCCGCGCCGAGATCGTCGTCGTCGTGACGCGCGCGCCAAAGTCGCGGCCCGCAGTGACCGCCATGCTGCCCCAGCCCGAACCGATTTCGAGCAAGTGGTCGCGCGGCGACAGCGCGAGCTTCTGGCAGAGGCGGCGCAACTTGTGCTGCTGGCCTTCGGCCATGGAAGCATCGCGGTGCGGAAACACGGCCGACGAATAGGTCATCGAATCGTCGAGGAACAACGCAAAGAAGTCGTCGCCGAGGTCGTAGTGCGCAGCAATGTTCTTGCGACTGCCGGTGCGCGTGTTGCGACGCAACGCGTGACCGAGTTGCAAGAGTGGCTTGCACCAGCGCGAAATACCGCGGTCGACACCCTGGAGCACGCTGCGATCGCGCAGCAACAGGCGCACGATCTGGGCTGGCTCAGCACAGCCCCAGTGACCTGCGACAAAGGACTCGCCAGCGCCGAGCGCGCCGCGCAGCGACAGCGCGACGAAGAACTGCCAGTTGCGCACCTGCAACTGCAACGTGCCGAACGGGCCATCGGCGTTGCCGACCGTGATCTCGCTGTGGCCATCGCGGATGCACAAAGCACCGTGCTGCAGACCCGTCAACCGCTGCAACACGCGACCGCGCAGCATTCGCTGCAGAATCGATCCCCGCCGCGACGGGATGGTAGAAAAGCTGCTCATGCCTCGTTGCTCCGATGCTTTGGATGCGGGTGAAACTTTGCCCCCTTCCACCACAGTCGCAATGCGTTCCAGTGGATCGAAACAATGGCGCTGCCGGTCGTCCACGGATGCCGCAGCCAGAGGCGCCGCAGATTGCTGCTCGTGAGCGCCACGCGCTGCGCAGCGAGCGTGGCGCTAAACACCAGCTCGCCCTGCTCACGGTTGTGCATTACGACCGAGACAGCTTCACCTGGCGCGCTGAAATGCCACTCGTATTGCTGCTGCATCGGCTGAAACGGGCTCACATGGAAGCGCTTGTCAAAGACCGAATGCGCGCCGCCGTTGCTAGCCGGAGCCAGGTAGCAATGCCGTTCGCCCCACGGCGTGTTGGTGATCTCCGCCAGCACGAATGCGAGGTCCCCACTGTCATGGAAGCAGTAGTAACAAGTGACGGGATTGAACGCATAGCCGAATGTGCACAGCTGCGTCAGCATCCGCACCGCACCTGCCGGACGCTGCCCAGACAGGCGTTCCACCTCATCGAGCACCGCTTGCTTCAGCGGCTTTGCCGCGGGGCCCAAGTAGTCGCTGCGGCGATAGCGCAACGGCCGCCACCAGCTGGTTGCGAGCACGCCGCCTTTCCTGGTGAGCTTGCTGATCTCATCGAGGTCGAGGTAGCAAAAGAACAGCCGATACGAAAAGCTGTGCGCTACCCGCAGCCGCTGATGCAAAACCTTCGCCCTGAACAGCGCGCTGTGGATCGGCCCGCTCATGACTGCCTCCCATGGGCGCCGAGGTCATCGAGCGAAAGGCCAAAGTCGTGCGCCACCTTCAGTGCCGACACGACTCCATCCTCATGAAACCCATAGCCGCACCAGGCACCACAGAACCACACGCGAGCCACTCCGTTGACCATCGGCAATCGCTGCTGCGCCGCCACTGCCCCGCTAGTGAACACCGGGTGGTGATAGCGAAAGCGACGCAGCACCTTCGATGGGTCGATCGCGGCTGAGTGATTGAGTGTCACGCAGAAAGTCGGCGCAGCTGGCGGCAAGTCCTGCAACAGGTTCATGCAGTAGGTCACGGCGACACGATCCTGCGAAGTGCTCGGCAGCAGATAGTTCCAGCCCGCCCATGCCCTGCGCCGCCGCGGCAACAAGCGTTCGTCGGTGTGCAGCACGACCTCATTCTCCTGATACGACACTGCGGCTAGCAGCGAACGTTCGGCCTCGCTCGGGTCCGCCAGTAGCGACAACGCCTGATCGCTATGGGTTGCGACAATCGCACCGTCAAACTGCTGGGCAGGCTGGCCATGCGCCTCGACCCGCACCCCGCCGCCGGTGCGACGCAGCGCAGTGACCTTCGCACTGAGCCGAACCTTGCCGGCGAACGGCGCCGTCAACGGACCCAGGTAAGCGCGCGAGCCGCCCCGCACCGTCCGCCACAAGGGCCGGCCGCGAATCTGCAGCATCCCGTGGTTGTGAAAAAACTGCAGGAAGAACCGCGCCGGCATCGTGCGCAGCTGCGCCGGATCCGCCGACCAGATCGCAGCTCCCATTGGCACGAGATAACGCTCGATGAATGCCGCACCGTAGCGACCCTCTGCCAATACCTCGCGAAGACTCGGCTCGTCAGTGCGCTGCAGCACGCGCTGCGCATCGCGATGAAATCGCATGATGTCGAGCAGCATTCCATAGAACGATGGCCGCAGCAGATTGCTGCGCTGCGCGAACATCTGGTTGAGCGAGCTGCCGCAGTATTCGAGGCCGGTGCGCTCGCACCGCATGCTGAAACTCATCCGCGTCGGCTGCGTGACTACACCAAGGTGCGCGAGGATCCGCACCAGGTTCGGGTAGTTGCGTTCGTTGTGAACGATAAACCCGGTGTCGATCGCCCAGCTGTTCGCGCCAACTGTGACATCGACCGTATGCGTATGACCGCCAAGCCGATCGTCCTGTTCATAAACTGTCACGTCGTGGCGTGACGACAACAACCGCGCCGCCAAAAGGCCAGCGATACCGGTGCCGATCACGCAGATTCGTTTGCGCCCCGCACCGAGCACCACGGCAGCCGGCGTCACGGCGACGGACTCGTCTTGTGCTGGCGCGCGCGCGCTGGCAAGCGACGCAATCGCGTGATGCCGACGATGCTCAAAAGCCACAACACGTAAAACGACAAGTCGATTTGCCACCAGCGGAAACCCTGCCGCACGCTACCTGGGCACCAGTGGTGGTTGTTGTGCCAACCCTCGCCAAAAGTCAGCAGGGCGATCAGCATCGAGTTCCGGCTGTGGTCGCGAGTCGGGTATGCACGCCTGCCAAACAAATGGCTCAGACTGTTCACCGAGCTGGTCGCATGAAACACCGCGGTCGTCGAAATGCAAAAACCCCAGACCATCATCTGCGCAGCTGAAGTGCCGAGGCCCGGTGCATGCTGTTGCAGCAACGCGCCAGCGATGCCAAGCAACACGAGCAGGCTGATCGGCAAAACGATGTCAAAGCGATCGAGCCAGCGCAGTTCCGGGCACATTGCCAAGTCCCCTACCTGTGATAGATCGGTGCGGAAGTTGCGCCGCGTCATGAACCAACCGGCGTGGGACCAAAAAAATCCGCCTTTGCCATGCGGCGAATGCGCGTCGCCTGCCTGATCGGCGCAGCGATGATGTGTGCGGTGATGCGCAGCCCACCACAGCGGCCCGCGCTGGGCAGCTGCAGTTGCGCCGAGCGCGCCAAGGAACACCAGCCAACGCGGTGCCTCGAAGGCACGGTGCGACAGATACCGGTGATAGAACGCCGTGATCGAAAACATGCGCAGAGCGTAGAGCCCCGCGCAAGTCACGAGGGCGGTGGTGCTGTAGCCGGTGAAGTACACCATGAAGCAACCGAGGTGCATCAGCAAGAACGGCAGCACGCGCAGCCACTCGATGCGATCCTCTTGCTCTGGCGAAGTCGGCAAGCGGCTGCGACGGGTGCTGTCGAAGAATCGCAGCGCACGCTCACGCAGAGCAAGCCGGGGTTGGAGTCGGATCACTGACACTTCTGCATCTTCGCCGAACAGGGGGGGCAGGATGCAAGCTTGGTTTTCTGCGCATCCGTATTGGCAACTTATGCGAAGATGGGATCCGTGCCAGTAGACCACCTGCCTGTCGACCATTTGCCGCCGTTGATTTCGTGGCTCGCAATGCTGCTGTTCTGCAGTTTCGTGATGTTTTTGCTTTGGCTAAGGCAATTGCGCACCAGTAACGCCACCTCCGTGGACGCTGCCTTTGCGGCCCTCACGGGTGCTATGGGTGTTGCCTTTGCCATGCTCGGCGAAGGTGCCCCGCTCCAGCGCTGGCTCGCTGGGCTGATCGCTGGCTTTTGGGGCGGCCGCCTCACCTACCACCTGCTGCGCGACCGGGTGCTGGGACATCGCGCCGAAGACGGACGCTACAAGGCGATGCGGGACCATTTTGGTGCCCGCGCCAACTGGTGCTTTTTGGTGTTTTACCAACTCCAGGCCGTCACCGCCGGCGTGTTCGCCCTGCCATTTTTACTGATCGCACAACATAAATCGACCGCCTTGCTGCCCCTGCAGTGGCTTGGGCTCTCGCTCACAGTTTTTGGCTTTTGCCTCGAAACGCTGGCCGACACCCAACTCGCGAGCCATCGCAAGGATCCTGCACAGCGCGGCCGCACATGTCGTGTTGGACTGTGGCGTTTTAGCCGTCATCCAAACTATTTTGGCGAGTGGCTGCTGTGGTGCGGCATCGGCCTGCTTGGCATGTCCGCGCCCTACGGCGGCCTTGCGCTGATCGCGCCGGTGCTGATGTTCTTATTGATCCGGTTCGTGAGCGGGGTGCCGTTCGCAGAACAACAATCGCTGCGCAGCCGCGGTGACGACTATCGAAGCTATATGAAAACCACCAACACCTTCTTCCCATGGTTGCCGCACGGTGAGGGCCGCAGGTGACGGGCTTCGTCGAAACCCTGCTCGCGCGCGGTCTGCTGCCGGACTTCGCCATCCGCTTCGGCATCCGCCGGTTGCTCGGCAAACGTTTGCGCCGCCAGCGGGTCAACGAACCCGAAGCCGTGCAGCGCGACTTGATGGATTGGATCGCGCAGTGCGACAGGAGCCCACTCGCAATCGAAACCGCCGCCGCGAATGCGCAGCACTACGAAGTGCCGGCCGAGTTTTTTGCCCACGCTCTTGGCAGGCATCGCAAATACAGCGGGTCACTCTGGGGCCCTTCCATTGAACAGCTCGACGAAGCTGACGCGCTGATGCTCGCGCTCTACTGCGAACGTGCCGGCCTGAAGGATGGGATGCGCGTGCTCGACCTCGGCTGTGGCTGGGGCTCGCTATCGCTGTGGATCGCGCAGCATTACCCGCGCTGCCAGGTGCTCGGCGTTAGCAACTCGCGGAGTCAGGCAACGGACATCCTCGCGCGCGCGCACGAGCGCGGTCTCACCAACGTCAGGATCGTGACCGCCGATGCAAATGTCTTTGAGCCAGGCACCACCTTCGATCGCGTGATGACGATTGAAATGTTTGAGCATCTGCGCAACTGGCGAGAGCTGCTGCGTCGCATCGCTACGTGGCTCGCGCCCGACGGCAAGCTGTTCATCCATATCTTTACTCACCGCAACGCTGGCTACCCATTCACCACCGACGGTGACTCTGACTGGCTGGCGCGCCACTTCTTCACCGGCGGCCAAATGCCTGCCGACAGCCAGCTTTTGTATCTGCAGGACCACTTGCGCATTGAGCACCACTGGCGCGTAAATGGCTCGCACTATGCGCGCACCGCCGAGGCGTGGCTGCAAAACTTTGATGCCGCGCGGCAAGACCTCACGCCGATCCTGCGAGCGACCTACGGCGAAAAGGCAGACGAAATGGCCAACGCTTGGCGCGTGTTCTTCATGGCCTGCGCAGAACTTTGGGGCTACCGCAATGGCAGCGAGTGGTTTGTCTCGCACTATCTGATGCGCCACGGCGATCCAACTGGCAAGCACTAGTTTTCGAACTCAGCAAGCGCCCGAAAACGCCGATCGAATCGCGAGTGCAAAACGGCCAAGCCGCGAGTGAAGCGCCACCGGTCAGCTACCGATCAGCGACTGCACGGCCTCGACCACTCCACCGGCATCAGCAATCCCGCCATCGGCCCCAAGGCGCGCGTGCAGATTTGGCACCGAGCCAAACATCTGACCACCGAGCAGGATTTTGATTTGCTTGGAATGCACGTGGCGCACGTTCTCGACCAGTAACATTACCTCAGGTAAATCCGTCAGCCTCGCCACAGACACCGCGAGCAATTCGAAGGGGCGATCCGCGAACAGGAACGCCATGTCGGAGGTCGGCAGGTTGCCACCTAAATTAGTCACCGAATAGCCCGCCAGCTGCATGCGCTGAGATACGACGCGAATCCCTAGGTCGTGCAAATTACCGCCGACCGAGAACGCCAGCACCCGCAACGCGCCGGGCTTGGCGGACGGAATCCGGTCTTGGAGCAAATCGAGCACCCGGCCAACCGCCAAGCTGCACTGGTGTTCGTCGCCGATCGGCACTTCGCCCGCGAGCCACATGCGCCCGACCTCGCGTTGCACTGGCACGAGAATGTGATCGTGAATATCAGCGATCGCCATGCCGCCATCGAGCAATCGACGGATCTGCACAATCGCGTCACTAATCCGATCTTCGAGCACGGAAAGCAGGAAGTGCCGCGCATCGTTTGCGTATTGCTCGGGTTCCGCGAGAACACTCGGCATCACTGCCGGTGCTAACTTCGCACAGGCAATCGCGCGGTCCATAAACTTCGCCACCAGCACGCGCGCCCCGTCCGGCAACTCGCTCGCCAGAACCTGAGCTAGCACCTCATAGCTTTGCCGCAGATACGCATCAGGGACCTGCCGGTGGAAGAAAACGGCCCGATACCACGCGACCGCATTGACGATCAAATCCGGCTCTTCGACCAGGATGGCTGCCGAGATTTGCAGCAGGCGAGACTCGACATCCGAGCGCGGGGATTTGAAGAGTCCCGGCAGGCTCAAGCTTTTGTATTCCGGATACTGCTCCTCAAACCTTGTGGCTGCGGCACTCGAAAATGCGCGCGCCGACAGGGCCAGAGCATCAGCGATGAACTTATGTGAAAGCATGCGCTAGAATCGTATCGGCTTGCACATTGATCGCAAAAGGATGTGCTGCATCCAATTTGCCATCAGCAACGAACATATCCCAGGTGCTCGCCATCTGTGCGAGATCTGTCAATCGCTTTTCATCCGTCACTCCAAAAGAAATACATGCTCATCCGCCCACTATGTGCCTTGTTCGCCAGCGCCGTAATAGCAATGGCCCAAAACCAAGGCCAGCCAGCCGATCCAGTCGCGGTAAAAATGCTCGATAAGACGGTCGTAGAAATCGCCATCGAGAATGGCCAGTTCTCGACACTGGTAGCCGCAGTCAAAGCCGCGGGCTTGGTCGAGACGCTCTCGGGCAAGGGTCCGTTCACGGTCTTCGCGCCCACCGATGCGGCGTTCAAAAAGCTCGGCGATGCCGCCATTGCGGAACTGCTGAAGCCTGAGAACAAGGCGCGCCTCACTGCGATCCTCACCTATCACGTGGCCGCCGAGTCAATGCCAGCCAGCAAGGTCGTCGCGGCAAAGTCGATCGCCACATTGCAGGGTTCCGCGCTCACAGTCGCAGTCGGCAAAGATGGCGTGACCCTGAGCGGCAGCAAGGTCATCAAGACCGACATCATGGGCAAGAACGGCATCATTCACGTGATTGACACCGTCATGCTTCCAGCCGATCCGAAGGCGGACAACTTGGTAGTTATCGCGCAGAAGTCTGGTGCATTTGGCACCCTGCTTACGGCTGCAGTCGCCGCCGGCATTGCCGACTCGCTCGCCAACGGTGGCCCATTCACAATCTTCGCGCCAACCGACGAGGCCTTTGCGAAGCTGCCGGCTGGCACCCTTGCATCGCTGCTGAAGCCCGAGAATAAGGATCAACTCACGAAGATCCTGAAGTTACACATCGTCTCGGGTAAGGTCATGGCAGCGCAGGCCGTCAAACTCACTTCGGCGCCGAGCCTCGCTGGTGAAGATCTCACTTTGGTAGTGAACAGCGGCAAGCTCGCAATCAACGGCGCCAATGTGATCTCGGCCGATGTTGTCGCCAAAAACGGCGTCATCCACATCATCGATGCGGTCCTTCTGCCAAAACAGTGATGCCGTCTCTTGCCCGTGACCTGCGAATGTAAGTGCTAGCACGGGAGTTTGCCCGTAGGGTGGTCGGCGATTCCCCGCCTATGTCAACCCTGCTCTTACCCCAGATCTCTGCTGGCGTTCCTGGTGCCATCGAGACCTTTGTTGGACAATACACCAACACGATCTGGGGCCTTGCCCGACGCTTCTGCCGTTCGGCGGAAGAC
This sequence comes from Planctomycetota bacterium, assembly GCA_014192625.1. Lineage (GTDB taxonomy): Bacteria > Planctomycetota > UBA1135 > UBA1135 > UBA2386 > BJHM01. The sequence goes on from BJHM01000024.1 coordinate 65,223, forward strand.
GCTGAGGACGCCACGCAGGAAATCTTGGTGGAGGTGTGGCGCAGCGCTCACCGGTATGACGCGACCGCCGGCAGTGAGTTGACGTTCTTGATGACCATCGCTCGCCGCCGACTTATTGATCGTACTCGCCGGCAGAGCCGCAGGATGCCCGTCGAGCTACTCGCCGACATTGACCCACAGAACCCAGACCCCGGGATCGACTGGGTCGAACTCAGCGATGATGTGGCGAAGGCGCAAGCAGCACTGCAACAACTCCGCCCAGAGCAAAGCCAAGTGCTCGAGCTTTCACTGCGAGATGGTCTCACTCATCAGGAGATCGCAGCCGACAGAGGCTTGCCACTTGGCACGGTAAAGAGCCATGCCCGCCGTGGCTTGATCCGACTGCGCGAGCTGATGGGCCTGCCGCCGAGCGGTCTGTCAAAAACACCAGAACGGGAATGAGCTGGGACTTCGGCTCACATTTGGCAACCTTGGCGGGCCTGCGCGCCTGCTATTGATGAGCTTGAGCTAGGCTAGGATTTAGCGGTCGCCTTGGCGCACGCAGCTCTCAGGCCACGCGCCGTTGCAGAACTCCTGGCCGTGCGCGATACCGCAAGCCGAGCGACTGTCGCGATGTTCGCAGGTGAAGTGCGGCCGCCTGCGCGCAGGTTGGAGCGACTGCAAAACACTGGCGCTGAATTTTGCCGTGAACGACGCGCGCTGCGGCAGCAAAACGCAAAGTCGCCCCCTGCGACATCGCTGACGACGCGCATTCGCAAGCGGTGCTTGCTGCCGGCTGCAAAATTTGCGCTCGCACAGCAGTGATCTCAATCGACTAGCTGACACGCGGGCGGCTGTTCAGGCTTTGCACCGCAGGAATAACAATGAGTCACATGGCCAGGATGTGTGGCACCCTGGCCAAGGTCAGCAAGGTCAACTCTGGATCGTCGATCCGCAGCGCACTGGCGCGCGCGTCGATGGCGGAGCGCTTGCCCCACCTCGTCAGCCGAACATTTTGTGCCGACAAAAGCGCACCTGCCAATCGGCCCTTCAAGCGCGTTCGTGTTCACCGCCAAAGCCAACGGTGGCGAGGTGGTCGCCACGCGAACAGACGTAGTAGCAGAAGCCACAGCCTAACGCCCTGCACAGTGCCGCCAGCGGGGTCTGCTTGATGCAGCATCCGCACTTGCTGCACAGCACTTGCACGAAGCCATGCTGCTCCCTATCGTCCGCGCCCGCGTGCGCTGCTTTTTGGGCGCTACGCAACGGTGGGCAGGTAGCTCAGCTGGTAGAGCACAGCATTGAAAATGCTGGGGTCCCCGGTTCAACCCCGGGCCTGCCCACCATTAATTACGCGGCGGACGGCTGGCGGCGGCAGTTCCCCGCTTGGTATGCGCTGGTGCTAGCAAAGCCGCCGCTTGTGAGTGCTGGCGAGAAGCCGTTGCGCTCTATGCGCCCCATGCGCTCTATGCGCTGGTTTGCACCGTGGTGCAGTGCTCACCGGGATTACAAGCGCCCGCAGGGCCGCAGCTTTTCATCCACTTGCCCCACCATGGGCCCACAAGCCGCGCAGTAAGGAGCCATGCCATGAGGGCGCACAAACATCTGCAACGCGGGTCGCTTGAAGGCACGACCTTCAGCCACTTCCCCACACTCTGCGCCTAGCTGCTCGACTGCGGCCGACCAAGGTAACGTTCTTGGTCAACCGCGTCGCCGCAGGGCAACGGCGCTCTCATGAATCGGAGCCCGGACGCATCAAGCCAAGCCCA
>BJHM01000025.1 GCA_014192625.1 Planctomycetota bacterium
CCGCGCAAGCCCTGCGAGCCCGCGCAAGCCCTGCGAGCCCGCAAAGATCTGTGCCATAGAGGTTCTGCAAGCTTGCGCCGATGCAGTAGCGCAGGGATATTGCTCGGCCTTGTTGAGATGAAATCTCAAGAACCATTCCCCTTGGCCTCGACGGCGGCCACCCTCGACCGGTTGCAGCCGGGTGAAGCCGCGACAGTGCTGGCCGTGACCGGTGCCGATCTGCTCGCACAGCGGCTTCAGGATCACGGTTTGTGGCCGGGCGCCCACGTCCGGGTGCTCCGCTGCGCGCCATTTGGCGATCCAATGCTATGCCTGCTGCACGGCATGCGGTTGGCGTTGCGCAAGGAGGAGGCCATCCGCGTGCAGGTGCTGCTCGAGGTTGCCCCGTGAACGAGGATCTGCGTAGCGGCGGTCGCGGCATCGCGCTGGTGGGGCGGCCAAACGTCGGCAAGACGTCGATGCTGATGCACCTGACTGGCACGAAGCAGAACCCTGTAAACTTCCCAGGCACGTCCGTCGAGCGCGTCGAGAGCGTACTCCATCAAGCGGGGCGCACGCTGCGCATCATTGATCTGCCAGGCATCGTCTCGCTGTTGCCGATGAGTCCCGATGAACGGGTCACGATCGACTACTTGCGCGACCAACAGACAAGACCGGACGGGCTCTGCGTCGTGATCGATGCGAGCAAGTTGCCGGTCGAGTTGCGCTTTCTGCAACAACTGCGCGGGCTGTCGCTGCCGATCGTCGTGGCGCTTTCCAAACTCGATGTAGCAGAGGCCGAGGGGCGGCCAATCGCGGTCGAGGCGCTCAAGCGCGCACTTGGCTTGCCGCTTTTTGTGGTCAATGGCTACAGCGGTGCAGGAACGGGCCTGCTGCAGGCAGCATTGCTGGCGATGCCGTACGAAAGTTCGGCTGCACCGGTTGTTTCGCCGAGTGCGGAGGGGTTGTTCGGCGCAGCAGTATTGCCGTCACAAAAGCGCAACCGCACCGATGCGATTGATGCCGTGCTGTTGCATCGCGTGGTCGGCCCGCTCGTGCTGCTTTTGCTGATCTTTTGCATGTTCCAGCTCGTGTTCACGGTGGCGACGCCGTTCATGAGCTTCATCGAAGCGGCGCAGTCGCTGGCGTCCCAAGCGGTAACTTCGTGGCTTGCAGAAGGTGCGCTGCAGAGCTTTGTCGTCGACGGCCTCGTCAATGGCGTTGGCTCTGCATTCGTGTTCGTGCCGCAGATCGCACTGTTGATCGCGTTCGTCACGTTGCTCGAAGGCACGGGCTACATGGCGCGAGCGGTGTTCCTACTCGATCGGTTGTTGAGCCGATTTGGTTTGACGGGTCGCAGCTTCGTGCCGCTGACCAGTTCGTTTGCGTGCGCGATCCCGGGCATCCTTGCAAGCCGGATCATCGCTGATGAGCGCGACCGTATCGCCACGATCGTGGTTGCGCCGCTGATGTCGTGCTCTGCGCGTTTGCCGGTGTATGTCGTGCTGCTGGCGGCATTCTTTCCGCCGCAGCAAGCAGGGTTGCTTTTGCTGCTGCTGTATCTGCTTGGCATCTTTGCTGCCATCTTCGTTGCCATGTTGCTGCGTCGCACGGTGCTTTCCGGAGGCCGTTCGCAGTTGCTGATGGAGCTGCCGAGTTATCAGTGGCCGAGCCTGCGTATCGTCGTGCGGCAAGTGAGTTCATCGGTGCAGCAGTTTCTGCGAGCAGCCGGCTCGGTAATCCTGATCGCTACGGTCGTCATCTGGTCGCTGAGTTACTTTCCACGGCCGGTTTCAGTGCACACTGGGTTCGAGGCAGGGCGGCAGAGCTTGCCGGCCGGTCCCTTGCGCGAAGCCTTGCTCGAAAAGTCTTACGCTGAAGAACAGGCGGCCTACCTCGAACAGAGTTGGCTCGCGCACATTGGCAAGGCGATTCAGCCGGTATTCGCGCCTGCAGGCTTCGATTGGCGCCAGACGGTTGGCATCCTTGCAGCGTTCCCAGCGCGCGAACTGGTGATCCCTACGCTTGGCACGCTCTACAGCCTTTCTGCGATCGAGGCCGATCGCGATTCTGCTGACCCGCGATTGCTCACCCAGTTGCGCGAGGCCGTGGATGCAAACGGGAAGACGACGATGAACAGCCTCGTCGCATTGTCGTTGATGGCGTTCTTCGCGCTTTGCAGTCAGTGCGTAGGCACCCTCGCAGCAATCCGCCGCGAGACGCACGGCTTTGGCTGGCCGGTATTCACGTTCTGCTACATGACCGCGCTCGCCTGGGGCACGGCGGTAGCGATCTACCAGATCGGTTCGTGGCTGGGTTACGGGCTGTCGATCTGACCAAGACCGGTGCGTGTTTCGATCGATTGAGTCACGCAAGAACTGGAACGTAGTTCGAGAGTAGTAGCCGCCGCTTTGCACGGCACCGCGATGCAAGCAAAGGTTGCCAAATCCAATGCTGTCAGCAGAAGAACTAAAGTGGTGCTGCGCGGGTTTGACCGACTCCGGATCCCGCCGAAGATCGACAAGCACAAAATCAATTCAGCCTTCCGTGTTGCCGCAAAGCAGGTCCACCCTGACTCGTTTCAATCGGTTGCTGAAAAGGGCAGGGCGCATGATCTGTTCACTGCATTGGCAAGTGCGAGGGACGCGTGATCGCTGCGTTGGCGGTGATGGGCCTGTTGGCAGCGCTCGACACAGCCCCGCATGGAACCAGCGGGGCTGTGGGCACTCGGAAGGCTCAGATTCAGCACAACAGAGTGACAGCGAAGACTGTTTTGATGCCAACACAGAAGCTGACTACGGGCACGAATGGGACGCGTTCGTAAACGATGCCGATGCCTACTTCCGGTTGATGACGGCAGCCTCGGTCGCCATCAACTTCATCCTTCGGGCGATGATTTTTGGTGTGGCCCGGTCGGTTTGGCGGTCGTTTTTCATGTTGGTGTAGGTCCAGTTTGTCATCACCGCGATCACACTGCTTGTGGCAGGGATTTCGTCATCCTTCGCGCTGCCAGTTGCTGGTTGGCTTTTTGGGCTGAAGATCTTGGGTTTGACTCTCGGTTGGATCCGATCGCTGCGGCAGAAGATGAGCGCGGCTAGCAGGGAAACGGCTCAGAACTTCCTGCGATTGGTTGCGAAAACGGGGTTCCCTTCGAGAGCTTTCTGGGCTGCGTCGGTTTTGATTGTGACGGTTTCGTTCGGCGCGGGGGTCTTTGCCTTCGTAACTGGTCTTTCCGCGCTCAGCGGGTTGCTGTTGATTTGGCTTTTGGTCACGGTCTTATCGTTGCGCAGGGTGTCAAACGACAGCGCGATTTTATTGGCGCAGATGGACGCGGCTTTCGATCGCATCCGTGTCTCCCGTCCCGATGCGTTTTTGGTCCGCGCAAGTCTGTGACCCAGTAGGCTCCCCTGTCGCAGGTGCCTGCACTGCACTTGCATTGGACAACGGATTCTCGAGTGGCCGCACGGTGCTTTGCAGGGTTGGATCGAAAAGTTCTCGATGCTTTTCCCGTGGCAGGTTGGTCCGATGGATCGCGGTAGAGAAATGCCTTCGCAAACAGGAATGAGCCTGCTGGCAGATAGCATCTCGCATCGCATGTCGCTTGTTGAGATCACACGCAAGGCCATTGCGCCGTTGCAGGCGTTGCGCTTTCCAAAGCCGGTTGCCTGCGTCTACCTGCCGCTCGACTACGCCTTCAGTGTGCACCGCGCGTTTCTAGAGCGCTATGGCAGGGGCAAGAAGGAGGCACTGTTTGTCGGCATGAATCCTGGGCCATTTGGGATGGTGCAGACGGGCGTGCCGTTTGGCGAAGTGGCTGCCGTGAAGGGCTGGCTTGGCCTAACCGGCAAGGTCCGCAAGCCAGCAATGGAGCATCCCAGGCGGCCGATCGAGGGGCTCGAATGTGCGCGCAGCGAAGTCAGTGGTCGCCGCTTCTGGGGCTGGGCTGAGCGACGGTTTGTCACGCCCGAACGGTTCTTCGCTCGCTTCTACGTGCACAACTATTGTCCGCTGGCCTTCCTGTCCGAAACCGGCAGCAACATCACGCCCGACAAGCTGCCGAAGTCTGCCGTGGTCGAGCTGTTTTCGCACTGCGATCGTTTGTTGCAACAGGTCGTCGCCACGTTGCAACCTGAGTTGGTGATCGGCGTCGGTGCATTTGCTGAGCTGGCGGCGAAGCGGGCGCTCGGGGCAGCCGCCGTTCGTTACGGCCGCGTTGCCCATCCCAGTCCAGCCAGCCCCGCGGCCAATCGCGGCTGGGAGCCGCTCATCGAACGCGGCCTTGCGGATCTTGGGGTCACGTTGCCCTGACTGCTATTGGAAGCAGGCTGGCGGACGACGGATGCGGCCCATGTGGTTTTGCAGTGCTGCAAACAGCCGCTTGCGTGCTCGCATGATCCGGATCGCAATGGTGCCAGTCGGCAAGCCCAACTGGCGGCCAGCATCCTGGTAAGGCATGCCGCGTTGCACGCAGAGTTCGAACACCGTGCGATATTGGGGCGGCAACTCGGCCACTGCCATAGCAAGCGCGCGCATCAACTCCGACTCCTCGAGTGTCTGCTCGATGTGGTTGTCTGGGATCGACTCGAGCAGTTTGCTGGTGTCGTTTTCCCCTGACAACATGAGCGAGCTGAGCGGCTTTGCCATGCGCTTTTTATTCCGCAAAGCAGACAGCGCCTGGTTGCGAGCAATCTCAAACAGCCACGCGCGGAAGTTGGTGCCGATGGTGAACAATTCATGCTTGCAGAACACCTTGTGCAGCACCTCTTGAACCAGGTCTTGTGCGAGGTGCGGGTCGCGCACCATCCCCTGAATAAAGTGGAATATGCGCTTGCCATAGCGCTGCTGAATCCCAGCGATCGCCGTCTCTGCATCACCAAGTTTCAATCGCGCGAGGAGATCTTCATCCGTCAGCGGAAAATTGGTGTCTAGCGCGGGTTCCAAGTAGCTGTTCATACCATAGCTATCCAAGGACCGTGCCAACTGCCATATATTGGCATTGGATTACTATAAAATATGATATTACATAGGCTTGCGACATTTCTTATCTGCAGGCTTTTGCGTCTACCGCCGCATCCGTGCGGCGGTAGGAATGGCCCCTTAGGCAGCCGTTGCGGCGGTAATCGGCCAGGGTTTTTTCTTCACCAAAAAAGCTTAGGTCGCTGTTGGCTTGCCAGCGGTTCTCGCTTGCACGGAAATCCGATTGCGTGACAGCGAGCGCGTGGCGACGACGTTTTGCCCTAGCGCCTTTCAATGAGGCTTCCGTGAATCGCCCGGCCAAAGCTGGCAGTAGCGAAGGCGATTTGGCGTTAGCCCGCTAGATTGGAAACAGTTCTGCACCGCCAGCGATCGTCGCGTCGAGCATTGCGAGGTTTGCGCTTTGGCGTGGGTCCTCGTCGCCATGGATCAGATAACCGTAGCGCAGGCGCTGCATCGCAAGCAGTGCCAACGTGGTGCGGATGCCCCACTCGGCGCGGATGCGGTCGCCACCAAATCGCGCACCAAACCAGCGGCGAATGAGGTTTCGCTTCCAATCCTGATTGCGATTGGTGTGAATCCAAAACAATGCGATGTCGTGGTCGATGTTGCCCATGCCGACGCGTTCGAAGTCGATCAGGAACGGGTTGCCGTTCTCGTCGATGACGATGTTCTGCTCGCAGAAGTCGCCGTGGACCAGCACTGGTTTGCGACCGTCGGTCCAGCGCACAGCTTCATCAAAGAAAATCTGCATGTGCCGCCATCGTTGTTCGCCGATGACGAACAGCACCGAGTCATACATCAGCCGGATGCGTTCGAGATAGCCGATCGGATCCCAATGGTTGAGCGGGAAGTCGCGGCGGCCGAGCAATCGATCGATTGGCAGCGCCTGTAGTTTGTCGATCAGATAAAATACGTGATCCGTGCTGAGCACTTCTTCGCTCGGGCCTTTCGCGGCGCGCAGCCATTCCAGCAACAACCACTGCGGTGGATCGCCTGGGCCAACCAGCACGGTGCGCGGCGCCGGCAGTTCGCGGCGCTCGGGATCGATGCTGTCGAGCAGTCGGTAAAAGCCGACCTCGCGGCGCGCGAAGTCCTCCGCGCGACTGCCTGCCGGGTAGGTCTGTACTGCCTTTGGCGGCAGGTACCATTTTAGCAGGAATGAATGGCCATCCCTGCCATCGCAAATGACCGGCAGCGAAGTGCCGTGCCCCGAAAGCAGGATGTTGTTCGGCCTTCTCGTGAGGCCTAGGTCGCTGAGCACAGAAAGCATTTCCTGCGGCAGCACTGTCGCTGTTTGGTCGGTCACGGGATTTCTAGGGTTTGATCGATCACGGTGGCAAGTTTTTTGCCGAGAAACCAATGCTCCACGCGGACGATGACCGAAACCGCGCTGTTGGCCATCGGCAGTGGTAGGTGTCGTTCTTCAGTAGCCAGCAGGCGGTCGTCACTGGAAATTGTGAGGGAGCAGTCGGCTAGCTTTCGACCGGCCCGGTCGACCAAAGTTGCTAGCAGCAAAAATGAGCGCAACCGCGCAAGCCCCGGCACACCATGGCCAGCACCATTGGCAATGATCAGTACGCGCTGGTTGCCACGCCATTCGACGCGCAGCAAAAACGCGGAGCTGCAGAATTCCGCGTCGCCCGGACCAAGCAGTCGGTGGCTGCGGCCGCGGCGGGTTTGACTGGCTGGATCCACGCGGATCCCAGCAGGGGCGCGATAGGTGGTCTCCATGTGGCAACCGATGCAGCTCGCGTCCTGTTCGAGTAGGCCGGCTTTTTCAAACTCGCGCGAAAGCGGCAGGACGTCGGCGATTTTCATGTCATGGCAACTGCGACACAGGCCAAAGCTCCCGCGCCGCGTGAACGCTGCGTCTTTTACGGTTGTATGTGCTGAGGTCGCGCTGCCATTGGGCCCGTGGATATCCGTGTCACTTTGGTGACAGGCGATGCAATGGATGCCTTCCTCGCGGTGGTCCTTTCGAGCATGTGGCATTTGGCCCAACCGCTCGAGCACCGGACCCGGAGCGTGGCACGGCACGCAATGCTCTGGCTCTGCGCGCGTTGCCAGCTGTGCCTGGAACACCGGGTCGACAAAGGCGCGCGCATGCGCACTGTCCTGCCACTCAGCATGAACATCGATATGGCAGCTGCCGCACGAAGCAGCACTATTCGATGCCGCATCATCACCGCGCTGGTATGGCGCGTTGCTGCCAGCCGCGCAAATTGCCGAAGTGCAGCCAATCATCAGCAACGCTGCCTGCCAATACATGCAGGCAAGATAAAGCGCCGGAAAGCCGTAGCAATGGTGGAGATGGCGTCAAGAAGACCGCGTAGCCGTGTCGAAAGTGCGACTCAGGAACTGCGTACTTGGGGAACGAAGAAACGAACTCTGCTAGCACTGCCGACGAGCTGAAAGCCCGCCTCGGTAGTCTCGTCGACGCCATGATGGCGGAGGACGCGACCAGGGCCGAGAGCGACCTGGTGCAGTTGCTCACGCGTGTGCAGGCGCTCGTCGATCGCAAGCGCAAGATGGAAGGCAGCAAGAATGACACCCGCGATCTGCTGTCGGAGTTGCTGTTCTCACGGATGCGCCGGGGCATGCTGACTTTTTTAGCTGGCGACGACCATTCGAAGTCCCGCACTGCGGAATGGGTGATGGGGTCGATCTTTTCGACGACGACCCTCGCTGAGTTTGCGCAAGCGGTTGACCGTGTGGTGCTCTCAAGTCACGGCAATAATATCGACTTCAACTTCGCTGGTCGCACTGACTTCATCTCGCTGGAAGAAGTTTTGCAGATGCTGGCGGTGGGCAAGCATCAAGGCTGCCTCTCCATTGAGAAGGCCGACAACCGGCTCGACATTCACATGCGGGATGGGCGGGTGGTGCTGCTCGACCCGCATCACATGATTCGTCGCGTTGTCACATCGAGCGACTCGATGCGACATCGCGAGATCCCGGAGGCAGCGATCCAGCGTGCCGAGGCGGAACGCACCGCCAAAGGCACTCCCATTCTGCTGTCCCTGCACAACCAGGGGGTGTTCCGTCGTGAAGAAATTCGCGAGGTGATGCGCAGCTTTGGCAAGGAAGTCCTGTTCGACTTCATGCGCGAGAGCGACGCATACTTCTGCTACCGCAGGCTCGACGCGCTGCCGGATTACGCCGTCGAACACGACCTGCGCCTTGGCGTCACGTCGATCTTGCTCGAAGGCAGCAAGTACCTCGATGACTGGCGGCAATTGCACTCGGTGTACCCAAATCTCGACAAGGCAGTCGAGGCGTGCGACGACATGTATGCGCGGATGGGTGACCTCACGCTCGGGGTGCAGGAGATCAAGCTGATCGGGATGCTCAATGGCGAGATTTCGCCACGCGGGTTGTCGGCGTCGCTCGGGTTGCCCTTGTTTGATACCTATCAACTGCTGGTTCGCCTTGCGCGCGAAGGTGTGCTGATTCCGGAAGCAGGGGACGTGGTGCTTTCTGGCGTAACGCTCAGCCTTGAGGAGTCGATGCAGGAAGCGTTTGATGCGCTGGAGGCAAACGACGACAAGCAGATCCGCAGTCGCGCGCTCGATAAAGTCCTCGGCGATGAAGAACCCGTTGCCCCAAAGCCGTCGATCACAAAGCACAAGCCACCGCTGCACACTGCGCTGGATAGTTTGTTTGGCGCAGATGCGCCGGTGCCATCTGGCGGGTTTGCGGCGCCGCCGAAAAAGGCTGAAAAAGGCCTGTGGTCGATTCTCAAGAAGCACACCAAGATCGATTGATGCAAAGCGTTATTTTGCTCGCCGCATGAGTGGCCTGCATGACGCGCACCGCAGGTTTGGTCTTAACTTTGACGATGAAAAAAGGCAGTTGCGCTCGTGACCGTGCGATAGCCGCCAGCGATGCCGTGCGTCGCGCGTGGTCAGCTGCTTCGCCGCACGAATGACGCGACCCACAGGTCCTTTAGAAATGGCAGGTCGGCGCGGTGCGCGTGCAGCTCAAAGCCATGCTCAGAAAACCAACGCTGCAGTTGACGCAGCGTGGTGGCATGGCGAGTGGCCGCTCGTCCAAGCAGTAGTTCGCGCAACCTGCGTTGCAGGTGGTGGAGGCTGCACGGATGGAACACGCTGACCACGACGAACCGTTGCGCCACGCGACAGGCTTCGGCGACGGCGGTCTTTGCCTTGTGCCTCGGTAGGTGGTGCAGAAATCGAAACTGGAGCACGCCATCAAAGGAGCGGTCGGCAAAGCCCAGTTGCAAGGCCGACGTTTGCACGCTTGGCGGTGCTGCTGTGGTGTCCGCGCAGGCCTGTCGCACCATCGAGAGGGCACCATCAGCCCACACGATCTGATGGCCTAGCGCCAGCAGGAATGCCTGCAACCTTCCTGCACCGCATGGCACATCAAGCACGCGTTCGCCGGGCTTTCCCGGCCAGACCTTTTTGAGCAGCGAAAGCTCTCGCGCCGTGCGCGCAGGATTGCGCTTGGCATAGCGCTGGCTGCGCAGCGGGATCTCGTAGCGAGCGGCGGTGTCAAATAGCGGCAGGCTTGCGAGCAGCGCGCGCCGGTGCTTTTTGTATCCCGCAGCGCGTAGCAAGCGCGCGGCAAAGCGCAGTGCTGCGTAGCCAGTGATCGGCAGTTGTTCGACCGAACGGGCGAAGTGGCGCAGCACGCGACGCAGTAGCCAGCGCGGCGGCGAACCGGGGCTCGCCAGAGTGCCGTTGTGCAGGTCGAGGACCCCAAAGCTCACATTTTTTTCAGTCGTGCTAACGAACACGTGATCGGCGCAAAGGTCGGGAAGCCAGAAGCCCGCTGCCAGCAGTTTGCCGCAGAATTCTGCGGTGGCGTTTTGCAGGGAGCGATTGGTTTTGCCGTGCATGATCAGCAAGGCAAGCGGTGCGCCGCCGAGTTGTGCGCAGAGATAGAAGGAGCCCCGCGCAGAGGTGGCGCGCAAAACGGGCCTTGGTGCCGCGATGCCATTTGCGCGCAGGGCAAGAGTCATCATCGCTTCGCGCTCGGCGTCGTTGCGCGCCAAAGGCCTGCTCGTTGCGAACCGAATGCGATTGTTCCAGCTACTAGGCCCGAACTCCTTGGCAAAGTAGCTGCGGCCACCATGCTCGATACGCAGCACGCGGCGATTCCGGTTTGGCGGCGCGGCGATGGAATGCGGCAAGGACCGCACTGCGGCTAGGTCGCAAAAGTGCGCGCGTTCGCCTGCGTCGGCGTCGAGAAACTCAAAGGCAATCGGCACGGTTGCCATAACTTACCTCGGCAGCGCGGTTCGCCACAGGCTGAGTGCACTCTTGCCGCCAAGCAAGGCTGGGTCCAAGATCTTTGCATGAAGAAACTTCCAGGTGGCAGGAACTCAATGTCGCGCGAGTTATTCGCCGCGCTGCCGAAGTCAGACCTGCATCTGCACCTCGATGGCAGCCTGCGGCTAGGCACGCTGCTCGAGTTGGCTCGCGAGCACAAAGTGAAGCTGCCGAGTAGCACGGAATCTGGCTTGCTGGAAAACGTGTTCAAGCGTTCCTACCGGAGTCTGTCTGAGTATCTGAAGGGATTTGAGCTCACGGTCGCGTGTTTGCAGGATGCGGAATCGCTCGAGCGGGTGGCGTACGAGCTGTGCATGGATTGCCGAAAAGAGAACGTCTTCTACATCGAGATCCGTTTTGCGCCGCAGTTGCATGCGCGGGGTGGATTCACCGTCCGCGAAGTCCTGAAGGCTGTGAGTCGCGGCATCGAGCTGGCGAAGAAAGAGATCAACGGCGCGCCAGAGGTGCTTTCTGGTCGCATCCCTGAGTTTGCTGCCGGCATCATTGTCTGCGCGCTGCGCTTTTTCCTGCCGGTGTTCAGCGAGCATTACCGCGCCTATTTCGAAGCGTTGTCTTCGGCTCCGCCGGCCTCGATCTATGGCCTCGCGTCGCTTGAACTGGCGCGCGCTGCGGTGCGGGCCGTCGAAGAGGACGGGTTGCCGGTGGTTGGTTTTGATCTCGCAGGCCAGGAGCGGGGCTTTCCGGCAAAGGACCACCAGGCGGCCTATCAGCTGGCGCACGTGCACTTTTTGGGCAAGACCGTGCACGCTGGCGAAGACTACGGCCCTGAGTCGATCTTTCAGGCGATCACGGATTGTCATGCAGATCGAATCGGTCATGGCACGTGGTTGTTTAGCAGCTCGCACATCCATGACCCGTCGATCAAGGACAAGAAGGCCTACGTCGACAAGCTCGTGCAATACGTGGCGGATCGGCGCATCACGCTGGAGGTGTGCCTCACCTCCAATCAACAGACGCTGCCGGAACTGCGCGATGACCTGAGCAAGCACCCGTTCAAGAAGATGCGAGCGGCGCGCTGCAGCGTGACCTTGTGCACCGACAATCGCTTGGTGTCGCGGACGACGATGACCGATGAGATCGACAAGGCGACTTCAACCTTCAAGCTCGATCCGCGCGAGCTGAAGGACGTCCTGATCTACGGCTTCAAGCGGTCCTTCTACCCGGGGCCATACGCGCAAAAGCGCAACTACGTGCGCTCCGTTCTAAATCACATGGAGGACGTGTTTGCCGCGCACGGCATCGATGTGTGCAATCGCCGCTGAGGCGTTTCCCAACGCGCCCCGTTATTGCGGCACGGAAGGCCTTGTGAAGGCATCGGTGCCATCGAGCGATTGCAGGAACAAGACCAGCTGATCGATCTCTTGGTCGCTGAGTTTGCGGTCGAGCAGCAGCGGGTCCTTGTTTGGGTTGTCCTTGCCGCCGCTGGCCATCAATTTCACGGCCTCGCGCAAAGACGCCACGCTGCCATCGTGGAAGTAGGGCGCGGTGCGCGACACATTGCGCAGCGTTGGTGTTTTGAATGCGCCGATAAACTTTGCGTCGTTGCGCGCCTTCTCACCGCCGGCACCCGGGTCAGGCTTTGCGGCATCCATGCCAATGCCCGCGTTGTGGAACCCGCGGTCGGTGAACAGTGATGGCTGGTGGCAGACGACGCAGCCAGCCTTGCCGTTATACAGCGCAAAGCCAGCCTGTTGATCCGCGGTCAGTGCGGTGGGTTCCTGCCTTGTGATAAAGCGATCAAATGCCGAGTTGCCGGTGCGCAGCGTGCGCAAGAATGCGCCGAGTGCGCGGCCAATGGTGTCCTCGCTGGCTGGCGCGGCGAATGCCTTTTTAAACATCGCCTGGTAGGCGGGCACGGCTTGCAGTGACTTTGCGACCTCGTCTGGCTTGCCGCCCATTTGGTTCTTCCAAGCCGCAACAATGTTCTTCTCCAGGGTTGGCGCGCGGCCATCCCAGTAAAGCTTTTCGAGGTAGCCAACATTCATCACTGAAGGAGTGTTGCGCGTGTTCTTTGTGCCATCAAACTTTGCCGACAAGGCTTCCCCGTCGACCCATGATTTTTCGGGGGGATGGCACGTGGCGCAGGACATCTTGCTGGTCGCAGACAAGCGTGGATCGAAGAACAGGATCCTGCCGAGGGCTACCTTTTCCTCGGTGATCGGATCCAAGGCGTCAACAATCAGTGCTGGACCATCGAGGCCAAGCGGGGGAGCGAATGGATCTTTGGCGATGGCCGGGGACTGATTTTTGCCGCACGCGCAGAGCAGTGCGAGTGCGAACGTGAGGGCGATGCGCGACATGTGTTTTGATTCCTGCGGAAGTGTTGGCGAAGAACGCTAGCGGATTTTGCTGCACAGCATCAGCCGTAAGGCGATGCGTCAAAGATGGCACACGGCCACCTTGAGCGGTGGCTTGCCATCGAAAGCGGGGAAGTCGTTGTCAGGCGTTAGCAATTGCAGATCGCGCAGCGGCCGGGAAGCTTTTGCAGCGCATCGGCGCAGGCTGTCACACCATTCGTCGGCAGCGATGGTCGGCACATGGTTGGTGGCTATCACGATGCCGCCAACCGCGGTGGTCAGCACGCATGGCTTGAACAGCGAGGCATAGTCACGCTGCACATCAATCGCGCCGAATGAGCCTTTGGCCCAGCGCGGTGGATCGAGGAACACGAGGTCGAACTCTTGCGGTTCGACCTTTGGATAGGAGTGAAATTTGCCACGGCGTTGAACCGGCAAACGCGCGAGCTGGCGCAGCACCGGGATGCAGTCGGACTGCAGCAATCGGAAGCGGGGGCTATTTAGATCGTTGGCTTCGGCGTTGCGCGCGCCGATCGCAAGCGCGCTTTGTGCGAAGTCCACGTTGATGACATTGGCAGCGCCGGCGGCCGTTGCCAAAAGGCCAACGCCGCAGGTGTAGGAGAACAGGTTGAGCACCCGTTTTCCTTGTGCAATGCCATGCACGAAGCGGCGCGCGGCGCGCAAATCGAGAAACAGCCACGGGTCTTTGCCATGGTGCCGCGCAGAAATCATGAAGCGGAGTCCCCGTTCGTGAAACGTGTGATCTTGCAGCGCTGCTACGGACGGGGCATGCAACTGCACGCCCTGCTGCGGCTCGATGCCACGATGGTTGCAGGCGAACGGCAGGTCGGTGCCAAGCTGTTGGTTGACAAAATCGCCGAGATCCTCCGCTTCGTCGTGGCTCATCGGCTCGCGAAAGGTCTGGCAGATCAGCAGGGGGCCATATCGATCGATGGTGAGCCCAGGCTCGCCCTCCACGATGCCGTGAAACAGGCGCATGGCATCGGTGGACTCAGCCAAAAGGCGCGCCCAGAGATCTGCACGGCGCAAAATCGCGGCGGCAACGCTACGAAACAAGGATGGGGAGAGGACCACGGGTTGTGCACGATAGCGAACTGTCAATCGTGGTCGACCGTGCTCCTTGTTTGCGTGAAAGGCATGGATGCGTTACCAAATCCGCATGAATCCGCTCAGTGGTGGCAATCTCGAAGCCCTGATCAAAGACTTGCGTGCCCAGATCAAAAAGGGTGAGGTCGTGTCCCTGACGCATGCGCAGAGCAAAATTTTGCTCGAGGAACTGCTGCGTCAGCAGCAAAGCAGTGACCGGCTGCGGCGGCAGAATCGTCGGGTGCGCAAGCGCCTGCAGGCTGCGACTGGCGAGGTCGTAGCGGACATCAAAGACGATGTTGGAGGCGATGCGAGTGAGCCTGCTGACACTGGCGACGATGAGTGACCGCTAGCAACTGTGACCGCGTTAGGTCGTGCGAACTTTGCCGGGGTTTTCGGTGCGGTTCACGAAAAGACCACCGGCGACTCGCTCCACTAGTTTGCGAACTGTGCTCGGAGCCAAAGCCAGCCGGCCGACAAGCTGAGGGTTAGCAGTGCGATTGGCAGTCCGGTCCGCAGATGCACCAATGTCCAACTGCCGCGTATCGGCTTTACAGAAAGTCGTGTGGCTTGCTCGACGACAATCAGATTGGCAATCGAGCCAACCAAGAACAGGTTGCCGGAAAGGGTGCTCGAAAGCGCGAGGATCGGGCCAGCCTGTTGGTGCGTTGCCGCCGGCAGCAGCAGCATCACGAGTGGCACGTTGCTGATCAGGTTGGAGCCTAAAACCGTGACAAGGAAAAGCGTGACCGGCTGCGTTACGTCGATGCCGTGTGCGCGCAGCGAAGTGAGCCATTTGGCTGGGTGCCCTTGCGTTGTCAGCGCATGATTGATGATGAACAGCGCGGCGAACAGGAGCAGCAGTGGCCAGTCGACTAGTGCCAGCAACTGATAGGTGCTTTGCCGCCGCGAGATCAGCACCACAGAGCCTGCCATCATCGCTAGCACTTCGCGCGGCAACGGGCACCACATGAGCCCCACTGTGAGGGCCGTGAGAATGAGGATTCCCTTGCGCGTTTGGGTCCGATCATAAACTTGTTCCACGATCTGCATGCTCTGCGGGCAAGTGGTGGCAAGGCTGAAGCGGCCGCGATACGAGCGCGCCAGCACGAAAAAGACAACGCCGAGCCCCAGCACCCCTGGCACCACTCCGTCGAGCAGGAAGTGCGTGAATGAGATTTGCAGCGACTGCCCGATCAGCATGTTCTGCGGGTTGCCGATCAAGGTCGCGCACGAGCCAGTGTTGCTGGCGGCGCAGAGCGCGAGCAGGAATGGCACTGGATCGAGCGAGCTCTTGCGGCAGATGTCGATCAGCACCGGTGCAATGGCAAGGCAAACCACATCGTTGGTCAGCAGTGCCGACAGCGAACCGGTGACGAGCACGAGTTCGAACAGGAGCCGTTCCGGCGAACTTCTGCGCGCGGCCAGCCAATAGGTCAAATGCGAATAGAATCCACCGAGTCGAAACTGTGCGGACACCAGCATCAGGCCGAGCAGGAGTCCGATCGTGCCAACGTCGATCGCTTGCCAGGCAGCCACGGGCGAAAGCACGCCACTCGCGCACAACAGGATTGCTCCAACAAGTGCAGCTCCGGTCCGATCGAGGCGAAGGCCGGGCACGCCGCCAAAGATCATCGCGGCATAGACAAACAAGAAGACGACGAAAGATGGGTCCAACGGATTTGGATCTTGCCGTTACATGGCGCAACTGCAAAGCGTGAAACAGTGGAGTCGGGATTGCGCCGTGCGATGATCTTCTGCCATGTTCAGGCGCTACCAGTTTCTAGTCGAGACCTACGCAACTGAGATCGAAAAGGTCCTTTCGGCCTGGGCGATGATTCAAGCCGACGATCTGCGGCGGCGGCCGCTTGCGGGTGATCCACGCGGCCGCAATTTGCTCGAGCACATGGTGCACCAGTGCGCCAGTGAGGACGGCTGGTTTCTAACGATGTTTTTTATCAAGGTGACCGATGCGCCATTGCCAGCCAGTGAGACCCTGCTGGCCTTCGTGCAGCATTACGCCGCGTGCGCACAGCGACGACTAGCAGCGCTGCAAGGCAAGGACGATGCGTGGTGGGAGACCGTGGTGCCGTTTTTCGGCGTTCCGCGTCCGCGCACCTGGATCCTGGTGCGGCGGATCGCGCACACGGCGCATCATCGCGGCCAACAGCTGGCGTTGTTGCGCATGCTGGGTAGGCCATTACACAGCACCTACGGGCCGACTGCGGACACGGGTGGCCTTGCCAAAAACCAACCGCAGGTGATCTATCCCTATGCAGATTTATCGTCGCTGCTTGCAGGCGAAGCTTTGACGCGGGAGCACGCGGCATTGCCGGTGTTGCTGGGGCAGCAAGTCACCGAGCGGCCAGACAGCTAACGGTCCAAGGGTGAACGATCTGCCGCTGGGCTTTCGCGGCAATCGCTCAGCAGAGCAGTTCGGCGAGGCCTGAGTTGCGATCCGGTTGCGCCCGCAACGCGCTTCCCACGATGGATTCCTTGCCGACGATGATCGCGCAAAGCTTGGCGCGCGTGACGGCCGTATAGATGAGCGTTGCGTCTAGCAGTGGACTCAAGCGGTCCGGCAGCCAGAGCAACACATGGTCAAACTCGGATCCCTGGCTCTTGTGCACGGTCATGGCGAAGGCTGTTTCATGTGCAGGCAGGCGTTGCGGCAGTACCGCTCGCAAAGGCTCACCCTTGCCACCGAAGTAGGCTAGGCACTGGTCGTTTTTGCGCCAAATGATGCCGAGGTTGCCGTTGTAGAGTCCCTGAGTGTGGTCGTTCTGCGTGATGAGAATCGGCCGGCCGTGATAGTTAGGTTCGCGCAGATTGTGCTTTTGCTGCCGCAACAAATGTTCGACCGCGCGATTCGCCGCCTCGACGCTGCATGGGCCTTTACGCGTGGCGCACAAAATGCGACTACGGTCCATCGCGATCAGCGCCGCTGCCGGGGAGTCCGCAGCAAAACTCGCCAGCAGGTGCTCCTTGATCAATGCGACAACTTCCTGAGGATCGGGGAGCTCTTTTAGCTGCAGGTCAAGGTGGCCGTGCCGCAAGGCGGCCATGGCAAGGGCTGCGTTGTTGTCCGCAACTGCGCTGGCGAACGAGCCAATGCCGGGTTGCTTGTCGAAACGATAGTTCTGACGCAGCGAGACAATGACGTTGGCGAGTGGCTGGTCTACTTCACGATGCGTTATTTCGAGGCCGATATTGGCGCGACAGAATGCCGCCAACTCGCGTCCGGGTCCTTCGTGCGGCATGGCGATGCGGCAAAGGTCGGCAAGGACCTGACCCGTGCCAACGGAAGCGAGTTGACCTGGATCGCCGAGTAGCACCAATCGCGCATCGGCAGGCAGCGCGTCGAACAGCGCTAGCAAAAGCTCAAGGTCAATCATGGAAGACTCGTCGATGATCAAGACATCGACGGCCAGTTGCCGTTTGCGGTCGCGGCGGAAACGGTCTTCGTCCGGCAGGTATTCGAGCAGCCGGTGCAGCGTGGTGGGCTTTGGTGGATTCGCCAGATTTGTCAGTGCAAGTGCTTCGCCGAGGCGCGAACTCGCCTTGCCGGTTGGTGCCGCAAGCGCGATCCGCAGGTCTGGAGAACCAAGGCGCAGAGTTTCGAGCAAGTGGGAAACAGTCGTGGTCTTGCCGGTGCCGGGGCCGCCGGTGATGACGCAGAACGAAGCGCGCACCGCTGCCGCGATGGCGACCAATTGTCCCTCATTGATGCCTGGTTGGTCCTTTAGTGCGCGCAGCGCGTTTTGCGATGCCTCGGTCAGTGCAGGCAACGGTTTTGCCAGGCGTTCGCGCAGGCTGGCAGCGAGCCGCTGCTCGGCGCGGAATAAGCGCGTCACGTAGACTCGGTCGCTGTTCGACAGCGTGAGCGGCAACGGCGCAGTGTTTTCAGTGGTGGCGACCACGCCACTGCTTTGCAGCAGGGCGCGCACCTCGTCCTTTTTCCAAAGCCCCGGATACTGTTCGCACAGCGAATCAAGCAGTGTGCAGGTATGACCGCTCAGCAGATTCATGATCACAAGCTCGGCAGCTTTGCTGACCGCGTCTTTGCTGCGCTCGGTGGCGTGTTGCCGACAAAAATCACCCAGCCTTTTTGCGAACTGCATTTGTCCGTCAATCGAAGTGTCGTTCATGCAGGCCCGCCGAGCAGGCTTTCAAGTGCCTCGATGAGTCGCAACGGTGGTACATCAACGATGAAGCCGTGCGTTGCGGACTGTGCGCCGCGCAAATAGACATAGCACGCGCCGCCGACGTGCTGCTCGTAGCGGTAGTTCTTGAGTCGCGTTTTCAGCAGTCGATGCAGTGCGAGCAGGTAGATGTGATACTGCAGCGTGTAGTGCGAACTATCGAGGCCCTCCTGCATTGCTTCCGTTGTGTAGCAAGCATCGTTGTTGCCGAGGAAGTTGGACTTCCAATCGAACACGTAATAGCGATTTTCATGACAACAGATGAGGTCAATGGAGCCGGTCAAGAAAGCGGAGATATGGGTCGTGTGTAGTCGGCGAAGCGATTGCGCGTAGGCCTCTTTGCCGTTGGCATGAAAGGCATCTGCGATCGACTGAATATTCAGGTTTTTCGCCGGCAGCAAAAAGCGCCACTCTTTGTGCTGGGCAGTTTTGCTCAATTCGCTGAGCGAAAAGCCAAACTTCGGCAGCTTAGCATTGCAGATCGTCTGCAGCGTTTTGATCACCCCGGGAATTGGCGTCATCCCATTTTTATGTGCACCTACTTCGAGCAGGTCGTGATCGCGCAATGTCGTCTCAACGAGTTGTTGGAATGTTGGTGACTTTGTGTCGGCAAAGTCCATGTGCTCGAAAATCGCATGCAGGCAGGTGCCGGCCTTGGCGCCGCGTGCAAACGCATGGATGGAAGACAGCGGTTCCTCGGCAGGGGGCAAAAAAGGCTCGGTGCCCTGATCGTGGTCGGGTTCGTATTCCACGTGGGAGTTTCGCGTTAGCGACGTGAAACTCGCAACGGTCAGTCGGTCCAAAATCGCAGTAGGCATCGGCCGCGGCTTCGCAAAAGAACGCGGTACGCTCTGCATCGTGTCTTCGGCAGGCGCTTCTGTTTCCACGAGCGCGTAGCTGATGGCGCCGTCGCTGGCGTTGGCAATCGCCTGTAGTTCTTTCGCCCAGCCGCTTTTTTCGATGACTTGCTTGTGCCATTCGTGAGTGATCGGTGCGGGTCCGTCGTCGTCACCGTTCGGCATGGTGGCTTGCGGTCGGTTTTTCGTAAGTACCTGTAAAGCCGTCTGCTGGCCTTTGCTGCTAGGACAATGCAGCAGCCATGCGAGGCAGGTCTTTTCACTGCCGCGGCTGGAGCCCCAGTGCACGTAGCAACGGCGTTTTGCGCGTGTCAGCGCCACGTAAGCGAGTCTTACATTTTCGGCGAGATTAAGGTCTGCCGCGGCATTTTTTTGCTCAGCCGTGGCATCTTTGTAGCTCACCAAGAGATTAAGGTCTGCCGCGGCATTTTTTTGCTCAGCCGTGGCATCTTTGTAGCTCACCAACTCGGTTCCTGAACCTTCTAGCTGCAGGTGCGGCGATCTTTTTAGGAAGATCGGCTGGTACTGCGGTCCAGTTTGAAAGCCGAGGAACGGCACAAACACGATTTCAAATTGCAGGCCTTTGCTGCCATGCATCGTCATCACCTGCACGGCCTCAAAATCGCTCTCTAGTCGCAGTTCCTTCTGTTCGCGTTCGACTTCGGCAGGGTTTGCACATTGCCTTTCGAGCCAGCGGTGTTGCGCCTCGGGCGTCAATCGCTGCGCTGTGGTCGCATGCGTCAGCAGGTCGATGACCTGCAGGTAGTTGGTCAAGATGCGCTCGCCATCAGCACGCAAAAGGAAGCGACTGCGAGCACCCGTCTGATTTGACAAGTGCGCGAACATGCTGGCGAAACCATTGCGGTACCATTCTTTTTGCAGGTCGTCGACCAACTGCAGCTGTTGGTTCTGCCAAGCAGCATCCTCGCTTTTGCTTTTTAGGGTTGCAGGGAGAATGCCCCAGATCGAGGTGGTCCATGCGGCACGCAGCGCCTCAATTTTTGCGCCACGTAGCAGGCCCGCAATCAGGTGTCTTACATCGCGCAGTTCGTTGGTGGCAAATAGGTCGCCCGCGCTGGTGAGTGCCGACACGATGGAAACCTTGCGCAGGGCGGCCTGTATTAGCGATGCATGATCGTTGGTGCGAACGAGGATCGCGATATCGCTGGCGCACAGCGGTCGAGGCGGTTTTTTGTTAACGGCAATGGTTGGCCGCACGCGCAACAGGCGAGCACATTCCTTGGCAACATCGGTCGCAATGCAAAGCTCGAGTTTTTCCTTGATCCAATTTGTAGCTTTGCCTGGCCCAAGAGAGCTTTTTCTACGTGGCCCAATATGGCGGATCTGCATTGCCCGGCCTGGGTCGCCTGCCAGCTCACGCTCCTCATGAGAAAGGGCGGGCAGCACCTCTTTTATGGTGATCTGATGGTGCACGAATGCCATTGAGCCAGCAAAGATCTGAGCCACTGCTTTGACGAGATCTGGATGGCTGCGAAAGTTTTTACCCAGAGAACCGTGTTCATGCGTTTCCTTGCTTGCGGCCATGTAGGACGACAGGTCCGCGCCGCGGAATGCATAGATCGATTGTTTGGGATCACCAACCAGCATCAGCGGCAGACCTTCGAAGCAGGCGCGGAAGATCCGATACTGCTGCGGGTCCGTATCCTGAAATTCGTCGATCATTGCGACGTGGTAGCGCGAGCGCACGGCGGCGAGCACTTCGGCTTTTTTTTGCGGATCGGTGAGCGCGCGATTCACATCGGTCAAAAGATCCTGCAGCGAGAGGATGGCCGCAGTGCTCTTGGCTTTCGAAAGTCGCGCGTGCATTGCGGCGAGCAGCGCAACGCGAAGCGACCTGCCAGCGATATTCGCTGCGTTCTCCAACTCAGTGCAGAGTTTAATAAACGGGTCCGAAAAAATATTTTGCAGCGCTAATTTGCCAAGCTTTTTCAAGCCTTTGCCAGGTTTTTCCAAGTTGGTCTGCGACAACTGAATGAGCAGCTCCAGAGGAAAAATAGACTCGTCGAGCAACCGCCTGCGGATGGCATCCGGCAGTTGGTCGCCGAGCATCGCAAGTTCGTTATTTTTACGGAATGGCAGTGCATTGAGGAAGATTGGCAGACCCCTGCTGGCAGCCAGGCGCAACGGCGCAATTTTATTGCGCAAACTGATAAGCGCCTCGTCGAGTGGTCGCGCAATGGGAAAGAGGGATGTGTTTGGGTGCCGCTGCCAGTTGGCATAGTCCTGCAACAGATTCTCGGGCAATAATTTTTGCTGAATTGCAACCGAAGCGGTCAAGGAATCGCGGGTCTGCACGATGGTGCGAACCGCATCCTGCGCGGCCTGCAAGCGGAGGTCTATGTCCTGCACGACGAATTCGAGGGCAAATGGCGCACCAGTTTCGAACGCAGCATCCTCGAGCACGCGGCGACAAAACGAATGGATTGTATAAACCGCCATCTCATCGGCTGCGGCTAGTGCCGCAGTCAGTATCGGCACCGCGTTTGCGCCCGCGTTCCCGGCTAGTGCAGTAGCTAATTCGTCATCTGACGTGCCGCCTTTACACACAAGCAGCGTTGCGCGCAGTGCCTTCCGCAGTCGAGTTTTTAATTCTGCGGTAGCCGCATTGGTGAACGTGACGACCAGAATCTGCGATAGTGACTCAACAGACCCCGATAGCAAAAAGCGCATCACGAGTCCGATGATCGCTCGTGTCTTGCCGGTGCCGGCGGATGCCTCAAGTAACAACTGGCCCCTTTGCAACGGTGCGTCTACTACGTTGTAGCTGCTCATTCGTTTTCCTTTTCTTCTTCTTCTTCTTCTTCTGCTGCCGCTACTGCCGCTACTGCTGCAAACATCGGCATGGCGATGCGCTTTGCAAAGGATATGAATGCTTCGGTTTCGATCGGATCCTTTCCTCGCCAGCAGTATTTGACGTAGTTGCTCGACCAGTCATTTCCGTAGTCATTCGAGTCTTTCTTCGTCCCGTCGCTGTACTTGAGGCCGAATTTTTTACGCGCAGTGTCGAGCGCTTCGTCGGGTGTGGCTGGGTTTTTTTTTGTCAGTCCCGCCACGTAGGCAGTTGTTGCGTGTTCGAAGATTGGCACTGGGCTCGAACGCGCGCTGCGGAACAAATCAATCAGGTTTTCGAGGTGGAACCGTGCGTCCGGAAGCGGCGCTAGGTTGATGTCCCCGTCCTCGGCGATGTGCAGCGTGTTCTCTGGCAGGCCTTCCACGGTCTCGCCCAGAACCTGCAGAACCAAGTGGCGGACCCACGTAGCTGCTTGCTCATCCCACCTTAGTTTGCGAACTCGCCAGGTGACCTGCGCGGTGGCGGAGAGGCCTTGCAGGGTTCCGCGCAAAGTATCGCCTGCGAATGACAGCACGAAGTCGTGACTGCCAGTGCCGACTTTTTCTGCAATGCGATTGCTCATCAAGTGAGCCAGTTCGGCCATGCGTCGTTGTTCGACTTCGCCAAGTGGTCCCTGCGGCAGCCTCCCCGAGGCCAAGGCAAGTTCTGAAGACAACGGATCCGTGCTGTGTCCTAGCTGTGCATCTACCGAAGGCTTCAGCACGCTGGCGCGAGCTTGATTGCTGACATTGAATGGCTCTGCATCTGCCAGCGATTCTCCTGCGTCCCACAACAACTGCAGATTGAGCACGTTTCTGCAGTAGAAGCGGGAGGGATTTTGCAGGCACTCAATGAGTTGCTCCAGTTCGATCGTCAACGGTTCGCTTTTCACAGGGACTACTGCTTCGGCTTGCGCGCAGGCCGTTTTTTCAACTGCGGCATAGGTGAATAGCCGCAGATCCTTTGCATCTCCGTAGCACGCACTGAAGGCCTGGAGCGGGTGCTGCACGAAGACCTGTGCGCTGGCAGGCGTATCGGGATTTTTCGGCAAAAACGCGGTGTCAATGTATTCGAGCAGCTCACTCAAAACCGGAGAAGGCGGGCACTCGCAGTTGTCTTTGTTGGAGCGCGAGACGTAGGTGAGCACGAGCTTTTTGCGCGCTGCCAAAATCGAATCGAGGAACAGCTGTCGGTCGTCCTCCCTTTGGCTGCGGTCGAGTGGCTCTCGATTTTTGCCTAGGAGATCAAATGCATCGCGATGGTCGGGTCGCGGAAAGTTGCCATCGGCGAGCCCGCAAATGCACAGGATCTGCATCGGCACGGCGCGCATCGGTTGCAGCGCGGCAAAAGTGATCGCACCAGCGAGGAACGAGCGACCTTCGCCGAGCGCATCAAGCTCGCTTTCGAGCCAACGCGCGAACGCGCGCACCGAGAGTTTTTCCTGCAGATTGCTGGTGGTCTGCAATTGGCGCAGCTTGCGCGCTAATTCGCGGAGCTGACTGCTGCCAGAAGGCCCGCCATCCAATTCCTGCGGCGCAAGTGTTTGCAGCGCGTTCTCGATGCTGTTGGCAAAGCCTTCGAGCGTGTGCGGGGTTGCCAGGTCCTTGGCGACATTGCGCACCGCATCGGCGAAGGCGAAAAACCTTCCCATCAAATCAGCGCGGCCAATCGTTCCGTCTGCGGTTGGCAAATGACCGAATGACAGCTCCATGCCTTCGCCGATTGCCTGGCCGAGCAGCAGTCGCGTGAGGCCTTCGTCCCAGGTGTTCGCTTCGAATGCCGGAAGCTGGTAGTCCTCCGCGCGATTTTCACCGTTGTTGCCCCATCGAATGGCGCTGCGTTCGATCCACGAACGGATAATCGGTAGATCCCCTGCGGTGATCGAAAAGGTGGCGCTGATCGCAGGCTCGTCGAGCATCTGCAGGATGTCCGGCGCAGTGAATCGTTCGTGTGATAAACGACAAAGCCGGAGCAACGCGCTGGCGATGGGCAGCTCACTTGCGGGGCTGCGGTCGGCGAGCATAAACGGCAGCTGCTTTTGCACTGGGCCAAACACCGCCTGCACATACGGCGCGTATGTTTGCGGGTCTGGCAACAGCACCATGACATCGCTCGGCCTTAGCGTGGGATCTTCGGCAAATGCGTGGAGCAGTTGATCGCGCACGATTTCCATTTCGCGCATTGGCGAATGTGCGCCGTGCACGCGCAGCGAATCATCGGTTTCACTGATAACTCTGCACGCCTTAGCTTTGCCCTCGCCGCCCAGCGACATGTTCATGATGTCCGACTGCAGCGTATGTAAAATCGAACAGCTTTCGGGGACCAAAAAGTTGTCATCATTGAAGTCAAAATCTTCAATGTTGCGCTTCAGCAGTTCGTTGGTGAACTGCCGAACCTGTTTGCCAAAGTGCGACAGCAGTGGGTGACTGATCTCTGATTGCAGGTGGGCGGTAGGGCGCTGGAGCCAGAAGGTCACTTGGATCTGCTCCGATATTTCGTGGATCAGGTCAAGAAACGCTGGCGCCAAGGTTGGCATGGAGAAGATATGCAGGCGTTCTGGCAGCAGATTTTCAGCAGCGACTTGCGGCTGGTTTTTATCTTTGCGCAGGAGATTTGCCCGCAGCCCCGCTTTCACTCGGTCGATGCGTTGCGCAGCCTCGCCGCCAGTTTCGTTTACCAGCGTGCGCCACAGTGCTGCCTGCCATGGCTCATGTTCGGCAGAAGGCAGGGCCAGTTCGTTGCGCTGCCACTTTGCAGGCCATTGCGGCCGATAGAGTTGATAGTCGTCGAAACACGCAGCGAGTTTGGCGGCAAGCTGCAGGCGCTTTTCGCCGCTCGGATCGTCGGCGCAATACTTTCTCGCTGGACCAAGTTCTGCTGAGCTATCTGGGTTGCCCAAGATGCGGTAGATGCGGAATGTCAGCGCGGTGCGATCGAACGGGTCAGCTTGGGTTGGCTTTTTAAATAGCTTGCCGATAAATGCGCCGGGGAACGGCATATCGAGGTCGGCCGCTATGCCGACCTGTTGGCAAAGCTCCGACCTTAGCCATTGCGCCATTCCTCTGCCTGACACAATGATCGTTTCGAGCGATAGCGGTGCCTGCGGGTTGGTGGCCAACTCTCTTGCTAATAAAGATGCCAGTTCCTCGAGCCGATTGCTGGTCCGTATCGTGATCTTTGGCATATGGCTGACGATAGGTCCTTCACACTCGCAAGGCGAATTCGTGGTGCGCCCCGCGGTTTTATTGGTGTCCGAGGTTTGGCACTTGGTTGAAAAAGGAGCGGTGTAAAAACAAGCATCACCGGTCACCACATTGCGCGGCATTCCCCGCGGCTGGCTTTGCCGGTTGATGGCTACGCTGCGCCGAGTCGCAGTGGTTTTTTCGCAATCACCATTACGGTTCGATCCTTACCTGTTTTTCCTGCCAGTTTTTCCTGCTTGCCCTGCCGGCCATCTGCGCTTTGGCGCACAGGTAGTCGTTGGCACCACTTGTCGCGCACAACTGGGCAGCAGTCGAGTCCCGCCGTCCCGATGGTGAAAAGTGCGCCGATAGTTCCTGCCGGTTTCTCAATGAGTCGGCAAGTCCAAACCTGCAAAACGCCACGCCATCGATTTTTCGCGTGTTGCGAGGCAGGTTTTCTTTTTGCTAGGTTGCACGACGCAAAGCCCGCTACGTCGACTGCGTGCGAGCCGTATTTGCCAGCATCTTGATCGCTTGCTGCCACAACGCATTCTTGCGCAAGCTCGCTGCCGCCGCACGCTGCTCGGTCTTTGCTGCTGTTCGCCGCGCGCTAGCTGCCCGCTGGTGTTTTGTCAGGACTGCGGGTCGTTGCGTCGCGTTTTCGCGCGGTCATCCATATTGAGGAAGCCGTGCGATGGAGCGGTTTTGCCGCGTGCTGCATTGTGCGGAAGCTCGTGAGCGTGGTGATGCCCATCATGTCCCGCATGCGCGCAGCAGTCGTTGTCACTGCTCACGCTGTGGTCGTGATTGGCTGGCGATTCAAACAGCTGCTCTAGAAACGGCCGCACGCCTTGGCGCAGCAGCGAGACAAAGAACAGTCCGCCGAGCAGCACTAGTGCAACGCTGCCAAACGTGCTGTGTGTGTGTTCGGCCATCACCGCTCTCGGCGCTGCGTTTTCGAGCAGCAGGTTGGCGGCATAACCTAGTGCGATCGTGCCAAGCCACATCGCCGCAGCAAACACAATCGCGGTCTGCTTGCCGTGCAGTCGGCTCAGCACATAGAACGTAGTGAGATTGGTGGCGGGGCCGGTGAGCAATAGTGCGAGGCCTGCACCAGGTGAGAGTCCTTTCGCCAGCAATACTGCAACGAGCGGCGTGCTGCCGGTCGCGCAGACGTAGAGCGGCAGCCCAAGCAATGCTGCGATCGGCACGTCGATGCCTTTTGGCAGTGACGCGAGCCACTCGCGATCGACGTAGGGCAGCAGCATTGCCGACAGCATGAGGCCGACGACAATCCAGGTCGCTGTGTTGTCGACAGCCTTGCCGTAGCCAAAGCGCAGCGCTTCCTTGATGCGCACGCCGAGCGAGCCCGTCGGTGAGGAAGGTAACGCACCAATTTGAGCCTCGGCTTTGTCCGTCGTCGATTTGCGCGACAGGCTGCCGACAATCATGCCGACGCCGAGTGCCAGAAATGCGGCCATCACAACCCGGATCAATGCCACTTCGCTGCCTAGCAGACTCCAGGTCAGCAGCACGGCGGTGAGTTCGAGTTCGGGCGTTGCAACCAAAAACGCGATCGCGGCCGACAGTGACGCGCCTTGCGCGACGAGTTGGCGATAGATCGGCAAAACGCCGCACGAACAGACTGGCAGCGGCAAGCCGATCGCAACGCCGCGCAGCGCCTGCACGAACGGGTTGCCCTTGGTCATTTGCTGCAGCCAGCCAGCGGGCAAGAAGGCGTTGCAGAGACCGACTAGGCCATAGGCGAGCAGCAAGGCTGGCGCCGATTCCTTGGCCATCGACAGAAAGTTGTAAAAGACCGAGCCGCTGTGATCATCCGGGAAATGGTTGTGGATGACGACGTAGAGCACCAGCATCCCAACGATGGCGCCAAATACCGAGGCGAAATGCCAGCGCCCCTTGTCGCGTGGCGCTGGGATATGTGCGTGCAGCACCACGTGGAGCAACGATCCAGCGAGCAGTGCTTGCAGCATCGCAAGGCCGCTAGTCGGCGTATCGCCGAGGTCGTGGCCGAGCATGTAGCCAAGCAGCGTGCCGCCAATCGTGACGATGGTGACCAGCACTGCAGCGAGTGTGCCGAGTGTGCGCGGCACGATCCACCAGATGCCGATGCCTTCGGGAATGCGATGCAGGATGACCGCCCAAGCGGTCACGCTCGCGGAATGCATGTGTTCTTCGCTTTGTGACGCGGCCGCTGCGTGCTCGTGGCCACCGTGCAAAAAGATGCCGTCGAGCGTGTCGTGCGCGGCCATTCCCAGCAACGCCAGCACGAGCACGATGCGGCGGAGACCTTTGCCACGCCGCTGCAGGCCACGTTCAGCTAGGGTCGGGGCGATAAACCCAGCCATTGCGAGCGGCACCACGAGCCAGCCAGCTTGCTCGATGCATTCTGGCAGCAGATGTAAAAGTGCAAAACCGCTGATGGTGATGACGCAAAAACTGTCGACGGCAATGGTCGACCAAGCGGCGCGACGCGCTAGCAGGACCATCAATGGTCCGAGTGCTAGGGCAAGAAAACTGAGAACGATTGGTGATGGCACGCGAAGTTTCTGGATCTGGCAGAATCGTGCAGAGTTCAATAAGCCTTGCAAATTCTCCGAGTAGGAATAAAAAAAAATAGCTTTGATGAACCGCTTGCACGGCACCTTGGTTTCGATCCTGCTCGTGCTCCTGCACGTGCTTGGACCGGGGTTGCACGTCTTGCAGCATGCTCAGGAAGATTCGGCGCGGCATGTTCTGCTCGATTCCTTTGGTTGTGCGTGTGCAGCGCATGAGGCCGAGCAAAAGCTGCTCAGTGAAAACGGCTCGCCATGGCAGCCGCGCTGGCAGGTAGACAGCCACCAGCACGACTGTCCGTTGTGTGTCGAACTAACGCGATCGCATGGGTTCGTTTGCCCGGCTGGTTGTTCGTTGGTCAGTCTCTTTCTACCAGCGGCCAAAAACCTGCAACCCGCTTCGCGGCTGCTTTTTGGCCATGCCAATGCAACTCCGAAAGCGCGCGCGCCGCCTCGCTCCCTGGACTGCTGAATAGTTCGGACTGAGTGATCGGTGTTTGTCGCCAGTGTCTGGCGCAACGGTTGCTCGATTTGCTGCTCTGTCCAGGAGTTGTCGTATGTCTCATTGTCTAAACTTATGCCGTGCAAATGACCTCGTCATTGCCGGAGTCCGCGCTGTCTCATTGTCATTTTCGCTGGCGGTTTTTCTCGTCGTCTTGCTCCCTGCGCAAGATCCCGCCACCCGAAAAGAAGGGCTGCTGCGTGCGGCAGAGTCGCCAAAAAACGCAGTTGTGTTGCAAAGCCCCGCACTCAACTCTGGTCCGCTACGGCTCATTGATATCTCGCTCGACATCTTGGCCGCCGCAGGTTCCTCGACTGCGCATGATTCTGTGCTCGGCAACTTGCAGGGTGGGGGGCATGACCCGCGCAAGCGTGGCTTCACGTTGCAGCAAGCGGAGTTGAAACTCTCCGGTGCGGTTGATTCTTGGTGCAATGCCGAGGCTAGCCTGGTGGCGAGTATTGATCCCGAGTCGGGTGAGACCGTGGTCGAGTTGGAAGAAGCATTTGGCACTACGCAGTCGCTGCCAGAGGGCCTGCAGGTAAAGGCCGGGATGTATCTGACCGAGTTCGGTCGCATAAACATAACCCATCCCCACGCGTGGGACTGGATGGATCAGCCGCTGATCAATACCCGCGTGTTTGGCCCGGACGGCATGCGTGCGCCTGGTGCCCGTGTCAGCTGGCTATTGCCGACTTACAACTACACAGAGTTGATCGCCGGTGTGCAAAACGCCAACGGCGAGACCATGAGTAGTTTTTTGGCTAATGAAGAGTTTTACGCCGAGCGACCGATCGGCGGCCGGCCATTTATCGACAGCGAAGTTCAGTCGATGGGTGACTTGGCCTGGTCAGCACGATTGTCGACCAGTTTTGATTTCAATGAAACTTCAACGGTCCTGCTCGGCACGTCTGTGGTCTTTGGTCCAAACGCATCGGGCGAAGGTGCTGCGACCACGATCTACGGAGCAGACTTCACCTACAAGTGGAAGCCCTTAGCCAACACCCGTGGCTGGCCATTCGTGAAGGTGCAGAGTGAGTTTGTCGTCCGCGATTTCGATGCATCAACAAGCTTGGATGTGGATCAAACGACCTTGATTCCGAGTGACACGCTGAATGATTACGGTGGCTACCTGCAGTGCCTTTGCGGTTTTTCGCCCGGTTGGGATTTGGGTTTGCGTGGCGAATGGGTCACCGGTTCTGGTCAGAGCTACCAACTTGGCCAAGTAGCAGTGCCTGGTGGTAGTCCAGCAGTGCCTGGTAGTTTTGTTAGCCGTGAGACCGATTTCTTTCGCGGCAATCGCATCCGGATTTCGCCACTGCTGCAGTATCACCCAAGTGAGTTCTCGCGGTTGCGCCTGCAATACAACTTCGACAACGTGGCCAACGAGCTCGAAGGAGTGGGTGACAACGTTCACTCGGTCTGGATCGGAGTTGAGTTTTTGATCGGCGTACATCCACCCCACAACTTCTGAGGGCAGGACAATGAAAAACTTTTCGTTACTCATGCTGGCTATGGCGGCGTTGCTGCCGGCCCAGCAGGCGGATGCCTTGCGCGTATGCGCTACGACCACAGATCTGGGCGCATTGGCAACCGCGGTGGGCGGGGATCGCGTTGTCGTCACGACGTTTTTGCACGGGCCAGAAGACCCGCATTTTGTTGACGCGCGGCCGAGCATGATTCGATCATGCAGCAAGGCTGACGCGCTGGTTTTTGTTGGGCTTGAACTCGAAGTTGGCTGGTTGCCTGTTCTGATCGCGAATGCGCGCAACCAGGCATTGTTGGCAAATGCAGCCGGTTCCATCGACGCGAGTTCAGTGATCGAAAAGCGCGAGGTGCCGCAAGGCGGGATAGATCGCTCGATGGGCGATGTGCACGCAGGTGGCAATCCGCATTTTCTCGCGGACCCGCGCTGTGGTTTGCAGGTGGCGTTGTTGTTGCGCGATCGTTTCACGCAACTTCGGCCGGCAGACAAAGACGGATTTGCCGCTCGTTGCGAGCTTTTCCGGCAGCGGTTGTGTGAGTCGATGGTCGGTGCTGTGCTGGCCAAACTTTACGACTACGACTGCGAAAACCTCGCGGTTGCATTTGAGCGCGGCACGTTGCTGCCGTTGTTGAAGCAGCATGGTGACGAAGCAAAGCTAGGTGGCTGGTTTGCTGCGCTGCAACCGTATCGCGATAGATCCGTGGTCGCAGATCACGACTTGTGGCCCTACTTCTCAGGCCGCTTTGGCATCCGTGTGGTGGGCTTCCTCGAGCCAAAGCCCGGCATTGCGCCAACCACCTCGCACTTGACCAAGTTGGTGGATCAGATGCATCGAGAACGCGTCGGTGTCGTGCTCAGCGTCCCGTATTTTGATCGCAAGAATGCTGAGTTCGTTTCGCACGCAGCTGGCGCGCAGATAGCCGAAATGGCGCATCAAGTCGCCGCTCGTCCAAGTTGCGAAGACTATTTGGCAACGATCGAACACAACGTCGAAGCGATCACCAAGGCGTTTGCCGCAGGCAAAGAATAGTCGTGACAACACCGGGCGAATTGCTGTCGACAAGCAAGCTGGTGGTGGGTTTTCGGACACCATTGCTGAGTGGGCTAACGGTGCAGTTTAGACCTTCTGAGTGGTGGTTTGTGCTCGGCAGGAACGGTGCAGGCAAGTCGACCCTGCTGCACACGCTTGCCGGTCTAATGCCACCACTCGGCGGAGAGCTTTTTTGTGTCGCTGGGATTGCGAACCGCAGTGCGCTTGGGTTTGTGCCGCAAGAGCCGCCGTTGCAGCCGAGCTTGCCAATGCAGCTGGCGGAGTTCCTAGAGCTAGGACTCGCCGACCAGCGAACCTCACGTAAAGAGCGGGATGCCGCGGTTGCTGCCGTGCTGGTTCACATCGGGCTTTCCGGACTTGGCTCGCTGCGCTGGTCTGTTCTGTCGTTGGGTCAACGGCGGCGGGCATTGATCGGACGCGCATTGCTGCGAAAACCAAGCCTGATGATCCTCGACGAGCCGACCACGAGCCTTGATCCAGGAACTGCGTTGCAGATCGTTCATGACCTGGATTACCTGCGTCTTTCGCGTGGTCTCTGCCTATTGCACAGCAGTCATGACCTTGTGCTCGCGCAGCGTTTTGCCACCCATCTCGTTGTCATTGACGATGGTGAAGCGCACGTTGGGCCCGCCGATTTGCTGTTTGCCACTGGAGTGGTGGCAAACGCACTGGGCACCGGGGCGCTCTCGTGAGCGATACCTTCCTGCAAGCTGTTCAGTTGTTTGCCGCGCCATTTACCACGGCGCTACTGCTCGCTGCATTGCTGCCACGGCTTGGGTTTTGGCTGTTGTTGCGGCAGCAAGTTTTTCTTGGCGCGGCGATCGGTCAAGCATCTGCACTCGGTTTTGCTGTGGCGCTCTGGTGCGGCCTTGGGAGTGGCATTTTGCACGGGCTGACAAATGACTCGTGGTTGATCGTTTTTGGTGGTCTATCGGCGATGGCGGTAGCGGTGCTTTCATTGCGGGCGCTGAGTGCTGCTCGCTCAAACCTTGAAGCACGTTCGGTGACGGTGTTCCTGCTTGGCGGCAGTGGCGCCATGTTGCTACTGGCGAACGATCCGCACGGGCTGCACGAAGTCATGCGCTTGCAGTCGTCGAGCATGCTCGGCGCATCGGCTAATGATGTGGTGATCGCCGGAGCACTGCTTTTGATAACTGTGGTTGCTCAACAAAGATTCCATTTTCGCCTGCTGCTTTGGGCGATGGATCCAACGCAAGCGCGCGCGCAAGGCCTGCGGCCCATTAATTATGATGTCGCGGTGGGTGCGTGTTTTGGGCTCTGTGTTGCGTTTGCGACTCATGCCACTGGGCTATTGTTTACCGTTGGTCTTTTGGTGCTGCCGGTCTTGCTGATGCGCGAACTTTGCGCCTCGCTTCGCAGTGTGATCCGCTGGGCACCGATCGTTGGCGCGTCCGGAACTTTGCTCGCGTTATTCATAGCTCACCAACCGAGTATCGACTGGCCGCCCGGCCAGGCTGCCGTGGCGCTGCTTTCCGTTGCCGTTTTTGTTGTCCGTGTAACTCGCACCATGCGCGGGCCGATCCGAGGCTGAGGCCGCTGTGTGCTTTGGTATGGCAGTAAGCCAGTGTCCGACTTTTTGTGACACGGCAGATTACAAATGCTCGGTTGTTCGTCTGCCGTGCGGTGTTTCGTCAGCCATTTAACGTTGCGTCCGCTGTGCAACGTTTCTTCAGCTACGCAGCGCCTCTTTTGCTGCGCAAATGGTGCCTCAATGTTTTTCTGTGAGCAGCGCACCGGCTGCTTCTGCCAGCCGAGCGCGCGTGACGGCGTGCTCGCGGCGGATGCGCAGCACCAGGCGTTTGGCTTCGAGCACCTGCATTTCGACTTCGGCGACCATCTGGAAGTCACCTTTGCCAGCAGTCCATTCACTGCGCGTGATTTGGGCGAGCTGCATAAGGCGGGGGATCAGGCGCTCATTCAGGACCTTGGCTTCGGCTTCGTGACCGCGCAACTCGGCAGAAAATCCGAGCACCGCGGCAACCGCGTCGTGTCCTGCTTGTCGCTGCAGCGCTTCGGCGGCGCGTGCATTGGCACTGGCCTGTGCGATCGCGCCATCAATCGCGGTGCCGCGCAAAAACGGCAAGGATACGGCGCCACTGAGTCCGCCGATGCCATCCAGCATCAGTGCCGATCTCAGCGACAGTTCGGGCACCCGCAACCATTCGCGGGCCCGTTCTTCTGCATTTGCAGCATCGTGTTCTCTGCGCCGGATGCTGAGCGCCGGGTTGTGTTCCAACGCGCGAAACAGGAACTCCTGTTCGTTATCCGCAAGTGGCTGAAAGTCCGGCAGCACCGCTAAGACTTCGGTCAGTGTTGGACCACCGCCGATAATGCGGCGAACCGCCGCGATCAACGCCGGGCGGTCGGCGTGCATCCGTTCACGCTCAGCATCGAGGCGATCGATGGCGATTTGCACTTGCAGCCTTGCGGTTGGCTTCAACGTGCCAGCTGCCACACTTGCTGCCACCGACTCTTCGATGGTGGCGAGCTTGTTGCGAACCTGCAGCATCAGCAGGTAGTCCTCGTCATGGTAGGCCAGTTCGTAGTAGGCCTTGGCGACTTCGCGTTGCAGCTGCAAGCGCGCTTGATCGAACTCGGCAGCGGCCGTGCGTGCCCGTTCGAGCGCGGCGAGGGCGCGTGCTCCGAGCCTGCCTGGCACCATCAGGTTGTTCATCGTGTCGCTCATCAACGAAATGCCCGTGCGGTCGATTGCCTTGCCGCCGTCGAGCTCATGATCAATGCCGATCATCGCGGTGGTGGGCTGGGTCCCATCCTGCGGCACCTGTTCCAGCGCGGCCTGCCATCGATTCCATGCGGCTTCGAGTTCGCCGTTGCCCTGTTCGGCATGAGCAAGGTAGTCGGCCAGCGTTGAGTTCTGCGTGAGTGGTAGCGGGATACGATCGCCAAATGGCTTTGACCATGCAGCGCCGGCAACCGCTGCGCGTTCGCGCTCACTGCTTTCACCTTCGGGATGCACGGTGCAGGCGGCAGGCATGAGCAGCAGTGCAAAAACAAACATCGTTGTGCGGTTCATGCTGCCTCTGCCGAGAAAGTGCCGCCTATTTTCCAACGCTTCCACAGATAGAAGATCACCGGATAGACCAGCAATTCCATCGCAAAGCTCACCGAGATGCCGCCGATCAGTGGTGCGACGAGCCTGCGCGTCACATCGGCACCGGTGCCGGTTGCCCACAGCAGTGGCAGCAGGCCGATCATGTCGGTCGCCACGGTCATCGTTTTGGGGCGGATGCGTTTTACTGCGCCTTCATGGATCGCCAACTGCAGGTCGCGCAGGTTGCGCATGCGGCCAGATTTTTGTGCCCGGTCAAACTCGGTGTCGAGGTAGAGCAGCATCACCTGGCCGGTCTCTGCGTCGATGCCAAGCAGCGCGATCATGCCGACCCAGACGGCGAGGCTCATGTGGTAGTCGAGCGCATATAAAAACCAGAATGCGCCAATCAGCGAGAACGGCACGGCAAGCAGAATGACCGCGACTCGAAACCACGATCCGGTGCCCATGTAGAGCAGCAATATGATCAGCGCGATTGTGATCGGAACTACGAGCCAGAGTCGCCGTTCCATGTCGGCCAGACTCAAAAACGTGCCGGAAAAGGTTCGTGAGTAGCCCTCCGGCAGTGGCACTTCCTGTTCGACGCGCGCTTTTGCCTCTGCAACAAAACTACCAAGGTCGCGGCCCTTGATGTCCACGTAGACCCACGCAGTGCGTTGGGCGTTTTCACTACGCAGCATTGGCGCACCAAGGGTGGTTTTTAGTGAGGCGAGTTCCCCAAGTGGCACTTGCGCACCAGTTGGCGTCCTCACCAAGATGTTTTGCAGTGCATCCGGCGTGTCGCGCAGTTCTCGCGCGTAGCGCAGGCTGATCGGGAAGCGACCCAGCCCTTCGATTGCTGTGCTGACTGCCATGCCGCCAATCGCGGTTTGTATCACGTCCTGCACGTCGCCAACGGTGAGGCCTAGCCGCGCGGTGGCGAGCCGATCGATATCGATGTCGAGGTAGTGCCCGCCGGTGTTGTCTTCAGGATAAGAACTGGCGGTGCCGGGCACGGCGAGAACGCACGCCGCGGTCCGCTTTGCCAGTTCGTCGAGCACCGTGAGGTCTGGACCAAACAGCTTGATGCCGACTGGCGTCTTGATGCCGGTCGACAACATCGCGAGGCGATTTTCGATTGGGTATGGCCAAGCATTGGCGACGCCAGGCAAGCGAACGATCTCGTCGAGGCCGAGATGGCGCGTGCCATCCGCATCGGTAAAACCAAACTTCAGCTCCTCGGTCGTGATCGTGCGAGTATCCGGCCAGAGTGGTTTGCACAGATCGCAAAGCCATGCTGGGAATCCTTCGTAAAATCGTGTGACCTTCGTTGTGCGCCACTTGGTCTGGTCGGTTTCTAGTTGCGCCACGGTCTCGATCATGGACAGCGGTGCTGGATCGGTTGCGGTATCAGCGCGGCCGATCTTGCCGTGCACGCGGCGCACCTCAGGAACGGTTGCGATCAGTTTGTCAGTTTGCTGCAGGATCTCGCGCGCCTTGTCCACACTGACGCTCGCCGCGGTGGTCGGCATGTAGAGCAGGTCGCCCTCGTCGAGCTTCGGCATAAACTCTGAGCCGAGCCTCTGGCATGGGTAAATGGCGCTAGCTCCGAGCACCAGCGTCATCAGCAGCGTTGCGAATGGGTGCCGCAGGCAGATCCAGAACAGCGGTTCGTAGATCGCTTCGGAAATGCGATTGATGGGGTTGCTCGACTCGCGCGGGATGCGGCCGCGCACCAGCATGACCATCAGTGCGGGCACCACCGTGATGCCCAAGATCGCGCCAGCGGCGATGGCAAACGTCTTGGTCCACGCCAGTGGCGCAAACATCCGCGCAGACTCGCCACCGAGCGTGAAGATCGGCAGGAATGCGATGGTGATGATCAGCAGTGATGTGAACAGGCTCGGCGCCACCTCTTTCGCAGCGGCAAGCACGATCGCTGCCTGGTCGGGCATCGGTGTGCCGTCGCGCTCGCATTCGTCGCGTGCGCGCTGCAGATGCTGGTGCGCGTTCTCGATCAAGATGACGCCTGAGTCGACCATCACGCCGATTGCGAGTGCGAGTCCGCCGATCGACATGATGTTTGCGTTGATGCCGAGCAGGGTCATCAAAAGGATCGACGCGAGCAGGCCGATCGGCAGCACCAATAGCGCAACCAGCGCACTTCGCACATGCGCGAGGAACAGCAGGCAGATGAGTCCGGTGACGATCAGTTCTTCCCAGACTGCTTTGCGCAGCGTGTCAACGGCACGATTGATTACCTGCGAACGGTCGTAGGTGGGCAGCAGCGTGACACCTTTGGGAAAGCCAGCTGCAAGTTCCTCGAGTTTCAGCTTCACGTC
Source organism: Planctomycetota bacterium (assembly GCA_014192625.1). GTDB lineage: Bacteria > Planctomycetota > UBA1135 > UBA1135 > UBA2386 > BJHM01. The sequence continues at coordinate 35,792 of BJHM01000025.1, forward strand.
CGCAATCACCTGCCAAGCGTTGCTGCCATGTCGTGCGATGATCACGCCGCCGACGGCCTCGCCCTTGCCGTCAAGGTCACCCACGCTGCGGCGTGCCTCGCCGCCAACGATGATTGTTGCAACGTCACCGAGCAGCAGGGGCGTGCCGTTGATGCCGAGTCCGACAGGCACCATGGCGAGGTCGGCTTTGCCCTGCAGATAGCCACGGCTCCGCACCATCAGTTCTTGCTCGCCGCGTTCGATCACCGAGCCGCCAACATCGTTGTTGCTGCGCTGGATCGCAGTGGCAATCGCTGCGAGCGATAGCCCGTAAGCCCGAACCTCTGCCGGCTGCAACTCGATGCGATACTCCTTTACAAAGCCGCCAAAGCTGGCGACCTCGGCGACACCTTCGACTGCGCTGAGTGGGTAGCGCAGGTAGTAGTCTTGCAATTCGCGCAGCTGTTGCAGGTCGTGTTGATCGCTTTGCAGAGCGTATTGATAGACCCAGCCGACGCCGGTTGCATCGGGGCCGAGCTTGGGCTGAATGCCTGGCGGCAAGCGATCGCGAACCGTTGACAAGTATTCGAGCACGCGACTGCGCGCCCAGTAGAGGTCGGTGCCGTCAGCGAACAGCACGTAGACGAACGACTGCTCAAACATCGACGTGCCGCGCACCGCCGTTGCCCCGGGCACGGCTAGCAGGGCGCTGCACAGTGGGTAGGTGATCTGGTCGTCGACGACTTGCGGGTTCTGGCCCGGGTATTCGGTGACGATGATGACCTGCACATCCGATAGATCCGGGATCGCATCGAGGCGGATGTTGCGATAGCCCCAGAGGCCTGCGAGCAACAGTGCAAGCGCGGCCAGCAACACCAACCCGCGGTGTCGGACCGATAGTTCGACGATGCGTTCGATCATCGCCTGGCCTCGGCATAGAGTGGGTAGGTCTGCTTCACTTCGCCGCACTGCAACATTTCTGCGCCGTAGTATGGGTTGTGAACCTTTGGCTCCGTCTGCAGCCACCTAGCCTCAACCATGCTGCAATACATCACGAACAAGTTCTCGCCAAACGACTTGCTCGGACGGGCCGCGCTAAACAGATCGATCGTCGCGGCGCTCACGGCCTTCAACGCTTGCCGCTGGTCCTTCAGATCGGGTGGCGCTGTGGTGAGGCTCGCCTGCAGCATCAGGACGGTATTTTTCAGGCCACTTGGCAGGCTATCGAGTGCGCGTGCCGCACGCTGTAAGGCACTCCACTGCTCGGCTGCGGCGCGATCGTTGGCCAGCATTGTCGCGACCGCGAGGTAGCTCGTGAACACGGCATCAACCAGCGCCCGATCCGTTTCAGTGAGAGTCATCGACTCGCCGCTCATGGCCTGGCCTTTTACAGTCGTTGCCGGCAGGGTGCCGTCGCTCGACAGCTTGCGAACACTGGCCTGCATTCGGCTCTCGGCATCGATCAAGAACTGTCCACTTACCACCACTTGCTCGGCGAGCAACAGCCCGCGCTTCACTGCCACCATGTTCTGGTTGCCGTATTGGCCGAGTTGTAATTCACGCGGTTCGAAACGGCCGTTGCCGAGTGCCACATAGGCGACCTGGCGCAGGCCCGTGTCGAGCACGGCATCGCTTGGGATCAGCAGTGTTTTTTGTGCCAGCACCGAACGTAGTCGCACTTTGGCAAACTGGCCGACCCGCAGGTGGCGATCGGGATTGCTGATTTCGCAGCGGACGGTGCCGGTGCGCAGTTGCTCGTCTAGGGTGGGGAGCACTTCGAGGACCGTGGCGGAAAACAATTCGGTGCTGCCCTGCAGAGTAACTTGCACGGTAGTCCCCTTTGCCACTGCTAGCAGGTCGGCAATGGGCACCTGTGAATCGAGCCAGAGCATGCTCAGGTCTGCCAAGCGCAGCACCGAAGTGCCGGCCTCGATCGGACCGCCTTGCACAATGTTGCGCTGCATGACGACTCCGCTGACCGGGCATGGCCAGGCAATCGTGCGCGCCACGCGACCACCCGCGATCTGCGCGTCGATTTGCGCGTCGGTCATGTCCCATCGCAAAAGTCGCAGCCGCATCGCTGCCGATGTGACTGCGTCGTTTTCGCGCGTTGCTGCCAGCAACTGCTCAAGCGCAACGATCAGGTCTGGGGCATACAACTCAAAGATCGGCTCGCCTTGCTGCACGGTCATGCCGTCGCGATTGGCATGCAGTCGTTCGACGACGGCGGCAAACTTGATCGTCACGTCCCGCACCTGCGTTTGCGCCACTTTCAGCGTGCCAAGCCAGTTTAGCTCGCGCGTGAGTTCGCCTTCGGTCACGCTCTGCACTCGCACTCCCATGTTTTGCACAACGATGGGATCGATGGAGATCACGGCCTCATCTGCATGGTTTTCAGCAGAGCGCGGCGTCAACTGCATGTGGCAGATCGGACAGAGGCCTTCACCTTGCTGTCTCACCTGCGGGTGCATGCTGCAGGTGAAGATCCGCGCGTCGACCTGGATGCGCGAAGCACCAAGCCAATAACCTGCGCCAGCGGCAGCACCGAGCAGGACAAAAAACGTGAACGCAGGCAAAGACGAGCGCAAAATGTTCATGGCAGTAACTCTGGGTGAACGGGTGGGAGTCAAGCGAAGCCGCGCCACGATTGCGCGGACAATGGACATCCGGCGGGGACAGAGTTGCCCCCGCTCAACTCGCTAGCATCGCCAGACGGAGAATACTTCTTGGCGCAGGCGCGTTGGCAGATTTTGCCAGTGCCGCGCTCTGCAGGCTTGCGGCCCAAAGCGATCAGTGTCCAAGGTGGTGGGGGCTGTCGCACGGGTCAGCCGCAGTTCTGCAACAGTCATGGGCACGACATCGCGCGAATGACTGTCCGGTGCGGGCAACGGTGCAGGGCTTGGCTTTTTGCCCTCACACAAAGCCATGCGGCATTGCTGCTTTGCAGTGCCGCAGCAGCAGGCAGTTGGCTGGCAGCAACTCGGCGCGGATTCCGTTGTGCCAGTTTCCGTTTGACCACAGGCCGCACAGTCGGGGCGAGCGTGCAGCACTACATTGCCCATCGCAAGTATTGTGCACAGCATGCAGGCCAGTAAGTCACGCACCAGAGTCATTGAACGCAGGAGCCTACGTTGCAAATCGCAGCTTGTCGACCGTCTGCGGACTGGCGGCCAGCTAAATCATTCGCCAGTCGGCGCATCAGATCCCGTAGATCGCCGCCGCGCCTAGCTGTTCTTCGATCCGAAGCAGTTGGTTGTATTTGGCAACGCGGTCGCTGCGGCACGGCGCGCCGGTCTTGATCTGCCCGCAGTTCAGTGCCACTGCGAGGTCGGCGATGGTGCTGTCCTCACTCTCGCCCGAACGGTGCGACATCACGGTGCGCATGCCGGAGCGGTGGGCGAGCATTATCGCCTCGATGGTCTCGGTCAGTGTGCCGATCTGATTTACCTTGATCAGGATCGCGTTGGCGGCCCGCTGGTCGATGCCCTTCTGCAGGCGCTCGGTGTTGGTGACGAACAGATCGTCGCCGACGATCTGGACCTTCCCGCCGATCGCTGCGTTGAGTTGTTGCCAGCCCGCCCAATCGTCCTCAGCCATGCCGTCTTCGATCGAGAACACCGGAAACTCGCTGCACCAGCCGGCAAACAACTCGACCATGCCCTTGCGATCCAAGGTCTTACCTTCGCCTTCGAGCCGATATTTGCCTTTTTGGAATAGCTCCGTGCTGGCCGCGTCGAGCGCCAGCATCACGTCGGAGCCGGGCTTGTAGCCAGCCTTCTTGATCGCCTCGAGGATGATCTCAAATGCGGCCGAGTTGCTCTTCAGGTTTGGCGCAAACCCACCTTCGTCGCCGATGCCCGTTGCGAGTTTATGGTCCTTCAGCACGCCCTTCAGCGCGTGGTAGATCTCAGTGCCCATTCTAAGGCCCTCGCGAAAGCTCTTGGCGCCGAGCGGCATCACCATGAACTCCTGGAAGTCGATGTTGTTGTCGGCGTGCGCGCCGCCGTTCAGGATGTTCATCATCGGCACCGGCAGCCGCCGTGCCCCGGCGCCGCCGACGTAGCGCCACAGCGGCATCGAGGATTCTTGCGCCATTGCCTTAGCGACCGCGAGGCTGCAGCCGAGGATCGCATTGGCGCCGAGGTTGCTCTTGTTCTTCGTGCCGTCGGTCTCGCACATCAGCATGTCGATCGCACACTGGTCATCGGCGGACTGGCCAAGCAGCACTTCAGCCAGCGCGCCGTTCACGTTGCCGACGGCTTTCTGCACGCCCTTGCCGAGATAGTAATTCTTGTTGCCGTCGCGCAGCTCGACCGCCTCGTGCGCGCCAGTGCTCGCACCCGACGGCACGATCGCGCGGCCTTGCGCGCCGGATTCGAGTTCGATCTCAACCTCAACGGTCGGGTTGCCACGCGAATCAAGAACTTCACGACCGAGCACTAGGACGATGGAACTCATGTGCGAATGGATAGCCAAAGAAGCTTTCGGTCTCAAGCAGTCTGACGTTCGCTTGGCAGCGAGCCGCATTGGTGCCAAGCTGTGTAGCGAATGTGGCTCAACTCCAAAAATCGTCCAGTGGAGCGGCTAAGCGCGCCTGGGCTGCCGCTGGCCAGGCGCCTTTGGCTGTGGCGGCTGATCTGGCGCATAGCGGCGGCCTTTTTGGCGGCCACAGGTTTGGTGGTTCTGCTGTTTGGCTATACCGCCAAGATTTCGCCGCCGGTGTCAGTCGAACCGGCCGTAACCGTGTTTGTGATTCGGGACCAGTTGCATCGCGGCATCGTGCTGCCTTTGCCCGCTGGCTACGTCGAGTTTGGGTTTGGCTCTTTTGAATGGTATGCGCGCGCAAAGGATCGTTGGTATCACGCGATGGCGACCGTGTTGTCGCCAAACCAGGGCACGCTTTCGAGGCGGGAACATCACGTCACCGATGCGGCGGCGTTGCAGTCGTCGATGCCGGCCGTCACGCTGCTGCCGCTGGCCGTTTCCGGCAAACTCGCCGATGCGCTGCGTGCCCGATTGCAGGCGCAGTTTGATGACTCGGCCGCGCTCGCCGTTTACCGCACCGGAATGCAGATGCAGTTCGTGCCATGGGCGCGGGACTATTGGTTTGCCGACAACTGCAACCATGCAATCGTGCAGTGGTGCGCAGAACTTGGTTGCACTGCTACCTCGGTGCCGTTGTTGCTCGACGTGGAGCTTGCCGCGCCGAAGTGAAAGCGACCGCGGCTCACTGCGGCAGATCGAACTCGATGCAGATCGGCAAGTGATCCGAGCCGGTGTGTGGGCCGAGCCAGCGGCGGCGCAGGTGCAACGTGGGTTCGATCAGTGCCTGATCAATTGGGATGCGCAACAGCGACGGCAGTGAGGTGGGCCAGGTTGGCTGCCACCCAGCACCATCGCTAGTGTCGAACAGGCCACTGGCCTTTTGCATCGACGCATACGCCGCCGTCCAGCGGGTCGCATTGCAGTCGCCGAGCAGGACGCGAGGCTTTGGCAATCGAGCGAGCACCAAGGGGATTGCCTGCAATGCGAGATCGCGGTTGTCGGTAAAGGCCTGACCAAACAGGCTTGCTCTTGGCAGGTGCACGGCGAGCACTGAAAACGTCCCCTGCGGCGCATCGACCTCGGCGCGAATCGCCGGTGCCCAATCGACGCCGAGCGGAATGACTTGCGCGCCCCGCAGCGGGTGCCGACTCCACAGGCCGATGCCAAAGATGCCGCTTGGCTTGCCAATGAAGTGCGGAAACTGCGCGCGCAACGGCGCCAGATCGAGGACCCAGCGATCGGTCAGTTCGCTCGTGGTGATGATGTCAAAGTGCTCGCTCTTGCATGCGCAAAGCACCGCTGCCGCGTCTTCGTTGTCGACCAGCAGGTTGATGGCGGCGCAGCGCAGCGGTTGTCCGGCCCTTAGGGCGGGCGTTTGCAAAGGTTCGCCGCCGCAAAAAAGTTGCGCGGTGCGAACGCTCGCCAGCAATGCGAACGGCAGCAGAAAAAAGGCAAAGCCAAAGCGCCGTATTAGCAACAGCGCGATGCAGCCGAGGCACAGTGCAATCGCGGTTTGTGCGGTGGCATGTGCGCAAAGGTCGCACAGCCAGAAATGGCTGCCGATTGCCGGGAGAATTCCTGCAATCACGAATGGCATTGCGGTCAAGGTCACGAGTAGCGGCAGCCGTAGTCGCAGAGCCATGTGGCGCACGCTAACGGTTGGCCGCGCCGGGTGCGACCTGTTGGCGCATCTGCATTGTGTGCTTTAGGATCAATGCAACATGACCCCGGCCAAGCACAAACAGTCGCGCGCCGCCGATGGGCGGTGGCTCGCCTGGTTTTGCCGGTGCGTGGTGCGCTTTTTCTCCGCTTTCTTCGCTGCAGGCTCTGCGGTGAAGACGAGGCGCGCGCTAGCTGGCCATTGCTGGCGGTCACCTGGTGCCACGCGGGTTCTTGGCCAACGCACAGGGCTCAGTGTTGCAGGTTGCCTGTTACGAATTGTGCCGGCGCAACACCGATCCTCGCAGCAAGTCTGCGGCAGGCCGCGCGGTCGAGGGGTGACATTTCTAACAGCGCTGTCCCGGTCGAACTGTGATGCCATGCGTTCCGAGGTCGCCGTGCGCAAGGCACAGGCCTGCGCAATGGTGCTGTTCGTGGCAGGCGTTCTGTGCGGCGCTTCCCTGTGCGCTCAGGATGGCAAGCCAGTGGCCACGACCAGGGCTGACGAGGATGTGGTGAAGGCACCACGCAATGATCCATTCACGGACGGCGACGAAGCGCGGATGCGCGCTGCTGGGATTATCCGTTACGCGCCGTTTCCGTGGGCCGATCACATCACAACGGCGGACATCGAGCGGGTGCTCGGCGAAGGCCGCGTGCGATGGCTTGAGACCGCGCACTTTCGCATCGGCCTCAACCTGAAGACCGCGCTGTTGCCGGTGGAGCAGTTGGAAAGGCGGCAGGTCGCGGACGAGCTTGCGTTACTGCAAAGGAAGCTGCCAAGGGTGGTCGACAAGCCGAAGAAGCTCGACCCGTGGCTCCTGCTGCATCTGTTTGCGCAACGCGCCGAGAGTGCGTATGCGGAGTTTCAGCAGGTTGTCGGGGTGACAGATGCAACCTTCCCCGGTGGAAAAGAGTCGCCGAATGGCAAGTATCTAGGTTTGCCGGACAAGTTTTTGCTCCTGCTGTTTCAGAAGCGGTCGGACCTTGCGCGCTACACCGAGCGCTTCACGACGCAAAAGAGCGACACCTCGCTGCGTTACTATCACCCGGTGACGCAGCAGTTCTTGTTTGCTGTGGCGATGGACTCACTGGAGGAAGGCGACGCGCAGGGTTTGCACAGCAACGTTCTCTACAGCCTGTTCCACAACTTCCTCGGCGCCTTCTACGGCTATAACAGTGCGCTGCCGCCGTGGCTCGCCGAGGGACTGGCGCATTATTACTCGCGTCGCGTGCGAACCAACTTCATCAACTGTGTGACGAAGGCGTCCGAGTCGGTCAACAACAGTGACAAGCATGAGTGGGCAAAAAAAATCCGCCTGCGGGCCCAGCACGACGGCGCGACGATCCCGTTTGAGCAAATGTTGGCGTGGGTTCCTGCCGAGGACCTCGGCTACCAGGGGCACATTCAATCCTGGTCGCGGGTGGATTACTTGCTGAGCATGGGGCCGGAAAAACTGGGCTTGCTGGTAACGAAGCTAAAGACCGCGCCGGTGCCGCAGGATGGCAGCGGCATCGAGCCTTCGCTGGCAAAGCAGTTGCAGATCAAAGCACTCGCTGATTTGTGGCACTTGGATCCAGCGCAGTTTGACGCGAGTTGGCGCAAGTGGACGCAGAAGGAATATGCAAAGCAGTGAGTCGCTCATGAGCTATCAGTCGGTTTGCCTCGTTGCCGTGTGTGGTGCCGCAGGTTGCGTCGCGCGTTTGCTCGTGTCGATCGCAGCCCGGCATTGGCTCGGCGAGCCGTATCCAGTCGCTACCTGCATAGTAAATCTGCTCGGCTGCACGCTGTTCGGACTGTGCTGGGGACTGCACATCGGCACTTGGTCAAAGGCTGCAGAGATGGCGGTGTTCATCGGTTTTTTTGGCGGCTTCACGACCTTCTCGTCCTTTGCCTTTGAGTGCTTTGAGCTGCTGCAGGCGGGGCGGTGGTGGGGAGCATGCTTTTTGGTGCTCAGCCAAAACCTGCTGGGCATCGGTGGCCTTGCACTCGGCATGAAGTTGGGGCGCAGCCTATGAAGTGGCGATTTTATGAGTGAACCGAGGGGCAGGTTTAGGCCATCACTGGCTTTTGCCGTGCTGCTTTTGCTGTTGGCAGTCGTGCTGTGGGTTGGGCGAGATTTTGCGCTTCCACCTCGTCCACCGGAGCCGCAGTTCATTGCACCGCATGCCGCACAGGAAAGTCCGCTAGGCAAAGATCAGGGCCACGTTGTGAGCTACGTGCTCGAACAACCCAAGATGCTCAACCCGTTCTGTACCACGAGTGCTGTGGCGCGGAAATACGTGCACGGTTTCACGCACGATGCGTTGCTCGATCTCGATCCAGTGACCGGTGATCTGCGCCCGGCGCTTGCGACCGACTGGCAGCTTGATGCGGACGGCACCACGCTGTTGATGACCCTGCGTGAAGGCGTGCAGTTTGCGGATGGCAGTGCGCTCACGCTCGACGACGTGCTGTTCACGTTTGAAGTCGCGCGCGGCAAAAACGTGGTGCTCGGCCAGATTGCTGCGGGCCTCAACCTCGTGTCGAGTTGTGCGGTGGTGCCGTTTTCAAAGACGCAGATCAAGATCGTGTTGCGCAAGAAGCATTACGACGCGGTGCGACTGGTTGGCACTTCCTTTGTGGTTGGAAAGCGGCGCTACTTCGAAGCGCGCATTGCCGAGTTGGCGCGACAGGGTGGCGTAGCCGTGCCGACTCCCGATGACGAGGGTTTTGGCGCGCTGCTGGCGCAGGTCATGGACCAGGGACCTGGTACTGGTGCCTACGCATTGCCGGTCGACGATTCTGGCCACAGCGATTGGCGGGGTGAGTTGCTGTTGTTGCGCAACGAGCACAGCTGGGCGCGGCGCGCGCATGTCGGCAGCTGGAACTTCGCGGCGATTCGCATTCGTTATCTCGCCGACCCAGCCGCGCAGTTTGTGGCGTTGCGCGAGCGCAGCCTCGACTTCTATCAGTTGCCCGATCTCGACCAAGTGCTGGCGAGCGACGCATCGCTTGCGCAGGACTATCGCAAGGTGGTCTATCCACTGTCGTATTTCAGCTGCTATCTCGTGCAGTGGAATCTGCGCCGGCCAGTCATGCAGGATGTGCGCGTCCGGCAGGCGATGTCGATGCTGTTTGATCGGTCGGCGATCGTGCAAAATCTGCTCTCAGGCAATGGCACGAAGGCCGTCGCGTTTTCGATGCCGGGGCGCGTTGGTTATCCGCAGTTGCCGGTGCCCGCGTGCGACCCTGCTGCGGCGCGTCGGTTGCTGCGCGAAGCTGGGTTTGATCCCGCCGTTGGCAAGCCACTGCGGCTCACGGTGCTTGCGCCGGCGGAGAACCCGTTGTTCAGGCAGATACTCGAACTGGCCGCCGATGCTGCGCAAAAAGCCGGTGTCGAGCTTGTGCACATCGAACTGGATTCGCGTGCCCGCGAGGAGCGGCGCGATCGCGGCGACTGGGATGGGATGCTCGGCAACAAGACCGATGTGACTGGTGCGTGTGATCCGTATGAGACGTTTCATTCTGCTGGTGCCGCCAACGTGATGGGCTATGCCGATGCCAAGGTGGATGCCTTGTTGGAGCGCGCCCGCAGCACGATGGATGCCGACTTGCGCCAGAGTGTGTTTTTGGCAGTGCACCAAAGCATTGCACAAGCGCAGCCCGTGTGCTTCCTCGTGCATCCGCGCGCGGCGATGCTGATCAATGCGCACTTCAGGGACGCTAACCCAGGCCCGCTCGGCCTCTGGCCAGAACTCTTCTGGCTGCCGCGCCAGTTTCAGCGCACGCTGCGTTGAACCTTGGCTGCTTTCTTATCGCTTTTGTGCCGCGGCGACTTTGCCTCACAGTTTTTGCAGCGGCCATAGATCCGCAGGCTGTGACTTTCGATGGAAAAGCCGAGGTGCTGCGCCGCAGCTTCCTGCAGGGCTTCGAGCTGGTCGTCGCGAAACTCAAGGATCTTGTCGCAGGCAGTGCAAACCATGTGGTCGTGGTGTTCGTGGCCGAGCACATGTTCAAATCGCCTGCCGCCGTCCCTTGTCTCCATGCCTTCGACGAAGCCAGCGGTCTCTAGCACTTGCAGCGTGCGATAGACCGTCGCGCGCGAGACCCGGGGATCGACGTCATGGCAGCGCGCGAGCAGCTCATCCGCGGTGAAGTGTGCGTGCGTGGTCAGTGCCGCACGGCAGATGGCCGCGCGCTGGTTGGTCCAACGGCCATGCTTGCGGACATGGGACTCGACCACCTTGAGCTCTCGTTCCAGTTGCGACACAGGCACAAAAGGATACTCAGTTGGGTTGTCCGCAAGGAGTGTCTCGCGGTTCGCAACGAGCACTTCTGCTGTCCTAACCGCGGACGTTGGCTTTTAGGATTGCGATTTTCTATCTCGTTGCCGTTCGTTCGGCGGGTTGCCGAGTTGGGTTTGCCTTTTTTGTTCAGGGAAGCAACGGTGCGGCGTCAGGTGCGCGCATCGCCAAGCGGGAAAGTCAAAGCCAGGCATCCGTAAGCCACGTTGCCGCTGGTGCGTTTTGTTTCGGGTCGCGTGCCAGCAGCGCCTCGCTTAGGCCCTCGCACTTTGGCCGGTGTTGTTTTGGCTGGCCCGTTGGCCGGAAGCACGCTGCGATTCTTTTCGGCCTGCAGCAGTGCCGCTTCAGGTCGTTTTGTGCCGCAGCAAGGTTCGCCCCTGCTGCTGTTTCTGGCAACGCCGCTGCGGCCGCATGCCGTTGGCCTTGGCGCGGCGGAAAAGCGGCGGTGCTGCGCGGGTGATACGTGACACATGGGCCGCTTTGCCAAGGCAGCACGTTGCAAGCGGGCCGACTGCGGCAACGCCCTGCCACGGTTTTTCAGATCGTCCGGCAAAAACCCGCCAGCAAAAAAAGCGTGCACCGCATTGCAGAACGAACTGTCTGCTGCGGGCTGCTAGCCAAACCTGGGGCTGCCGGTGCGCGCTATGCGATCCGTCGCCAAAACCAGTTGTCGCGCGATTCCGGGCTCGTGCGAACTGTGCCCAGCATCGTTCACGATGGCGTAGCTGGCTTCCGGCCAGGCGCGGTGCAGGTCATCGGCACCGATCAGCGGACACACGAGGTCATAGCGGCCATGCACGATGAATGCGGGCAGATGGCGAATGCGGGGCAAATCCTGCAGCAGCCGGTCGTCGGGGGAAAACCGCTGGTTGCGGATGTAATGCGCTTCGAGTCGCGCGAGCGCCCAACTGGTTTGGTCGTTGGTCAGCAACGCTAGGAACTCTTCGTTTGGCAGCAGCGTGCACGCTGCGCCTTCGTAAGTCGCCCAGGCCTTCGCTGCCGCGCGGGCCACGGTTTCGTCCTTGCTGTGAAACAGTTCCCAGTAACCGGCGAGCAGGTCATGCCGACGATCCGCAGGCAGGTGTTCGGCAAATGCACGCCACAAATCCGGCGCGAGTGCACGCAGGTCATACAGCCACCAATCGACCTCGAGTTGCCGAAATAGCCAGATGCCGCGCAAGCACAATGACAGCACGCGCTCGGGATGGCGTTCGGAATAGTAGAGGCCGAGCGTGCTGCCCCATGAGCCGCCGAACACATGCCACTGGTTGATGCCGAGCTTTTCGCGGACCAGTTCAAAGTCCAGGACCAGGTTGTCGATCGTGTTGTCGGCGAGTTCACCGAGCGGCGTGCTGCGGCCGGCACCGCGCTGATCCACGAGCACGATCCGGAACGCCTGCGGATCGAAGAACCGGCGGTCCATCGCGGAGCAGCCAGCCCCTGGACCGCCGTGCACAAACAGCACGGGGATGCCGTGCGGGTTGCCGCACTGCTCATAGTAAATCGTGTGCTGCTGCGTGACGGCGATGCGTTCTTTGTGGAACGGTTCGATTGCGGGATAGAGGCCGGGAGGTGCCATTGCCGGATCTTCACCGGTAGCTGCCGGATGCGAAAGGCTGCGCCGCAGTACTGTTCGATCCGCTGTCCCCGCACCCGCAAAGTTGCGCCCGGTGCGGTTTGTTGCCGCACGCTGGTCGGCGTTGCCAACTCTGGCCGTGCGGGCTTGCCACCGTGCGGGGCCGGTGCTGTTTGCGGCTAGTGCGCGGTTATCCGCTGGGCAAACAACGCAACGCCTTCCCCGTATTCCATCTTCCAGCGCGGCAGCAACAACGGGTCGGATGCCATTCTGGAGTTGCCGCCTTCGGCGAGCACGGCGAGGTGATAACCAGCTTCACGAATCGCGCGGACGACCCGTTCGTCCTGCAGGCCGAACGGATATGCAAACGCATCAACTGTATGACCGAGTTCTTGTTCGAGTTTTTGTTTGGAGCTTTGCAGCTCGTGGTCAAGTTGCGCAGCCGTGAGCTGCCGCAGATCAGGATGCGACACCGTGTGGCTCTGGATTTCGTGGCCCTGTTGTTCGAGCGCCTTCACTTCGGGCCATGCAAGGTATGGCGAGCCGCCAACTGCACCGGTGAACACGAAGAACACGCCGTGCATTTTGCGCGGTGCTAGATACTGCTGCGCTATGGCGGTGTCCTCGCCCCAGCCGTCGTCAAAGGTGAGCACGATTGGTTTATCGGGCAAGGCGAGGCCCTGTTCGCGGTGCGCTGTTAGCTGCGCTAGGTTGATGGTGTGGTAGCCGTGCTCGACGAGCCAATCGAGCTGTGCGTTGAAGTCGGCTGGCTTCACGACCCAGGGTGCCCAGTCGGCTCGCGCCGGCCCCCAATCACCGACGTGGTGATACATGAGGATCGGGATGCTCGCTGGTGTTTGCAAAATGGGCGGCGAAGCGCAGGCAGAAAGCAGCATCACGAGTGCGGCGGAGATCCACGGAATGGGTTTTGCACGAATACGCGCGACTTTGGTCATGATGCGGGATGGTGCAAGTGTCATCACAGTTAGGCTAGTCATGCTGGGTTGTTGTCACCCGCAAAAGTTTGCGCTTTGGTCTTTGCCCAATAGCGTTGTGCGCTGGTTTGCGAACCCAATCATGTCTAATGAACCTTTCCTGATTCTGTTTGCCGTCGCCTGCTTGCTTTGTGGCCCGGCTGGTGTCGTCCTTGCGCTGGTCCTGTTCACGCGCCAAAGTGCGATGCAAAACAGGCTTGAGGAGTTGCGCCAGAAAGACCACAGCCTGGCTCTGTTACTTGACGGCATTAGTTCTAAAGGGCTGCAGCCGGCAGCACCGCCCACAGCACCGCCCACAGCACAGCCCCAGGTGCAGCCGCAAAACCTCGTAAGCCCGCCTTTGGCCAGGCCACCTGCCAGCGAAGATGTTCTTTGCACAGGCCCTGCTGCCGCAGCGCGGCCAACACACCTAAAGAAACCGCCCTTCAGTTTAGAATCCGCCATCGGCATCCGCTGGTTTAACTGGCTCGGCATCGTGACGTTCCTCGTCGGCGTGCTGTTCTTCCTCAAATACGCATACGACAACGAATGGGTAGGGCCGGTGGGGCGGACCATCATCATCTACCTCGTTGGCCTTTTGGCGCTGGCGGCGGGGAGTCGCTTCCGGCAGCGCGGCTACGCGTTCGTCAGCAACGGAGTGAGCGCGCTCGGCTTTGGGGCCTGTTACGCAGCCACCTACTTTGGCAGCGTGGTTTACGGCCTTGAGTTCCTGCCGTTCACCGCGGCCTTTGGGATCATGTGCGTCATCACCGTCGCCTTTGTAATCACGGCGCTGCGAAACCGTTCGCAGGCGATGGGTTTCCTCTCGCTCCTCGCTGGTTATCTCACGCCGGTCCTGCTCGCCTCGGCGGCGGATCGAGGCGAAGCGCTGATCGGTTACTTGACCCTGCTTGGCCTCGGCGCGTTTGGCATCGCCATGCGCGAGCGTTGGCGGGCCGTAAACGCCCTATCCTTAGTGGGCACCTATCTGCTCCTGCTCAACTGGTTTGCTCTGCACTACGAACCAACCAGGCTAGCTACGGCACTCACGGGCGTGTCGATTTTCGCGCTGCTCTTTGTCGCAAGGTCTGCCGTGCCGGCGCTCGTCCGAAGGCAGCCGGGCGCTGCCGAGGATGTTGCCTTCCTATTGCTCAACGCCATCGCCGCGTTTGCCTTTTACTACCGTCTGCTCGCGGTTGAGCACCGGCTCGCACTGGTCATCGGCATGGTTTTTTTTGGTGCCTGCCACGCGGTCCTGTTTTGCAGCTTGGTTACTCGTGTCGCTCGCAGTGCACCAATCGCGATTGTGAACCTCGTGCTATCCATGGCAGCGGTCACGATTGCGATACCGCTGCAGCTCGGGCTTTGGGGCATCCCGATCGCGTGGCTTATCGAGGGGGCGGCTTTCACCTACCTAGGCGTGCGATTGCGGGATCCTTGGCTCCGATTCGGCGGCATGGTCGCCCATGGTATTGCGGGCGTGTATCTCCTTTACAAGGTGGGGAACTTTCAGCCGGAGCCGTCCCCATTTTGGAACCCAACTTGCGGCACCTCGGCCGGTTTCGTGGTGGCCCTGTTCGCGTCCGCTTGGCAAAACTGGCAACTGGTCAAAGGCAGCCGCTCGTATAGCTTCATTGCTGTAGTGGAGGCAGCGGCAGGCATGGTGTTTCTCTGGGTGCTGCTATCGCGCGAGTGCTACGCGTATTTCTACAACCTGCAGCCGTTTTTGGCAGAGGGCGCAGCATTAGGCATGACGAGTCTCTCGGTCCTTTGGGCCGTCTATGCCGCTTTGCTGTTGGCCGTGGGCCTATTTTGCAACCTGCGATCCCTTCGTTATGGCGCGTGCCTGATCTTTGCGGTCACGCTCTTCAAGGTGTTCGTCGTGGACATAAATGAGCTGCAGGCGGTCTACCGCATCCTCGCGTTCATGACGCTCGGAGTGTTGCTCGTGCTCGCCAGCTTTGCCTACACCCGTTTTGCGCGCAGTCGGACATCGAGCGAGCCGCCAAAGTCCTGATTTACGGCAAACGGCGATCGTGCGGCGAACGTGCGGCGGTCGTGCGGCGATCGTGCGGCGAACGTGCGGCGATCGTGCGGCGGTCCTGCGGCGATCGTGCGGCGGTCGTGCGGCGATCGTGCGGCGATCGTGCGGCGGTCCTGCGGCGATCGTGCGGCGGTCGTGCAGACCACTCTGCCCACACCCCCTTGGCGAGGGGGGGATGAAACTGGTGGAGAGTAAGGGGATCGAACCCATGACCTCGACAATGCCATTGTCGCGCTCTACCAACTGAGCTAACTCCCCACCGGACCCTTGCTAAACAAGGGAATGCTATGCCTTTCAGCACCAGCAGGCAGTGGGGGAAAGTAGCGAGCGAACGGCAACATGCAAGCGGCTAGGTCTTTGGTAGCGGCGCTGCACGCGCAGCTCAGGTGGGTGGGGACCGCGCTGTTTCGTGGCGGAAAGAAAAGCAGTGCGGGCGATCCACCGGCTCGCGCGTGCGAAGTTTGGCCGGTTTCTGCAGGTTGCCGAGCGCGGTGTTCCGCGAGCAGTAAAGCGCGCGGCCAGGTTGCGTAGTGCTTGCCAGCGATGGGGACGACAGCGATCCTGTTCGCCTCGCATGATAAACCCGACTCCGCGCCTGCGCTTTGCCCCGTCTCCGACTGGTCCGCTGCACCTTGGTGGTGCGCGCACTGCCATGTACAACTGGGCCGCGGCCCGGGCGCTTGGCGGCACGTTTTTGCTGCGCATCGAGGACACCGATCGCGCGCGTTCCACAGATGCCTCGTTGCAGATCATCCTCACGGGCCTGCGATGGCTTGGCATGGATTGGGATGAGGGCCCGGAGCAGGGCGGCGCTTTTGGACCCTACAGCCAGATGCAGCGACTGCACCTGTATCGCGCTGCGGCGGATGAGTTGCTGCAAAAGGGCCATGCATATTTGTGCTACTGCACACCAGAGGAGATCGAGGCCGGTCGCAAGGTGATGGAGGCTGCGAAGGCCGGGTTCATTGGCTACAACGGCCGTTGCCGCAATCTCACCGCACACGAGCGCGCGGCATTTGAGCAGCGGGGCCTAAAGCCGAACCTGCGTTTTAGAATGCCGGCAGCACGAGTACTGAAGGTGCACGACCTGGTGCGCGGCGAGGTCGAGGTCAACACCAAGGAGCTCGATGACTTTGTGATGCTGCGGCCCGATGGCGTGCCGCTCTACAACTTCGCATGCGTGGTCGATGACATCGGCATGAAGATCACGCACGTGGTGCGCGGCGAAGAGCACTTCCTGAACGGCATCAAGCAGCGCCTGTTGTTTGAGGCGCTCGGCAGCGAGTGTCCGCTCTACGCGCACATCCCGCTGATCCTCAACAAGGATGGCAAGAAGCTGAGTAAGCGCGATGCCGACACCAACATGCTCGAGTATCGCGACAAGGGCTACCTGCCGGATGCCGTGTTCAACTACATCGCGCTGCTCGGCTGGGGCTTTTCCGGCGAGCGCGATCTGTTCACGCGGCAAGAGATGGTCGAGGTCTTCAAGCTCGAGCACATTGGCAAGTCCGGGGCAAAGTTCGACGAAGAAAAACTGCGCTGGATGTGTGGCGAATACCTGCGCCGCTTTTCAGCCGCGGACTGCCTGCAAAACAGTAAGCCCTGGCTCACGAACGCGGTGCCGCAAGCGGCCTTCACCACGCATCCCGCGTGGCTCGCAAACATCATCGCCTGCTATCAGGAGCGCGTGGCGATCCTGTCGGAGTTCGCGCCAAAGATCGGCTGGCTGTTTGTCGATCTGCCAGTGCTCGACGAGGCCGCGCAGCAAAATCTCGGCAAGGATCAGGCGGCGAAGCAATGGCTGCTGCGCTACGCCGACCTGCTTGCCAACAGCAACCTGCCGCCGAGTTTTCCAGCCGACCGCACGGCGGCCGATGTGGCGGTGTCCCTGCCGACCAAAAAAGCTGCGGCTGTTGCGTCCTGTGCATTTGCCACGCCGCAGCAGATCGAACAGGAGTGCCGCGCCTTCACCGAGCAGCTCGGCGTGAAGTTTGGCGACTTCGTGCACCCGGTGCGCGCCGCGCTGTCGGGCACCGACAAGGGGCCCGGGCTGTTCGACATCGTGTTCTTGCTCGGCAAGGACGCGTGCATAAAGCGGCTGCGCGCTGCCGCCAGCTGACGGCCGCTAGTCTTTAAAACTGCGCGCTTTTTTTAGCTCATCCACGACGCCTGCCGTTTCATCGTCATCGCCAACGGTCGCATCAAAACTAGCCGGTGTTTGCGCTGGCTGGGTGATTAGAAATGCCCGCCAGAACGCCGCGCGAAGCTCATCACGGCGCGGGCCTTTTTCGCAGCGATCCCATTGCAGCAGCAGGTAGTCAAAGCGGGTGACCGGCAACAGGGCAGATGCGAGCCCCGCCAAAAACAGCGCGCAGGCGGTTGCCTGCACGGTGCGCAGCGTCGCTGTCGGTGCGCTGCGGCCAGCGATAAAAAAGCAGCTGGTGAGCAAGCCGCCCGTGATCAGGCCGCCGATGTGGCCAGCGTTGCTGACAAACGGGATCAGCCAGCCGAGCACGAGGTTGACCCCGATGTTGCCCATCAGCGAGCGCGCCGCATGGTTGCCGAAGAAGTCGCCAGCGTGACGGCCGCCGCGCGCAATCAGGGCGAGCAATGCGCCCATCATGCCGAACAGGGCGCCCGACCCGCCGACCATCGGCGCGAGCGGATGGTTGAACAGGCACCCAAAGATGCCGCCGCCGATCGCGGTGACAATGTAGAGCACAGCAAATCGCACCGAGCCCATCGACCGCTCGACGACCGGGCCGATCTGCATCAATGACATCAGGTTGACGAGCAGGTGGATGATGCCGCCATGCAAAAACGCGTAGCTGAGGAGCCGCCACGATTCGCCGTCCCATGCGTCGATGCTGCGCAGTGCGCCATACGCAACGAGCGCCTCTGGAGTCGGATTGAATGGGTCGGTAAAAAACGCGAGCGTGAGGTAGGCAACCGCCACGAGGTAGGTGACCGGTGCCTCAAAGGCGCGGTCCAGTAGCTCGTTCATTGCGCTGCCACCCGGCTGCCCCGGTTGAAAAACAACGCCACCCTCGCCGTTGCGCGGTACCAGTTTTCTTCGGCCGTCAATCGCTGCTGCGCTGGCTCGGCAGCCGACCGCCAAGCCTGTCGTGCAGCTTCGTGTTCGCCGTTTGCTTTCAGTGCTTCCGCGAGCCAGCAGTGGCTCTTGCGATTGCCGCCGTGCGTTCGTTCATGACGGCGCAAAAGCACCAGACCAGCGGCTTTATCGCCAAGTTGGAAAGTGGTGCGACCGAGTAGCAACAAGGCATCCCCAAACCCGTGGTCGGGGGCGAGCTGTACTACCTGCGCCAGCGTTTGCTGCGCCGCTGGTCGCAAGCTGTAGCTCAGTTGGACCTGCGCGATCAGATACAGCGTGGCCGGATTTCCCGGTTCGAGATCGTTCGCGCGTTGCAGATGGAAAGCGGCTTGTGCGTGGTCGCCAAACTGCAGCGCGAGCCTGCCGATTTCAAGATGTCGTGCGGGGGTCTCAATGTGACGCAGTTCAAATAGGTTGCGCATCAGCGTCGAGCGATCCGTCGTCAGCATCAGGCGCAAGCGCGCAAAGCTGAGCCGGATGCCAGCTGGAATCGGCGGGAAGACCATCGCACCGATGGCGAGCAGCAAAAAACCCCACAGCAACACTGAGGTGCCAATGGCACCGACCTGCTGTGTGAACTCGACGGCGGCCACAGCAGTAGAGCAGTAAATCAGCCATAAAAGCACCGGCCAGCAGGCAAGGAGCCATAGGGCAGAGCAGCCAAGAATCACTAGCGGATAACGCACGTTATGCATGGTGCGCGCAAATGTGGGGCACTGCAAGTGCGCGGTTTTGGTGGCCCGTGCGAGACAGTTTGTGCGGGCTAAGCTACTGCGTGCGAATTTTCCACCTGATCGTCTGCGGCTGGCTGTTTGTTGTGCCGTGCACGGCGCAAGTTGCCGGCACTCTGTTTGATGCCGTCGGCAAAGTGCTGCTAAACGACTACTGCGACGTGGCGTTCCGGCGCGGGCAATTGCCGAGGCTGCTTGCGGAATACCGACCAAAGGCACAAGCAGCGCAGACCAGCATGGACGAACGCGATGTCGTGCGTCAGTTGCTTGCGCAGGTGCCCGCATCGCACTTGGCGCTCTACAGCAAAGCCACCGCTGCGCGGCTTGAGGCCGAGATCACAGGCGAGCCGGTCAACACGCTCGGTTGCGTGCTGACACAGGTTGGCGACCGTTACTTTGCTGACTCGGTCTATGACGGTGGCCCTGCCGCATTGGCTGGCTTGCGGCGCGGCGATGAAGTGATCGCGATCGACGGCCTCGTGGTGAAGGCAAGTCCGCGACTCGATTGGCGCAGTGATGATGCGAGGTCTGCTGGGTTCTCATCGCACGAACTTCTCGTGCAGTCCGGCGATCGTGTGTCGCTGCGGGTCAACTTTGACTCCGGCTGCCGCGATGTAGCTGTGGTTGCCGCGCCATTCTCCGGTTTTTTGTCGAGTAAATTCGGCGCTCGCAGCTTTGCAATCGGTGGCCAGCGCGCGCTGCTTCTGCATCTGTGGTTTGTCTATCACGGCCTGTCCTCTTCGTTGCTCAGCTATTGCGTTGCGGCAAATCCGGGTTGTCGCTCGTTGTTGCTCGACCTGCGCGGTCGTGGTGGTAGTGCGCTCGAATGCGCGCCGCTGCTCGCCACGCTGAAGGCCATGAAAAACCGTGGTGTTTCGATTGTCGCGCTGATCGACCATCGGACGCGCAGTGCAAAAGAGATCATCGCCTACGAACTGCGGCGCAGCGGCATTGCCACACTGGTCGGCGAATGTACTGCTGGCGCCATGCTGCCTGCGACGCTGGTGCCGGTCGGCGCGGACGCCGTGCTGATGTATCCCGCATTGCGTGCGGGCAACTACTGCAAGGCGATCGAGGGCCATGGTGTGTTGCCGCAGCACGAAGTTGCCGATCCGTTTCCTGGCCGGCCGGGCTTTGATCCAGTGCTGGAGAAAGGCATCGAGGTCCTGCAAGCTACGCGCGTCGCCAACTGAGTAAGCGCTGGGCATTGGCGAAGATCCCTGCCCGAAGTTCCCCGCCCGCGAAGATCCCCGCACGAAGTTCCCCGGCCGCGAAGTTCCCTGCCAGCGAAGATCCCCGGACGAAGTTCCCTGCCCGCGAAGATCCCCGGCCGCGAAGATCCCCGCACTCAGCGCGGCAGGCGTGCGCTTTCTGCGATGCGAGCGAGCACTTTCGGATCGTCGTTATGCGAATGGGTAAAGCCCATGCTGCGCTCTTCCGCCACGGTCGCTGCGCTGCGGTAGGCCAGCACGTAGCCACGGCGCCAACGGTCACTGTGGTTGCCGCTGCTGCCGTGCACGGTGCGTTCGTGGTGTACGGTCAGGTCGCCCGGTTGCAGTTCTGCATACTGCACGCAATCGCGCTGTTCGTCGACGACCGCGACCATCGTGTGATTCTGATTGCGATCGCCATACAGCGGCACGTGTGGCCGCAGCAGAGGTTCGCGATGCGAAGCGCGCACAAAGCGCACCACGCCGTTGTCGGGTGCCACGTGGTCGAGTGCCAGCCAGAAGGACGCCGTGCGCGTGTCCTTGGTGCGGGGCCAGTAGCCGAGATCCTGGTGCCAGTGGAATACGCCCAGCGGCTTGTGCGGCGGCTTGGCGATCAATTGGTCATAGTCGAGTGCGATGTCATCGCCGATCAGTTGTGCTGCCGTTGCCCGTGCGCGCTGTTCGTAGACGTTGCCTTGCCACGCCGGGTGATAGCGGCGCGGCAGCAGCACATTTAGAATCGCAAAATCTTCGATTGGCTTCCCGTAATCGCCAGTCATGTCGCAGTAATCGCGGCCCTGCACCGGCAGTTCTCGGCGCAGGAAGCGCATGTAGGTAGAGGTCAGTTCGGCAACCTCTTCCTTGGTGAGAAAGTTAGGCAGGTGCACCCACCCGTCAGCGTGGAAGGACGCGATCTGAGTCGCGGTCAGCGGATAGTTTGGCATGGCAGTAGCGTTCAGTTGCTTGCGATGGACCTGCCGCGCAGCCTTGCTGCGGCATCTTTTGCGGGCAGCGAGTTTATGTACATGTCGCCACCGAGCTCGAGTCCGGCAAGCTGGCCGGTGCGCGGTTGGAGTTCAAAATGCCAGTGAAAGCGTGCGCCCGGAATCCGGTGCAGCCACAGGTTGAAGGATGGGTTTTTGAGGTGGTCGCGCACCGCGCAGAACAAAGCGTGCAGCGCGCTCGCCAGGGAAGCGCGATCCGTGGCAAGAAAGTCATCGTCGCAGTCGCGCGGCAGGAGCCACGTTTCGTAGGGCAGCTTTGGCGGGTCCGGCACGAGCACAACATGGTGCTCACTTTCGGCGATGATGCGCTGCTCTGCCGCCGCGGTCGCCATCGTCGCGCACCATGGACAGCGCGCATGGTTTGTCGCGGCATTCAGTTCGAGTGCCAGGCGTGGCGGCAGCTGATCGAGGCCGATCAGCTGGCTGTGGTTGTGCGCGATCGATGCGCCCGCGAGCGCGCCGACATTTTTGAACAGGAACGCGCAGCGCACCCCGGGTCGTTGTTCGATCGCGCGGATGCGACGTTGCCAAACGGCGATCACCGCTTGCCAGTCCAAAACGGCAAGGTCCGCAGGCTGCTCGCTGTGCGTGCTGCTTTCGGCGATGACTTCGTGATGGTGGTTGGCCGGATACTTGTTTACGAACGCGCGCGCCCGCCAGCCAGGCTGGTCAGGCGCGCTGTCCGCGCTGCGTTCGGCATCGAGTTCGGGCGGCGTTTTATGTTCTTGGCCAGCACAGAACGGACAGGCCGATTTTTCGGCGTGTGCACCGGTGAGGATCGGTCGTTGCTGCCGCTGTGGTGCCATCAGGATCGGCCGCCCGGTCGTTGGGTCGACCAGTTGCACCGGCTGCGTATTGTGCTGCCCGGCTTCGTTGCTCATGTGGCGGCCATTGCGTTTGGCAGTGCCAGGAGATGTGCGGGTCGCATTGCCATCATGCAGCAGGTTGTATAGCTGTGCGACAGGGTGTGCGAGCGGGTCTGTTTGGCACTCATAGCTGGCGCTTTATGGTGGCACCCAAAAACACCGTTTCCGGGCTCGCCGGTTTTGCCCCATGGATGCCGTAGGCGCGATAGTGGCAGCGCACCTTGAGCGAGGTGACATGCGGTGGCATTACAACGATGCGCTGGCCAGAGGTGAAGTGTTCTTCAGCCGCTGCCGGGCTGATTTCGCAGGTAAAAATGGTGAGGTTTTCCCCAGAGATCGGCAGCGCGATCGGCTGGCCCAGTTGCACTGCGTATTCGGCGAGGATGTGGCATTCTTCGTAGTCCGGCCAACTGCGCTCTGGCAACGTTGAACAAGCGGTCGCCATTGCCGCGAAAGTCAGTAGGATAAAATGCATGATCGGCGGCCTCGCCGTACAAAAGAACCTGTTGTGTGTCACGTGGTCTTCGGCCCGCGGGCACGTCTTCCTATTTGATCTGTTAGCGCGCAAAGCCACATCGTCGTGGACGATAGAGGCGCGGCAAGAACGATATTCGGACGCGGGTGGCGTTGCGATGGACTTGCACTTTCAACTGTTCGTGGCGGATCCGCAGAACCACCGGGTGCACTGTTTTAGCGTGTTTGGCAAGCATCTTTTTGACCTCGGTATTGCGCCGGTTGGGGATGGTGCCGTGGCGCGGGATCGCCTGGGCGTTTTATGGCGGCCAAACGCAGTGGCGTTGCAAGGTGACGAACTTTGGATCGCTGGCGGCGAGTTGCCGATGCGTCGCGCGGTGCAACGCTTTGCGCGGGATGGGCGGCCGCTCGGCTACTTGCGTAGTCAGGGCGATCCGGCGGGCGAGTTTGGTGCGCCGCGCGGCATCTGGGCCGATGCCAGTTGCGTGTTGGTGGCCGACACGCTGCATGGCCAGATCCAGCGTTTTCGACCCGACGGCAGTTACATCGCAAGCATCGCGTATGGCAGTCCTGCAAAGCCTGCGCGGCCAATCGCCGTGCTGCAGACGCAGGACCAACGGGTTCTCGCGATCGATGCCGGCAAGCAGTCGGCGGTGCTGGCGTTTGACCGTTCTGGCAAGCCGGTGAGTGCCGGCGACTTGGCAAGCCACTGCGAGCAAGGCACGGCGATTACCTGTGATGAGCAGCATCGTGTGTATTTGCTGGACCAAAACGGGGAGCGCGTGCAGCGTTTTCACCCAGACTTGTCGTTTGACACTCATATCCTAGACCTTGCGGAGCACTTCGATGGACAAACTAACGCAGCGCCGTGAACTGGGTATTTTTGACGTCGCCTGCGTGGTGATCGGCGGGATCATCGGCGTTGGCATCTTCTTCACGCCGGGCACCGTCGCACAGCGCACTGCGTCGCCAGGCGAGATGCTGGCTGCCTGGGGGCTTGGCGGGTTGCTCGCTGCGATTGGCGCTTTGGTGTTTGCCGAACTGAGCACTCGCGCTCCCGGTCATGGCGGCATCGTGCGCTACATTCACGCGGCGTTTGGCCCGCTGCCGGCGTTTTTGTTTGGCTGGGCCAACTGGCTCGTGATTCAGGCTGGCGCGCTAGGCGTCGTTGCGTTGGTGTTGGTCGACCACCTTGTCCTGTTGGTCGCTGGCAAGGACGCGCACTTGTCGCCCGACGTGCAGGTGGCGCTCGCGATTGCTGCGATGCTGTTGTTTACCGGCACCAATCTGCTCGGCCTCGCGGTTGGCAAGCGCGTGCAAAACGCGCTCACGGTGGCGAAGGTTATTTTGCTCGCGCTGCTCGCTCTGTGCGCGTTCTTCGTCACAGCCAAAGCGCCGCCCGCTGAGTCGGCGCCGGTGGTTGGTTCGCTCGGCTCGCGCCTCGCAAGCGCCATCCTGCCGGTGCTGTTTGCCATCGGCGGCTGGCAGCAGGGCTCGTTTCTCGCGGGCGCAGCGCGGCGGCCACAACGCGACGTGCCGCTCGGCATCTTGCTCGGCGTCGGCATCGTCATCGTGGTCTACCTGATGATCAACATCGGCTACCTGTCGCTGCTTGGTTTTTCCTTTATGGCCAACACGCAAAAGGTGGGTGCCGATGCGGCCACCGCAGTGCTCGGCGAGGTCGGCGGCCGCGTGTTTGGCGCGATGGTGGTGATCTCTGCTGCTGGCATCATGAACACGATCTGCATGGCGCCGCCCTACGTGCTCTACGCCATGGCAAAAGAAGGACTCTTTCCACGCGCCTTCGGCACGTTGTCAAAGCGCTACCAGACTCCGGTCTACGGCGTGCTCAGCCAGGGACTGTGGGCGGTGCTGTTGTTGTTGGTGGTGCACCTGCTGGCGCGCAGTTCTGGCGCAGCAGCAAACAACCACCTGGGCTTTCTGTGTGACGGCGTGGTGTTTGTCGATTGGCTGTTCTTCATGCTCTGCGGGCTAGCGCTGCTTTTGCTGCGCCGCCGTGGTGGCAAGGCGAGCTTTTCGGTGCCGGGTGGCGCATGGCTTGCTTTGTTGTTCGCACTCGGCGCATGTGCTGTGACGGTAGGCGCGCTGCTGGTGCTGCCGCTGCCGTCGCTGCTGGGCTTTGCCATCGTATTGCTCGGCCTGCCGGTATTTTGGTGGTTCCGTAGCGAGCGCCGCGCCAGCTAGGAAAAATGGCTCGGGTGGCTCGTGGTCGGCAGTGAACAGAACGGCTACAACACTTGCCGATGACCGATACCCCACAGACTTCTACGCTCCAAGAAGCCATTGCCCGGATGTTGGGAGAGCTCGATCCCGAACCAAGCCGCCATGGCTTGCGCGACACGCCAAGGCGCGTCGAGAAGGCGTTCCGTTTTTATACCGAGGGCTACAAGAAGGACCCGCGCGCGGTGATCGGCGAAGCGCTGTTTGACTCTGCGTCCGACGAGATGGTGGTGGTGAAGGACATCGAATTGTATTCGCTCTGCGAGCATCACATGGCGCCGTTCTTTGGCAAGGCACACGTGGCCTACATCCCAAAGGGCAAGATTGTCGGCTTGTCCAAGCTGGCGCGGGTGGTCGAGGTCTTTGCCCGCCGCCTGCAAGTGCAGGAACGTTTGACGCAGGAAATCGCGCACTCCATTCAGGATGTGCTGCAGCCGCGCGGTGTTGGTGTGGTCATCGAGGCCCAGCACCTCTGCATGATGATGCGCGGCGTTGAAAAGCAAAACAGCTCGACCGTGACCTCGTGCCTGCTCGGTTCGTTCCGCAGTGACGAACGAACCCGCAGCGAGTTCTTGCAGTTTATTCGGGGGCGGTAAGGGAGCCGCGTCATTAGTGCTGCGGCCCCGCTAGTAGGCAGCAGCACTTGATGGCGACTTCCCCGCGCTTCCCCGCACTTCCCAGCACTTACCGGTTACCAATCCGCAGGCTTACCGCGTTGGTTGTTACACCACCAAACGGGTTGCCCGCTTGGGGGTCCACGACCAAGGATTGGAAGTAGAGGTTAAAGCCGATTAGCT
>BJHM01000026.1 GCA_014192625.1 Planctomycetota bacterium
GGCGGGTGCTTTGGGTGCGGCGGGTGCTTTGGGTGCAGCGGGTGCTTTGGGTGCGGCGGTGCTTTGGGCGCTTTGGGCTTGTGCCAACTGGGTTTTTGCCCGCAGGCAGGACGCAGTGGGCCTGCCACAGCGACAGCAGTCGAGGGCCGCTAGGTTGCGGCCCTCGAGGCACTTTTAGACTGGTAGCAGGAGCCGGACTTGAACCGGCGACCTATGCCTTATGAAGGCACCGCTCTAACCAACTGAGCTATCCTGCCATACCGAGTGGTTGCCAGGCTTGGCAACACCTGGTGCCGCCAATCCTGGGCGGGGAGTAAAGCGAGCGCGGCAAGCAACGTCAACTCAGGAGGCTCGGTTGCCGAGAACGGTTGCTGCCGCAGATCTCATTTGCGCATGGGCTAGTAACTTTTCTGCGGGGTGAACTAGATGCCGCGCGCGGGTGGCATGGACCCGTGGCAACGTTGCAGTTGACTCCAACGTTGCAGTGGGCTCCTTGGCCTTGGTCACGCTTGCCTTGCCACTGCTTCTGTAGACCCCTACGAACGAAGTGTACCTTGGCCGGGGAGCCGTTTTTTGTGGACTGTTGCGCGCGAGCGCAGGCCGCTGCGCCAGATCGCCAGATCGCCAGATCGCCAGATCGCCAGATCGCCAGATCGCCAGATCGCCAGATCGCCAGATCGCCAGATCGCCAGATCGCCAGATCGCCAGATCGCCAGATCGCCAGATCGCCAGATCGCCAGTGGGGCAGATTCGCAATCGTGCCAGCTCGTCAATGGCACCGGCAAAACCAGCGGTCCCGATGCTAGGCCTGCGGCCGCAAAAAGCCTGAGCAAATGCTTCGCAGCCAGCGCGTGAGGTCGTCGGCGAAGGTGTAGGCGAGCGGCACTGCAACGGAGGTAAAGACCGTGCTAAAGGCGAGCCCGCCGGCGACCGCAATCGACAGGCCCTTGTAGCTGATGCCTTCGTTTGCTTCGCCAAAGATGGCCATCGGCAGGAGCCCGACGAAGGTGGTCGCGGCGGTCATAAAGATCGGGCGCATGCGCACGCGCACGCCTTCCCTGATGGCGGTGGCGCGGTCGAAGCCTTGCGCGCGCAACCGGCCAATGTAGTCGAGCAGCACGATGCCGTTGTTCACGACAATGCCGCACAGGATCAGCATGCCGATGATGCTCATCGAATCGACGTGGCCAAAAAACAGCACCATCGACCAGGTCGCGCCAAACAGCGCGAACGGGATGGTGATCAAGATCGACAGCGGCAGGATCACCGATTCAAACAGAACGCCCATCAACAGGAAGATCAACACGATCGACAGGGACATGGCGCGCAGTAGCTCGCTCACATCCTCCGCGGCTTTTTGAGTGGTGCGTTCCTCGGACCAGGAGTAGCCCGGTAGCAACGGAAACGTCGGCATCAGGATCGCCAGCGCCGAGGACATTTGCTGCTGGGTGACGTCTTTTTTGCGCTTGCCGGTGAGCAGGACGTTGATCCGGCCATCCTGGCTCTCGATATCTTTGACGGTCTGTTTGAAGGCGATTTGGGAGATGTCGTTCAGTTGCTGGAAGCCGCCTTTGGTGGCCATCACGCGAGTGTCCTTCAGGTCGAGCAGGCTCGGTTTTTTGCGCGCGTCATATTGCGCGATGAGGCGCACCTCGCGGTCTGACTCTTCAAACTTGCCGAGCTCGTTGCCCTGCAGCCCGCTCGCCATCGTGCCGAGCACGGCTTCTGGCAGGATGCCGAGATCCTGCACGCGGTCGCGGTCGAGTTGCACGATGACTTCCTGTTGATCTTCGAGTGCCGGCACTTCGGCCTGCTCGACTTCGGGCAGGGTGCGCAGCCGTTCTTGCAAGGCGAGCGCGCGGGCCATCAGGTATTCGCTGTCGCGGCCGTAGAGGCGCACGACGAAGTTGCCATCGTCCTGCTCGGCGGACTCGCTCCGGCCACCCATGCCGCGGCTGCCTTTTTCGCCGAGGTCGAGCTGCACGCCGGGAATGCGCGGCCAGTTGGCGAGGATGCGCAAGCGCAGCGCGTCGGCCTCGGCCTTTTGCGGGGCGTTCGGCAAGAACATCTCGACGCGGCCGGTCTTGCGGCCAAAGCGGCCGCCGATGGAGGTCACGCCCCACTCTTGCTTGTGCTCGTTGGCGTAGCTCTCAAACTGCATGAACAGGTCGTTCGCCTCCTTGAGTCCGGTGCCGCGCGGCATCGTGTAGTGCACCGCGATGTCGCCGTTCTGGAACGGGTCCATCCCGTCGCCCGACAGCTCAAGAAACTTGGTGGCGAAGTAGCTGGTGCTCAGCAGCAACACGCCGCTGGCGGTGATCCACAGCCGATGCCGCAAGCCAAAGTTGAGCACCCGTTCGTTGAATCGCAGCAGAAAAGACAGCGGCGAATATTGGCCAAAACCGGCGGCTTGGATCGTGCCGCCGCCGCCGAGCCAGTTGAGGGCCGAGGGCATCAGCAGCATCGCCACCAGCAGGCTCGCGATCAGCGCGGTCGACAGCGGCACGCCGACTGCGCCGAGCAACACCCGGCTGCTCGGGCTGCCGAGGAACGCCATCGGCAAGAACACGACGACCGACGACAGCGTCGACATCGTTACTGCGAGGCTCACCTCGCGCGTGCCGAGGATGCACGCGGCGCGCACGGGGTGACCTTGCTCGCGCAGGCGGCGGACGTTTTCCAAGACCACCACCGCGTTGTCGACCACCATGCCGACCGCGAGTGTCATGCCGCACATCGTGCAGATGTCGAGCGACTTGCCGCCGAAGTAGAGCTGTGCGCCTGCCGCCAGCAGGGTGATCGGGATCGCCAGCGCGATCACGAGGGTCATCGCCCAGTTGCGCAGGAAATACCACAAGACGAGGAGTGCCAGCAGGCCGCCCTCGATGGCCGTCGACACGAGGTTGCCAAGGCCATCGCGGATAAACTTGCCCTGGTCAAACATCCAGCGCGCTTTGAGGCCCAAGAGGCGCGGGTCTTGTTCGAGTTCCAGCATCGCCAGATGCAGCGCATCGCTGGTGGCGACCGGGTTTGCATCAGCCGCGCCGCGAATCACCGCAGTGCAGGTGTATTTGCCATCAAAGCGCGAGAGCTCGTCGCGCACTTCGGGCCGCCGTTCGATGGTGGCGATATCGCCGAGCACGATGCCCGGACGGATCGGCAACTGCGCGATTTCTTTGGTGTCGTGAAACTTGCTGTCGACCCGCACGAGGTAACTCTGGCGGTCATGCTCGACGTGGAGTTCGCCTATCGGCATCGCGAAGTTGTCAGTGCGAATCAGTTCCAGCACGGCGCCAAAATCGAGGTGGTTGGCTTCAATCTTGTCGCGGTCAAACCAGATGCGGATCGACTCGTCGAGCAGCCCCCAGATGTCGATGCGGCCCACGCCGTCGACCGATTCGAGGCGGGTGCGAACGATCTGGTCGAGCTTGTGATTCCACTCCGGTCCTTGCGATGGCGTGAGGAACTGAACGAACGCCAACGGTGCCGAACTGCCGTCTTCCTTCCAGGTGAAGTAGCGGTCGACACCTTTGGGCCATTGCAGCATTGCCCGTTGCGTGCGGTCGCGGATCTCGGCGGCGGCGAGCCCGGGATTCATGTTCTCGTCAAGTCGTGCGGACACCCAGCCCGACCCGGAGCCAGCGCGGCTGCGCAGTTGCTTGAGCCCGGGAATCGTGCGGATCTTTTCCGCCAGCGGTTCGATGATCTTCTCGTGGATCTCTTGTGGCGATTGGTTTTGCCGCACCGGGATCCAGACGTTGATCTGGTTTTGTGTGATGCCGTCGGGGAGAAACCGCAGCGGCAATCGGCTGAAGGCGAGCAGGCCGATCACGAGCATGGCCAGCGTCACCATCAAGGTGGTGACGGGGCGGTCAACGAACAGGCCGATCAGGCCGCGATGCGTCAAGCTCGCGGGCTTGGAGGTGGGTTCGCTCATCGGTTTTTTCGAACTACCAGAGAGTAGACCAGCGGCACCAGCACGAGCGTGAGCAGCGTCGAACTGATCAGGCCAGCGATCACTGTGATTGCCATCGGCGCACGCAACTCGATGCCGTCGGCGCTGCCGCCGAAGAACGGCAGCGAGGCGAGCCAGCCGGTTTGGGGCAGCAGGCCGACCAGCGTGGTCAGCATGGTCATCATCACGGGGCGCAGGCGGCTGATGGAGCCTCCCATTACAGCTTTGTCAAACGGAATGCCCTCGCTGCGCAGTTGATTGATCTGGTCGATCAGGATGATCGCGTTGTTGACGACGATGCCGGCGAGCACGATGCAACCGAGGAACACGATCACCGACAGGTCGGTGTTTGAAACATCGAGCACGAACACCACGCCGATCAACGCGAGTGGCACCGAGATCATGATGATCAAGGGCTGCAGCACGCTTTCAAACTGCGCGGCCATGACGATGTAGACGAGGAACACCGCGAGTGCCAACGCCAGCAACAGGCTCTTGTTGCTGCGTTCGAGTTCTTGCTTCTGGCTGCCGATCCGCGCGGTGATGCCAAGCGGCAGATGCAGCTCGGCGATCGCCGCCTCGGCGCGCAGCTGCGTGCTGCTCAGGTCAAAGCCGCGCAACTGGGCGTGCACCTCGGCGCCGCGCACGTTGCCGAGCCGCCGGATCTCGCTCGGCCCTTCGCGGCGCAGGATCTCCGCCACCGACGACAGCGGGATTTCGGGGATGCCTTTGGGGTTGATGTTTACTGCGCGCAGGCGTTCCTCACTGTCCATCTCGGAGCGGTCGACGCGCACGCGCATGTCGATCTTGCGTTCGCGCTCGACGAACATGGTTGGGATGTCGCCGAGCACCTTGGTCCGCAGGATGCGCGAGGTGGCCTCTGCCTGCAGTGACAGTGCGGCGAGCTTGTCGCGGTCCAGCTTGATGGTGAGTTCGGGGTTGCCGCGCTGCAACGTTGCACGCACAAAGCCGAGTTGTGGCACTGCCTGCAGTGCCTGCACTACTTGTTCGCAACCGAGCCGCAGGTTGGTGAGGTCGTGGCCGATCACTTCGATTACTAGGTCAGCCTGAAACTGCAGGATGCTGGCGGTCGCAAAGCGATGCGATTGCACCGCCGGTTCTTTCATCACGATGCGTGAGATCGCGGCGCGGACGCGCTGCTCCTGCGCGGCGCGATGGTGCGTTTCGGTGAGCACCACTTGGATGCGCGCCGAATGCTTGCCGGCTTCGCTGTCGTTGAGTTCTTCAGGGTCGACACCGGCAGCGAGAAACGTGCGTGACACATCGGGCAGCAGGGTTACTTGTTGCTCGATGGCGCGCATCACTGCGTCGGTCGCACGCACCGTTGCTGAGCGCGGCAGGAAAGCCTCGACGTAGAACTCGCCCTGATGCACCTCGGGCAGGATCTCTTGGCCGAGCGTGCGGCCGCGCCACAGCGAGAGCGAGAGCAGCAAAAGCACCGCGAGTATTACCTTGCCCGGATTTGCGATCGCCGTGCGCAGGATTGGCGGATACGCGAGCTCGACAAGGCGGTAGACGCGCAAAAACATGCTGGCAAGCGGCGCCATCAGGAGGTGGATGCAGCGGCCGAAGAATCGCAAGGTGCGCTGCAAAAACCAGAGGACACTGGTGATGATCGCGCTCACAAAACGCAGGACCGGGTTTTGTAAAACGAGCGGCGGCTCGTTCGTTGTGGCGGTGGTTGGTTCGCGCATGTTGCCGCCGAGTGCGGCGAGCATTGGCACCAGGAACAACGCCACCGGGATCGAGATCAGCTGTGCGTAGACGACGGTCAGTGCGAGGTCCGAGAACAGTTGGCCAGCGATGCCTTCGACGAACACGATCGGAAAAAACACTGCCACCTGCGTCAGCGTGCTGGCAAACACCGCGCTGCCCATGCGGCGCGTGCCTTCGATCACGGCGGTGGCGGGATCGACGCCGCTCTCGCGCAACTTGGTGATCGATTCGAGCACCACGATGGAGTTGTCGAGCAACATGCCGACGCCGAGCGCAAGACCGCCGAGCGACATGATGTTCAGGTCGATGCCGCCGATGAACATCGGCGCAAACGTTGCGATCAGACTCGCCGGGATCGACAGCGCGAGCACCAGCGTCGTGAAATACGACCGCAGGAACAGGTAGAGCACGAACACCGAAAGCAGGCCGCCCTGCCACGCGTTGGCGAGCACCTCATCAACCGCGTCACGCACAAAGCGCGACTGGTCGAGCAGCAGCACCGGCTCGATGCCCTGAGTGCGCATGCCAAACGCCAGGTAATCCTTCATCGCCTCCCGTTCGCGCAGCTTTGCCTGGCGCGCGACCGGGTCTTTGTCGAGTTCTTTCGGCAGCGGCTCAAGGTGCAGTCCACTTGCCACCTGGCGTTGCTGCAGGTCGGTGCCAAACACCCGTTCGCGCACCTGCCGACAGATGTCGATGATGTTGGCATCAGCCTGTTTTTGGACATCGATCAGCACGCAAGGCTTGCCGCCGATGCGTGCGATCACTTCGGGGTCGGCTGGCACGCGCGTGACCTTGGCTACTTCGCCGAGCCGGATGTGCGAGCCGTTCTGGCTCTTTAGGATCGTGTTCTCGATGTCCGCGATGGAGCGATACTCGTTCAGTGCGCGGACCAAAAACTCGGTGTTACTTTCCTCGATCGAGCCGGATGCCGAGTTCATGTTCTCACTGGCCAAACGGCGCGCTACCGCGTTGATGTCGAGGCCCTTGGCGGCGAGTGCTTGCTCGTCGATTGCGACCCTGATCTCCTCGATCTCGCCGCCGCGCAGTTTTACGGCGGCGACACCCGCGATCTGCGCCAGTTGTTCTTCCAGCTCAATATCGGCGAAACGGCGCAGTGAAACCTGGTCTGCGCCCTTGGTCGTAGCGTCCGCAGCAAGGATGCCAAACGTGATCACCGGCGCTTGGCTCGGGTCGTAACGCAGCACGATCGGCTTGTCCGCACCGGGCGGTGGGAAGAAGCGATCGAGCCGCTCGCGCACGTCTGCTGCGGCGAAGGTCATCGACGTGCCCCAGCGGAACTCCAGCACCACGTCGGACACGCCGGGCCGACTCACGGAGTAAGCGCGCCGGATACCAGGCACCACGGCGACCAACTCCTGCACGCGTTCGCTGATGCGCTCTTCAACGTCGCGCGGGCTGGCACCGGCAAACTGGGTGCGCACCGTGACGGTGGGATAGGCGACATCGGGCAGCAGGTTGACCGGCAGGCTGCCGAGGCCAACCAGGCCAAACACGCAGATGGCCAGCGCGATCATCGTGATGGCCACCGGGCGGCGCACCGTTAAGGCAAACAGGGAGCGGTCGCGCGCGCTCAATTCATCTAGCTCGCTCATGGCGCTCAGCTTTTCTTGGACTCTGGCTTCTTGCTACCGGCGGTCGCTTCCGCGGCGGCAGGCTTCTCCAACTCCGCAGCCGGCTCGGCGAGGATCACCGCGGACTCGTCTTTGAGGTCCTCGTGGCCGCTCACGATCACCAACTCGCCCGGTTGCAATCCGGCGGGGCCGCGGTTGCGGCACTCAACGAAGTCCTGCTGCTCAAGACCAGGATCAAGGTCGATGCGGGAGGCCTTGTTGTCACGCAACACCATGACGACTGAGACGTCGCCCTCGGACAACACTGCGGCCTTTGGCACCATCAGTGCCTCCCGCATGCTCTCGGCGAGGATCCGCGCGCGCACGAACATGCCGTGCAACAGTGTGCCTGAGTCGCTGGCACGAACGCGCATTCGCAGGCGGAAGTGGCCGCTCTCCTTGTCGATCACCGGGCTGATCAGGTCGATGTCGGCGGTAAAGTTGCGGCCCGGTAGCGCGTCCGAGAGGAACATGACTTGCTTTGCATTGCGCACCAAGTCGAGTTCGGACTGCGGCCGGTCGAGCCACGCGATGATGTTGTCTGGATCCACCATGTCGAACAACGGCGCGCCAGCAGTCAGGGTCGCACCATCGGCGGCGTAGCGCTTGCTGATCACGCCAGCGAACGGCGCGGTGATCTTGTGGTGCTCGATGCGCACCTCAAGCTCGCGGATTTTGGCGTCGAGTTCCGCAACCAGGTTGCCGATGCGGACGACATCGAGCTTGCTCTTGCGCTCGTTGAACTCAGCGACCTTGGCACTTTCTTCGGTGCCCTGAAACGCCAGCTCAGAATCCTGCAGCGCCTTTGGCGAGACGAATTCGGCGTTCATTTGGGACTGGCGGTCAAACTCGGCCTTGGCCCTTCGGCAATCGATGGCGGCTTGCGCGCGGCGGCGACCGGCGGCCTCAACTTCGAGGCCGGCGAGTTCTTGGTCGACCTGCTTGCCAGCGCGTTGCACGACCAACTGCTCCTTCGCCGAACTGATCTCGCGCGAATCGATTTCGGCCAACAGGGTGCCCTTTGCCACCTTCGAGCCCTCGTCCACGAACAAATGCCGCACGCAACCGCTGACCGAAGTGGCGATCTTGTCCTGATGTTCTGACTCCAAGAAGCCGGTGGTGCGGATTTCGCGCTGGATCTGGCGCAGTTCGGCGGGCACGGCGCGGACCAGCCTTTTGGCCGTGGCGCTGTTCTCTTTGGCGGTCTCGCTATTGGCGCCGGCGCAGGCAGCAATAGTGATCAGCAGCCAGCAAGGGTTGAATCGGGGCATGTTGGACAGTTCGGACTAGGGGGCAGCAGCGGATTCGCGGTTGCCAATGAATTGACAACATACTGGAGAATGCTGGTGGCCAGCAGCATCGATCACAATCAGTTGTGGGAAGTCGTTGCCACTGCCAAAGGTGCTTTGGCAAGATCGCACTTCAAGATGGCCTCTTCAATCTCATTGCAGCGCGCGTTGGAGTTGGTGGCGGCGGTCCCATGTAGCCCGCTGCTGCAGGAAATTGTGCCGCTGAGCTTGGCCCTTGGTCGCACCCTCGCCGAGGCGATTGAAAGCGATGGGCCGTGGCCAGCGACCGATCGCTCGGCGATGGACGGCTTTGCGCTGCTGAGTTCGGCAGATTTTTCGGCGGGCCAGAAGCTCTCAGTGGTGGGTGCAAGTCGCGCGGGGCATCCGTTTGTTGGCCGGCTGCAAAAAGGGCAATGTGTGCGCATCATGACCGGGGCCGTTTTGCCCGATGGGGCAGACTCGGTGGTGCCCGTGGAGCAGACCAGCGGCTTTTTTGGCGATGAAGTGGAACTGTTCGCAGCGGTAAAGCCCGGCCAGCATGTTCGCCTGCTCGGTAGTGAGTGCCGCGCGAATGCGGTTGTGATGCCTGCTGGCATTCGGATTCGCGCCGCCGAGATTGGTGCGCTCGCAGTGCTCGGCATCACGGCGGTGAAGGTCGCTTTGCAGCCGCGCGTGGCGATCCTTGCCACCGGTGATGAAGTGGTGCCGGTGACGAGCGTGCCGCTGTCGCATCAAGTGCGCGAGAGCAACTCGTGGGCGCTTGCGGCGCAGGTTTGTGAGAGTGGTGGGCAGCCAAATCGGCTCGGCGTGGCACTCGATGAAGCGGCTAGTTTGCGCGCGCTGCTGCAACGTGGCATTGAGACTTCGGACGTGCTGCTCACGATCGGCGGCATCAGCAAGGGCACGCACGACCTCGTGCACGCGGAGCTTGCCGCACTCGGCGTGGAGCGGATTTTTCATGGCATCGAATTGAAGCCGGGCAAGCCGACGTTTTTTGGCCAACTGCGGCGTGCGGATCGCACGGTGTTTGTGTTTGGCCTGCCAGGCAACCCAGCTTCGTGCTTCTCGGTGTTTGATCTGCTGGTGCGGCCGCTGCTTTGTCGACTGCTCGGTCAACCGGTCGCAAGGTGGACTGCCGACGCGCTGCTCGCCGGTGCCGGGTGGCAGGCAAACAGTCGATTGCAAGCGGTGCCGGCGCGGCTCGTAGTCTGTGCCAAGGGCACGCGCGCCGAACTCGCGCCTGCATCGCCGAGCGGCGATCCATTTTCGATGCTGCATGGCGATGGCTACGCGCTACTGCCAGCGCAGGCAAAGCCAGGCGAGTGTCGCACGGCGACCTTCGTCTCCTACGCGAGCGGAGCAACCCAGTCGTGAACCCGCCGATCCAACGCGCGCGTCTGCCATACTGGTGGATCCTCACTGCGGCCGCATTGCAGGCTGCCGCATCGCCTCCCGGCTGGCTGCCGAATGCGGCGCCATTGGTGATCCCAGGACTCGCGCTGCAGTATGCGATCGCCACCAGCGAGCGGCGGCCGTTGCTTGCCAGCTACTGGTTTGGCGTGCTCTACACCGGCGCATTCTCATTCTCGTTGCGCCATGTGTTGCTGCCCGGCTGGCTGCTGATTGCCTTGGTCGGCGGGCTCTACACGCTGGCTTCCGCAGTGGCGGTGCGCTCGCTGCAGCGGTGGTTTGGCAGCGTGCTGTGGTTTGCGATCGCGGTGGCCGGCGCGTGCTTTCTGCGCGCTGAGTTGCCACAGGTCTGGTATCCGCATGGCCAGCCGTGCCACGATTTTTGGCGTTGGCCAAGTCTGCTCGGCGCAGTGCGGATCGGTGGTGAACCGCTCGCCAACGCGCTGCTGGCGGCGGTCGGTGCGGCATTGTTTTTTTGCTATCGCAAACGCCAAGGTGGCGCAGCGGCGATCGGGCCAAAGTTAGGCGCCGTGCTGCCGCTCGCATGGTCCCTCCTTGCATTGTTGCTGGCAACGTGGCTTGGCAAACCGCAGCCACCGAGCACCCCGCGGGCGACCGTCGAGATCATCGCCATCGAGCCTGGTGTGCACCCAACCGATTGGCTTTTAGGGATCGATTCGCAGCAGGCGATGCAGGCGCGCTGGCGAGAACTGTTTGACAAGTATTGGCGCAAGCCTTCGCAGGAAGTTGCGGGCAAAGACAGCGCGCGGCCGCCTGCGTTGCTGTTGTGGCCGGAGAGCAGCGTGTTTGATGAAGTCAGGGCGAGCGAACTCAACTCAAGCGCCGCTGGGTTGGGTGAAGTTGGCGTGCGCTTGCCGTCGCTACCGGCGATTGCGCTCCATGCGGACACGCGTTTGTGCGTTGGTGGGATGGTGCGCATCAAGGACATGCAGTATTTGACTCCGGCGGCGATTCTGTTGGACGCGGATGGCCGCTACTTGGCACACCAGGAAAAGCGCAGGCTCGTGCCAGCCGGCGAGTTCTTGCCGTTCGTCGAGTGGCTGCCTGCGTCCTGGGCGAAAGTGCTCCGCGATTTTATCGCCAAGACTTTTGGCGCGGAGTTTGAGAACCAGCCTGGCCGCAGTTTGAAACCCATGCGGACTAAAGCTGGCGTGCCGTTCTCGGCGCTGATTTGCTACGACAACGCGTTTCCGTCAACGGTCGCTGCGGAAGTGGCGCAGGGCGCTGAGTTCCTGGTCGTGTTGTCGAACGAGGCCTGGTATCGCTTCGGCGCGGAGCTTGACCAGCTGGCGGCGATCACCGTGCTGCGCGCGGTGGCGACCGGCACTGCGATCGTGCGCTGCACTACGGACGGCCGCAGCCTCGCGGTGGATGGGGAAGGCCAGATTCTTACCGAGCTTGCGCAGTTGACGGCCCCGGCCGAGCAGCCCCGTTGGCTGCGCGTGGCGCTGCCGCGCGGCACTGGCCAGCTGCCTTTTTGGGCGCATTGCCACAGCTATCTTGGCAACGGCTGCGCCTGCCTTTGCGGCGTTGGTTTATTGCTTGCGGTGCTGCGCCGCTGGCGAAGCCCCCCGGTTCAGCAGTGATTTTTTGCTGCCGCGCCAATGCCGAGGTGCGCGACCGGTGTAGCAGGTTCTTGACCGACCTCTGCTAGGAGCTAGTATGCTCTGCCTCAAGGTGGCATTCGCCGCGGCCAAGTTGCCAAACTTACGGTTTGGACTTTGCCGCTGTGAGTTCTGTCGAGACCCCTAATCCGCATCATCGCCAACGAGCTTTTTGACTGGCACGATTTCCCGCCAGTCTAAAAGCAAGTCACAGGAGCTACTTGGTCACATGAGTCCCATCGGCCGCGTTTTCATTGTTCTGAACGTGATCCTGGCAGGCTGCTTCGTGGGCTTCTCGGGCACATTCCTGCAGCGTCAGCACACCTACAAGACGATGCTGGAGACCGAGCAAAAAGCTCACTCCGAAAGCAAGTCCTCAGCCATCACTGAGAAGGCAAAGCTCGAAGGTGAGCTTGCTGCCCTCAATATCCAAAAGACCACGTTGGAGACCGATCTCGGCAACACCAAGGTTGAGAGTGCTAGCAAGGGTGACGAGATCAAATTGCTGAATGCGCGAGCATCGAGCAGTGAGGCCGACTTGAAGAAGCTGGCCAGCGTCGCCGAAGCCACGAAGACCACCATGGAAGGTGCCTTCGATCAGTCGAAGAAGGCGTATGAGCAATCGACCTCAGACCAGAAGACCCGCGATGACGCCGTCAACGCGAAGAACACTGCTGAGGCTGAGAACCGTTCGCTTAAGGCGGACATCGTCGCACTGAACGAGAAGGGCACGAACCGCGACCTGCAGATTGCCGCTTTGAGCAAGGATCAGAGCGAGCTCAAGTTGCTAGTCGATGTAGCAAAGGCCAAGGGCTTCCTTGAATCGATGGCCGTGCCGCAATTGATGGGCACGATCAGCATCGTCTCGGGTCGCCTGGTCACGGTTGCGATCACGGACAACCCGACCAACGCCGAGGTCAAGCCCGGCATCAGATTCGCCATCTACGATAAGGATGGCTACAAGGGCGAGGCCAAGGTCACGTCCGTCGATGCCGAGCGCAAGGCTGCGTTCTGCACCGTCGAGATTGCCAAGGGGACGGTCAAGGTCGGTGATTCGGCTTCGACGCACCTCGCGGGCAGCCAATAACCAGCTTTCAATAAGGAGCCGAAGTCATGGCCAAAAAGCAGAACAAAAGCAAGCAGGTCGCTTTAGCACCGGTGGTGGAACTCGAGCAGGTGAAGACCGGTGGCTTGGGGATCGATGATGGCATCATCCTCGCTACCTTTCTCATGCTGGTGACCGCAATCGCCCTCGTATTGGTTGCGAGCAAGGCGTATCCGCCGCTCGGCGGCTAGTCCGCTGGCTGGTTAGTCAGTTGAAGCGTCGGCAGATCAGAGCGGCAAAAAACTAAAATCAGCAGACCCTGATCGAGCACTGCTCGAGCAGGGTCGCGTTGTTGCTGGTGGGCGAGTTGCGGTGCGCAACGCGGTCTGGGCCGGTGGAAAACACTCCACACAAGGTCTGCAAAGATGCTCAAAACCCGCGCAAGGCCGCTGTCAGCTCGATCTTAGCCGTGGAAACGGACCGCAAGTCCGCTACCTTCGTAATCTGGCTGTCGTCGGTAGCGACAGCAATTTCCGTTGGTCACACAAGGCTCCGATTCAATCCGGGCCGCCCCCTTGGAAGGGTCCCATGGTCAAGCCAATCGATTGGCTTCTCAGCCGTTTCTCAGTTGATCTCGGGATCGACTTGGGCACGGCCAACACGCTGGTGTTCGTTCGTGAGCAGGGCATCGTTCTCGATGAGCCTTCGGTTGTTGCCGTTCGCAAGGGCACCAACGAGGTGTTGCTCGATGGCAAGGCCGTCGGCAATGCCGCGCTCGAATATCTTGGTCGCACGCCGCCGGGCTTTCAGGCGATTCGACCGATGAAGAGCGGCGTGATTGCCGACTTCGAAATCACCGAGCGGATGCTGCGCTACTTCATGGCCAAGGCAAGTGGTGGCAAGCGGTTGATCAAGCCGCGGGTCGTCATCGCCGTGCCGTGGGGCATCACGATGGTGGAGAAGCGCGCAGTTATCGGATCCGCCGAACGCGCTGGTGCACGCCGGGTGTTTCTGGTTGATGAGCCGACTGCGGCCGCGATTGGCGCAGGCCTCAAGGTGCACGAGCCACGCGGCACGATGATCGTCGATATCGGCGGCGGCACCAGTGAGGTCGCGGTGATTTCGCTCGCCAACGTCGTCACGGCGGAATGCTTGCGCGTCGCTGGCGATGACTTCAACGACGCGATCGCTCAATACATCCGCAGCAAGTTTAATCTGCTGGTCGGCGAGATCACTGCGGAGCGCCTCAAAGTCGCCGCTGGCAGCTGCGTGCCGATGGAAGACGAAATCGAGGTCGAGATTCGCGGCCGT
The DNA here is from genome assembly GCA_014192625.1 of Planctomycetota bacterium. Classification (GTDB taxonomy): domain Bacteria; phylum Planctomycetota; class UBA1135; order UBA1135; family UBA2386; genus BJHM01. The sequence continues at coordinate 14,007 of BJHM01000026.1, forward strand.
GATTCGCTCACTGGCTTGCCGCGTCGCGCGGTCATCTCGTCGGTTGACGTTCGCGAAGCCTTGATGGAGCCGGTCAAGAAAGTGGTCGGCGCAATCAAGTCCGTGCTTGAGCGCACGCCGCCCGAACTGTCGAGCGACTTGGTCGACAGCGGCATCACGCTGGCTGGTGGCGGCGCTCTGCTGCGCGGTCTGGCAGACCTGATCGCGCGTGAGACTCAACTGGACGTGCGCGTTGCCGACCGGCCGCTTGAGTGTGTGGCACGCGGCACGGGCATTTTCCTCGAGAACCTCGAACTCTATTCGCAGTTCCTCGAGGGCGGCGAAGACCTGGGCTGATGTGACTTTTTCCGTGCTGCCAATCACCTCGCTGTCCTGCCGCAGCAGGTAGCTGGTTTACCAGAGGAACCCGTGCCGAGGAGCAAGAGCAAAGCGTTCCCGGTCGGTCTGTATGGCGCTTTGTTATTGGCGTTGTGCTGGCTGTTGATGCCGACTCTGTTCGCGCCAGTCGAACGCACGTTGCTCGGCGTAGCGATGCTGCCGCAGCGGTGGCTCGCGTGGTTTAGCGCGCCCCCAGTGACTGCTGCAGCGAGTGCTTTGCAAACGCAATGCGCCTCGCTGCGGGTGTCGTTGGCCGAACGAAGTTGGCAGCACGATGTTGCACCCGGCAAAACAGTGATGCCAAAATCGCTCGAACCGCTGCGCTGCAGCGTTTTGCGGTCGCAACGAATCGGCGGCGGCGGGTTGCCCAGTGAGTTGCAACTCGACCGCACCTACGAGGAGTTGGCGGGCTGCATTGACCTCGTGACCAAAGGCAGCGAACTGATCGGCTTTCTCGCAAGGCCCGGCATCGGCACCGCGGCCAAGGACCGTCCGCAAGATCCGGCGCGCGTGCTGCTGCTCAATCACTCGCAATCGCGCGCCGTGGCGGCCGCCGTGATGTTGCGCGATGAAGCGCCGCTGCACTGCGTCGTCGAGTCGGCGGCGGCCGTCGATCCGTCGCCGTTGCGGACTTTGTTGCACGACGATCCATATCGCGCCGCCTCGGTGCGGCAGGGTGGCGCTCTGGTGCGCACGCTGCAGTTGCAGGCGAGTTTTATTGCGGCGGTGCCCGAAGGCTTGTCGATCGGCAAGGCGCGGGTGTTTGGCTACCAACGTGCCGATGGCGAATCGCTGACGATCGGCATCTACGTTGATCCAGTGAACGACACACGCGCGCTGTCTTATGTGGTGGCTTGGCAGGGCGTGCCGCAAGCGCAGCCCACGGAGCTTTCGCCCAGGTATGTGACGGCGCAGTTGCGGCCATTGCCGGATGGGCGGGGCGGGCGCTGCAGTCTGTTTGCCGAAGCTGTTGTGCCCGATGGTGCCGCGGTCGTTATGGACGGGCGGTGTCTTGGGCGCGCGCGTGGCCTTGCCTTTGGTCAAGGCATCTGCACCTCGCTTGCGGCTTCCAAAAAACCGTGGGCCGTGTTGCTACTGCCAGATGATCCAGCGTTGCCGCCGCAGGAACTATTTGGCGAAGTGGTTCGCACCGACGGCGTGCAAGCTTGGTTTCGTCCCCGTTCGACGGTGATCACTGCAGGCGGCAGCGGGTTCTTGTTCACTGGCGCGAACGGCCCGTTCTGTCCCGCGGGCTTGTTATTGGGGCGCACGGAAACAGAATCAGGCCGCAACCTGCTGCGCATCGAGACTGCGGCGCAGAGCGGTCCCATCCTCGCCAGCGTGGTCGTGGAGGGACGGTGATGCGCTGGGTATTATATTTCTTGCTCGTGCCACAGCTTTACCTGCTGGCTGGCTTTCTGCGCGAAGCCGGTGCGCCGTTGCTCGACGTTGGTGCGCTGCTGTGCGTTTTCTTGGCGTTGTTCGCCGAACCGCGCGCCTTGCCGGGGCTGCTGCTCGGTGCCGCCGTTGGGCGCGCACTGGTAGACGAAGGGAGCCTGCCGATTCAGCTGCTGGTGCTCGGGGTGCCGATCGCTGCGCTGTTGCCGCTGCGCGCGATCTTTGATCGCCAGCAACTGTGGTGGCAGATCGTTGTTGCCGTGATGCTGGCGATCGCGGTGCCGCGCTGGTCTTATCTATGTGGCCAATGGTTTGGTGAACCAACGGGCTCGGCGCTCGACACATCGGTGATCGCCGCGACGGGCTTGGTTGGTCCGGTTGTTTTATTCGTGCTGCGAAAATTGCCGCCACTGCGCGCTTTTCGTGAGCGCGTCGCGTGATTTCTTCGCAGGACAAACTGGTGCGGATCGGCGCGATCTTCGGATTGGCGCTCGTGATCGTGCAAAGCTACCTGCTGTTTGTGATGACCGCGCAGCACGAATCGTGGCTCGTGCGCAGTTATCAAAACCGTTGGTCGTTCCGCGATGTGCCAAGTATCCGCGGTGCCTTGCTGGACCGTTTTGACCGGCCACTCAGCCATGATGAACCGCGTTTTGAACTGTCCTGCATCTACGAGCGCTTTCGGCTGTGGCATCCAGTGGCTGCCGCCATCCACGGTGCCTCACTGTGGTCATCGCTGCGCGGCGATTTGCGCAACTACACTTATGCCGCCGGGCCGTTGGGTCCAGAAGTGGCGGCGCGCGACTTTCTCTCACTACCCGTGACGGCATTGGCGGAAGGCGTGCTGCCAAAGGAAGTGCGCAAAGCGCTTCTGCAGAGCGCCTACACGGTGTTGGTTGCCTGCAGCGAACGAACCAAAGCGAACGTGCGCGGGGACCTGCGAAGTGCGTTGCAGAACCCTGGCATGTTGCAGCTGGGTGACGTTCCAGGTGTGCGCGCCGTGGAGGATATGGAGGAGCAGTTTGCAGGGATCCTGTCGCGCTTTCGTGCCTTGGATGAAACCCTGAGTGAAGTGTTGCCGCCATCGGTGGTGGGCGCGCCAGCTGAGATGGAAACAGTAAAAAAACATTCGCTGATCGCGCAACTTGACCTGCTGCGCACGTTGAGTATCGAACAGCGCAGGACGAAGCATCTCGACAAACAAGGCATCGAGCGACCGGGCGAACTAATCGAGCGCACTGCGCGTCTATTGTTTGCCAACGTGCCGTTCACGATTGCTGCTTCGGTGCGGGTCGCTGCGAGCGATCAGCCGGGACTGCTGCTGGAGCCATCGGTTTTGCGGGTTGCTGCGGCGAACTTGCCAAAGTCCCTGGCGCAGATCCTGGGCAGCACGAGCCAACTCGATCGTGGGCCGCCACAGGGCGACAAGGCATGGCAACGCTTTGAAGACTACATCGACGGACGAGTGGATAACGCGATGGCCGATGACCTCGCAGACCTTGTGCCCGATAGCCTAACGCCGTTGCAAGATCACAGCCTTGCGCTTCGCGATGCGGCGCTCAGGAGCTACGAGCATTTGTTGCGGTCCAGTGAACGTCGCGGCAGCAGCGGCATTGAGGCTTCGCTCGACGCAGAACTCATTGGCAAGCCAGGCATGCGCCTGATCGAGCACGATGCGCAGTCGCGCGAGCAGCTGCTGTTTGGCAGCTTGCGAGTGCAGAAGGGCAACGATGTCGCGCTGACCATTGACCTCGACCTGCAAAACCTGCTCGATGCAGAAGTGCAGGCTTCGTTGTTGCATTGGCAGGCGGAAGCCACCGCAAAGGGCCGTGACGCGGCGCGAGTCGACGTTGCTTGTGCTGTGATCGATGCGCAAACGGGTGACGTGCTGGCTTTGGCTTCGTCACCAACCGAGCTCGACAAACAGCCGCGTATCCCGGCTGCGTTGAGTTGGCGCGGCAATGGCGCGATTGGTTCGCTGCTAAAGCCGCTGTTCCTCGTCGAACAGTTTGCCGCAACCGCAACGGACCTGCCGCACAAAGACCTGGGCACATTCCTGCCATGCAACCGCCTTTGGCATCGGGTGGCAGGTCAGCAACTCGAGTGCGATGGCGTGCACGGCGTTTCTGGGACGCGTCCTGAGTATGCGTTGGCCATGTCGTGCAACGTGTTCTTCTTTCAGGTTGCTGAGGGCCTTGAAGAAGCCGGTTTGCGTCGCGCGCTCTGGCGGTTTGGCATGCTCCCACCCGAAGCGATTGCCGATGATGGCCGTTATCAGGCAAGGCCTGCCGAGTTGCCTGAGTCGCTGTGTGCGGCGCCGCGTTTTAGCGGCAGGCAACTCGTCCAGCAGCGCGGCATCGGTTACGGCATCGAGAGCAATCCGCTCAGCCTTGCGCGGGCTTACGCGGCACTCGCTACTGGGGTGCTGCCAACGATCGGGTTGCGCCGCGGCGAAGTGCGGGCCGGTTACAGTTTGTTGATCGAGGATACTTTTCTGGCGACGGTGCGCGAGGGCTTGCGGCAGTGTGTGCAGACGGGCACCGCGAAGCAGCTAATGCAGCTCAAAACCTTGGCGGTTTGCGGCAAGACCGGCACTGCTGAGATTGGCAGCAAGGGTGACAACAACGCGTGGTTTGCCGGTTTTCTGCCGACGCGCTCGGCCTCGGGCACCCAGCTTTGCTTTTGTGCCGTGGTCTATTCGGTGCCGGATAAGACGCACGGTGCAGACGCGGCCGGGCAATTGATCGACGAGCTGTTTTTGCAGATGGCCAAAGATCCAGAACTGCACTCGCGGTATCTGCGGGAGGCCGGTCGATGAAGGTGCTGACCGTCCTTGCGCGGGTGGATTGGTGGCTGTCGCTCGTCACCATCGCTTTATGTCTCGTGGGCCTGTTGTTCCTGCGCTCGACCACGCAAGACGACCCACGCTTTCAGGCGCAGTTTGGCAAGCAGGTGCTGTTCGTCATCCTGAGCCTTGGGCTTGGGTTCTTCTGCATCCTGGTCAACTACCTTCGGGTGTTGCGTGCGGCGTTTTTGATCTGGGGCCTTGGGGTGCTCTCGCTCGCGCTGTTGCCGGTGTTTGGCTCGGTCATCAATGGCTCTCGCCGCTGGTATTCGCTGCCTGGTTTCTCAGTTCAGCCGAGTGAGTTTGCCAAGCTCACGGTGGTGATCGGCCTTGCCGCATTGCTGCGCTTTGACCGGCGAAATCGCGCCTTCGGCGGGCTCTTCATGCCGCTGCTCGTGGCCATGCTGCCAGCCGGATTGGTGCTGCTGCAACCGGATCTCGGCAGCGCGCTGGTTTTTGGTCCAGTGCTTTTGGCGATGTCCTACGCCGCAGGGGTGAGCGGTCGCACTATTGCGATCGCTTTGGGGGTCGCCTGTTTGGCGTTGGTGGTCGCTTATTTTGAAGGCATGCATGGCTACCAGAAGGAACGCATTTCGGTCTGGGCGCAGCATTGGTATTGGGATGCAACGGAGCGCGATGTGCGCGAGATCTTGCGCGGCGCGGCCTACCAGCCTTGGCAGGCATTGATTGCCATGGGCAGTGGCGGGATGGCGGGCTTCGGGCTCGGTGAAGGGCCGCAGAATCGCTACTCATTCCTGCCGTATCGCAGTGAGGACTACATCTTCGCAGTGGTTGGTGAGGAGACCGGCTGGCTTGGCTGTGCGCTCGTCCTGTTGCTCTACCTTGCGCTGGTGTTTGGCCTGCTAAGGCTGGCGATGAATATCCGCGAGCGCTTTGGCCGACTGGTCTGCGTCGGCGTCGCCGCATGGATTGGTTGTCAGTCGCTGATGCACGCGGCGGTCTGCTGTTGGCTTGTGCCATCGACCGGCGTGCCAATGCCGATGGTCAGCTATGGCGGCAGCTCCGTGCTTGCAACGGTGCTCGGCGTGGCACTGTGTTTGGGGATCGGCGCAAGGCGCGAGCCAGTGCTTGCCGGTGATGGCTTTCGCTGAGTTGGCTATGGCCCGTTCGCTATGGCCCGTTCGCTATGGCCCGTTCGCTATGGCCCGTTCGCTATGGCCCGTTCGCTATGGCCCTTCGCTATGGCCCTTTGGTGCGGGCTTTAGGCTGCTGCTGAGCGGCTCAGTGGTGCGCGTGCAAGAGAACTAAGTCGCGGCTCTCGATCTGTACCGTAGCAGTGCTTGTTTGCGGCAGAAGTAGAGTGGGATCTTTGGTCTTGTGGGCGATTGGCGTTTGTGAGGGCAGTCGGACTACTGCCACCCCAAACGACAGCGAACTCGATTGGCTCACGAACGTTTCGATGGGTGCTGCATCGAGGTCGTGCCACTGCACTGCTGCTTCATGCAGCGCGCTGGCTTCGACAAACAGCGTGCGACCGTTCACGAGCGGCACGCGGAACAGGTCGTTTTCATCGTCGTAGCTCATGGTGCCAACCGTGGCGGGCCGCTTTTTATTCACGATGTAGGCGCGGACGGATAGCGCACTGTTGGACTCATTGTGGTTCGTCGCGTTTTGGTCATTGGGATCGCTGTCTGCCTGATCGCTTGCGATTGGCGGACTGTGATCGGCAATGACGAGGCGCGTGGCAGCGCCCTGAATGGCAAGCACGAAGGACAACCCGTTTTTAGCGAAGTGTGCGGTGATTACGCCGCCAGCTTCGGTGTCGAGGCGATGACTCGCGAGGAGTGTGCCGCTACAGCGATCGATGAGTGCGATAGTGAGGACGTTGTTTGCGCTATCTTTGCTGCACGCCAGCACGCGCTGCGACGAAGTAGCGAGGATCTGCAAGGCAGCCATTGGCAGTTCGATGGCAAAGCGCTTTGACCAATCCGTTGCCAAACAGGCGATCACGCCGGTGTGCGCCAGAGTGGTGCTGGTGAGGATCGCACCATCGGTGTCGAGCGTGCCGCGTATGCCGCTCTCATCACACTCCCAACCGGGCGAAAGCGTCAGGCGACAGGGTTGCCACTGCTGTGCTTTGGTGACGATCGGATTTGAGGTGAAGCTCGCGCCATCGTTGCTGGTAGCAAACTGCAAGTCGCTTGCCGAACCGTCCTCGACGATGGCGATTGGCGTGTGAGTTGGATCAAACACACAGAGCACCGAATGCGAAGCACCCTGCGCTGGCTGCACGAAGTGGCGCGTTGCGTAGTAGCCGTTTGCGAGTTCGAGAGCTTCGCTGAACGAGGCGGCGATCGGCCCACTGGTGATGCCGTTTTGCACGATGCTCTGCAGCGTCGCGCCGTTTTGCGCTGCTACAAAGTGGTAGATTGCGCCATCTGCTGCGCGAACGCCACACGCGACCACCGCGCGATTCGAGTCGAGCAGCAGCGGGATCAGAGGTGCTGCGGGCAGGAGACCCTGGTTGTCGAAGCGCATCGCACGCAGGGGTTGCATCGCATGATCGAGCAACAGCAAGGTAAAGAGGCCATCGTGCAGCACGAACCAATCGTTGTTCTTGCCATGTGCGAGCTGCGCGCTCGATTGAAATAAGCCGTTTGGCAGACTGTGCCTGAGTGCGTTTGAAAGACCCGCGCGTTGCGGGGCGATGCCGGCGATGAGATCGCACGCGGCGGCGTTCTGGATCGTTGGAGCTGGCACGCAAACGGCGACTGCCAAGCAATCGCTACGGTCGCTGATGGCAAGTTCGGCAGTCGTGCTAAACGGCGCGTTGCCACCGGCACCGATCGTGAACGTGCGCAGGAGTGCGGCCGAAACTGGCACGCCGATGCTGGTGCGGAAGTAGTTGCCAAACGAATCGCTGACCAGTTGGCGACCTTGCACCGTGTTGCCGGCGGTGCTGAGTAGGACCGCATCGGGGTGCGACAGGCCACTGTAGTTGCCTAACGCTGCGACCTGCGATGTCGCACCAAGGGAAGCGACCACGTTTGCCGCACCATTGCCGTCATTGCATGCAGCAAACAACAATCCGGCAAACGAGATTGCCAGCAATGGCAAAGGCGTGCGCAAGGACCGTATGAGTGGGTATGACATTGGACGACTCACCGAAGCGTTCGACGGTAGTCATTTTACTGGCAATGGGGAAGCCCTGTAGGTCGCGTGCGAGCGACGTTTTTTAGGCGAGTCTTTACGCTAAAGCGCAGGTGCTGCAGGATTGCAAGCGCACGGTTTCCTTCCAACGCCACCTGCAGCCACCGTTGCCACGCGGCAATCCGCGTCCCATAGAGCAGTGCGGCATCGTCATGCGAGCTTGGAGCCGCGCGCGCGGCAAGGCTTCTGCGAACGTTATTGGCGGAGTGGTGAATCGCTGGCGGGTGACTATTTGCCGCCGTCGCCTTTCGCACCGCTTTGCTGACTTTTCAGATAGGCCTCCCAGTAGTGCCGGAACTTTTCCGGCACTTTGGGCGGCGAGCCGCGGTTCTTCAGAAAGTTGACATACGGTTGGAGCTGGCCCCACTGCCCGTCGCCATCACCTCGTTGGTTGGCGGCAGTATCAGGATCCGCTGGTGATTTGCCGTTGCGGTTCTGTCCAGAGTCCGAGTTTTTCTCGGTGCCATCTGGCTTGGATCCTGGCGGCATCGGTTGGCCCTGCGAATCTTTTTCGCCCGGCTCTTTGCCCTGTTGCTGTGGTTGGTTTTTGCCCTGCGGGTTTTGCTGCGGGTCTTGCTGCTGGCCTGGTTCCTCGCCTGGCTTCCGTTGCTGCATGAAGTCGGGGTTCTGATTGTCGCGTGGCTTTTGGCCCTGGCCCTTACTCTGCCCTTCCTGCTTTTGCCCTGGGTCTTTTTGCTGTTGCGGTTGTTTCTGCTGATCGTCCTGTTGGTCCTGCGACGAACTCTGGGACTGATTCTTCATTTGCGTGAGCTTCAGGATCAACTCCTCGAGGCTCTGCTCAACGCCCGCACTTTGTTCCAAGGTGGACTTGAGCGAAGCCTTTGGCTGCTTCTGTCCTTCTGTGCTGCCCGGTTTGCTCGACTCCAGCAGCAGGCGGTCAATCGCTTGCATCTGTTCGTCGACGCGCTTCGCGATCTCTTGAATCTCGCGTGCAGTATCTGGATCCTGCGCCAGAAGGCCGCTCGAAAACCAGATCAAAAAACCGATCGCAAATGGGAGGGTGCGCATGGTTTTTATTTGCGACCTTTGCCGCCGTCTTTTGGCTCAGTGCCGGAGTTTGGGTCCTGTGATCCTTGCATCGCCGAAAGCGCCGATTCGACGCCTGCTTTGATCTGCTGAAACATCTTGGTGACTTCGCTGTGGCGGTGGGCAAGGCGTTCGACGAGTGCCGCCTCGGCTGCTTGAATGTCATCCCCTGAGCGCAGCGACAGCAGCACTTGCAGGTCACTGGTTGCGCGTCGGGTGTCAGCTTCGAGAGTCTTCAGCAGTTCCAGCTCGGCAATCAACGAGACGAGCTTCTGGCGCTGCTGGTTGAGCTTGTTCTTGCCCTTCTGCTGCTGGTCTTGTTGCTGGTCTTTCTTCTGCTCGTCCGTGCGTTCCTGCTCGCGCCGCTTTTGTTCGCGCTCAAGTGCGGACAGGAGATCCGTGGTGCGACGTTCAATCGCCTGTTGCAGCATTGTCGTGTAGGTCGTGGGGTCGGGATTGCGGCCACCCAATCGACGGACAACTTCGCCTAGGTCTTCCTGGCTCGCCTTCAGCACCGCTTGCCACACGAGGTTGCCTTCTTCTGCGAGTGCGAGGATCAAGGCCGAAAGCTTGGCGGACAATTCCTGCTCCTCTTCGCCAAACTGATTGAGCTTGCGGCGCATGGGCCTTGACAGGCCGTCCTGATCGTTGGCCTTCTGCACTAGCAGCGTGCCCAGCGTGATCGGCTTCTGCTTTTCGAGGAACGCGGTGAGTTCCTCTTTCATGCGGAACAGCAACTCTTCCTGCCGAAGGTCCTGATACCGGTCGCGCTCTTCCTCCATCTGCTTTGCAGCTTCGTCGAGTTTCTGCCGCGCGCGTTCCTGCTGTTGCTCGGTGGTTTCTTGATCCTGTTGCTGCATCGCACTCTGAGCGCGGCGGGCAGCCTCTGCAGCTGCTTGCAGCGCTTGCTCGGCGGGCTGGTTGTTCTTCTTCTTGCTCTCCTCGGCGAGTTTGAGAATATCCGCTTCGAGCTTTTTCTCCGCCTCGGCAAGTTCTTGCATCGCCTTCTGCTGTTCGGGAGGAGGCGTGCGATTTTTCTGCAGCTCTTGCTTTGCTTGCTGCAAAGCGCCGGCGGCTTCCTGCTGTTTGCTGCTGGCCTTCGACTGCTTGTTTTGTTGCAGCAGCTGCTCTGCGCTCTGCATCGACTCCATTGCCTGTTCGATTTGCTTTTGCGCGGCTTGCGCCTGCTTTGCGTTGAGCTCGCCACTCTGGGCCTGTTGCTGCATTTGCTGCGTCAGGTCCTTGGCTTTTTGCTGAAGCTCCGCTTGCCGCGACGCCGCTTTTTGCATGGCCTCTTGCTGGTCAAAAGTTGCGGCTTCGAGCGCCTTCTGCAATGTGTCGCTTGCTTCCGTCAGGTCCTGCCGTGATTCCGCGAGAACGGGCCGGGCATCGGCTGCGGTTGTCTTTGCATCGTTATCGAGTTGCTGTTCTGCCTTGCGCAGCGCTTGCTCGGCCTTTGCTAGTGAGTCTGCGGCCGCTGGTTCTTCTGCGCCGGGATTCGGCGCGTTGCGAAGCTCTTTCTCGGTGGCATCAGCCTCCGCTGCCATCTGTGCGGCTCCCTTGCCAGGGGCCGGGTTCTGCTCTTGCTCGCGACGGCGCGCTGCTTCAAAGTCGCGCTGCGCCTGCTGCAATTCGTCCTGCGCGCGCGCAGACTCGCCGGCTTTGGACGACTGGCTTGCGTTTTGTAAGTGCTGTTGGCCGCTGCGCACTTGGTCACTCGGCTTTGCGTCCGTCGATTTTGCGGTCTTCTCAGTAGCCGCATTTGCGTCGAGTTGCTGCGCCACCTTTGCTGCCTGCTCGGCAAGCTGTTCTGCGGCAGCGGTGTTTTTCGCCTGGCTCTCAAGGGTGCGCTCTGCTGCGTGCGCGGCGGCCTCTTTGGCGAGGGTGTCGAGTTGTGCGCGCTCTTCGGCGGTAGTGCTACCGGGCAGATTTTCGAGCTGCGCTTTCAACTGTTGCCACTTCGGGTCGGCTTTTTGCGCGTCGAGCGCGCCGCTCAGTTTGGGCGCCTTCTGAAGATCGGATTCAAGCCGGTCTTTTTGCTGCTGCACGGCAGCCTGGTCTTCGCCGCGCAGCGCTTCGGTCAATGCCAAGGCATCTTTTTGCAGCTGCGCGATGTTCGTTTGGTCACTCATCTGGCCCGACAACTCGCGCGTGCGCTGCACAAGTTCACCAAGATCAAATGCGCGCTCTCGATCTTGCTGCCCTTCGCCCGTGCGCAGTCGTTCTGCTTGCTGCTCCAGAGTGGACTGCTGCTTCAGCAATTGCTGCACGCGTTGCAGCGCATTTTCTAGGAATGGTCGCCGGCTGCCGGCGGCACGCGCGTTGGCGGCGGCTTCATCACGCTGTTTTGCAGCGAGCTCATCGAGCTGGTTATCGAGTTGCTGCTCTGCCTCGCTTTTGGCACTCTGCGCGGCGTTTTGGGTGAGCTGCAAAAGCTCGGCCTGGCGCTTTTCGAGTTCGCGCGCCGTGGCGGCCAGCAAAGCCGCATCGGTAATCGCTTGATCAAGGTTCTCCACCGACTTGCGCTGCAACAGGATATTGAGCAAGCGCTCAATGTCGGTGATCACTGCCTGCTGCTTGCGAATCGCCTCGCTCAGAGCATCTGCTGTCAGGTCGTCGCGGATACTGGCGACATCCTGCAGGACGGCCGAGTTCTGCAAGTGTTCGAGGCCCTTCTGCAACAGTGCGACCTGCTCGGTCTTCTGTTCGCGCACATAACGTTGCTGCAGGCGCTCCATCAGTTCTTTCAGGCGCACGGCCTTGCGCAGGACTTCGTCCTGTTCTGCGCGCAGTTTTAGCAGCGTCTGCGGGCGCTCTTCAGTTTGCGAATACAGCGGCGCTGCAGCCACTGCGTAGAACAGTGCGAACAGTGCGAACAGGGTGATGTTGCGGGCAGTGAAGTTCATTTCCGACCTCGGATTCCTTCGGTGCGGTTTTGCAGGTCGCGTTGCTTCTCACGCAGGGCGCGAGCCTCCTGCACAAGATCCTGATAGTCGTTCCATTCGTCCAGCCTGCCGAGCAAGTCTTGTAGAAGTGCAATGATTTTGGCCTGCAGGCCGGCGGTCTCGGTCAGTGCCTGCACGAGCTCTACGGTCGAGCGTGCAACCTGGGCACGTGCCAGGGTGCGAACTGCGGCGGGTGCCAGTTCGGTCTCTAGTTGGTCACAGAGCGCGATCATCGCAAGGATCGGATCCAAGATGGTCGGCATTGCGCCGAGCGTGCCCTTCTGGCGGCGTTGCAGGATCTCGCGATAGAAGCCCGGCTGGTAGGTGATCGGATCCTCGTGGGTGCGGTGATAGGTCACGTAGGCCTGCACGACTTCGGCCGCTGCGGGGCTCGCGTCGAGTCGATTCCACAGGTGCATGTCGAAGGCGCGCATCGTGCCGCGATGCAGGCGGTCGGCGGTGGACTGGATGCGCCCCTGCCCCACTTCGCTGGCAGTGATTTCCAGGTTCGACTGCTCGCCAAGTTCGGGCTGGTCCGCGAGCAGGTCACTGAGTTTTTTGCTGCGGTCGGTTTGCAGGTCGATGGACTGTTCCACTTCTTCGCGCAGCGAACGGAAGTTGCGCCCGATCGCGCCAAACAACTGCGCGGCATCGACGATTTGCGCCTGGCGCCGGGGCAGTTCCGTGCTGTTTGGCTTTGGTTCTTTGTTGTCGGTGAGTTGGATCAGTAGCGATACGCCATCGGCGGCGCGTTGCTCCAAAAGTAGTTGTTTCAGATCGAGCAGCTCGACAAAGGTGATCGACTTCTGCAATGCGCCACTGCTGGTCGGCGTCGCCAGTGCAATGGTTTGTTGGCGGTCTTTGCCGGCGCTGATTGTGAGCGTCCCGTTGGCAAGGCCAAAGTCATCGTGCGCCTCGCCGCGCATGCACAGCAAAGCGTCTGGCAGCAGCAGCGTGCCGGATTCATCGTCGGGCAGCAGCCAACGGCCGACCGGCGGGTAGTCCTGCAGGGCGGTCACCGGATAGGTGCCGGGGTTTGGATTGCGCAGGCCGTTCTTGCCAGCAAGTTCGATCTGGTAGCGGTCGGCCTTCTCGATCAGGAAGTTGCCGATGAAGGCTTTGATGGAACCGCTGTCATCGGTGAACGTGCTCGCTTCGAGTGGTAAGCGCTTGCCACTTTCTAAGAACACCATACTGGCGGTTTCCACCTCGTCCGTTGCTATCACCGACAGAGAAACTTCCGTGCCGACCAGTGCCTCGATCGCACCGCCACTCTGCACCAGGGTCTCTTGCTGGGTGTAGGCGGGTGGTTTGAGTTGTGCCTTGATCGTTGCTACCTGCGGCGGGTGCACGATGCTGACGGTGACCAGGAGATCGCCGGTTTCGTCGTCGCCGCCACGAGCATGAAACGTGAACCCGGTCGACAGGCGGCGAAACACATGGCGAAAGCGGCTTGCTGGCCGCGACTGCATGGCGATGACGCGTTGGTCATTGCCAGCGGCGACATCGAGAAACACTTCGGTTGGCACAATGCCTTTCGCCAGCACCGACACGTGCAGATCCGCACCTGCGGCGATCGTGAGTTCCGTGTTGCCGTTGTGGTCCGCGCGCTGCAGTTCTGGTCCCGCAGGCGGCAATTCAATGAGGAGCATGGTGTCGCGCGGATAGGCAAGCTCATAGCCGATATGGCGCTGCACGAAGATCCACGCTACCGCCGGTGCGGCGATACTGCCGGCAAAGATCGTGAGCAGCAGAACCAAGGCCAGTGCCCAAGCACGAACGGTGCGAGTTGGGTCGAGCAAGCGCTCGAGCGGCAGGGCGCGCGCGGCGGCCACCGTCTCCTTCAGCAGTTGCTCGATCATCGCCGGCGATTGGTTGCGCAGGAGCGCGCCGTCGTTTGCCTCGATCGTTGCTTTCAGTTGGATCGTCGATACCAATCGCTGATGCAGTTCTGGGAATGCGCGTTCGACCAGCACAGCGACATCGACCGGTGCGAAGCGACGCGACAGTGGCAAGCGGAGAAACCGAACCACGCCGTAGACCAGCAGCGCGGTGACGGTCGCCGTGTGAAATACGCGGATTGGCAGCGGCAGGCGCAGCAGGTGGTCAAGGCCGAATGCGAAAAGCAGGAAGCCCGCAGGCATCAGCAGCGTGATGCCAAGTCCGTGCACGAAAAACCGGCGGCGCACGCGGGACAGCTGGTCGCCGAGCAGCCGGTCGATTTCGATGCCGAGCGCGCGTCGCTGCTCATTGGACATGGGAATGTTGATTTGGTCTGCCACGGGTCAGCGCTGAAAAATGGGCAGGTATTGAAGTGGGATTTGCAGGATCAGAGTCGCCACGGCGGTGCCAAACGAAGAACCAGGCCCCGGGCTGTTGCGCCAGCTGCCGTCGCTCTCCTGCATATGCAGCAGGCGGGTTTTCATCTCGGTGTAGTAACGGCGCCACTGGTTGCCGCCAGTGATGTAGTAGGCCTGCACCGCGTAGTAGTGGCCGTAGAAGAAAAAGTAATGCGCCCCTTCGGCACCTTCGCTGGTGTTGTTGTTGAAGGTGATCAACTCGCGGTCGAGGTAATCGAGCGCATCGTGGATGATCGGGTTGTCGTATTCGCCAGCAGCGTAGAGCGTCGTCACGCCAGCGGCGGTCAACGGAAAGTCTGCGCGCGTCTGTGGCTTTAGTTGATAGCGAAACGAGCCGCCTTCATCGGAGTAGCCGCGATTGCCAAATGACCGGAAGCCCGTCCGTTCATTGCTGCGCACGGCGCTGCGGTAGACGTAGTTTTGGGCGTTGCGAACCGATTGCACGGGCACGTGGATGCCGACGTTGCGCGCCGAGCGCAGCGCGAGCACCTGGCAGACCGTGATCGACATGTCCGACTCGCGCGCAAATGGCCGGTAACGCCAACCGCCTTCGGCGTTCTGCGAGTCGACGATCAGGTTGACGGAGCGCTGTAACACGTCGCGCACATCCGGTCGGTTGGCCATGCCGTAGATTTCGGCGAGCAGCAGCGTCGCAAACGCGTGGCTATACATGCGCGTGCCGTGCTGCGTGATCTGACCGTCATCCTGACTGCAACTCATCACGTATTGCAGGCCCCTGGCAATCACTTCGCCATACTTGCCGCGGTCGGGTAGGTGGCCGCCTGCGAGAAAACTGATCAGCGCGAGCGCTGTGACGCCGACGTGCGGCAGCGGGTTGTCTTCAGTCGTCTCGTAATCACTGTTGAGCTTGTAGCCAACCAATTGCGCCCAGTGCCCTTGCTTGTCTTGCGTGCTCGCGAGGTAGGCGAGGCCGCGGTCGACGGCGGCGCGCACTTGATCGTCGACCAGGTTGTCGCTGTTGGCCGAACGGCGTTGCGGCTCCTGCGCAGGCAAGCAGGTGTGCAGGCTGGTTGTGCAGAACACCAGTAGCGGCAGTAAGTGAAGCTTACTCATCGAGTGTTTTTGGTTTTGCCAAGCAGGATCAATCCCTCTTGGCTAGCAATCGCAGTGTAGGCGCCGGCTTGTCCCATCCCAGAGACGGGGCCCCGCAAGCGCAAGAACTTGTTGCCGCTGAGCAGCGCGCCACGGCGGGTGCTCAGTTGCAGGCCGAACACGCGAATGTTGCCGCCGCGGTCAGGCCGGTGTGCGAACACCACAAGGTCGTTGCCGAGCAGCGGTGCTTGGACCATGTCGTCATCTTCTGCGCCGAACGGTTCGACGAAGGTCGGGATGTTGTCGTCGAGGCCGATGCAGACGATGCGTCGATCGGTGGTTGTGGGATCCGAATCCTCGCCCAACAAAGCGGCAGGCATTGGCACATCGTATTTTGCCCGTTGCCAGTTGCGCACCAAGAACCCATCGCCGAGTTCGACCGTGCGCAGCACTTCGCCGTTGTCCGCGCGCAGAATGTGGACGCGGTTTGCTTCGCGGTTGCTCTTGTTCTGGTTGTGGGCAAATAGCGGGAGCCCTTCTGCGAGCACGATTTGTTCGCCGCGTTTTGCCAGCATCAGGCGGCCGGTGCCGCTGCCGGTCCAGTGCCACGCGATCTGACCGTCCATCTTGACGGCGATCGCGCTGGGCTTGCCTTGGCTCATCGGTGGCTCTGATTTCAGGTAGATGTGCTCGTCGTCGGCGGCAAGTTCCTGCGGATAGAGCAGTGCCTGTAGCAGCACTTCGATGCGCATCGACAACTGCTGCAACACCAAGTAGCCAATCGGCACAGTGACGCGGGTCTGGCCGGTGAGCGGGTCGATGCGTTCGATTGCGGCACCGTCGATGTCACCCTTGCGAAGCCACAGGAGATCATTCGCGGTGCCCTTTGGCGCAGCTGGGCCAAGGCTCGCTGGCAGCACGCGGGAAAATAACTGCCGCCCCGAAGTTGGCTCGATGCCAAGCAGCAGCGGGTCCTCGCCATCTGTCTGCTGGGCTTGCCGGGTAAGCAGCAGCACCCCATGGATCACGCCAAAACATTCGTAGAAGCCGTTCTGCGGCAGTTGCCAAAAAAGTTCGCCGGTGCGGTAGTTCAGTGCCTGCACAGATTGTGCGTCAAACACGATCAGCGCGTTGCCGCACAGCCAGAGATGATCGGGTAACTGTTCGAGCTCATGGATGAACAGGGTCGCATGCTTTTGCTCTACCAGGTCGATGGCGCGCAGCTGAATCTTGTCGCTCGCAGTCGCCATGTAGAGCGGCGCATCTGGCAGGGCCGCAAAGCCTGCGACCATGGTCAAAGGCAGCAACCTTGGGACCGTGCGTGGGGTTGGATTGGCAATTGTCGCCAGCACGCTTTCGGGCGCTGACACAGAGACTGCCGGTGGCGCAGTATCGAGGAGCGCCGGCAGCACGATGGCGATTGCTTCGCCGTAGGACTTGCCTTGATCCGCTGGCCAGTCCGAAGGCTCAGTGGCAAAGTTGCTCTGCAATCGCTGTGCTAGGGCGCGCGCAAGGCCCGAGTTGCCGCGCAGTCGCGCCGCTTCGATTACCCGCCGCAGCAGGCCCGCAGTCACGCTGTTAGTGCGCTCGGCAGCGGCGAGCACTTCGCAAGCATTCGCGAGATCACCCTCGCTTACCGAGATGTCGAGCAGTCGGGCGCGCGCGGTTTTGCCAGCCTCGCTGTGGGGGAAGCGATCGCCGAGCGACTGCAGGCGCACGCGGTCTTCACCGGCAGCGGTGAGCGCTGCATTGGCGCGGGCTTCGACCAGGGTGTAGATCGCCTTGCCGTGCTGCTGGAGCAAGAGCGCGATCTTGGTCTGCGCGAGGTCGCGCACCGAGCGTTGCTGGATCACGACCGCCGGGTGTTCTTCAAGCAGCGATTGCCACAGTAAGAGCTTGCTACCCGGCTGCGTCTCAAGCTCCGCCAGCCGCCATTGCACGTAGGCGATGACTGGCAGGGTGCCGCCGGCATCGCGGAACTCGCCACGGCGGTCGCCCGCGCGGGCGGTGAGCACTTGCAGTTCGCGCATCAATGCTGCGCGGTCTTCGTCAAAGGACAAAAGCACCTCTGCCTGGGCTTTGATGAAGGCGGCTAAGTCGGGGGCCAACTCGCGCGCGGCGAGCAGTTGCTCTTGCAGGTCTTTGCCGCTGGCCTTGCTGGCGAGGAGCATGGCGCTGTCAAACAGGGCGCGTTGAAAGATCGAGCGCGGCGGCTGATCCTTTGGCAAACCGTTCTTTTTGCAGGCTTCGAGACCCTGGCGGTAGAGCTTGGCTAAGGATTCCTGTGCCAATGCCGGATCGCTTGCAAAGGCAGTGCGCAGCGTGCAGACCTGCAGGATGGCAAGCGGGTCATCCGGGTTTTGTTCGGCGCGCAAAGTGGCGCGATCCGTAAGTGCGGCAGCATCGAACGCGGCTTCCAGCAGTTTGTAGTTCAAAGACAACGCAATGCCGTCGAGCAGCAGCAGGTTGCCGATGCCGCGAAAACGGAGTTCCACCGCGCTCGGCGCCGCTATGCCCAAACGATCAAAGACCCTGACCTGCCCGGCTGCCGGGTAGTAGATGAAGCGCTTGCTCACAGCAGGCCTTGGGCAGTCACCAGTCTCGTCGCCTTGCAGTTGATCTTTGCCTAGCAAAAGCCGCAGTTCGAGTTTGTTGGCCCACGCGCGCGCCGCCACGACACCTGCGCCAGCGAACAGGAACTCGCCGTCGATTGCGCCGAACAACCAGCGCACATAGTTGGCACCGTTGGCGCGTGCTTCGTGCGGCAGTTGCCATTTGCGCTCGCCGGTCTCGATGTCGATGGCGATCGCGGACTCGGAATCCAGCGGCGTGAAGCAGGCCACGCCATCACAGATCACCGGTGCGTTGTTCTGGAAGAACACCGGGCGCTCGGCCTGTTCGTGCAAGCGGGTCTCTGGCATCCGCAAAACGTCGTAGCCAGTGACCCAGCGCAGTCGTCCGCTGGCTTGTTCGATGGCGAAGTTGACCCCGAGATTGGTGGCGCCGAACAAGACCCCGTCTTTTTCGCACAACGGCGATGCGGCGAACTCCCGGCGTGCATTGCCGAACATGTTCACTTCTTGCTGGCTGCTGCACACGAGTCGCCGCCACCGTGGTTGGCCGGTTTGCAGGTCATATGCGCCGATGTAGAACGCGATCGAGCCGCTGCGATCGTGGACCGGTGCGTAGACCGTGTCGCCGACAATGATGGGCGGGCCGCTCGCGGCATGGCCACGAAAGCGGCGCGTGATCGGGCCGTCGAGTTGATCGAAGTGGGACCAGAGCAGTTTGCCAGTGTGGCGGTCGAACGCGAACAGGCGCCGCTCAGGCAGCTTGTTCATGATCGTGTAGTTGCTCATGAACCGCACGGTCGTCGATGCGTCCGGCACCTGCAGTGCAGCGACTACGACATCGCTACCGGTGGCGGCAGCGAGCACCATGTTGCCGCTGATCGAGGGACCATATTCTCGCATCACGCCGATCGGGTTCTGGTCGAGCAGCGGGCTTGGCGAAGTCCACAGCACGTTTTGTCGCAGCGGATGCAGCGCCACCAGCTCGGTGCCACGGTTCAAGAACACCGCGTCGAGCGCACCGACCAGGTGCATCGGATATTTGTTGCTCGAATATTCAAAGCCCGGCGCGCTGATCTCGGCGGTAAAGCGCAGGACTGGCTTGCCGGTGGGATCCTGCATCGGTGCCGCACCACCGACCCCGCCTGCCACCGACGGCCACTCCACCACGTCGGCCGATTCTGGGACCGCAGTCAGCAGGTCCGCTATTGGGTCGCCGCTCGCAACGTCGCGCAACTCGCGCGGTCGCTGCAACGCGTCGGCGAGCCGCAGGCGACTCCGCGCGGCGGTCTCAAAAGTGCTGCCGATCGCTGCGGCATCGAGTGCCAGTCGAAAGTGTTGTGCTGCAGTTACCGCGAATCCGCGCTCGAGGTCGAGGTCGCCGAGCCGCATTCGGGCATTGCGGCCAAGTGCTGAAGTCGGAAACCGGTCGGCCAATGTGCGGAGCTGTTCTCCGGTGAGGCTTTTCAGCGGGAGGCTCGCGAGTGCGCCTGCTTCGCGCAACACAAGTTGCTCGTATGCGAGTTGTGCCGTGGCTGGCAAGTTGGCGAGCGTCATCAACGCGGCGAGGTGCTGCGCGGCAAAGCGAAACGGGCCGATCGGCACCACGCCGCCGGAATCACGCTGCAAAAGCCGATGCAGGCGCTCGACAGCGGTAGCAGCTTCGCCGTTGGCCAGCTCTTCGCGCGCCTGTTCCCATTCGTGGATGTCCTCCTGCGAACGGGTGACGCTGTAGAGACTGTCGTCCTGCGGGCCGGTGAACTCTTGCGGACTAAAAACTTTGCGCTGTTGCGTCTGCGCCACGGCAACAACGGCGAACACGGTGGCAAGGAGCAGGTGGAGGATTATTCGCAACGGATTAGGAAATGGGTTTCGCCCAACAAAGTAGATCGGACGCAGGCCTTGGCACACTGCTCCTATTCCGGTGCAGTAAGTAAGTTGTTGGCGCAAGTTCCCCTGCCTCCGCGTTGGGCCCACTTGCCTCCGCGTTGGGCCCGCTTGCCGATGCGATGTGCCCACTTGCCGATGCAATGTGCCCACTTGCCTCCGCGTTGGGCCCGCTTGCCGAGGCGTTGTGCCCACTTGCCGATGCGATGGGCATTATCGGGTTTTCCTACACAAGGCGTTGTTGCTTGCGCAACAGCCACTCGGCGCCGAGCAGGATGAGCAATGCGAGCAAGGACCAAAGGTCGTCCCAGGCGGGCCTGGTGCGGGTTTCCTCGCGGTTTTCGTAGGCCTTCTTGCCAGCAAAAACCGTGGCGAGCAGGTCGGCATCGAAAAGGGCTACCGACTTGGCCGTCTGATCGGGGCTCGATGAGGCAGCAGAGATGCGCTGCAGCGTCATTGCGTCCTGACTCGAGTTGGCGAGTTCCTTGTCGGGGATTCGCACCAGCACGTCCTCGCGAGCCAGCACCGCCTCCGCTGGATTCTGATTGGTAAACGCCACAAAGCTGAATGCGCCGGGATCGGCCATCGTGAAACTCTGCTGAAACGCACCAGGCTCGCCCGGCGTAGCCCTTAGTGTGCGGCGTTCGACGTTGCCCTTCGTGTCGCGCAAGAACACGACTTGCTCTTGCGCGGTGGCGGGTTGCAATTCGTCGTCGCGCACGCGCAGCACGACCCGCACCTTGTCGCCGGTTTCGAGCACCGACTTGTCGACCGTGAGTTCGTAAAGGTCGTTGCGGCGCTGCAGCCGGCCCTGTGCCAGGTAGCGAACCACGTTGCGCCAGAATGCGTCCTGATAAGTCTCGCCGTACGGATCGCGCCACCGCCAAGTTTCGTCGGTGGCGATGAAGAAGGTGTTGCCGCGCGGATGCGGACCAGCGACCGCGATCGGGCGCTTGCCGTAGCGATTCTCGTCGGTTGGGTGGCGCAGCAAGACCGAGGTGCCGGGCTTTGCGCGCAGCACCGGGTGATAGACGAAGAAGCCTGGCAGCCCTTCTTCCCACAGGCGGCGGTTGAGGTTGGGGTCGCGCTGCAACAACAGGATCTCGTGTGGTTGCAGCGGATTGTCGAGCACCGGGCGAAACGCAATGTCGCGGCGCGGCCGGTTGGCGGCGAGCCAAACGGGGTCTTCGAGCACCACCGGCAGCAGATCCTGAAGCGGCGTGTTGCGATAGCGTTCGGGCATCGCCGTATCGCCAAACATAAAGCCAACGCCACCGCCAAACTCGACGTACTTCACCAGCATCTCGAGCCATTGCTGGCGCCGCTCATCGCTGGCGCCGAGTCGTTCTGGTGGAACGTCGCCGAGCAGAATCACGTGATACTTGAGCAGCTCCTTCTCCGTCGCTGGCAGTTGTTGCAGTGGCGGCAGTTCATCGCTGTGCTCCTGGGTAAACTTCGGGCTCGCATCGAACAACACGGCCTGCATCTGGATGCTCGGGTCCACGCGGCGCAGGCAGTTTTTGACGTAGCGGTATTCCCAACGCGGCTGGTCTTCGATGTAGAGCACGCGAATGCGCTCATCGTTGACGCGCAAAAAGCGCGTATCCGTATTGTCGTCCTGCTGACTTTCTTCCGGCAGGCCCTGGAGCTGAAAGCGCAGCGTCCAGTCGCCAGCTTCGGCAAACGCGAAGTTGAGACGCACCTTTGCCGCTTCGCCGTCGGCGGGCAGCGTGGCGGATACTGCGGTGAGCACGCGAAACTCGCCGCCGTCGCGCGCGCCGAATAACTCGATGCGCGCGGGTTTGTCTTTGAGGCCCTCGGCGCGCAGCGCAACGTCAAACAGCACGTCCTCTTCGCGCAGCGCTTCTTTTGGGCCGGGCGGACCGATCAGCCACGCGTTCTTCGGTGGCTCGGGATCGCCAACTCCGATGGTGTGTATTGGAATGCCACGCAGCGCGTATTTGGCGGCGCTTTCGGCCGGGTCGGCCCCGGTGTTGTTGCGGCCGTCGGACACCAGCACCACGGCATCGAGGTTGCTGCCAGCGGCCGCAGCAAGGTGCAGGTCGAGCGCGTCGCCGAGCTGCGTGCGGCTGCCACGCGCGGTCACTTCTTCGAGGTCGCGGATCGGCACTGGCTTGCGCTGCACGCGGAACAGGCGCACGTCGTGTTCTTTCCGCAACTGGTCGAGCAAGCCGCCTGGTTTGCCGAGCACCTTGGCGACTAACTGCACGCGCGTCGTCTGCGACAGGTCCACGCCCGGAGCCGCCTTGCTGAGTGCCTTTTGCTGTTCGGGGTCGGGATAGATGTCGCGGCGCAACATGCTGGCGCTGTCGTCGATCAGCACGTGCACTTGGTTCTGCGTCTTGCGGTAGGTAGTGATCTCAAAAGACGGCTGAAACAACAGGAAGCAGCAAAACAGGATGGCGAGTGAGCGCAGCACCGACAACGCGATGCGCGGTGCGCGTTCGAGCCGTTTGAGTCCGCTGTAGGACCACGTTGCCACCAGGATGATCGCGGGCACCACGATGAGCGCGATGACCCATAGCTTCGGTGCGGCGAGGAACCGGAAGGTTTCGACGATGGCGGTCCCTTCGCCCTGTGGAGTTTGGATCAAGTTGTGCAGCAGGTTGGCGGGCATCGTGTGATCAGGTGCGGCGCACGGAGACAAAGCGGGCCATCGCTGCTTCGCCAAGGACCAGCAGCAGGAGTGCGAGCAGTAGGGTGGGGCCGAGTTCGCTCTTCTTCGAATCCGCTGCCGCAGTGAGGGTTGCCGGTAGGTCGCTCAGGATGGCTGGCAGGCCGAGAACCTGCCGCACTTCATCGTGCGCCCGGTAGCTGAGCTGGCCTTCCTCGGGATCGACGTGCACAGCAAACGGCTGGCTCCAGTTTTCTTTGCCCGCCTCACGGTCCAGTTGCAGGTCGATGACATAGATGCCACTCATCACCGTGTTGGCGAAGGGCGGCAAGGCAAACCGGCCAAACGGCAATGCCCGGCTGTTTTCTGCGATCGGCTGCTTGCCGCCGCCGAGCCGCTCTGGCACCAGCACTTCGACATCGGTGGGGCGGGCGGGCAGCGAGCAACTGAGCTGCGTGCCGACCACCACGTTGAACGGATCCTGAGCTGGCAAGGCCAGCCACTTGATCAGGCCGTGCAGCAAGTGGAACGCGATCATCGGATCGTCAAACCGGTTCCAGCGTTCCTTTTTGTCGGCAGGTGCGGGTGCGCTCAGGAGAAACGCGCAGCGGCCTTCGCCAAATGGGGCGGCGATGAGCAGCGGGCTCTGGTCGCGATCGGTGAGTCGCATCACGATCTCTGTGTTGGCGGCAAAAGAATCAGGCTCCGTCGCGAACCACTGGTAAACGGGAATCGACTGCGCGATCTCGCGGTAGATGTCCTCGTCGAACTCGCGCAACAGCGGGTGCTCCGGCTTGGTCAGCACCGGCGCGCGCGGCACGCTGCTGCCCTGCAACCCGCCAGTTTTGGTGGCGAGTCGGAATGGCATCGGGCCGGTGCCGACTTTGTGCAGCTGCAGATTGTAGTTGTCGGCCTCAACCCGGTCGCCAAACGCGCAGAGCAGACCTTTGCCGGCTTGCAATGCTTTCTGGATCTCGTTGGCGGCGCGCTCATTCAGCCGGTCGACATCGGCGAGCACCGTGACGTCGTAGCTCATCGGCGAGTCTTGGCCCGAGAGCAGCGCCAGATTGTCGCGCACCGTGACCTCAAACTGCGTCACCAAAGGCGAGCCTTTCCCGCCGGTCGGATCGAGGATTGCCTGATAGAGCGCACGGTAGGCGCGCAACGGGTCATCGTCTGCCGCGCCATCCACGAGCAGGATGCGAATCCGTTCGCGCACGTCGAGGGTCATATCAAAGGCATCGTCAGCCTCGAGGTTGTCGTTTTGCACCGAGACGCGAATGCGGCGGCGACCGGTCTCGCGGAAGGTGATCGGAAACTCCGCCTCGACCTCGGCACCCGGCGAAACCGTGACCACTTTGCGCACTGGTTCGCCGCCATCGACTTCGAGCGTGGCCATTACCGACGCGCTCGCCGCACCGCGATTGCGCAGCGTGGCTACGGCTGTGATTGGCACGCGCGCGAGTGCGAGCGGTTGGTCGAGATGGATGCCGGTGACCTGCACGTTGTCGCACAAGCCGCCAGTGCGAAGTGCGGCGAGCGGGCCGGTATCGATCAGGTGGACCTGCGTGCCAATGAGCTTCTTCAATACTTCGATCAGGTCGCGCAGCGTGTCTTGAAACTGCGGTGCTGCGTTCTTGTCGTCCTTCGGATCATCGAACGATTTGCCGAACGCGCGCGTCTGCAGATCGGTGATCAGGTAGACCTGAGTTTGGCCCGGTGCTGCTTCGCGCAGGCTGGCAACGACCTGTGCGACCGCTGCCGTGAGGTCGGTGGCGCCATCCTCGGGTTTTACGACATCGAGCCACTGCGCCTTCGCCAGGGCTAGGTTGGCTTCGTTGGTGACCAAAAACTTTGGCCGCACGCCGGCGCTGACCAGCGTGACTCTGTCGCCGCGCTCGTTGCTCGAACCGAGTTGTTCGAGCAAGCGGCCCACAATCATGCGGCCCTTGTCGAACGGGGACTGACCACTGCCAGTCTGGTAGCCCATGCTGTAGCTCGCGTCGAGCACGACTACGTGATGCACGCTGCCATTTTGCCCAAGCGGGCCGATGGCGTTTTGCAGCACCGGGCGCGCGATCGCCAACGCCAGCAGGATTGGGATTAGGCAGCGCAGCAAAAGCAGCAGCAGGTTCTCGTTGCGCAGCCGGTTGCGGGTCTTCTGATAGGCGCGCAGTAAAAACTCCATCGCTGCCCAAGGCCGCGTCTTGTGACGTTGGCGATTTAGCAGGTGGATCAGAAGGGGCACCGCAAACAGCAGCGCGCCAAACAACAAGGCCGGGTTTAGGAACTGCACGGGTGGGACCTATTTCCGGCGCTTCTTCCGGGCCGCACGCGCAGTCAGATACGAGGTGAGCACGACATCGAGCGGCGTGTTGTTGACGACCCGCACATAGTCAATCCGGTGCTTTCTGCAGCCCTTCTTGATCGCGTCCATGAACTGCTCGATCTCGGCGAGATAGGCATCGCGCAGGGACTTTGGATCCACCAGCAGTTCGGGCATCTGCTCCATGCCCTGAAACAGGGTCATGCGCTCAAACGGGAACTCCGTCTCATCGCGATCGAGCACGTGGAAGACCACCACGTCATGGCCGCGTTGTGCGATCTCGCGTAGACCCTTGATCACTTCCTCGGGCTTGTCAAACAGGTCGCTGAAGACCATCACCAAGCCGCGTTGCCGCAATTGGCTCGCGAGGTCGTGCAGCACCGGGCCGACCTTGGTCTTGTGGTTGCTGGCTTTGGCCTGATTGAGGTTGTTGAACAGGTTGCCAAGGCTTGACCGTGTGTTGCTCGGCGGCACTTGTCGGCAGATTTCCTCGTCGAACAACGTCAGGCCAACCGCGTCGGCCTGTTGCTGGATCAGAAATGCCAGAGCGGCCACCGCAGTTGCGGCGTAGTCAAACTTCGACATGCCGCCTTCATGCGCGTAGCTCATCGACTCGCTCTGGTCGAGGAACAAGTGTGCGCGCAGGTTGGTCTCTTCCTCAAACTGCTTGATGACGTAACGGTCTGACTTGCCAAAGATTTTCCAGTCGAGGTAGCGTAGGTCGTCGCCCGGCACATATTCGCGGTGCTGCGCGAACTCGACCGAGAAGCCGCGATACGGCGACTTGTGCATGCCGTTGACGAAGCCTTCGACGACGAGCCGCGCGCGCAGCTCAAGCTTTGCGACTTTGTTGAGAACGGTCGGGTCTAGGTAGTTCGTCAGCTCACTCATGGGGCTCCGAGCAAAGGGGCAGAAAGCAAAGTTGCAACGCCATAGCGCCGCACGCAGGTCACTGCTTAATCAACACTGTTACTGCTGGATTACTTTCGGCAGCTTGCCAAGAGCCAAGGCCTTGCTTTCGTTCGGCGGCGTTTCTTCGAGCATGCGATCGATGACCTTGTCGGTCGTAATGCCTTCCGCCTCGGCGGCGAAGCTGGTGATCAAGCGGTGGCGCAACACCGGCTTGGCGACCGCTCGGATGTCTTCTGCACTGACATAGAAGCGACCATTCAACAGCGCGTGTGCCTTGGCACCGAGCACCAGGTTTTGGCTGGCGCGTGGCCCAGCACCCCATTGCAGCCATTCCTTGAGCCACTGCGGCGCTTCGTCCGTGCTGAGGCGCGTCATGCGCACGAGGCGCATCGCGTAGTCGAGCACCGCTTCGGCGATTGGCACGCGGCGGACGATGTTTTGCAGCGCGGTGATCTCTGCGGCACCAAGGATCGGTCCCACTTCCGCGTGCGAGTCCTCGGTGGTGCGGCGCAAAATCTCGCGCTCCTCCTCGATGCTTGGGTAGTCAACGCGGACCATGAACATGAAGCGATCCAACTGCGCCTCGGGTAGCGGGTAGGTGCCTTCCTGTTCGATTGGATTTTGCGTTGCGAGCACGAAGAACGGCCGGCTCAACTCGTGGCGTCTGCCGCCGACGGTGACCTGGTATTCCTGCATCGCTTCAAGCAGCGCCGCCTGGGTCTTTGGCGGCGTGCGGTTGATCTCGTCGGCGAGCACCACGTTGGCGAATACTGGCCCCGGCATAAATTTGAACTCGCGGCGGCCGGTGCTTTTGTCTTCCTGGATGACTTCCGTGCCAGTGATGTCCGCGGGCATCAGGTCCGGCGTGAACTGGATGCGGTTGAACGACAGCGACAGCACTTTGGATAGCGTCGAGATCATCAATGTCTTCGCTAGGCCCGGCACGCCGATCAACAGGCAGTGGCCACGGCAGAACAGCGACATGAACAGCTGGTCCACGACTGCGTCTTGGCCGACGATTACCTTCTTCATCTCCTCCTTCATTGCCTTGTAGGCCGTGCGGAGTTGCTCGACGTGCTGGAGATCCTGCTGAGTAGGGTCGGTCATGGTGAAAATCGTTGGCATCGCAACGTGTGCGCGGCGCGGGATACGAGAAATTACTTGGGGCGTAAGACTAGCAGTCGGAGGAAGCGGTTGGGACGACTGAGACGAGGAACCCGAGACGGAAACTTCCGTTCATTTTGGCTGCCAGTGTCTGAGCCAGTTTGATTTTGCCGGCCGGCTTGCAGTTGTTCGACTCGCAAAAACGTAACGCACTCAACGCGGGGTCTCTGAGCTCGCGGGATCCACATCAACTGGCGGCTTTTGCTGCGGTTCTGGGTAGCTCTGCAACAATTCGCCGGGTGTCCAACCGATGCGGTCAATGGCGATCAGCACGGACTGAAGATCATCCCCAGCGCTGCGGCCCAGCGTCGCCCCAGGGCGGGCGTGCGCGATGGAATCCTCAAGCCGCTGGCGAAGTTGCTGCAGGTCTGCAGAAGTGGCGCGCAGCAAGGTGCGTTCGCGCAGTGCTGGCGTGAGGTTGCCAAAAAATAAAAGCAATGCGATTACCAAGCTGCACCACGCGACGATTTGCGGAAACGACGAGCCTTCAGACTCAGATTTTTGCCCAGTCAGTTCAGCGCCAACCATGGTGCAAAAGACTAGCGTCCGGGGTAACAAATCGCATCGCGTTTTCGGCCGGTCCTAGCCGCTGCGGCGCGGCCTCAGCGGCTGCCGTTCGAGCGCGTATCCCGAAGCTGCTGGCTCAGGCCGAGCACCGCTTTGGCTATTTTATTACTGTCAAAGGCTAGCGTCTGGCTGCGCGGCAGTAGGCCGTCGACGACCACCTCGATGGTGCCAAGGCTGATTGAAGTCTGCGGGCCGTCTTTTTTAGCGTCGGCGTAGACTCGCAGGATCACCTCGTGCGGGCCGTTCATGCTGACCGTTGCCTCGGCGTGATCGCGCTCGTCGAGCCAGCCACCGCCGCTCTTGCCGAGATACCAGCGCGGAAACGAAAAGTTGTCGTTGGATTGCTGGTCGATGCCGCTGAGACCCTGTGGCAACCCGCTGTCTGCTACGCGCACCAAAGAGACCCGAATCGCACGCTCATAGCCGCACAGGGCGCGGATCCCGGGCAGGTTGAGGATCACCGGCTGCACCTGCTTTAGGTAGATGTCGTGGTCGCCGGACGCAATGGTAAAGGTGCAGGGCAGGATGCCCTGGCTAACCGTGGTGAACTCCATCATCGCTACTTGCGTGATCAGTTCGGCTTTGCCCTTTTGCCAGCGGAAGGCAACCGGTTGGTTGTTGGCTTTGTTGCCGGTCCACAGGATCGGGCCGTCGAGCGTGTTGAGTGGGCCAAACGGGCCCATCGCGCGCAGGCAATAGCGAAACAGCGACTGGGTTAGATCCAGTGGATCGAGTTGCGACTCGCGGTTCTCACCGGAGCTGATCTGCACCTGCGTGAGCTCGAATAGCGGCTTTGGCAGATTGCGGATCGTGATTTGGGCGGTGTAGGTGTCGGGGATCAAGCCGTCGAGGGCGAACGCGCCGCTGCTTGCCAGTTGGAGCGAGGCGGTGCGCTGCTGTTCGGTGGCGCTGTGGAGCTGCAAGGTCGCCGCATTTTTTGGCAGCCAACTCGGCAACAGCAAAAAGCCGCGCAGCACGCCGTTGCGGACCAGCCGCACGTGCAGTCGTGAGCCTTTGCCAAACGGCTCAGAGGCAAATGGTTGATGCGCGGTCTTATTGACCAGCAGCCGCATTTGTTTGTCGAGCGGCATGCCGAGCAACGCGAAGTTGCCGGCGGCGTCGGTGGTGGCCGTCGTCACTTGGCCATCGCCAGCACTGGACCAGCCATCGGGGCCACGGCGGTTTGGCAAAAGCCATTCCAAGTGCACGGCGGCATCGGCCACCGGTTCGCCTTGGTCATTGCGCACATCGCCATGAACGAGCAGTTCGGCGGGCTGAAAAACCACCACACCGAGATCGCGGCGTTCGCCTTTACTCATGGCCAACGGTGTTGCCCGCGCCATTAGCACGAGGCCATCGACGTCGGGCGCGCGGAACTGTGGCGAGATTGCATTGCTTGGGTCACGGACGCGCAGGACGAAGTCAAAGCGGCCGTCCTGCAGCGAAAGAAAGCTGCCACCCATGATCCCACCGCGGGTTTGCACCATTGAGTAGGCAATGCGCCCATTGGCAATAGGGCTGCCGTCCGTCTGCGTGGCGACACCGGCGAGCACCGAGAGATCGGCCGGCAAGAACAGGGTCAGCTCCAGCGGGCTCGTGCTGTTTGCAGGCAAGAGCATGGCTGGCAAGGCGACGGGATTGCCGAGATCGGGGAACCGTAGATAGGGCACTACCTCGATACCAAGCTGCAGGTGCGGGAACTCGGCAACGTCTTCGCCAACTGGCTTCGTCGCGCGCACGATGTCGAAGCGATCGCCAACCGGCAGGGGCAGCGTGAATTTCTCTGGCCGCACGGCTTTTAAGCTGATCGGCACTTCCGTGCGCAGCGCAGCGCCACTCGGATGTCGCACGTGCAAAAGCACTGGAATGGTGCGCGGCAGCAAGAGGTCGATGGGCTCCGTTATTGTTGTGCTCCCGGCAAACTCGACGCCGGCAGGAAACAGCAGTGGCAACGCAATCACGGCGGCGAACCGCGCGCCCTTCGCCTTGTTGCGCAGTTGTTGAAAGTGTGGGATCGCAGCAATGCCGTTTGGCTGGCTGTGGCCTTGCCAGATTGCTTCGCCTGCGCCGAACTTTTCGCCACGATAAATGCCGATCGGCACGTTGGATTGTAGACGCAAATCGACATCGCGCACGCGGACCAGCAGCGTCTCATCGGCGACCAGTACCAGCAAAGCCTCCGTTTGGTCCGGTTGCAAAACGATCGAGGCGAAGCGGTGCTGCTTTGCATCCAGCACGGAGACCACGGTGGCACTCTGCATCGGCGGCAGGCGGATATTGCCGTTCTCGTCGGTGAGGCTCGCAGCACCGTAGCGCTGTGCCAAGTCGAGGTCGGGGACCAGTTGCGGATCGAGTTTGCGTTTTTGCTGCTCGTCGGCGCGACGCTCGATGCCGACATTGAGTTCGATCCAGTGCACGGCGATGCCGGCAACGCCTGACTTGCCGTCCGCCGTTTTTTTCGACGCGCCAACGACGACGTGGATCAGCGGTCCGACCGCAGAGTCGATTGGGTCGACCGCGATCTTGGCGCGCTGGTTTTCTAGAGAGGCCTCATTTGCCAGTGGCTTTTCAGCGAGGTTCTCCGGCAGGGGCGCAATGGATTCGACCATCGGCGCTGGGTTTGGTGTCGCGATTGCTGCTGCTTGCAGGTCGATCGACGGCGGCGCCGCTGGTTTCTCGAATACGCTAACGAACACAGTGCCGACTATGGCAATGGCTAGCACAAGAACTGGCAACAGGGGATGAATGCGCATGGCGACGACGTGAGGAGGCAGAAGATACGAGCCACTGGCCAGGGATTTGGTCCCGATTTCATACCATTCATCGGCGCTATCGGGCCGATGGCTTTCGGCCGTATTGCCTCAGCGGGTGCTAAACCGCAGCAGCGTGGTCGAGCGAAGCTCTGTGCCTTCCTGCAGGACGGTATTGGGGAACGACTTTTGGTTGACGCTGTCGGGGAAGTGCTGGGTCTCTAGGCACAGGGCGCTTTGGTGCGCGTAGCTCGCGCCATTTTTGCCGGTGCATCCCTTCAGGAAATTGCCGGAGTAAAACTGAATGCCCGGCTCAGTGCTCAGGACCGTCAGTTCACGGCCACTCTTTGGCTCATAGAGGACCGCTGCTGCATGCATTCCTGTGTTCGTGTCGAGCACGAAATTGTGGTCGTAGCCGAGCGTGCCGGTCGCCAGCAGCGGATCGATGCGAAGGCCAATCGTTGTTGCCGTGCGGAAGTCGAGCGGCGTGCCTGCCACGGGCGCAATCTTGCCGGTTGGAATCAACGTCTCGTCGACTGGCGTGAACTTGCTGGCGGCGAGTTGGAGTTCGTGATCAAGGATCGTCGCGCTGCCCGCGCCACTGAGATTCCAGTAGGCGTGGTTCGTGAGATTGACCGGCGTGGCGCGGTCCGTGCGCGCCCGGTAGTCGATGCGCAATTCACTGTTGCTGGCAAGGCAGTAGCTGACTTCGACCGTGAGCTTGCCGGGATAGCCTTCTTCGCCGTCCGGGCTCGTGTAAGAGAACGTCGCCGTTGGCGCGTTGTCGATCATCCCGACGCGCGCTTGCCACAGCACCTTGTCGAGGCTGCGCACCACGCCGCCGTGCAGATGGTTTGGCCCGTTGTTGGTGGCGAGCTGGTAGGTGTAGCCGTCCAAGGTAAAGCTGCCTTTGGCGATGCGGTTGCAGACGCGGCCGGTCGTGCAGCCAAAGTATTGGTTGTCGGGCGACTCGTAGCCCTTCACGTCGTCGAAGCCGAGGATCACGTCGGCGCGTTCGCCCACGCGATTGCTGCAGATCATCGAAACCATCGTGGCGCCGTGATCGGTGAGCCGCACTTCGAGGTCGCCGCGGCGTAGCGTCCAGAGCGTGGCGCGCAGGCCATCCTTGCGGGTGCCAAAGCGTGAGGAAGAGATGGACGCGGAGGAATTGGAGTCAGGCATCACTGCACAGCTAGCAAGCAGCAGGAGGAGAATGGGGCCGAGTCTCATGGTGGCGTTAGGTTATCGGTTGGCGGTTGTGCGTTCGAGACATGCCACCGCTTCGACGTGGCTAGTCTGCGGAAACATGTCGACTGGCAATACCGTCTTCGTCCGGTAGCCGAGTTCGTGGAGGATCGGCAGGTCGCGGCTCAGCGCGCTCGGGTCGCAGGCGACGTAGGCGATCTTGCGCGGACCCAATGCCGCGAGCTCGCGCAGCACCGAATCACTGCAGCCTTGGCGCGGCGGATCCAATACGGCCAGCGTTGGAGTTGGCATCGCGCCATCTTTGCAGCGCCGCAGCATGGCTTCGACTGGGCCCTGCAAGAACTGCACGTTGCGCTGACGGTTCTGCTTTTGTGCAGCCATCGCATCACCGATCCCGACCGGCGATTCTTCGATGCCAAGTACGCTGCCAGCAGTGCGAGCGAGCGCGAGTGCAAACAGCCCGCCGCCGCAGTAGAGGTCGAGCAGGCGGTCGTCGAGAGTTGGCTTCAGGAAGCGTTGCACTTCGCGCAGCAACACGAGCGCTCCAGCGGGCGAGGTCTGGAAGAACGCGTTGGGCGAGATCAGGTAGCCGGTGCCGTCGATTTCCTCGCGGATGCGGCGCGGGCCTTCGAGCACGATCGTCTCGGCGCCGAGCAGTTGTGAGATTGGTCCGTCGTTGACGTTTAGGCTCACCGTAGTGGCACCACGGGCCTGCAGCTCGGGCACCAGTTGCGCTAGTCCGCGCACTTCGGACGAGGCAGCGACCACGATCAGATGTGACTGGCCGCTCGCAGCGGCCCTTCGCACCAGCACGCTGCGCAACACGCCAGTGCCATACTCAGGATCAAACACATTGAGGTTCAGAGTGTTGAGCGCCTGCACCGCAGTGAACGCCAACCGCAGCGCATCGCCCTGACTGGTCGGACATTCGCGCACCGGCATCAGGCCGATTTCGCGCAGTGGATGGAGGCACGGCACCAGCGTGCCATCGCGGTCGTGTTGCAGGTGCAGCGCCACCTTGTTGCGCTGGCCAAACGGATCGGGCAACGGGGCGGTGGGCTGCACCACGGGCATCGCGTCGGCGAGCGCGTAGCGCAGTTCTTTCTCGATCCGCGCCTGCTTGTAGGTCAGTTGTGCTGCGTAGCTGGCGTGTTGCCAGTGGCAGCCGCCGCACTCAAGGAAGTGGCGGCAGCGTGGCCTTACTCGGTCTGGTGACGCGTCCAACACCGACAGCGAACGCGCGCGACCAAACTTGCGCGCCGCCGAGGTGATCTCGCCTTGCACCCGTTCGCCGGGCAACGCGCCGCGCACCAGCACCACGTAGCCGCCGACGTGTGCTAGTCCATCAGGACCATCGGCGAGCGACTCGATTTCGAGTTCGCGACGTTCGCCGTTGAAGACTGGGATCAGGTATGGGCGTGAAGGCAAGCCCCGTTACTTGACTGCATGAGGCGCCGTTGTGCCAGCGTCGAACTCCGGGGTGTCGCTTGCGCGCACCAACGTGAGTGCGATTTGCTCGCCTGCTTCGTAGCCATGCACCGAAAACCATAGCCAGGGTCCGGCGGCGTTTTTATTGTCGGTCAGTGGAAAACGCTGACCGGTATTGGGCAGCACCAACTGGCCTTTTTCGATCGTGCCGCGCACGCCAAGCGTGATGCCGTCCACGCCGACGTTGTTGCGGAAGACGCCATCAAAAAGGGCGTGGAAGTCAAACGTGATCGGCACTGGCACGCGCGCGCGCGCGAGTTGGCGATCGAGATCAATCTGCGGGGTAGGACCATACAGGTCCTCAAAGAGCCGCTGGAGTCCCAGCAGCTCCTCGTTTCAAGTTCAACCGCGCAGTTGTACTTCGAGCACCGCGAAGTCGCTGGGCTTGATGCTGAGTGCAATGCCGGGTGCTGCGCAGGAGCCAAACGCAAGGAGCAGAAGCAAAACGCTGGTTCGCATGGTTGATAGCTGTTGTCGTCGGATTAGAAGCGGTAGCCAACGGTAAAGTCCACGCGCCAGTCATCGGCCAACTGCGTGCCATTCACCTGCTGGCTGATCGGAGTCTCGACGTAGAGTTGAAAGTCGAGCGAGGGCCGCGGCCGAAACGCCCAGTTGAGGCCGATCGTGGTGCTCTCGTAGCCGGTGTCGGGCAGTCGCGATTGTTCGCGGGCTTGGTCCTCATAAAAGTAGCGCAGCACCAAATCGAGGCGCATGAACGGGCCAGGATATGGCTCGAGCCAGAAGCGGTTGCCAATCTCAAGTAACAGCAACACGTCGCTGCCAGGCGAGTTGCCGTTTGCATCGGAGTCCGTGCGCCAGTGGCCAATCGCTGCGGCATTGAATCGCCAGCGGCCTGGCTCATGCGTCACTGCGACACCGAGCAGCGGATCAAAGCTGCCGCTGCCGGGCTGCAGATCGGGGTCGATTGGCCCTGTGTCACTCTGCTGATTGTCGTCGCCGGTCGGCAGCGACACGCCGCCAAGCAGCGCGAAGTTGGTGGCAAAGCCCTTCCCGTCAAATCGCAGAAAACGGTACTTCACCATCAGCGTCACATCAGAAAGACCTTCGGCTGTCTCATCGAGGCCGATCGCTTGAATCGAATTGCTCACGTAATCCACTGCTACTCCGATCTGCAGGTCGTAGCGCAAGCCAAGCTGAATGCTGGTTGTCGTGCGAAACAATCGTTCGCTCTGCTGCAGAGGATTGTCGACCCGATGACGGCCAGTGCGCAGCGTGTCGCGCGTCACAAGTTCTTGACCGAGGGTCAGCAGGTAGCCGTTCTCGTAGAGCGTTTCGCCATCGAGCACGTCGAGCAAGGTGCCCTGTGCTGCGAGGCTGGTCGCAGACAAGAGCAGAAGCCCTGCTAGTGCCGCAAATGGCGCAGTGCAATGCATCGCGGTAGTGCAACCTTTGCGAAGCGCACTTGCAAACACAGACCGTTACGCAATGAGTCCCGGCACAACTTTGCCAGCGACGTCGGTGAGCCGCATCGGCCGACCTTCGTGCTGAAAGATCAGCTGTTGGTGATCGAAGCCCAGCAGGTGCAACAGCGTCGCATTGAAGTCGTGCACGTGCACCCCGTCTTCGGCAATGTTGTAGCCAAATTCGTCGGTCGTGCCGTGCACGTGGCCGCGGCGCGCACCACCGCCTGCGAGCCAGCCGGAAAAGCAGCGCGGATGATGGTCGCGGCCATTGGCTTTCTCGTCGACGTTGCCTTGTGCATAGGTCGTGCGGCCAAACTCGCTCGCGCAGACCACCAGCGTGTCGTCGAGCATGCCGCGCTGTTTTAGATCGAGCAGCAAGCCCGCAGCAGGTGCGTCTATGTCGCGGCATTGCTTTGGCAGATCCAACTGCAGGTCGCGATGCTGATCCCAGCCACGATGAAAAATCTGCACGACGCGCGTGCCGCGCTCAATCAGCCGCCGCGCCAAAAGACAGCTCTGCGCAAACGTGCCGGGCGTGTCCACCTCGTTCCCATAGAGCGCGCGCACCGAGGGACTTTCGGCGGCGAGATTGACAAGGTCGGGCACCGCGGATTGCAGCCGAAAGGACTGCTCATACTGCGCGATGCGGGTTCTCGTCTCGGGGTCGCCACTACGCAGAAACTCACGTTCGTTGATGCTGGTCAGCGTGTCGAGTTGCGCGCGCCGCAAGTCGCGCGGCAGGCCATCAGGATCGCGCAAGAACAGCAC
This sequence comes from Planctomycetota bacterium, assembly GCA_014192625.1. Lineage (GTDB taxonomy): Bacteria > Planctomycetota > UBA1135 > UBA1135 > UBA2386 > BJHM01. The sequence continues at coordinate 48,901 of BJHM01000026.1, forward strand.
CGGGTCACCGCTGCTGCGCAGGGCAACTCCTTGATGTTTGCCCGGCAGAAAGCCGCTGCCCCAGAGCCGTTGATAGAGCGGCTGGTCGACGGCCGGACCGCTCCAGCGCGGGGTCATCACGACAAACGCTGGCAAGTCGCGCGCCTCACAGCCAAGGCCGTAGGACAGCCACGCGCCAAAGCTGGGGCGACCTGGAAACTCATGGCCCGAGCACCAAAACGTCACCGCCGGTTCATGGTTGATTGCCTCGGTGTTCAGGGTGCGAACCAGGCAGAGTAAGTCGGCGACTTGGCCTAGATTTGGCAGCAGTTCGCTGAGTTCCATGCCGCATTGCCCACGGCGTTGGAAGGCAAACGGCGATGGCGCGATCGACAGTTGCTTTTGCGTGTCGGTCATCGACGTGAGCCGCTGTGCACCGCGCACCGAGTCCGGCAGGGTTTCATTGCGGCGCTTTATCAGCGCGGGTTTTGGATCGAACAGGTCTAGCTGCGAAGCGCCGCCGGACAGGAACAAGTAGATGACGTTGCGTGCGCGTGGCGTGTGATGGCGCAGGCCGCCGCCGCCATCCAGCTGGGCAAGCGCGAACGCCGCGAGCGCGCCGCCGGTCTGCGACAGGAATGCGCGACGACTTTGATAATGCGGGAGGCCGTTCATCGTCAGTTGCGCGACAGCAAAGCGTCGAGGTTGAGCAGCACGGCGGTGAGCGTTGTAAGCGCGGCGAGTTCGACTGGGTCCTTTTCGTCCGGCACTGGCGACTCGCCGGTGTGCACATAGCGCGTGGCCGCAGAGCGGTCGGCGGCAAAGCGCGCGCGGGCTTGTTGCAGCAAGGCCCGCAACAAAGCGAGTTCGACCTGGTCGGGTTGGCGCGCGGTGCAGTCGAAAAAGCCTAGGGCGATGCGCGCATCGTCAGTCACGGTTGCACGGATGAGTTGTTCGGCAAACGCGCGCGCTGCCTCGGCAAAGCCAACGTCGTTTAGCAAAGCGAGTGCTTGCAGTGGCGTGTTGGTGCGTTCACGGTAGACGGAGCAGGTTTCACGCGACGGCGCGTCAAACAAGCGCAGCAACGCTGGCGGTGCGGTGCGCTTCCAAAAGGTGTAGAGGCTGCGGCGGTAAAGTGCAGGGCCGTGTTGTGCCACGTAGTTCTGCGTGTTGCTGCCGGGAAATGCGACCGCTTCCCAGATGCCGGGTGGTTGATAGGGGCGCACGCTGGGACCGCCGATTTGGTTGACCAGTAAGCCGCTGATCCGCAACGCCTGATCGCGCAGCGTCTCGGCATCGAGTCGGTAGCGGCTGCTGCGCGCGAGCCAGCGGTTGTCGGGGTCGCGTTGCAGTGCGGAAGGACTTTGCGTGGCGGATTGTTGGTAGGTGGCGGAAGTCACCATCAAGCAAAGCATGTGACGCAGGTCCCAACCGGATTCGATCAGTTCGCAGGCGAGCCAATCGAGCAACTCGGGATGCGACGGCGCGCTGCCCTTGTTGCCGAAGTCGTGCGGCGTGTCGACTAGGCCGCGGCCAAAGATCTGTTGCCAGAGGCGATTGACCGTGACCCGCGCGGTAAGCGGGTGATCAGGTCGAAACAGCCAGCGCGCGAGCGCGAGTCGGTCGTGCGGCATCGTGGGCACCAGCGTGAGCGGCGGCAGGAACGCTGGCGTGTCGGCGGTGACCGTTGCGCCCGGCAAGTCGTAACGGCCATGCTGCAAGATGGTGGAGGGCCTGCGCTCGCCGCGTTCGCGCATCACCATCGACTGGGTATTTTGCGAGCGCAGTAGGTCCTGCCGGGCGCGCAGTGCGGCGATGTTGTTTTTGCGCAGCTGATAGGCGGGTTCGTAGCGCCGCCGAAACGCCTCGCGCAGGCCGCCCGTCTTTGCCGCTGTGCGTTGCAGGAATGGCACCTGCAGAGTTGCTGTCAGGTCCGGCGAGAGGGCATCGGGGGCAACGCCAGCCAGACGGCAGAACATGCCGCCGATGCCGCCGGTGTTGACGATGGCGATGCGCAAACGGTTTTCGCCAGCAGCGAGATGCAGCGTGGCAAACTCCTGGTCCGCCAGAGCGGCGCGTTGAATTTGGTGCGCGAGCACGAGGTTGCCTTCGAGCCAGATGCCGATGCCGTCATCGCTGCCAAAGGCGAGCACCGCGTCACATTCGCGGTCGGCTGTTATCACGCGCTCTGCGATCACCGTGTAGGTGCCAGCTGGCAATGCGTGCACTTCGTCATCGGTCAGCTCGGGGGCTTTCTGCAAAGCGGACGGTAGCGGCAGTGACGGCTCGTTGGCGGTAGCGAGCGGTTCCAAAGCAAGGGTTGGCAGTGGCGCAGTGCGCAGCCACGGTTTTAGTGTGACTTGCGGCGGGCTTGCGTCGTCTGCCACCGAGATGCGCAGCCGTTGCAGCGTGTGGCGTTTATGGGGCGAAGCGAAGTGCAGCGTCACGGCGATTCGCAGCGGGCCTGTGCCACTTGGCGTGCCATGGATTTTGCAGACCAGCGCGTGGTCCGTTGCCAAACCCAGCACGGCCCAACCCGACGCGGCATCGCCGTCGATCGCCGCCGCTGCGGGAAAACCGCGCTGCGCGAAGTCGGCGACAGCATCGCGCAGCAAAAGCGGCACAAGTGCGTCGCTGTCCCGCGCAGCCTGCAGTTCGATGCCGGTAAGAACGAAGTTGCCGTTGTCGCCATGGCCTGGGCCCGTGCCATCGTCGTTCTGCAATGCTTCGATCCGCAGGGCCCCGAGCTGCTCTCCCGCGACTTCGGCTTCCAGCAGATACTGATCCTGTTCGGCGAGATTGCCCGCTACCAACATTGAGCCGTCGCTCAACTTCGTGATCGCCGCGCCGCCTTTGGATTGCGTCGCATGCAGATCCGCCACGCGCCACTGCGCCTGCAACTTTGCACTTGTCGTCTGCTGCCAGCGATCCGCCTCGGCGGCAAGGGAAGCAGGCCACTCCGCCATCGCCGTCTGCAGCTCCGCGATGTTCTGCTGCCACTCATCGACCTGCCGTTGTTGAGTTTCGTCCAGCACCGTGAGGCTGGGTGCGGGCGCCGCGGCATTGCCGTTGCTGCCTTGTTCGTCAATCGAGTGGAAGAAGTCGAACAAGGAGTAGAAGTCGCGCTGCGTTATCGGATCAAACTTGTGGTCGTGGCAGCGCGCGCAGCCAAGGGAAAGGCCAAGCCAGACCGTGCCGGTGACTTCGACGCGCTCGGCGGCGTAGTTGGCGAGCATTTCAGCTTCGATCAAGCCGCCTTCCGCGGTGGACCGGCCATTGCGGTGGAAGCCGGTTGCGATGTTTTGCGCAAGGGTTGCGCCCGGCAGCAGGTCGCCAGCCAGTTGTTCGATGGAGAACTGATCGAACGGCAGGTTCTGTTGAAACGCGTGGATCACCCAGTCGCGCCAGGGCCACAACGTGCGCTCATAGTCAGCCTCCATGCCGTGCGTGTCGCTGTAGCGCGCGGCGTCAAGCCAGTAACGAGCCTGGTGCTCTGCTGCCTGCGGCGAAGCGAGCAGGCGATCAACGCATTGGCGATAGGCCGCGTCCGAGGGATCTAAAAAGAAAGCCGTGAGATCGGCGCGGGACGGCGGCAGTCCTGTCAGGTCGAGCGACAACCTGCGCAAAAGGGTCGCGCGTTCGGCTGGGGCATTCGGGGCCAGGTGCTCGCGTTCGTAAGCTGCGGCGATGAATGCGTCGATCGGATTTTGCGGCCAAGCAGCGCGCTGCACGGTGGGCACGGCAGTGCGCCGTGGCGGCGTAAAGGCCCAGTGCGTGTTATGCGGCGGTTCCGTTGGCTTTGACTGCGCTGTCAGGGCGCAATTGCAAGCGAGCAAGAAGGCTAGAGGGATGACGTTCCGCACGAAAGAGACTGTAGGTGCGGTTTGCGAACGCACCAGCATGGCCGAAGTCTCCGAAGCAAAGATTGATGCGGCATTCCCGCAAGCGATGCGGAGCCGCGACCAAGGAAGGGTGCCAACTGCCATTGGGAACACGCGAACGCAACCCCGCCGCAAGGAGCGTTACCATGTGAGGACAATGGGGATGAAAGTAGGTGAAGTGGGGAAGTGAGGCAGAGTGCGCGACACCGAGTAACAAAAGCGCGTGGCGCCGTTCGTTGGCGAGCAAAGCCCCGAACTTATGGCCTATGCAAACGAGGCAAGGGCTCGCGTGCTGATTTGCCGTGCGCAAGCGGCAAGATCACAACGCCGGTTCGGCAAGCAGGCGGTGCGTCAATCAGGTCTAACCGAAAACTCCTGTAAGGCGCTGCCGTCAATCAGGCAGCCGGGCCGTAAAGGTATTTTTGGAAGCCGGCAAAGAATCTTTGAATCTCGTCCGGCTTGCCGCCGAGGTCGGTGACGGCGTCCTTGATGGAGTCGTGATACTTCAAACGGAGCAACGGGTTCAGTTTGCTCTGTTCCAATTCCGCCACGCCTTCAGCGACGTAGTGCTGGAGCACGAAATCGAGAAACGCCTGCTGCTTGGCGTTGAATTTGGAACTGATCTGCACCCGCGCTTGGTTGGCGCGCTCGGCCCGTGTGACGGGCGGCAACAAATAGGCTACGTAGGCCAGCACGTCGAAGAGGTCGCTCTTTTCAGCGTCGATCAGTTGCTGC
>BJHM01000027.1 GCA_014192625.1 Planctomycetota bacterium
GGCGGGAACGGGGAACGGAGATGTGGCGACGGGCGGTGTGGCGGGCGGTGTGACGGCGGGCGGTGTGGCGGGCGGTGTGACGGCGGGTGTTATCGGCGCGGACGTTGGCGCAGCGGCCGTCATTGGCGTTGCCGCAGCGGGCATCGCAGGGGCAACGGCGGGAACTGTCGACGGCGGTGTGGCGACGGGCGGTGTGGCGGGCGGTGTGACGGCGGGCGGTGTGACGGCGGGTGCTATCGGCGCGGACGTTGGCGCAGCGGCCGTCATTGGCGTTGCCGTAGCGGACATCGCAGGGGCAACGGCGGGAACCGTAGACGGCGGTGTGACGGCGGGTGTTATCGGCGCGGACGTTGGCGGGATCGCTTCAGTTTTCGTCGCCGAGGCTTTGGGCGCAGGTGTTGGTGCGGTCGGATCCGCTGGCAGGGACAGCAGCATCTTGCGCAGATCTTCGAGTTGCTGTTGTTCGTCGCGAAGAGCTTTGGCGCGCGCATCGGCAGTGACAGCTTGCTCGGTCAGTTGCCTAGCTAGCGAGCGATGTGCTGCGGCTGCGCGGTCTGACTCCTTTGCCAACTGTTCGAGTTCTTGCAGGCGCTCCTGCCATGCTTTGGTGTCGAGGCCGCGCAGTTGCGTGAGTAGCACGCGAAGTTGGTCTGGCGAATTTGTTGGTGCTGGCTGCTGTGGCGCTGGCGACGGTTGGGTTGACGTTTGTGCAGGCAGTGCAGCTGTGAGCAGTGCAGCTGTGAGTAGCGCAGCTGTGAGCCGGGCGACAGGTAACCGTGCGTCAGGGATCGGGGTTTGGTGCAACATGGCAATCAGTGTTGGAACAAAAACTCTTTTGAGTTCAGCACGGACCAATAGACATCCTGCCATGCGGCAGCACTGTCTTTTGGGGGCGTATTCTGCAGCATGGAGAGCAGGCGTTCCTGTTCGCCTGCCGATGGCTTGCGGCAATACGCAGCGAGAAAGAGGTCTTCGAGCGCAGTTGCCGGGGCCAATTTTGCCGCGAGTGCTTTATGCAATCTGCCTTGGCCATCGGCGATCTTATTGGCGATCGTGTCACCGTTGATCAAGTGCAGCGTTTGGCCAAGCGTCGGGTCGTCGCGGCGATCGCAAGTGCACACGCTGTCGCGGGCAGGCCGACCAAAGGCATCGAGAAAGCGCACGCTGTTGCGGCCCGCGTCGATGGCGCTCGCGGGGCTGCCAAGCGGCACGCCTGGATACTTGGTCAATACGCCGGTCACCATCGAGATGGCATCGAGCATCGGTTCGGCGGCGAGGCGTCGCGGGCGCATTCCTGCGAACAGGCTCGCATCGCTGCTCACCGTGGCAGCACAAGCTTGATAGGTGCTGCTCAACGCGATTGTTTTCACCACCGCGCGCACATCAAACTTCGCTTCGACCAGGATGTTCGCCAGTGCGTCGAGCAGTGCGGGATGCGAGGGCGGATTGCCGATCCGCACGTCGTCGACCGGTTCGACAAGGCCGCGGCCAAACATTCGTGCCCAAAGTCGATTTGCCACGTTGCGCGCGAAGAACGGATTGTCCTTGTCGCAGATCCAGTCGGCGAGTGCTTGGCGGCGATCGGTATTGGGCGGCAGTTTGGCGAGTCCTGCTCCGAGCAATCGCGGCGGCATGACGACGCCATTCTTCAGATTGCGAACTTCGCCACCACCGCGGTTCCAGATGACGAACTCGTACGGGTCGAGGCCGCGCTTCTTGCCGACTTGGCCGAAGAATGCGGCGAACCCGTAGTAGTCGTCCATCGACCAGCGCTCGAACGGATGGTTGTGGCACTGCGCGCATTGCAGGCGCACACCAAGGAACACCTGCGCGGTTTTTTCGGCGACGAGATGCGGCTGCTGCGCGATCAGTTGGAAGTTTGCGGCAGGCACTGAAAACGTCGCGCCGTTTCCGGTGAGCAACTCGTGCACCAACTCATCAAACGGGCGGTGCGTGATGAACGCCTCGCGCAAGTGGCGGCCGAGCAGTGCAGCCCCCTTGGCCTCCATCGTCTGCCCATCAACCTGCAATACATCGGCCCACATCGCCGCCTGTGATGCGGCGAACGCGGGCTGCTCGAGCAGCGCATCGATGAGCCTTGCGCGCTTATCGGTGCTCTGATCGTCGAGGAAGGCGCGGCTTTGCTCCGGCAATGGCAGCAGGCCGGTCAAGTCGAGCTGAATGCGCCGCAGGAACACGTCATCGGTGCACGGCAATGGCGGCAGGGTGCGTGCTTCTTTCCACACCTGATGGATGTGCTCATCGACCAGGTTGTTGCTCGCCACGCTGGGAAACACAAACGCTGCGTCGTCTGGGTGAACCCGCACGCGCGCGACTGCTGCAAGGCCGTGAAAGCGCGCGAGGATCACCGCCTCGCCGCGGCCGGTGGTCGTAAGCTGGCCCTGCCGGTCGATCCTCCCAATGGCATCGCTGCTCGAAGACCAGAGCGACAGCTTAGTGACATCACTGTCGGTGCCATCTTCGTAGTGCGCGCGCACCGTGAACGGCAGGCCGGCATCGAAACCGATCAGCATCGCGTTCGAAGGTTCAAGTTCGATGCTGGTCACGGCCAGCGATTTCTCGCCGTCATCAACCGCGCCTTCCCGGATCCAATCGAGAATGCGCAGGTAGGAAGCGTCGTCGCCCGCCAGCCGTTTGCCGCCCTGATGCACAGCGCCCGTGGTGGCTTTTTGCAGCATGAGGCTCTGCTCTGGTGCCGCGAAGTCGATGCGCCGGCCGCGCAGGTCGCGGGTTAATGTTTGGTGATCCCGGCCTGGGTTGTAGCCAAAGAGTGACAGGCCAAAGCCGTTCTTGCCGGATGCCGCGCCGTGGCAACTGCCGGTGTTGCAGCCGGCAGCAGTGAGTGCCGGAAGAATCTCATTGCGGAAGCTCGCTCGCTTAGTCGTAGTCGCGTTGCGCACGCGCAGCGGCACGCGCACGGTGCTCTCGCGCCACTGTGCGATCAACTGCGTATCGCCATCGTGAAGTGGTCTTAGCAACACGCCGTGCTCGATTGGTTCGATGGCAGCGATCGCGGGATCTGCGAGTGACCAGGTGACTTCTGCGCCGAGTTCTTTCACGCAACCGTCGAGCCGCACTCCGAGTGCAATCATGCGCTGCAGGTCGCGCGCGGAATCGAGTTGCAAAGCGGACGGCAACACGCGCAACTGAACGTAAGCAGTATCTTGTTTTTGCGGCGCAGCCTGCAGGCAGGCAATTAGTGAAATGAGGGCGAGGCTCAAGGGCGCTGCACCTTGCCATCTGTGGCGGGGACTTTGGCCGGTTGCGTCACCCTGCTGGACTTCTTTGGCGGGTCGATGCGCAGTTCGCCGACGGGGAATCGGTGAATCACAGTCGCGCCCTCGTGGGGCACGCGTATTTCGAGCATGAGTTCGCGGAACTTGCCGGTTGCCGCATCTGCTGCAAAGGTGACCGGCAGAGTAGTGGCCGTTGCATCGGCGGCGATCGTGATCGGCGCGCTCGTGGCGCCACGTGGCAGCGCGAGCAACTGCACTTGCAGGGGGCCTTGTAGTGCATGCTCGCCCTTCAGTTCGATCGGCAGCGAGATCGTGGTGCCAACGGTTGTGCGTCCGCCTTGCGTTTGCGCGGTGAGCCAAGGCTTCTCGATGGTGATCTCGATGAACGGTGAGCACTGCATGAATCCTTCGTCCTTTTCCGTGGCAGTAGCGAGCACTGCGAACGCGAATGGGCCGAGCGGCGCGTTGCCATTGGCATCGAGTGGCAGTGTGCAGTTGTCGGTGTTGGCCGGCAGTGTCACTTCGCCGCCGCCGACACCACTTGGTGTCCACAGCGTCTTCAATCGAACTTCGCCAGCGAAGCCTTCGCGGCGATGAACGTGGATCTGCACTGCCATCGGCGCGCCGCGCACCAGCGGGACTTTGGGCGCAATAATGTCGACGGTGAATGGTGCCGGCGATGTCACCGCAATCGGCAGACGACGTTGTGTGGTAGTGAGAATCGGCTGATCATTGCGCACCGACACGAGCGGCAGCACTTGCGCGTATCCCGCGGGCCGTTCGAACGGCGCAATTTCATTGTGCATCGCCAACATGGCTAGCGCAGAGCACAGCGGGGCATCGAGTGCGGCAGATAACATCAGCGGCACGAGGTTGACCCCTTTTTGAAGGCGGCCAAAAGTTGCGGTCACGCCTTGCGGCAGTGACGGCATGACGAAGCTCTGGCCCGCATCGAAATCGGTATCGTCAAACTGCAAAACCATGCCTACGTTGCCACCCTGGGGCACGTTTAGTACTGGTTCTTGGCCGCGGGCAAGGACCAGTCGCGAGCGCGTTACGCGAGGCCGCGAGCCGCACTCAAGGCGAAACACGTGTAGTGCCCCGCAGTGACCCAGCTGGTCGCTCACCGTCACCACGTAGTTGCCATCGAGGGGCGCGGTAAACCGCAAGAAGCTGTCGCTTGCGGGCGCGCCAGCGTCGTCATCTGCGGCCAGCAAAGCACCCTGTTCGTCATGGACCACGAGCACTGGGTCGAGTGGCGAATGGCTGCCGAGTGCGAGTGCGCGCAGTTCGAGCACCTCGCTTTTCTTGGCCGCAAACCGATAGCGCATCCCGGTCGGCGTTGTGACCACACCCGAGATGCTGCAAGGGATCGTCACCATGGCCGCGCCGTGTTCTTCGGTGGCCGGTGTGATTTCGGGTGGGCCACCAGCGCGCAGCCACAACGGCGTGGGCGCGGTACCGCGTGAATCACTGGGGTAAAACGCAAACCACTCGCCGCAATCATCTGGCACCAGCACTTCCGCGGCCATCGCCATAGCGTCGCCGATCAGGGTCACGGTCAACGTGCTGCCGATTGCGCCGCCGCCCGGCAAGGCCGCGGTTGGTCGCGGCAGATCACCCAGGTGCAACCGGTAGGGGCCCGCGTTTGTGCTGTCGGCGTATGAGGGTTCGACACGCACCTCGTAGACCCCGGCGGTTTTTGCTTCGAATGCGAGCCACGGATCCTTGTGGCCGAGTGCGGTGTCGTCGACGCGCGCGATCTCGCAGTTACCTGGATCGCGGACCGACAATGCCAGATCGATTGGTCCGCGGCCGAGTCGCATCGCTTCGAGCTCGGCGATGCAGCGTCCGCCTTGCGGCAAGGCAATCTGGTAGCAATCGGTTTCTTCGCCGTTGATCGCGCCGTCGATCGTGCACGCGGTGGTCACCAGTTGGGGTGCGCCAGGAACGCGGGTCTCGACGATTTCAACCGCCGCGCCAATGAACAACTGGCACAGGTTGGACAGGCCTGCTGCGGTGCGCAGTCGCAACGGATGCGCGCCGAGCGGGCAGTCGGCGGCGAGGCGCAGGTTGATGGTGCACACCGTCGCATCCTTGCCTTTTTTGACCTCGACCACCTCGATGCCAGGCCGTGACAGGAGCAGCGCCTGCGGCTCGTTGAGTCGTTGGCCGCGCAACGTCAATTCGATCTCCGTGCCGCGTTGGCCGCCGAGTGGCGACACGCTGTCAAGCCTCGGTGGCAGCATGGCAACCGCGGCACACAGCAAAGGCAGCCACAGGCAATGGGGCAAACAATGCTTCACGCGAGCACCCCATCGATTACCGCGCCGTCGCGAACCAGGTCGATTGGCCGATCGCCGGGCGCCAGCAGTTTTTTCGCCGGGTCGAGGCCCAGTTGCGAAAATACCGTCGCGGCGAGATCGGCGGGCTGCACCGGATCGGTCTCCGGTTCGGCACCTGTTGCATTGGTGCTGCCATGCACGTGACCGCGCTTTACGCCAGCACCAGCGAGCACCACCGAGAACGCGCGCGACCAGTGATCGCGTCCGCCGTCGCCGTTTTGACGGGGCGTGCGGCCAAACTCGGTGGTCAATAACACCAGCGTGCGGTCCAGCAGGCCTTCGGCATCGAGGTCTGCGATTAGCGCCGCGAACGCCTGGTCAACTTCGTTCATGCGTGGCGGCAGGTCGTTGCCGATGCGGCTGTGATGATCAAAACCGTTGTGCGTGGCGACGACGTATCGCACACCGGATTGCGAAAGCCTGCGAGCTAGCAAACAACTCATGCCGAGGCTGTGGCGGCCGTAGCGATCTTTCTTGGCATCCGGTTCAGCGGCGAGATCAAACGCTGTGCGCGCCGCTTTCGATTCCAACAACGCAAACGCCTGCTGGTAGAAGGCCTCGCTCGCCACGACTGTGTCCGCTGCTTGCAGGTCTGGGTGGCTCTGGTCGAGGTCGTGCAGCAATTGTTTGCGGCGGTCGCGCCGGTGCTCGTCGATCTCTTGTGGTGGCAGCAGATCGCGGACGCGGAAGCGCGCGGTGGCCGGATTGCCGCCGATTGCAAAGGGCGCAAACGCGGCGCCGAGATAGCCGGTGCCGAGGAATGAGCTGTTTACGGTTGGCACGCAGACATACGGCGGTAGCTGGTTTTGCCCGCCGAGTTCGTGTGCGACGACCGCGCCGAAGGATGGGTAGATGATCGCAGGGCTTGGCTGATAGCCGGTCAGTACCGAATGCGCGCCTCGGTCGTGATCCGCTTCGCCGTGCGTCATGGAGCGGACGATCGTGATCTTGTCGCTGATGTCAGCGGTGCGTGGCAGCAGCGCACTAAGCAGGTCGCCGTCGAGCTTTGATTTGATCACGCCAAACGGGCCGCGCACTTCGATGGGCGACTCGGGCTTTGGATCAAAGGTGTCGAGATGGCTGAGGCCACCGGCCAAGTGAATCTGGATCACTGTGTCGGCGCGTGCGGTGCGTGGCCGCAGGCGCGGGGCAGCGCCGAGTACCGAACAGCCAATGCCGTAGAGGGTCGATTGCTTTAGGAACGTGCGACGCGAGTGCTCGGCCATGGCGCGATCTGGGATTATGGACCATCGGATCATAGGCACCTTTGGTCTGTTGGGGGCGCTGCGATTTGTCCAGAATCAATCACTTGTCGAGGCGCTGCAGCGAAACAGTGCGTAGGCGAATCGGCAAGGTTGCTGTGCTGCGCGGTGTTGCGGTCAGGGTGACTTTGGCCGGCTTATTGCCTGTCACGATGAAGTCAGGAAAAGCAGGGGTCACCGCATCGCCGACCAGTGCGAAGTCGATCGGCACATGTTGGTCTCCTGTGATGTGCCAGCGGCCGGTTTCCATCGTCAACTGGATCGCCACTGGTTTTGCGGCGCGCAGTTCGAGCAACAGTGTGCCATCGAGCGCAGGCACGGCGGCTACGAGTTGCACGCGTTCGTTTGTGAACCAAAGATATGCCTTCGTCAAATCGAGGTCGCGCGAGGACCCCTTCGGCGGCGGGTCATAGCTAAAGCGGAAGGCCTGCGGCTGCTGATATGCGCCAAGCAGATACGCAGGCACCGACAACAGCGACGGGTGGGGACTTGCGCCGGCGCGGCCATGGATGCGGACCCACAATGGAATTTGTAGCGAGTGTTCGCCGCCCAACTCGTATGGCTGCGGACCGGTTTCGATGACCACGCAGCGATAGTCATCGCGCCAGCGCGGATCACTTTCGAAGTCGAGGCCGCTAGCGAAAACTGCGAGCGGCAGGCACGGCGGATTGGCGAACAGCAAAAGATCCGGCGCCTCATCCATCACGTAGCGCCCGTTGCCGTGCATGTGGCCTTGCAGCAATTGTCGTCCTGAGTTGGCTAACGCCCGCTCGACGAAGGTTGGCGGTGGCGACAGTGCGATCGTGCGATCGCACAGCCCGAGCAGGTCGAGCGCAGGCAGTTTTGCAAAGAAGGGGACAGCACCCGCAGCATCAACCGCGATTCGTGGCTGCCCTTCTGCAAATGCGCGGCGCAGAGTGTTGCCGATGATTTTGCCGTCCCATTCCCACGTCTCGCCGAGCGCGAACGTGCTGAGCCGGTCGGTGCGCGTGAGGGCGAGGCTCGCAGGGATTGCAACGCATGCGAGGACCGGCACGAGCAGGTTGCCGAGGCGCATTTTTGCCAGCTGTTCGATGCCTAACGACGCCAGCGCCGCGAGCGGTGCCAACGCGCCGTGCCACAGGCGATAGCCGGGAAAGTGGTCGCCACCGACAGCGGCAAGGTAGAGCAGCCACGCCAGCAGGGACGCGCTGAGGGCGGCGACCGCGAAGCGCCGCGAACGAAACGCGAGCACTGTGCCGAGTAGCGCTGGCACCCAAATCCCGAACATCGCTAGCAGAGCCGCGCCGTTGTAATCGATGCCCGCCAGCAGGGACGGCATGCTGAGTTCGACCTTTACGTGTGCGGTGTTTGGCACCGTGTCGCCGTAATAAAGGATGCGAAACGCGAGCTGCGCGAAAGTGCAGAGGATCGGCAGAGTGGCAAAGTTACTCGCAAAGCGCAGCGCAACAGCAATGCCTGCGCGCAGGTTTGCGAGTAGCAGCACGATGGCTGGTATCGCTGTCCACAACGGCCCATCTGGCCGCGTCAGGCAGAGCAGTGCGAATGGCAGGCCTGCCGCGTGCAGCACACGTGGCGATGGCAACGGATTGGATGCATCGCCGAGGGCGATCAAGCGAGCCGCACCGAGTGCCAGCCACAATAAGACCATCGGGCCTTCGAGGCCACCAAGGGTCCACGTTGCTAAGGGTGCACTTGCAGCAAGGAGGAGCGGCGCAATCGAGGCCCGCAGCGTGCCAGCAACACTGCGGGGCTTGGCGATCGAAGCAATGCAGGCAAAGGCGATCAGCGTGCAGGCTGCGCCGAGTAGCCGCGCGGCGGTGACGAGCTCGAAGCCGATGCGGCCAAGTGCCGCGGTGGCGAGGACCCAGAGCAGGTTGCTGTAGCCCTCGACGCGTTCGCCAGGGGTCCAAGTGAGCCCGTGGCCCTCGAGCAGTCGCTGCGCATAACGCAATGAGATGAAGGAGTCATCGGAGAAGAATGGCCAGGTCCACGCCGTTTGCCACGCGAGCAGCAGTGCGGCAGGGGAGATGGCGAGCAGCAGGAGCCAAACTGGCGAATGGGATCCGGAGACTTTCGACGACACAGTGGCGGAGTCTAAGAATCCATCGCGCCGGAAGCGCGTGCCTTGGTTGATTCCTGTCTAGCGCCATTCTGTAAGGTGCAGATCACTTTCACCTGCTTGCTTGTCGCTATGGTTTCGCGTGCAATCGTTACTCGCCGGCATTTTTAATGACCTCGCTTTCCAAACCGCTGACTCATGCCAACGTGGTGGCCGGTGCTCGCCTTGCACTGCTGCGTGCAACTCTGGCTTTGGGGGCGCTGCTGATGGGTTATTGTGCTGAAGTGCAGGTTGATGGCGCGCGCTGGTTTGGCCAGCGTGGACCGGGTTGCTTGCTTGGCACATGGCTTTCTCCCGATGCCTGCCCTAGCTGTGGGTTATTGCGTAGCACCTCCGCAAGTCTCCATGGGGACCTTGCCTTTGCGTGGCGCGCGCACCCCGCAGGGCCAGTTGTCGCCCTGTTGTTGCTCTGCGCGCTGCTCCTAAATCTCGACATCCTGCGCCGGTGCATTGAATTGCCCTTTCACTCTAAGCTCCGCCGCACCGGCCACGTGTTGTTTGGCGTTGCGGTATTGCTCGGCTGGCTGTGCCGCCTGATAAGGCTCTAACCCCCCAATGTTTTGCACTTCCATGACAGCCTTACAGGACGGCAACGAGTTAGCGGTCGAGGTGTTAGTCCAACTCTTCTTCTGGCTCGTGTTTGGTTTCATCGCCGCTGCAGTCGCCGCTGGCCGTGGGCGCAGCGTGGTTGGATGGTTTTTTCTCGGCGCGATGTTCTCGTGCTTTGGCCTTGTGCTGTTGCTCTGCCTGCCTGACCTAAAGAAACAGGAGGCAGAGCGCCATCGGCAAGAGAATGAGAACCGGCGCTTGCGCGAGCAGATTGCGAAGGAGCGTCAAGTCTCCGACATCCGCCATTCGACCTTGGGGCGAAGACTTAGTGCGCACGATCAGGCACTTGGTCTTGATACTGAGACGGCGCCAACGGCGCTGCTCGCCGGGAGTGGTGGTGTAATAAAGGAACTGCCGCCGCCCTTGCCGGATGGGAGCGCACAATGGTTTTATGCGCGTGGCAGCGAGCGACTGGGACCCGTGCTGCCCGAGACGATCCGGCACCTGTTGATGACGCGTTCGATTGCGATTGGCACACTCGTTTGGCGACCAGGCATGAGTAATTGGCAGCCCATCGAGACCGTGCCCGAGTTTCTCGGCGGTGACTCGTGAGTGGCGAGCCGGTGCTGCCGAGTGGTGTGCCGCTCGCGATCGAGATTGACGGCATCCTCGAGGGTCGCATCCATACCAGCGAGCAAATCCTGGTTTTGGTGCGCGCACTCGACCAATGTGGCATCGGTAGTTTTCAGTGTGACCTGAACGGTGGCCGGTTCTCCTTGTTGCCGCGCGAGACGCGAATTCCGGGCCTTGCTTTCAGTGAGGCGATGCAGGCGCGCTTCTTGGACAGCCTGACCAACTTGATCGCGATGGCTGTGCAAGGCTCGGTCGAGTCGACACTGCGGTGCCGGCTGGTTTATGCCGGGCAGGTTGCCGAGACGTTGTTTGTCGTGCGCGGCTCGGTCCTTGAGCCGATCACGCGGATCCGGGTCCGCCTGCCTGACGAGTTCGCCGCAAATCCTGCGGGCGGATCGAAGCCGTTGCCATTTGGCCTTCTGCGGCGGGAGCTTTTTATCCTCAGTCCAGTGCTCGGGATTCTTGGCCTCTTGACGGCGTGGCGAGTTGGTCTGATTGATCAACTTCTCGCCGCGCGCGCGGAGCAGATCGAGGTCGATACGGGGCCGTTTGGCAAGGTGCTCGAAATGCGTTTTGTGCGCAGTTGGGGCAGCTATGAGGTTGAGATTCTGCGTGGGGTGGACTTCCCAAAAAGTCCAAGTGCGCAGGAGCCGAGGCCCGCTGACGAACGGTCGGTGGCCGTGCGGGCGGCCTGCGAGGCGGCTGCCAGTGGCGGCTATGGCTTCCTGCTAATGCGCAATAGCAGTGGCAAGGCGGTGATCGCAGTTCGTTTTGAAATGCGGCCACTGCTGGTCGACGCGAACGCGGTGGTAAAGCAAACGCTGCCAGGCCGGATGGACGCGGCCAAAATAGCACTGTCGTTGACAGCGGAAGAGCCAGCGAAGAAATGATGGCCAGCGAGGATCCGCAACTGCCACCTGTGCCGCAGCCTGAGCCGGGTAACGCGGGCCGTGCGCTACCTTCGCTTCAGCGCACGTGGCCGACCGGCCGGCCGTTGGCGACCGGCGAAGCGCTCGCCTCGAAGTGCGGCGGTTGCAACACGGATTGGTTGATCCATCACAGCATGGCAGGCTTCCGGCTGCGTTGTGATTGCGGTGCCTGGATCGAACTGCCGGCACCTGCGCTGCGCTTGCCGATGAGCGGTGCGCTCTCGCCCATGCGGTTGCCTGCGGAAGCACTTGCGAAGGTGCCCGACGCGCACGGACTTTTGCAGTTGCGCGTCGATCACGGTGCGACCTACGACGGTGCGATCTCGACAAGTTTGCCGATGGCACCAGGCACGCTGCAGAGCGGCAACGTTGAGTCGCGCGCAGCCTGGACCAATCGCGCCTGCCTGGAATTTACCGCGGTGCTCGCTGCTATTATCGGCCCGCAGCTAATCGCAATGTGGCTGACACGCGGCAACGAAGGCGTCCTGCTGATGCCCTTTGTTAGCCTGATTTCTGGAATGCTGGTGTTGGTGATTGCTGCTGCGTCGGGTCCATACGGGACGCTCGGACTGCGCGCGCCGCCATTTTCACGCTGTCTCGAAGCGCTGATCGCGGCACCAATCGGCTACGTGTTGGCGTTCGCGTTTGTGCATTTGCTGCGGCAGGTGTTTTTGTCGGAGTCCCTTGCGGACGATTTCTTGCCCGAGTTGCATAACCGCCTCGGCAGTGTCCTTGCGATCCTCGTCCTCGCGGTGTCGCCAGCGATCATCGAGGAGATCGCATTTCGCGGCATGCTGCAGGGACGGCTGATGGCGCTGCTCGGCGCACGCAATGGCCTGCTCGTTACGGCCATGGCATTCACGCTCGCACATATGTCGCCGTTGACGATGCCAATTCACCTGGGCCTTGGCCTTTACCTGGGCTTTTTGGCCGAACGCAGTCAGAGCCTGTTGCCCGGCATGCTGGTGCACTTCATCTATAACTCGATGGTGGTGTTGCTGCCGATCTGAGGCGCGCATCGCACTGGCGAACGGGTTCTTGCGAGACGGCGCGCTCTTGGTGGCGGCCACAGCGCCGTCAGCCTGGCATGAAAATATTGGGGCGCGCGGCAGTTGCTTTGGCCGCGAATCTGGCCGAGAGCGGGTGCTTGTGAAGCCGTGGTCAGGGTGTTGGTTGGCGATCCCCACGTTGTGCTGCAACTTTACAGCGCAATTGACTCGGGAAACGGAAGTGGTGCGCGCGAAGGCTTTGCAGCAAACGCCACCGCAGCCGGAGCAAGATCAAGAGCTCGATCTAAGCCGGTTTCTGCGAGGGCGGCTCAGTAGTTGATCCGCCGCTCCTAGTTGGTCGGCAGCAGTTGCGAGACACCGTCGAAATTTTGCGCTCGCCACCAATCTGCAGTTCGTTTGGCTATTAAGGCGCGGGTAGATCTGCCTCGCTCCGATTGTGTCGAGCCAGACTCTGTTGCTCGGCGAGCAGGGCAGAGCGGGTAAGAGGCGTCTCTTTGCTCAGGACCTAGCCATTGACTGGCGGTAACGCCGCCGTCCCGCGCCGCTTCACCTGGCGAACAGGTTGGCTTCCGCTACTTGCCATTTTTTGGCGCGGGCGCGGGCGTGTGCTCGGGCGGGTGCTGTGCGTCGAGCTGCGCTTTGTAGCGTTCCCGGTCCGACGCCTCACCCTTGCCGCTCACCGGCACATAGGTCTCGTAGTAGATGCCCTGTTCGAGTCCAAGGATTGCGAGTAACCGCCGCGTTTTGGTGGCGCGCACGTGGGCCTTTGCCGTGCTCATCATTGCGGCTGCTAGTTTGGTAGCTATTTGTGCAGTAGTTACTTCTTCTACCACTTTGCCGCCGGCTCCAAACATGTCCGGTTCGATTAGAACGACGCCTTCACTGATTGTGCAGCCGTTGATTTTGGGCTGGTCGGCGAGGGATGCAGTTGAGACATAGGTGAAGCGACCCTTGCACGATTTTGCCCACGCCAACTGTGCGACCTTGTTCTCGATAGCTAGTTGCTGCTCAGGATCCTTCGCCAGCACGACTACCAATGGCTGTAAGTCGCCCGCAGCAACTGCGAGCGCGACCTTTAGGTTCAGGGTCACCGGCAGTGGCGGCACCCCGGAGACCGGCTTTGGTTGATACTTGGCCGCCACTGCATCTAAGCCAATCGCCATCGCAGCGGCGTCTTCAAATAGGTCTTTTGGGCCGCGTGAAGGACCGCGACTGCGCAGCGCTTGTGTGCCGTCCGGTGTTAGCACCGCAAACACGGTGTTCGCCACCGGACCGCGGATCAGTTTGCGCATGAAGTCAGCTTCTGCCTCGTTCTCATAGGTGGTAAGCCGGATGCAAACAAACTGCTCGGCCGCTGTGATCACTGCTGGTTTGGACAGGTAACTCCTGTCCATGGTCACCTTGCCGGGTCACCACATGCCGGACACGCCAGCACAGTGCGGCGCGGCACTAACAAACAGGATTGGTTTGCCCGTTCGCTTGGCTTCTTCGAGCCCGCGGCTCAAGGTGGCAAACCATTGGATCGAGACGTCGAGGTCATTTTGCGCGGTTGCAAAAGGCGCGGTGGCGGGCCTGCCACCATTGTCGACGGTTTGTGCTAACGCCGGGCTCGCAGCCAGCAGGGCAATCGCAGAAACGCAGCGCAGATGTCGGCATAGTAAAATGGTCAAGCGGATACCTTGCGAAGTGAGTGCTGTGCAGCTGGCTCGTGGTGGCGTGGCTGCCATCTGCCGACCTGCCGCGGATCTGCGTGGGATACGCACTGATTTTGCCGCGCCCACTCTGGTTGCTAACTTCGACCGAGTCGCTGCAAAAGCTGAGGACCCGAATCCGCCGGTGCGGGTCGGCAATGGGCAAATGTTCGCCGCGCCGATGATGCGGGGCTTTTTCATCGGGCCGTATTCTTGCGGGATCGCATGACCCATGCAGGGAGACGGTCTTTTCTTGCGCGTGACTTTGCGGGTTTTGAAGGTCTAGAGCGTGCAGCTATTTGCACGGGCTGCCGATGCGCGATGTCCGACCTCCGATGCCCTGCTGGATCCGTGGTCATTATTGGCGGCGATGCGCGATTGCCCCGCGGGCCGTTTGTTCGCTGTGCAAAGGACGCTTTCTCTGCCACTCGATGCTGTGCAGGTGCAGATCTGCTGTCGGCGGCGCGATCAGATGAGGGCTTCGTTGATCTGCGTTGTTTAGCATCCTCTGCATGTCGAGTTCCGCTTTGAAGTTGCCCCTTTGGTCGATAGTCACGCCAATCGCCGCCTGGGTCTTTCTCTTAGGCGCACTCGCGGGTTTTAGTGGTGCCTATGAGATTTTGCTGGTGGTCGGCCTGATCGGTGCCGTGATCGCTGCCGTGCACCATGCCGAAGTGGTGGCGCATCGTGTCGGCGAGCCATTTGGCACGCTGCTGCTCGCGTTGGCAGTGACCGTGATTGAGGTCGGCCTCGTTGTCGCGCTGATGTTCGCGGGTGGTAAGGAAACTGCGTCGCTCGCTCGCGACACGGTGTTCGCCGCGGTGATGATCATCCTGAATGGCATCGTCGGCGGCTGCCTTTTGGTTGGGGGTAGTCGTCACCGTGAGCAGTCGTTTGGCTTGCTGGGTGTCAGCGCTTCGCTCACGACGCTGGCCGCGATCTCGGTGCTTGCGTTGGTGCTGCCCAACTTTACCGAAACCGTAGTAGGGCCCTATTATTCATCGAGCCAACTCACCTTCATCGCGGTGGTCTCGCTCGCACTTTATGGCATGTTCCTGCTGGTGCAGGCGGTGCGGCATCGCGGTTACTTCTTGCCCGAAGTCAATCTCGGCATCGAAGTAGCGCACGCACAGCGGCCAAGTGCCCGCACCACGGCAGCTGCATCGTTGTTGTTGATCACGTCGCTGGTTGTAATTGTCCTGCTGGCAAAGTTTCTCGCGCCGACGTTGGAGAAAGTGGTCGCCAAGGCCGGCGCGCCGCGAGCGGTGGTCGGCATCATCATTGCGTTTGTCGTGTTGCTTCCCGAGGGGGTTTCTGCGTTGCGTGCTGCGTATGCCAATCGGTTGCAGACTAGCCTCAACCTGGCACTCGGCTCAGCACTCGCAAGCATCGGGCTAACGATCCCTTCTGTGGCCGTGGTCGCATTGATCACCGGCCAGCAGCTGACGCTTGGCCTCGATGCGAAGTCGACCGTGCTGTTGATCTTGTCGATCTACTGTGCAGGCATCTCGCTCAGCACGGGCCGCACCACGGTGCTACAGGGCGCGGTCCATATCGTGCTCTTCCTGGTCTACTTGTTCTTCGCTGTGGTGCCATAGCAGCGCTTGGTCACAACGCTGCTTGGTAACAACTGCGCTTGGTCACAACGCTGCTTGGTAACAACTGCGCTTGGTCACAACGCTGCCGCGGTGCCAGAGCAGCGCTTGCTAACAACTGCGCTTGGTCACAACGCTGCTGCGGTGCCAGAGCAGCGCTTGCTAACAACGGCGCTTGGTCACAACGCTGCTGCGGTGCCAGAGCGCGCTTGCTAACAACGGCGCTTGGTCACAACGCTGCTGATGCTCCGGCGGCAAGTCGCAGATCGACTTAGCCTGCCGAGCGGTTGGCGCGTGCTACCCAAGTGGTGGCGAGAGCGTTTAAGTCTGCAGTGGTGCTTGCGTGTTGACTGAAATAGCCCGCTTCGACTTGTTCGATCGCGGTTTGTAGTTCCGCCTGGGTCGCGAGGTCGACGCTCGGTAGTCGCGCAACTTCGCGCAGTAGGCCGATCACCGTGAAGGGAGTCAGCTTGTCTGGCATGCAGAACCCTTTTGCGACACTGGTAACAGGCTTGCGTCGAGCAATGAAAATGGCACCGAGCAAGACTGCGAAAAGACCAACGCCGAGTGCCAGCCACATGCGGACGCGGGTTGGTTTGCCGTAGTTGCCATCGAGTAACAGGGTCGCCTCTGCGGCGACTAGATCCGCATCGGCGTAGCGCTGGTGCGTGACCTTGGTCCCCGCGATCTTTGGCGTGCCAAACGTGAATGAGCGCGGCAACTGCGAAAGGCTTTCCTTGGCCTCCAGCGAAAGCGAAAAGGTGCGCTCACTTTGGATCGCGTTCGCTTGGTCTGGGTCAAAGCGCGTCACCATTGGGCCAGAGTCTTCGACGCTGGTGATCGTAAAATCGGCCGGCGTCAGCTCGGCGAGCTGGTCGAGTGCGGGCATCAGGCCGTGGCCCTGCGCCTTGATCTCTAGCTTCAGCTTGCCGTCTTTGCTTTGTCGCTCATCAAGGATCTGCACGAGTTCTACGTCCGCCACCGGGCGCATTGGCGAGATTGCTTTCGAGGCATCGATCGCCAGCGTCGGCGATTCGATCGGCAGCACCGCGTAGCCCGACGTATCGAGGAAGTCGAGGTCGAGGCGCAACTGTGGGATGCGATCGATTTGCGGCCCGCGTGGCTTCATCAGCACGTAGGCATAAGGCGTGATCCGCCAGCCGTATTCTTCGGTCGCGCGCGAGTGCACGTTCTCGTTTTGGAATGTCACGGAGACGATTTCAAACTGTTCGCCAAGGCTCGCCTTGCACATCTCTTGGAACTTGTCGCGGTAGTTCTCAGTGGGGCGGCCGTAGTTGAATGAGTAGCTGACGTCGTTCTGATTGCGCAGGTAGCGGCCAAAGCCGCCGGACTCGCGCTCGATCTCGCGCGTGTGGCGCAGGTCGATGAACAGGCCGAATGGTGCGTTGGTGGCGACCTGCGTGCTGCCGTCGACGCGCGTCTCCAGTTTGATTTCGGTGACGAGGTCCTCATAGTAGTCGAAAAGTTTCTTCGCCTCAGCGGCTTGTTTGTGCTCGCCGACGATGGCGAGGCCAGCTTTAAGGTAGCGAAACTTGACCGTGGGCTTCAGCGCGCCCATCCGCGTGAACAACGAGCTCGCAAACATCGCCTGGTGCCGTTCGCCGGCGTCTCCGGGCAGCGATTGGAGTGCGAGCTTGATCAGTTCGATCTGTTTATGGTCTGGCACCTGCTCATGGGTAAGCCCCGCGAGTTCACTACTGCCGAGCGCGGCTGAGAACCAAGTATCGAACACTTTGGTGGACTCCTCTTCGCGCGACAGTTCAGGCAGCCGTGTGTGGTATGCCGTGGCCGCAGCAGCAAAGTCGTCGAACGCAGCCAGGCGGCGTTGCGAGAACTTTGCGTCGTTGCCGAGTTCTCGGCGAAACTCGTTCTCGTCATGGCGCAGCGCAGCTCTGGCGAGCAGCAATAGCCAACTGGTGTCGTGTTTTTGCAGGCTCTCGTCGACGACCGCCTGTGCTACCTCGTAGCCGCGCAGCACTTCCTGCTCGATGTCCTTCTGTTTGCGCTTGGTCTTCTGTTTTTCCTGCGTGGCTGGCAGCCGCCAGACGGTTGCAAGGTTGCCGCGCATTTGCGCGACCAGCGCTGCGAGGGTCGCTGGTTTCAGTTCTTGCAACGAACCAAACACCGTCTGGATCGCCTCCAGCCGATAGACCTCGGCGCTGCTATGGCAGGTGGTGAACGCTTGCGCCAGCAGGCTCTCGTCGAGGTTGCCGATCGGCAGCGTGCGCAGCTTGGTTACCCACCCGGCAAGCTCCGCGAGGTTGCGCTGCTGCTTGCTGCGCGTGAGCGGGATGCCTTCTGCGCGCTGCTCGTAGCCGTAGAAATAGTAGTTGCGGCGTTCGGCGTTCGGGTCGTGGTTGCGCGTCCAGACCTTCAAGAACTCGTGCACCAGGTCCCTGGCTTGTTTTGGGTGCGTCTTGGCGAGCTCTTCGATGTGCGGAAAGGCCCGCGTTTCTTCCTGCACCTTCAGCCACAACTGCGCGATCGTCATCGCAAACTTGGGCCGCAGACTTTCCTCGACGCACGACAGCCAGTCGCCCTTGGGCTGCAGGTCGAGAATGTCGGCAACCTTGATGCTCGGGCTCTTTGCGCCGGCTTCCGCTTGGTCGTTGTTCTCTGTGTAGAAGAAGTTGCCGAAGCGATCGCGCCGCGCTTGCGGGAAGTAGCTCGCGGATTGATCTAGCTGGTAAGTCTGCTGTGCCTCGCGCAGCCAGTTATCCGCCAAGATGCCTAGTGGTTGCGACCACGATTGCGCGCGTTCGGGGGCGGCAGCGAGCAGCGCTTCGATCGCGGTGTTCTGCAATTGCAGCGTCTGCTTGCGAAACTCCGCGTTGTTGGCGTTGCTTGCGGCACCATTCTGGGCAGCGGTGCCGATCGACGCGAGGATGTCCATGCCGCGCTGCAAATCGCGCGTGAAGCTCTGAGAAAGCCACGCCTTGCCGAGCTCCTGCTTCAGCCTTGGTGCAATCAGGACTGCGAGTTGTAGCGCCGTTTCTTTCTGCTTCTTGTCGAGCGTTGGGGCGGCAAAGTTGGCCTGCAGGGCTGCCCATGCCTGTTCTAGGAAAGCAGACTTGCCGTCCTTCTGACTGCGCGCGATCAACGACCTTGCGAGCAGGTTTAGACCTTCGCTGTCGTTGGCGGCGGTGGCGTCTTCGAGCGTGGGCAAAAAATCTGCCGCCTCGGCGGCAAGGTTCGCGGCGAGCAGCAACTTCACAGCATTGCGCTGGCTAAGCATGCGCAGTCCCTCCGGCTGCTGCATTTCGGCGAGCAGTCGCGCCGTCAGTGACTCGGTCAGGTTGCCGCGCTGCAGTGCGGATT
Source organism: Planctomycetota bacterium (assembly GCA_014192625.1). Lineage (GTDB taxonomy): Bacteria > Planctomycetota > UBA1135 > UBA1135 > UBA2386 > BJHM01. Next base: position 18,733 of record BJHM01000027.1, read on the forward strand.
GCAGGATCGCGCCGAGGCTTGCAAACGCGGCATCATCGAGTGCGACCGGCGTTGCAGTGATCAGCCCGAGCACATCGTCGAAGCGGAAGCGATGCATCGCCGGCGGCTGATTTGGCACCTGCGGCGTGCCATCCTGCGGCGGGGTGCGCAGACTGTTTAGCAGGTGCGTGTAGGCGGCTTTTTTTTCCGCATCGTTGTGCAGGTCAGCGAAGAACGTTTTTACCGCGGGCCAATCGCCGAGCGTCACTGCGCGCCGCCATGCTGCTAGGCTCAGGTCGAAGGCGTCGGGTAATGCGGGCGCCTCAGGTTGTGTTGCGTCGGCGGTGTTGATCGGCAGCGGGTCGAGTGTTGGTGCTACCAAGACCGCAGGGTCGTTAGGCGGAACCGCCATTGTCGCGATACCGGTTGCCGGAACCGCCATTATCGCGATACCGGTTGCCGATGACGCAACGCCCATGATGGTAGAGATTGCTTGAATCCCTGGCATGGATTGGGGCACTTGGCCTGGATCCGGCTCCGCGATTTCGCGCAGTCCGATGGCCCCTAACGGTGCGGCCGGCGAGCCCTCGATTTGCAGGCTGCCTGGCGCGTCAGGTGCTTCTCCCGCAGGCGTTGCCCACATGCGCAAGATCGCCGCGCCGCGGCGGTCGAAGCGCACTGCTTGAATCTTCTGGATGCGCAACTGCTGCAGCTGGTCAACTGGTGATCCCTTTGGCGTCACCGCTGGATCCTGTGGACTATTCGCCGCCGGATTTTGCAGTGTGAGTAGTTGCTCCGCCGGCGCGATTAAGGCGCCTGCTGCGTTCGCGCCCGCTGTGCTTGGTATTGCGGGAGTGGTCTGCATCGCTCGCAACCCCACCACCAGCCTCGTCGGCGTTGTTGGCTGCTGTGCGACTGTGAGGCCAGCCAGCGAGAACGTGACGAAGAGCGGGACTGTGCAATTACGATGCTTCATGTCGAGCGGGGGTGGCTTTGGCGTCCTGTGGGGCACGCAAATGTGGGGCTGTTTAACTGTTCCTGCGTGTGCGTCACGGCGCACACTACGGGGGGAGCATGTTGCAAGCAGATCTTGCGCCCAACGGAGTCAGCGTGCGATCTGTGCAAGCAGGCAAAACGAGTCTGCCTGCCTTTTTACCGTAGCGACCGTGGCCGGATTATGAACCAGCACCGTCTGGCGGGGGACCACTGCCTGCACCGCGCGCGTCTTTCGGACCGGGTTTCTTGCTCTTGCTGCCTTTGCCTTTCTGACCGCGACCGCGGTCTCCGCAGCCTTTTCACTCAGACGGGAGTGGCAAACCTTGGAGGTCTTCTATGTCTAAGCGGGCAAGCTTAACCGCGGCCTCTAAGTCTTCGCTGCTGCGTTGCTGTTGCTTGGCATCGCCGCGCTCAATCGCGTCCTCGGCGAGCAGGCGGAAAGTCTGCCGCGACGCTTCAATCTGCGGCTCCCATTCTTCGCGCTGCTTGCCTTCGAGGCGCAGCAGCCAGGTCATGTAAAACTGTGCGTTGGCAAGTGCCTCGCGGCTCTCGCGCAGCAGTTCTGGGTGCTGGTCTGCGCCCGTGTTCTGCAGTTCTTCGACGAGGTTTGCCAAGTCGTTGGTTGCTGCCGGCAGTTTGCTGTCGAGCATCGCCGCCTTGGCGCGCGCGAGTTTCAGCCGCTGTTGCACTGGCAAATGACCTGCGGGCAAATCTTTGAGCGCAGCGTCGTAGGACTCGACCGCATCGCCCCAGTTTTCGTCGCGCGCAGACTGATCGCCGCGTGCGGCCATGACCGCGACATCGTCGAGCAGCATTTGGTCTTGGCCGGGGCCGTAGTGGTAGGCAAGCCCACCAACAGGCATCGCCATAAAAGTCACCAGCAGGAGATTCCGCAGCATGGGCTAATCCTTTGTCCTAAGGGGTTGCTCGCTAACTTTTATGCTAACACCTGGCGGCCAAAACAGGTTTTCGGCCGCGCAATATCATTGGCTTGCAGAAATCCTAACAGGCACCTTTGGCGGCTGGCCGTACGAAATGCCGGCTGCGGTTGCCAAACTGGTGCAGCAGGAACGGCAGCAACGACAGGATGAGCGCCGCAAGGCCGATGGCGAGCAGCGCGTATTCGCGCAGGGTCAGCTTCTCAAACACGGTTTCACCGGGCTGACTCGACAGCATCAGTAAGGTGTCGCTTGTGAGGTGGTGCTCGTTGCCGTCGTGGTAGATGCCGCCGAGGCGCAGCGCCACCTGCCGCAGGGTCGAGCGGTCCTGACGTGACTGGCGGCCGTCGATAAAGCGGCCAGTGGTCGGATCGCCGATTCCTACCACCAGCACCTTGCGCACCGCAGCAGGCATTTTGGGCATGCCCATCGCCGGCACCGAATCGCCATCGCTGACAAGTGCTACCACCGTGCTTGCCGTGCGCCACGGTTCGGCGATCTTTGCTGCTTCACGCAGGCCGGCGAAGATGTCCGTCGGCCCGACCGGGAACGCGAAGTGCATCGGCAGATCGCCGAGGATGTTGCGCACCACATCGAGGTCCTTGGTATCGACCACGACCGGCTTCGCGCCGTTGTAGGTGGCGATCACGCTGATGCGATACTGATCCAAAGGCACGCGGCGGAAGAAGGACTCCATCACCTCGCGCGCGCGGTGCATGCGCGACTGTTGTTGTGTGGGGCCAGCATCGAGCAGGCGCATGCTTGGAGACACATCGAGCACGAGCACAAGGTGGTTGAGTTCGCCCTCGGGAATCGCGCCGATCTTGTGCACCTTCGGCGGCGTGGTAAGGAGCACCGGCAGTCCGAAGCCGAGCAACCCTGCGGCGAGCATGCGCCACAGCGGCGCCGAGCGGGCCCAGAGCGCAGGTTTGCGACCTTGGCCAAAAGCGAGTGCCCCCAGTGCGCGACAGCGTTGCCTTTGCAGCAACTCGGCGAGCAAGGTTAGCGCGAGTGCGATGCTTGTGCAGATGGCGGCTACCACGGCGTATACCGCAGGCCAAAGGCGCAGACGAGTGAGGCTGCGAGCAGGGCCAGCGCAGCCAGGCACCAGGGTTCGTAGTCGTCGAGCGTTTCGGTCGAGACCTTTTCGATCTTGGTCTGCTGCATTTGGTCGATGTGTTCGAACACCGCCTTCAATACGGACGGGTCGCCCGCTTGAAACGCTGTGCCGCCCGTCGTTGTCGTGACGTTTGTCACGTCGCCGGGCACTTCGCCATCGGCTACGTGAATATGGTAGACGACGATGTTGTCGCTGCGCAGTTTGCTGGCGATCTCGAGGTCATTGCCGCCACTGAGATCGCTGCTTTCGCCATCGCTGACCAGCACGATCATGCGGTCGCCTTCCTGTCGCTCGCGCAGCACTTCGCGGCAGGCGAGCAACGCCTTGCCGATTTCCGTGCCGCCCATCCATGGCGGTGCCGTCTCTGGCCGCATAAATGGCGGCGCGCATCGGAGCGCAGAAGTGTCCGAGGTCAGTGGCACCCAGTGGATCACGTTGTTGGCGAAGAAGGTGAGCCCAAACGCATCGCCTTTGCGGAAGTCGAGGAAGTCGTTGATCGCCTGCATCGCGCCGTCGTAGCGCGTGCCGCCGCCGAAGCTGGCCGTCATGCTGCCGCTGATGTCGACGCAGAACTCGATGTTGGTGAGCGCGCGTCGGGAATGCGGTTCGGCTAGCCGCTGCGGGCCAGCGAGGAGTACAACGACCAACGCGACCAACAAAAGCGGCAGCGTCTCGGCGAGATTGACGAGCACCTGCAGGCTGCGCTTGCCGCGCGCCAAGCTGTAGTCAAACGGCATCACGACGGCGCCACTGTGCCGCCGAAAGACCCAGATGATCAGCGCGAGCGGTACCAGTAGCAGCAGCAGGATGAAGGGATGCGCAAACGTCACAACGGCCCGCCGGGTTCGTTGGGCGCGGGCAAGGCAGCGTATGGCCGCAGTAGTGCCTCAACGTCGGTGCTGCTCGATGATGAAGGCGCGTGCAGCCATTGTTCCAGTTGACGCAACAGGGCACCTGCTTCTTTGTGCTCGCGCATCACTTGGATCGCCTCCGCAGCGGTGCGCTGTTCGAGCCCAAGGCGCGTGCGCCACACTGACAGCAACAACCATTCGAGTTCGGCGAGGCGTTCGCGTTGCAGCTGGCCCTGTTGCGCTGCCAAAACCAGCGGCAACAGTCGCTCAGCGAGCGTCTGCTGCTGCGTTGCGAGAGTCGCATTGCGCTTGCGCTTCCTGCCGACAAACAGGATCACGCACAACAACAACAACCACGAACAAGCGAGCACCAACATCGTGGTGGCGTAGCCACCGAGCGGCGTTGGCGCGGTGCTTTTGAGCGCGTTTGGCTGCGTTTGTTCTTTCGGCAGGATCGAGTCGATCTGAATCGGGATCTTTGGCGTTTCGGAAAGCGGCGTGTGATCCTTGTGCTGCAAGAAATCGCGCAGGTCGTAGCTGCCCGCTTGCAGGCCGGTGAAGGTGAGCGCGTAGCGATGTGCTGTGCCGTGCGGCCGCACGTCGTCAATGCGCACGATCACGTTGCTAGCACTGGTGGCGGGGAGGGCTTCCAGTTCGCTGCCGGGCAGCACGAGTTCGAGGATCTCCTTTGGCATGCCTATGGTGGTGCGGATCGGCGCGTTGTTTTGTGTTGCAGCAGGAACGGGCTGCGGCGCTTCGTTTGCCGTTGTTTGTGCCGGCAGCGTCGCTAGCAAGAGCAGCAGTGGCAGGCGCTTTGCGAAGTGATTCATCGAGCTCCCTTGCCGAGCAGTGCGCGGCTCAAGAAGAAGTGGCGCAGTCGGTGCGCGAATGGCTGATCGGTGTCGACGACGAAGCGATCGACGCCAGCGCGTTTGAGGTCGCGTTGCAGTTCGGTGTCGTCGAGAAATCGCGCCCGCCCGTGGGTGACAAAGTCGCGGCCAGTCTCCGCCTCGCGAGCGCGAAAGATGCCGCTGCCGCGCAGCGAACGCTCCGCCGGATCGCGCAGCTGCACCACGACGACATCGTTTTTTTGGCCAAGCTGTTTTAGCGGCGCGATCCCGTCACCGGTGTGCAGATCGCTGAGCACGATGATGAGCGCCCGGCTATTGAGGCGCGCCGCGAGTTCGCTGGCGCGGCGGCCGAGCGAGGTGCCTTCGTCGTAGCGGTAATGACGCAGGCGCAACAGCCATTCCAGAACCTGCTGGCGTGACAGACTCGGCTCGACGCGGAAGGCGCGTTCGCCGATGCCGAGCACGCCGACCGGGCTCATGCGATCGAGGCAGGCATAGGCAAGCCCACCGGCGATGTGCAGCGCTTGCGCATACTTGGTCTTTGGCTGACTGCCTGTGACCATCGACGCGGAGGTGTCGATCAGCAGCCAGCACGGCAGGCGCTTTGGCGCCTCATATTCTTTGATGTGCGGCTTGCCGGTGCGCGCCGTCACGCGCCAGTCGATTGCCCGTACCGGATCGCCAGGCTGGTAGTGCCTGGATTGCACATACTCCACGCCGCTGCCGAGGAACGGCGATCGGTCGCTGCCAAAGGACAGGCAGTCGGCGAGTCGCTTGATTGCGATTGCGAACTGCCGGCTATCCAGTGGATCCAGCACATCGAGAAAGCCTTCCATGACGGGGGGCTAGCTCGCGGTGTCGGCGGTGGTGGTCGCTGCTGCGGTTGCCGAGGTAGCCTTGGCCGCAAAGAGTTCGCCGTTGCGCGTTGCTGCCGATCTTGGCGCGCCAAGGTCGGTGAGCAGTTCTTCCAGAACGCTTTTTACCGTGCGGCCATCGGCAAGGGCCTCGTAGTTGAGCCGCATGCGGTGCATGAGGCAGTCTTCGCTCAGCATGAACAGGTCCTCAGGCACGACGTACTCGCGTCCGTGGATCAGCGCGCGCGCCCGCGCCGACTTGATAAGTGCGATACCGGCGCGCGGGCTGCAGCCGAGCGCGATGGCCGGATGATTGCGCGTGCGGCAAAGGATCTCGATCACGTGGTCGAGGAAGGTCTCGCTGACGTGCACATCGTGCACCGCTTCCATCGCCTGAACCAGATCGTCCTTGCTGCCGACCGGCTCATTTTGAATCACATCAAACTCGGTGCGCGCGATCGCGCCATTGTCTTCTCGGCGTACGCCGAGTTGCAGGTTGCGGCGCAGCACTTCTTTTTCCTGTTCGGCTGGCAGGTATGCAAGTCGATGGCACAGCATGAAGCGGTCAAGCTGCGCCTCGGGCAGTTCGAAGGTGCCCGCCTGTTCAATCGGATTCTGCGTGGCGATTACCAGAAATGGCGCAGGCAACTTGTAGGTCTGCTTGCCGATCGTCACCTTGCGTTCTTGCATCGCTTCGAGCAAGGCACCTTGCACCTTCGGCGCGGCGCGGTTGATCTCGTCGGTGAGCAGCAGGTTGGTAAAAATCGGCCCTTGGTAGACCTGAAACGTGTTGGTGCGCTGATCGAGGATCTCGCTGCCAAGGATGTCACTTGGCAACAAGTCGATGGTGAACTGCACGCGTGCAAACTGCAGGTCGATCGCGCGCGACAGCACCGCGGCGAGCAACGTCTTGGCGATCCCGGGCACGCCTTGCAGCAAGATGTGGCCGCCGGTGAACAGTGCGATCAGCAACCGTTCGACAACTACGTCTTGGCCAACTACAACGGTGGCGACGCGCGTTCGTACTGCGTCGATAAAGCGAACCGTTGCGGCGGTGCGTTCTGGGGACTTGGCAGCAGTTCGGGTCATGGGGGCAGTCAGTTTAATGCTTGGTCGAAAGCGCCTTCGCTTGCGCAGGAGCTTGCAAGGGGCTGAAAGCGGTTTGAGCGGCAGAACGGTAGCTCCTTACGGTGCGGAAGACAGCCGGTACATGAGAAGCGTTGCAGTTTGTGCGCTCAAAGCTGTGCGGCAATGGCAGCGCTGGCAAACAGGTGAGCGACCGGCCCCCAATGTTTGTAGCCGGGCACAGCGAGGTGCTAAACTCACAGCGCCCGCGCCGCAGCGTTGGCCGTGATTCGCGCGACTTTGTTGGCACGCGATCGGCAACGCCGGCTTTATTAGGTTTGTCCCTTGGTTTGCTTCCCGAACAATTGATTGGCTCATGTCCGACACTCGCACAGTTGGTTTCCTAGTCACGATTGTATTGCTGGCCGCCGGTGGCTACTGGCTGCTGAGTGGTGGTTCTGCCGCCACCCCTTCCCTAGGCGGTTCGTCGATTTCGGCGGAACCCAATGAGCAACACCCGAACGCGGGGTCGGCCCAGGGTCTCGAAGAGGCGGCCGAGCGTGCGAATGTCCCCGTGGTCGCCACAGTCGGCGCGACGAACGGCGTAGCGATCATCGGCAAGGTCGTCGACGAGAGCGGTCGCCCAGTGGCAAAGGCCAAGGTCGGCACCGGCCTGATCAACGTCTTCGACCCACGTTCTTTTCAAGGCAGCGACTTCAACCTGGAAGATCCGAGCAAGTTTGTGGACCGCATGCGGGAACGCGTGCAGCAGCGTGTCGAGGTCGAGACTGGCATGGACGGGATGTTCCGATTGGTTGTCACGGGCACTGGCAACCAGATTCAAGTCGAGGCGCGCGCGCGCGCGTTCTTGCCTGCGCAGAAGAGTGCGCCGCGGCCAACCAGCGCGGACGTCGATGTCGGCACCATGACGCTAAAGCGCGGGGCCGTGATTGCGGGCCGCGTCATCAATGCGCAGAACCAGCCGGTCGTCAATGCGTCGGTGATGCGTCGCGCCAAGGACCAAGCAGCAACGCAAGGTCAAGGCGGCGGGTTCCGCATGATGATGGGTGGCGGCCAGGGTGGCGGCCAGGACTTCATGGGCGGCGAGGCGATGGACCTGATGCGCGGCATGCTCGGCGACGTCGTCACCGATGCCGATGGTCAGTTCGAGATGGCCAATGAGGCCCCCGGCGAATTTTCGCTGCGCGTGCGCCATGCAGAATATCCGTCTGCCACGCGCGAAGGACTATCGGTTTCAGTCGGTCAGACTCTGGCCAATCTACTGATTGTGTTCGATATGGGGATTAGCATCCGCGGTCGCGTAACCGCGATCCCTGACGGCGCAAAAAATGTGCGCGTGCTGGCGGCACTGGCGCGCGCCAACGCCGGTGCTGCTGCTCAGGGCACCGATCCGTTGGCTTCAATGGGCACGCAGTTCATGGACATGATGGGTGACTTCGCGCTCGCGGCAGAGCGTTCTGCCGAGGTTGCCGCGGACGGCTCGTTCGAGCTGCAAGGCTTGTCGGTCGGGCAGCGGTTTCGCGTCTGGGTGACTCAGGGCAACCGTGGCTCGATGGCGGCCGCAGTTTGCAGTCAGCGCAAAGAAGTGCTGTCGGGCACCACCGATGTCGAATTGCGATTTGACCCGGGCGTGATTGTCACGGCCAAGATCGTCGATGCCAAAACTAGTAAGCCAATCGAAGCCTTGTTCGTGCGCGATCAGCTCGAAGGTGGCGGCATGGCCGACCTGATGTCCTCGATGTCCTCAATGGCCACGCGCGGTGCTCGTGGCCGCACGTATCCCGAAGGTCTCGTCACGATTTCCAGCCTGCGGCCAAAGCCAAAGCAGACGCTCAAGCTCACCATTGAGGCGATCGGCTACAAGAAGTTCGAGCAGAAGGGCATCGTGTTGCCAGAGCAGGGCGCGGTGGATCTCGGCACGCTTTCTCTTGAGCCCGCGCCGGTGATTCGCATCGAGGCCCGCACGAAGAGTGGGACGCCAGTGGCAGACGCGGCGGTGAGTCTGCGTAGCCAAACCCCGCAACGCCGCGGCGGTGGCGGTGGCGGTGGCGGTGGCGGTGGCCTTGCGTCGATGATGGAAAACTTCACCAATGGCGACGGCGGCGGCATGCCGGGGCCGATGGGCATGATGATGGGTGGCTTTGGTATCGGTCAGGGCAAGACGGACGCCGAAGGTCGTTGCACGATGAATGCGATCGTCGATGGCCCCTTCACGGTGCAAGTCACCGAGAAGAGTTTTGCGCCGTATGTCAGTGATGCGATCGCGCCGCGGGTTGATGCCGACATCGAATGGCGGGTCGTTATGCTGGTGGGTGGCAGCGTTTTGGTGCGCATGTTTGACGGCGAGGACAAGCCGGTCGCAGACGCGCGCATCGAGCACGCACCGCCGGCGGGCCAGAATGACACCAAGCCGGGCGATGCCAGTGGCGTGGCGGAGTTTGTGCACTTGATTCCCGGCGCGCATCGCTTTCGGATTGCCTCGGGCACGGGTGGCGGCGCGCAAGGCATGTTTGCAGGGCGTGGCAACCGCGGTGCGTCTGCGGTGCCCGAAGCCGAATGGTGGAGAATCGACGTGGTTGACGGCGCGCAGGCCGAGCTGACGTTGTCAAAGGCCGCTACCGCGACGCTGACAGGCCTGGTGCGCGAGAATGGAGTGCCGTTGGCCGGGGCTCGCGTACAGTTCGTCGCTGGCGATCAGGATGATGCGGCTAGCAACGGCGCGAATCGCGACCCGGCTGCGATGGCGATGGAAATGTTCCAGCAGGGTAGTGCGCGCAGCGAACGCACGGAAGACCAGGGCCGCTACACGCTGAAAGACTTGAAGCCCGGCCAGCATCGCGTGCGGGTCACGGTGACCGGGCGCAGCATGCCAACGACCGTGCGGGTGTTCTTGCGGCTCGGACAAAACGTGCAGGACATCGATCTCGACACTTCGAGCTTGCGTGGTGTGGTGGTGGATCCGACCGGCAAACCAGTCGCTGGCGCCAGCGTGCGCGTGACTGCGGCCAACGACACCACGCCTTCGCTCGACGGCATCATGCAGGGGCTAAACTTCGGCGGCCGCGGTGGTCGCCTGGGCCAAACTCTAGGCGCCGGGGGCGGCAACTCTGCTACTTCCGAGGCTGATGGCCGGTTCGAATTGAAGGGCGTACAGACCGGCGTGTCGCTGTTGGTCCGCGCCACGGCGAAGGGTTTTGCTGGCGGCGAATCGCAGCCGGTCGAGGCCGCGGCTGGCAGTGTCCGTGACGGCATTCAGGTCAAACTGATATCAGGCGGCACGATCCGCGTCGCAGCTGTCAGCGATCAGCCGTTTGCAGCTGTCAGCGCGACGATGGAGGGGGATGGAGCCAAGGGAATTAGTCCAGCATTCGCGTTACTCAGCAATGGCTCGGCAACGCTCGAAGGGCTGCGGCCAGGCACTTGGCGCGTATCGATGCGCACTGGCTTTGGCTTTGGTGGTGGTGGTGGTGGTGGTCGTGCCGGTGCTGCCGGAGGCGGTGCGGTGGCCACGGAAGGCGTGGTCGTCACGGTCGTTGCAGGCGAGACCGTCGACGTGACGCTGTGAGCTGCCAGCCTGCATCGCGCTAACCACAAACTCGCCGCCGTTGCAGGCGAGACCGTCGACGTGACGCTGTGAGCTGCTAGCCTGCATCGCGCTAACCACAAACTCGCCGCCGTTGCAGGCGAGACCGTCGACGTGACGCTGTGAGCTGCTAGCCTGCATCGCGCTGACCACAAACTCGCCGCCGTTGCAGGCGAGACCGTCGACGTGACGCTGTGAGCTGCCAGCCTGCATCGCGCTAACCACAAACTCGCCGCCGTTGCAGGCGAGACCGTCGACGTGACGCTGTGAGCTGCCAGCCTGCATCGCGCTAACCACAAACTCGCCGCCGTTGCAGGCGAGACCGTCGACGTGACGCTGTGAGTTAGTCGCGGTTTATTATTCGGCCCTTGCTTGCCGATAAGGGGCCGTGGCATCGACGTTGCGTAAATCGCTGGCACTGCTGAAGGCACCGGCAAACTCGATCGGTTTCCAGGTGCGTTCGCGCGCCTTGGGCCGCAAGTGTCGCATCGCGTTGGTCAACGAGTCGAAAACCGTGCTGTTCTTCGCGCACAAAGGCGCGGTGCGTTCGCGCGCGCAACGTCGCGAGGCCGAGTTGCGCAAGCGCTACGACCTAGCCCGCCTGCACGCACAATCCTCATTGCTGCACTACGCAGAAAACCTTGCGCTGTTAGATCGCCTGGAAGCACTGTTTGTCGAGGTCGCTCCGCTGCCTGGTAGCACTGTGCGCGCGATGGATATTGGCAGTGGCGCGTTTCAGTATGCGACGGCGCTCGAACGCTTCCTTGGGCGGCATGGCAAGTCGGCGCCGCGGACGGTCGAGCTGCTCGGTATCGAGATCGATGGCAATGGCGAATATATCGACGGCCATACTCGCGCGCAGCATGCCACGGCACACGCCAACCTCGCCGGTCGCGGCGCACACTACGTGGTCGCCGATGCTTTGTTTGTCGAGATGCCACCGCAGGATGTCGTGACGATGTTCTACCCGTTCTTGACGCGCTACCCGTTGCTGCAATGGGGCCTGCCGCTTGGCAAGTTTCAACCGCGGCGGCTTTTGCGTCGTGCCGTCGAAGCGCTGCGGCCAGGCGGTTTGCTCGTGGTCGCCAATCAGACCGGCACCGAGTTTGAGCGCCTGCGTTCGCTGCTGGCCGAACTGCCGGTGCAGTTCGTGCGGCAGTGCTCGTTTGCCAGCAAGCTCTTGCCGTATGCCGAGAAGACGGTGGATCGCATTGGTTCGGTCTGGATGCGCGCAAGCAAGTAGCAGCGCAGCGAGCGTGCGTGGCATGATGCGCCGCCGCACACAATGGCCGAAATCGTCCTCAGCACACTGAACGCGAAGTGGATCCACGCGAGTTTTGGACTCCGGTATCTGCGCGCCAATCTTGGCGACCTGCGCGAGCGCAGTGAGATCCTTGAGTTTGATCTGCAGCGCCGCACTGCCGACATCGTCGAAGTGATCCTCAAAGCCGCGCCGCGGATCGTTGGCATCGGGGTCTACGTTTGGAACGCGCAACAGTCTGCCGATCTCGTCACTGTGCTAAAGCGCCTGCGGCCCGACCTCATCGTCGTGCTCGGCGGCCCCGAGGTGAGCTACGAGACCGAACTGCAGCCGATGTGCGCGCTGGCCGACTACGTCGTGCGCGGCGAAGCCGACCGTGCGTTTGCGGATCTGTGTCGCACGCTGCTTCGTGGCGAACGACCGGCTATGCGCGTGATCGACGCTGCGCTGCCGCACTTTGAACAGCTCGCGTGGCCATACGAGGAATACACGGATGCGGATATCCAATCTCGCGTCATCTACGTCGAGAGTTCGCGTGGCTGTCCGTTCACTTGCGAGTTCTGCCTGTCGTCGTTGGACATCCCCGTACGTCAGGCGCCGCTCGAGCCGTTCCTCGCGCAAATGCAGCGGCTCTACGATCGCGGCGTGCAGCACTTCAAGTTTGTCGACCGCACATTCAACCTGAACCTGAACGTCGCGCGCACCATCTTGCGATTTTTCCGCGAACGGATGCGACCGGGTTTGTTCTGCCACTTTGAAATGATTCCCGATCGCCTGCCCGTGGCGCTGCGCGAGGAGATCGCGGCGTTTCCCGAGGGCTCGCTGCAGTTCGAGGTTGGGGTGCAGACGCTCGATGACACTGTGTCGGAGCACATCTCGCGTCGGCAGGACGTGGAAAAGCTCGCGGACAACCTGCGTTTTCTGCGTGAACAAACGGGCGTGCACATCCATGCGGACTTGATTGTCGGGCTGCCCTCTGAGGGCCTTGCGATGTTTGGTCGCGGCTTCGATCGTCTTTTTGCGATGCGGCCACACGAGATCCAGGTCGGCATCCTAAAGCGCCTGCGAGGTACGCCGATCATTCGTCACGACGCGCAGTTTGCGGTCGTGTGGAGTGACGTGCCGCCGTACGAAGTGTTGCAGACCAGCGCGATCGAGTTTGCCGACCTGCAGCGACTCAAGCGCTTTGCGCGGTTCTTTGACGTGATCGCCAACTCCGGGAACTGGCCGCAGACTATCGCCTTGTTGCTCACTGCCGAGTCGCCGTTTGTCGCGTTCTTGGCACTCAGCGATTGGCTTTATGAGGCCGCTGGCACCACGCACGGGATTGCCATGCATCGCCTCGCGCGCTTTTTATTCGACTTCATCGTCCTGCATCGCGGCATCAGTAGCGACCTCGCTGGACAGGCCCTCGCGGCTGATTACCTGCGCGGCAACCGGCACGATTGGCCCGAGTTTTTGCGGCCCTATGTGCAAGACCCATCGAGACGATCCTCGGCAAGTGTCAATAACGGCGCTGCGCGTCAAGCGCGGCATCGCGGCGAAGGCTGAGGCCCCGTTGCTCACGCGCCGTCGATTGCCATGAAGAGCGATTGATAGCCAAACACGATCGACCAGAGTTCGCGCAGCGTCGCGTCACTTGGTGTCAGGCTGGCTGGCAGATCAGCATGGCGCAGCCATTCGCGCAGCTGTTGCAGGCACGCGGCATCGTTGCGCAGGCGCACATCGGCAAAGCTGTGGGCGACTGGCAGCGGGGCTCTTCCGAGGTGGTCGAGCACGTTCACGCGAAACATTTGAAAGGTCTTGTAGGGCGTGAGGCCGAAGTGAATCGGTCGTTGCTCCAGCGGTTCGGCCCAAGGTGCAAAGCGCGCGCACTGCAGCTCGAGGTCGGCAAGGCCGAGTTCGGGATGGCGCTGTGCCAGTTCAAATGCGGCAAATAGATGCGCGTAGAGCGGATTGGGTGCCAGGCGGCCGATCTGCAGCGGCGCTGTGGCAAAACTGTTGTCGGGAAGATCCTCTTGCACTGAAAGTGTTTCCACGGGCAGCGGTCCGCCAAGCAAGAGACCGTCGGCGCAGAGGCGTGCTCGTGCGCTATCGGGCAACCGCTCGATGCCGGTGGCGAGTGCTCGGGCATGTTTTGCGCTCAGCACGATCTCACCTTGGCCGGTGCGCGTTGGCACGCGACCACCGAGCAACCGCAGGCGTTGGAGGCGCAGGCAATGGCGCAGCGGGCCGCCAGTGCTAAATGTTGGATGCGTGCGCAGGGGGCCACGCTCGCGCGGCGGTGCATCGGCGCGGCGCAGGCAGACGATAAAGTTGGTGCGCAACTCCTGCCAAATGTCGAGGTAGTGCAGCACGAAGCTCTGGCTTGTGTCGGTGAGTCGCAGTCGCTCGGCCATCACTGATGGCTGTGCCCATGGCCGATGAAACCACATCGCTGGAGTGAGGTTCGCGCCACAGATCAGCGCGCCGAGTTGCAAGCCGGTGAAAAAGCGATCGCCCGCGTGCAAAAAGCCATCGACCACGCCCGCGTCATTCTTGCTGTCTTCGTAGGTCGTGAACGCAAACCGCAACGGGTGCGCCTTGTGCAAGCCTCGCACCAGTGCACGAAAGCGCGCCGGGTGATCGCGTTCTCCTGCGTGCAGGCCGCACAATCGAGCGAGTCGCTGCAGTTGAAAGATGCGCGATCGGGAAAACTGCGGGTAGACCATCACGCGCAAGATGCCGCGCGGAGTCAGTCGTTCGCCGAGCGCTTTTAGCGTCGCTGCCGGATTCGGCAGGTTCATCAAAACGCCGTAGCACTCGATCATGTCAAACTCGCCCGCAGGCCAAGTCGTCGGGTCATTCAGGTCACAGGCAGCAAACTGCACATGCCGTAAGCCGTGCACGCGGCAACGCCGCTTCGCCAGCCGCAAGCTGTGCTCACTGAGGTCGGTGGCGAGGATGTCGGCCTTCGGATTGGCGATGCCAAATACGTACGGCTGAAACGTGCCGCAGCCGGCGATCCAGATCCGGGGTTGCTTTGGCGCTGCCCCGCTACCGCAGCGATCAAACAGATAATCACAGTGCAATTGCCACGGCTGCGTGCTCGGCACCAGCGCGAGCAACGGCACGTGCGGATACGGCCAGCGCTCGTATTGGCGCTGCACCGCGGCCAGATTGTCCGTGGATGCGTTCGTCACGCCCTTGTTATCGGCATGTTCGCACCCAGAACTTGCCTCCGCGCAGGGTTGGTCGTGGGAACTGCCCTGCCCCTTGGTGATGATCGCCCGTAATGCGCTCCTATCGCTACCTGCGGATTGATGTGTTCACAGACAAGCCGTTTGGCGGCAACCCACTCGCGGTGTTCCCAACCGCACAGGGTCTCAGCACTGAGGAGATGCAGATGCTCGCGAAGGAAATGAACCTGAGCGAGACCACGTTTGTGCTGCCGTCGACGAAGCCCAATGCCGTGGCGCGGGTGCGCATTTTCACGATTGATCGAGAACTGCCGCTCGCCGGTCATCCGGTGGTCGGCACCGCGTTTGCTTTGGCGAGCACGGGTGGCATCAAGGTGCAACACGGCAAAAACCACCTCCAATTGGAACTCGGGGTCGGCGTCTTGCCCGTCGTTATTGATGTGGTTTCTGGCAAGGTCGTCACCGCGATGATGACGCAGCGCCCGCCGCAGTTTGGCATGCAGGTGACCGATGCGCGAAAGCTCGCCAATGCCCTGTCGCTGTCGCCGGATCAGCTCGATCTCGGCGGTCTCACGGCGCGCGTCGTCGATACGGGGATCCCGTGGCTGTTGATCCCGATCAAGGATCGGCGTGCGCTAAAAGCCATTCGCGCCGATGGCAAGTTGTGCGACGCGCTGGCGAAAGAAGTCGGCACAGATTTATTCCATGCGTTCACGCAGGACACTGGTGACCCCGATTGCGCGGTGCGTGCGCGCCATGTCTGGTGGGGCAACGTCACGTCGGGCGAGGATCCGGTCACCGGGTCGGCGATTGGTTGCATAGCCAGTTACCTCGTTGGCGAGGGCGTGATCTTGGCATCACCGGATGCGCAGTTTTCGATTGAGCAAGGGGATGACGTTGGCCGGCCGGGCAAAGTGCTCGCGCACATCGGCATGTCGGGCGACATTGTAACGAGCGTCCAGATTGGCGGCGCTGCGGTGCATGTCGGGACTGGTGAGATCTGGCTCGAGTGACCGGTAGCGGGTGGGTTGCGCGATGAGTGCGGCAAGCGCGCCGCTCCAGAGTGCGCCGCGACCAGATTTTTGCGCCACTCGGCGCGCCACTCGGATGGCCACTCGGCGCGCACCTTTTTGGTCGCCGAAGTCTTGCGAGTGTCGTGCGAAAACCGCGTGCTGCAAACCTGCCGACGACGCGCCCGCAGTAAAGGAACCGCAGTAAAGGAACCGCAGTTTGGCAGTCACGATGCATAGCCGCGCGCCCAGCCTGTCCCCTGGCGCTTTGGTGGATGGGCCCGGCAATGCGATTGCGCCGCCTGGCCAGTTGCCGCTCGATCGCAGTGCCCCGGGGCTGCCTCTTGGCCCGCTGTTTTCCAGTCCCGGCGCGACGCTGTTTAGCGCTGCTGACCAATCGGGTGGGTTGCGTCACCGCTCTGTCTCCCCGCGCGGCAAACACGGCTCTGAGTCACGCGGTATCAGCAAAGGGTTTATCGCCGCGCCCTTGTTTACTCCGAAGGCAGGGTGGTTTGTCAGGCGCTCACACTGGTGGTCGGCAACTGTGACAGAGCCTTCGGTGCGGGCTCTGCGTCACTTTGGTGCGTCGTACATCGAGGTGATCTCTGCGCGTAGCGCATTGAGGTCCTCTGGCGTCTTGATCGGAAAGAAGCGTGAGTCTGCGCCGCTACGCGGCACGCGCAGATAGTTGGTCTTGAGTTCGCGCGTGACCTCGCCGATCAGGTGCTCGACCTGCACGGCTTTTCGGCCTTCGACCAATTTTTCGACGTAGTACCAGCCGAGCCCGAAGTCGCGATCGAGTGCGCTGGCGCAAAACGTGAACGTGTTGCAGTTGAACACGTCGACGATGCTCGCATCAAACCCATCGGGATAACGGATCTGCTCAACGATCTGCATCTTGCCGTCCATCATGTAGGGCGCACCGCCAACGTCGCCCTTGTGCTTTGCGACAACCTCGCAGGTGGTCTCGCACTGGCTTTTTATGTGATGGCCTAGGACCAATGGCGAGATGCGTGCGCCGAGGTTGTCGACATTGCGGACAAATACATGCTTGCCGCCCGCGTTCCGGAAGGGGCTCAGCACCTGTTGTCGAAACGCGGCCGGGAAATCGCCGTGGCCAGGCCCATACGGTGAGACCTTGCCACTCTGCGTGAGGAATAGTTCGCCACTCTTCTCAAGTCGCACCGAGACGGACTGGTTGAAGTGGTGGATCTGTGCTTTATCGAGGCCGAAGTTGTGATGTCGCTCGAAGTGCTCTTTGGTCGCAGCCTCGGTAGCGAAGCTGTTCATCAAAAACACCTGCACGAGGCCGCCGTGACGTTGCTGTGCCTGCGCTACGTCCTGCAAAGCAAGTTGCAAAAACGAGCGGCCGGGAAAAAGCACGTCGACCACGCCCTTCACTACCCCGCCAAAGCGCGTCGCCATGCCGCCGTTGAGAATCGCTACGCCGAGTTCACCGCGGCCGATTGCCGCGCCGCCGAGTTGTGCCAGTTCTTTTGCGCTTGCGGTCCCGCTAGCGGGCAACGTCGCAATGGCGGCCACCGGCGGCGGCAATAGCGGGCTAGCAACGAGATTGTGCTGTTGGCTCATGCGGCCTGCTTGCAAGGCACTCTGCCAACTCGCCAGCAGACGTTGGTCAAAGCCAAAGCGGAGCAGGGCGGCAAAACGACTGTCGGGCATTTGGTGTTCCACGTAGACGGGAAAAAAGGTACCGCGCAGCGGCTCACTTGGCGAGGCCGGTTCGGGATGTGGCGCAACACAGGCTCGCGCCGCGTTTGTGCATCGTCTACACAGATCGCCGATGGCATCGCGCGAATCAGCTGAAGCAAAGGTGGAGTTACTGCCACCCGGCGCGCCACTCACGGAGTTGCCGGGGATCGGCCCCAAGGTGGCGGAACGGCTTGCCCTCTCAAGGATCAGCACGCTCGCAGATTTGCTCGGGTTTTTTCCACGTCGCTATCGCGAGTTGCGCGAACTCGATGCGCCGGAGGACTCGGCGCTAGCACAACTGGTGCGCTTGCGCGGCACGGTGCGGGGCACGCGGCTCGCGTTTTTGCCAGGCCGGCGCGCGATGGTGACGGTCGAATTTGCGGCAGGCGATGGGACGCCGTTTTCGGCGGCGTTTTTCAACCAGCCGTGGCTACGCAAGACCTACAAGGCGGGTGACGCCCGGATCGTCGAGGGCGAACTTGCGAAAAAGGGGACCCGTTACTCGATCAAGCAGCCAAAGATTTTGGCCGCCTCGTTGCAGCCGGTGGGCGAGGTGCAGTTGCGCTACGCAGAGATTGAGGGCGTGGCAGCAGCGCGGCTCGTGCAGTGGATCGGCATCCTGCTCGACCGCACCGATTGGACAAAGTTTGCGCTGCCGCCGCTGCCTTTGTTGCTGCGCGAGCATGATGCGGACTTGCACACGCTGGTGCTGGCGATGCATCGACCAGCGTCGGTCGCTGAGCATGAGCGCGCGCGCACGCATTTCGCATTGCGTGAAGCGGTGGCTTTGTTTCGCGCGGTCGAGGTTGCGCGGCGGAACCGCGAGCAGCGGCCCGGGCTCCCGTGTGCGGTTGACGCGGCGCTCGATCTGCGCATTCGTGGGCGGTTACCATTTGTGCTGACCGACGACCAGGAGGCCGCGGTGCAACAGTTGCGCGAGCGGCTGAAGGGTAAATCGCCGATGGGCGTGCTGCTGCAGGGCGATGTCGGCACTGGTAAGACGGCGGTCGCAGTGGCCACCGCGCTTGCGGTGCTCGCACGCGGTCATCAGGTTGCGTTCCTGGCTCCGACGGAATTACTCGCGGAACAGCATTACGCGCTCGTTCGTCGCTGGCTTGCGGAGAGTGGCGTGCGCGTCGAACTCGTGACCGGCAGTCAGAAGCCCGCCGACAAACGCGCGCAATTCCTGCGCCTCGCCAAGCCCGGGCCGCAGTTTGTGTTTGGCACCCACGTGCTGTTTTCGTCGGGTGTCGAGTTTGCGCAGCTGGGCCTTGTGGTGATCGACGAACAGCACCGGTTTGGCGTCGATCAGCGCATGGCATTGATTCAAAAGGGGCAGGATCCGCATGTGCTTGTGATGACGGCAACGCCGATTCCGCGCACGCTCGCGCTGACGATGTTTGGCGACCTCGACGTGGTTACGCTGCGTCAACGGCCGCCGGGCAGGCGCATTGTGCGGGCGTTCCATGTTGCCACCGAGGCCTTTGCGCGTGCTCTGCGCAGCATCACGCGCGCGGTTGCCCGCCGCGGCCGCGTGTTCGTCGTCTGCCCGGCTGTTGGCGAGGACGGCGAAAAGGGCGGAGCCGTGCGCGTGCACGAAGCATTGCAGAAGCGGTTCTCGTGTCGGCTGGTGCATGGCCGTTTGCCCACGCGCGAACGGCAGGAGGCGCTCGATGCGTTTCGCGATGGTCGGTGCGATGTGCTGATCGGCACCACGGTGCTCGAGGTCGGCGTGGATGTTGCCGAAGCGGTGTTGATGGTCGTCGTCGCCGCGGATCGTTTTGGGATCGCAACGCTGCATCAGCTACGCGGTCGGGTGGGGCGAGGCCGTCGCCGCGGATTGTGCCTTTTGTGCGGGCCAAAGACCGAACGCATCACTGCGCTGTGTCGCACGACGGATGGCTTTCTGCTCGCCGAGGAGGACTTGCGCATCCGTGGCAGCGGCGAACTGCTCGGCACCCAGCAGAGCGGGTTCTCTGAACTGCGCGCACTCGATCCGGTCGAGGACTTTGAGCTATTGATGCGCGCGCGCGCCGCCGTGAAGGGTACGTCGTGAGCGCGCGCGTGTTCACGGTCGCGTAGGCGCGGCAGATCCATATTGCATAGCGCCACTGCTTTTTAGCGGGGAGCATCGCCGTGTCGTGCGCCGCCATGGCTATTTTGTCTGCTGCCACGCGCGTGTTGGTGAACACCAGCGCGTGCGACTGGTGCGGATGGTTTGCGTGCAGCGCGATTGCAACGAAGCCAAAGATCAACAAGCCCACGCGATCTGCTGCGGCATCCGCCTGCAGCAGCTTGCGGATGCGCCGGGGCTCTGATGCATTTAGTAAGATTTTCGCTCAGTCGTTCGACGGCGGGATTGATCTGGCCGCCGCAATATCCTGCGCAAACAGTTTTATCGTGTGCACCGCAGTGCCGCGCCACGGCGACGGACCGGGGCCGCGCCACGACGACGGACCAGTGCCGCGCCACGACGACGGACCGGGGCCGCGCCACGACGACGGACCAGTGCCGCGCAGGTCAATCGCAAACTGGGTAGGCCTTTGCGCGAGCATGCGGCGCGGCACAGCTTGCCACCTGCGGTGGTCGAGGGGATCGCCGCGCGGCAGCACCAGCATCGGTCCATTGCCGCGCAGGTGCACCGCGTTACGCACAAGTTTGCCTTGTGGCTCTGCGTCGACGGGGATGATGCGCGCAAAGTCCCTCGCTTCAGGCAAGGCAAAGACGCGCCACGCATTCGACGTGGTAGGTCTGCGGAAACATGTCGTAGCCTTCGACCGACTGAAGAACGTAGCCGCCCGCAACCAGATCCTTCAGGTCGCGCGCCAGCGTGTTGGGGTCGCACGACACATAGACAAAGTTGGCGGCCCGGAGTTTTAGCAGCGCCGGGATCGCGAGCTTGGCGCCAAGGCGCGGTGGGTCGATCAGCACGAGGTCTGGCCGCTCTTTGTTGTCGGCGAGGAAGCCCTCGGTCGTCTCGCGGAAATAGCTGACGTTGTTGCAGCCGTTCAATTTGACGTTGACGCGGCCAAGCGTCGCCGCGCGCCGTTCATCTTCGACCGAAACGACCCGCGCAAAACCGCGCGACAACGGCAGCGAGAACAGGCCAACGCCAGCGTAGAGATCGAATGCGAGCTGGCCCGACAGTCCCTCGGTGGCGCCGCGCACGAGCTGCTCTACCAGCAGGTGGTTGCCTTGGAAGAAGCTCTCGGGCTCGACGAAGTAGCGAAAGCCGAGCACTTGATGCTCGACGAGGTCCTTGCGAAGCCCTGGCAACTCGGGCGCCCACGAAGCTCCGTCCTTGCCGCGCGCGCCCTCGAGTTGATGCACCCGTTCGCCTTTAGGCCGATCCGCCAGCGCCTTGCGCAACATCGGCAGCGCACTTTCAAGCTCGGGCGCGAGCACCGGGCACTCCTGCACCTCGACAATGTTCTTGCTGAACGCACGGTGGAAGCCTAGCTGCTCCCCTTCGACCTTGATTTGCGTCCGGGCGCGGTAGCCCCATTCTTCGGCGTAGTGAATCTTGATTGGATTGGGCCAATCAAAACCGCCAGTGCGGATCAGCGCGTCGCGCACGAAGTCCGCTTTGGCGGCGATCTGCGTCGGATAGTCGATGTGTTGAAACTGGCAGCCGCCGCAATCGCCAAAGTGGCGGCAGCGCGGCTTGCGACGGTGCTTTGACGGCGTGAGCACTTCGAGCAGGCGCGTGCGGATAAACTTCTTGTCGATCTCGGTGATCTCGACTTTCAGCCGCTCGCCGGGCGCGCCGTATGGCACGAACACCGCGATGCCGTCGTGGCGCGCAACTGCGAAGCCACCAAAGGCAAGGCGTTCGGTAGTGACTTCAAGAACCTGGCCAAGGGAGAGCGTGGTCATCGGCCGAGCAGGATAGCTGGTGAGTGCTCAGCGCGCTCGCGTCTGTAGCACGAGCCCAAGCGCGACGGAGGCGAGGGCCACGCCAAATCGCCAATCAGGCGCGGGCAAATCAAAAAATGGCCCCATCCCGACTGCGATCAGTGGCTGCACATTGATGTAGAGCGCGACCTGCGAACTGCGCGTGTGCTGCAGTGCCCAAGTGTTGATCAAGTAGGTCAGCACCGTTGCGAACAGCACGCCGTAGAGGGCATACCACACGACCGGCGGGGTGACGACGGCCTGCAGGTCCGCAGTAGTCATCTGCGGCAGACTCCACGCGCTCGTCAGCACCGTTGCAGCGCAAAACATCACGGCGGTGCTGATCCACGGATCTACCTTGGGGCCGATGCGACGCATCAGGATCAGGTGCAGTGAAAACGATACGCCATTCGCCCAAGTAGCCAGGTCGCCGGTGAGTTGCTCGGGCGACAGATGCAGGCCACCAGTGACCATTTCATCCGCGTGCAGCAGGGTGCCGATGCCAAGCAGAGCGACCACCACCGCGAGCACCTTGCCAACGCTAAACCGCTCCTGACCAAGGCAGACTGACAGCAATAAGGTCCAGGTTGGAATGCACGCGTTGATCACTGCTGAGTGCGCGGGCGTCGTATGACTGAGGCCGATGGTGAACAGGATTTGGTTCAGGACTACGCCAAGCAGTGCAGCGAGAAGTAGCCAGAGCACCAGCCGTTTCGTAGGCCGCGTTTTGCCAAAGCGCAACGCTAGCGGCACGAACACGATCGCTGCTACGGCGATGCGGAACAACACCCACGAACTTGCCGAGACATCGTGCAGCACAAGCTTCGTGAACACGTAATTGGCGCCGAATAGGGCGGAGACCAGCAGCAGGCTTGCGTGGACGCGCAGGGCAGAGGGGGGCAAGCGAACGATCGTGCCGTGGTCCATTGCCGATGCAAGCAGGGTGTGCCGGTGGTTCCGCCGCGGCGAACGAGCAGCGCGATTTGGTGATCCCTTTGGTTCGCACGTTTGCTGGGATTTTTGCTTGCGGTAGAATCCCTGCCCTCACGTCCATGGCGATTGCGTCGCAAAACCCCTGCGATCAATTGGCTGGCGGGAAGTAAAGTCCATGAGTTTCACTGTCTCGCTGTTGTTCACCGTGGTCGCTGTGCTTGCCCCTCAGGGCATCAAGTTGCCGACGCCGCGGCAGGAGCCGAATGGCAAAGTCGCCGTCGTGACACGGCCGCTGGCTGAGGTTGAGCGTTTTCGCCGCGACCTCGCTGGGATGCGCGGCGCGCCGGTGCTGGTCGAGCGCAACCTGCAGCAGATGTCGCTCGACTATCCCAGTGTCGAGGAGCTCGTTATCGAACGGCTGCGCTTAGCGCTGGCGCGTGAGTTCGTGGACCTGATGGTGGTCGCGCGTCGCTTTGGCAGCCCAAAGATCGGCGATGAGTTGCTGTTCCAGTTGTTGGCGCGGCCGCTATCGGAAGCAACGCAAGACGCAATCGAGACCATGGTGGTGCTAAAGGGCGTGGCAGCGCGGTCAGCTTTGCAGTCCTGCATGCGCGGCCGCATCGCTGCGGCACGGCGCGCGGCAACCGATGCGTATCTGCGGATCGTCAATGATACCGATCTCGATTTTGCATTGGAGTTGGTTGGTGATATGGAACTGGATCGGCAGTTTGCCGGCGTGCTGTTGCTAGCGGCTGTGCCGGTGGAAGGGGCGCGGCAGCGCTTGTGCGAGTTGTTGTCGCGCGAGCCATCGCTTGCCGGGGCCGCGTGTGCGGCGCTGATCAGCGCCGGCAAGCCCTGTTTGCCGCAGTTGCAAAAGATCGTCGCTATGCCGCCGGTCGATCGGTCGTTCGCGTATGCGGCATTTGCGATGGTGATAATCCCAACGGGCACGGATTTGATCCCCATCGAAGGCACGTCCGCAGCGCTGCTGACCTTCATTCGCGGAAGTGACCCACTGGGGCGCGCGCTTTCAGCCGTCGCGCTTGCCGAGCTGTCCTACCGCGGCCGTGCGATTCCGCTGCCCGATACGGAAGTAGTCTTGGCACTGATCGATGTGGCCGAGCCGCAGTCATTCATCGCCAACCTGGACCTGGTCCGCCGTTTGGCGGAGGCGCAGTTGCGCCAGTTGACTGGCCGCACCATGGGCCGTGATTCGCTGCCGTGGCGCGAATGGTGGCAGACCGGCGTGTCCACGTTCCTCGGGATGCGCGCCAACGTCACAATTGACGACAAGAGCCTCGGCGGCGCCCAGATCGTGCTGCACGACAACGTTCGCACGGTCCGGTTGCTGGGTGAGGATCTCGCCGATCTGCCAGTGCGCACGGACCTGCTCGACTACGTCCTCACGCGCGCGCAGATGCAGCAGGCGCTGGAGGAACTGCGCCAACGCGGCTTCATGGCGGCCGCTGCCACGCCAGCCTCCAGCGGGCTGCCGCTCGTGCGCCAGTTACAGGTCCAGGTGCAGGGCGGCCGTTCCCAGGTTGCTGCACCAGCGGTGCCAACACCGTATTTTGAGGTGCTCGCCGAAGTAATCGGACAGATCACTGAGCGAGAACTCTGGCAGCAGTTGCGCAATCCGATTGATGAGCCTGATCGCGGCGCGTTTTGGCACGCAGAACGCAAGTGGTTCGATACCAAGCCTGATGATCGGGCGCAGTCGCGGCACTTTTTGCGCCTCGTGTTGAAGGCATGGCAAGGCCTCCATGTGCAGCAGCGCGGGCTTGTGCTCAGCCGCTTGCTCCTTGCCCCGGATCGCAAGGACCTGCTCACCGTAGAGGACGGCCTCGCGCTGCTCGGCCTGGTGCGCAAGGCGGCCAAGTGCGGGGAGCAAGAGCAGCTGCTGCTGGAGCTGGCGGCGAATTCGCCTGGCGATCGAGTCTGGCGTGATGCCATCGACGTCGCGACCAACACGGATGTTGGTCGCAAGGCGGTGGAACGCGTGTTTGCGGTGCTCGGTGCCGACCGCGTGCTGCTGGCGCTCGCCGATGAGCGGGTCGATGTGCGTCGTGCGGCGATTGAAGAAGTGGTTCGCAGTCACGATGATCGCGCTGCGCCTTTTTTGCTCAAGCTGCTTGCGGACCCGGATCCACTCGTGAGCCAGAACGCGATTTTCGCCGCGGGTGCGCTGGCACTGGCTTTGGCGCGCACGCCATTGATTGACTGCATCATCGCGGATGACACTCTGCCGCTCACTCGTCGCGAGGCGCTGCGCGCGCTTGGCAAGGTTGGCGGCGATGGGGCGTTTGCGGTGCTGCAGCGTGCGTTGGGTGCGCCGGTCGCCGAAGATCGCGAGGCAGCGATGCGCGGGCTCGGTGAGCTGCGCGATCCGCGAGCGGCGACGCAACTAGCGGAGATCTTTGCGGCTGGCCCTAGCACTGCGACCGGCGAACTCGCGCGCTACTTCCTGCAGCGGATGGGGCACAAGCTGGTCGTGCCGGCGTTGCAAAAGCTGCTGGAGAACAGCAACGCGGCAGTGCATGCGCAGGTTGTGTTGTTGCTCGGCGGCTATCAGGATCCAACCGTGATCCCCGATCTGGTGGCGCTGCTTCGCCAAGAAAAGAACACGCTTACGGCGGCGACGTTGCTGGCAGGCACGATTGGCCTCGACGTTGCGGGGACCGAAGATCGCGTGGTTGCGATGGACAAGTGGTATCGCGCGCATCGCGAAGAAGCGCAATGGCAGTGGCTGATTCAGGCGTGCAAAGTCGCAGATTTTAAGACCGGGCTGGCCCCCTCTCAGTTTGAGCTCAAATCAGGCCTGCAACCGGTGCCAGAACTGGCGCGCATCCTTGTCAATGGCGAGCCGGGCCGCCTGCGAGTGCTCGCTGCCGCAGTGCTGCGGACGGTCACCGGGGAAGACTTTGGCGCGGTTACCTTGGCGACCCCGCTGGACGTTCGCCAAAGCATCGCTGCCCGTTATCGGGTGTGTTACGAGAGTGCGCTAGGCGCGCAAAGCCGCTGAGCAAAGGTATGGCGCACGTGGCATCGGGTGGCGGCGCGTGGCGGGGGATCGTTTTGCTAGGCACCATTTTTTTGGCCGCGTTTGTAGTGATGCGCAGCCAGTCGCGGTTCCTGCAAGTGGAACGTGAGGCCGTTGTCCTGCACGCGTTGGCGCGCAACAACGACCTCGACCCAGCGAGTGTGTTTGCGTTGCGCGAACAGGCAATCGATCTATCCGCCGAGGCTTTCGCGGCGCAGGCATCGGCGTTTGCGAGCCTGCTGCGCGAGCTTGGCGAACCGTTGGCGGCGGTCGCCCTGTTTGGTTCTGCGGACTTCGCACGGCAGTCGCGGGCCGCAAAACCTGAGGCCCTGGCGGCGTGGCAGATGGTCTTTCGCGCCCCCGCGGCGGTTGCCGGGCAGCGCTTTTTGCTCATGCGGGAGCGTTTTGCCACGCGTGCGGCCGCAAGAAACAAAAATTGAGGAGTCTTGAGCGGTCGGTATCGTGTGCCGACTTCCAAAGTTTGGTTCCTACAAGACCCCATGACTGACGTTCTCGCTCTCGCTCAGAAGATCCAACTGGAGAGTCGTGCGCTCGACCAAGTCCGCCAGGCTCTGCACCAGGTCATTGTTGGCCAGGAAGAGTTGATCGACGGCCTGTTGATCGCCATGCTCGCCGACGGCCATGTGCTGCTCGAAGGCTTGCCTGGACTCGCAAAATCGCTAGCGGTGAGCTCGCTCGCCAAGGCTGTCGGCGGCGTCTTCCGGCGCATCCAGTTTACGCCAGACCTGCTGCCAGCAGACATTGTCGGCACGCACGTTTACAACCCCAAATCGGGGGAGTGGGCGGTGCGGGAGGGGCCGGTGTTTGCCAACCTTGTGCTCGCCGATGAGATCAATCGGGCGCCTGCCAAGGTGCAATCGGCGCTGCTCGAAGCGATGCAGGAGCGGCAGGTTTCGCTCGGCGGTGAAACGCGCGCGCTGCCCGATCCGTTTTTGGTGCTAGCCACCCAAAATCCGGTGGATCAGGAAGGCACCTATTCGCTGCCTGAAGCCCAGGTGGATCGCTTCCTGCTCAAGCTGCTGGTGGGTTACCCGACCAAGGCAGAGGAGTTGAAGATCATCGACCGGATGGCGTTGACCTCGTCCAAGATCGAGGTGCCCAAGGTCACCTCGCTCGATGCGATCAAGCAGTGCCGTCTGCTGCTCGACCAGATCTACGTGGACGACAAGGTGAAGTCCTACATCGTTGATTTGGTGTTTGCCACGCGCAAGCCCGAGGAGCACGGCCTGCCAAAACTCAAGCCGCTGATCCTCTATGGCGCGTCGCCGCGAGCCTCGATCAGCCTCACCCGCGCCGCGCGCGCGCGGGCATTCTTGATGGGGCGCGGCTACGTGCAGCCGCAGGACGTAAAGGCGATTGGTTACTCGGTGCTGCGGCATCGCGTGTTGACCACCTACGAGGCCGAAGCAGAAGGCATAGGCAGTGAGGATGTGCTGAAGCAAGTGTTCGATACCGTCCCAGTACCCTGACCGCGCATTGCGCCGCACTGCCGATGCTCGCTAGTTCCGACGACGACAAACGCGAAATGCTTCGCCAGATCCGGCGCATTCAAGTGCGCACGGACCGCATGGTCACGGACGTGATGGCCGGTGGCTACTCGTCGGTCTTTCGCGGTTCAGGCATCGAGTTTGACGAGGTGCGCGAGTTTGCTGACGGCGATGACATTCGCTCGGTCGACTGGAATGTGACCGCTCGCACTGGCCGCCCGCACGTGAAGAAGTTCATGGAGGAGCGGGAGTTGTCGGTGCTGATGTTGCTCGACGTATCGCCATCGGCGGATTTTGGTGCCGACCCGAAGGTGGCAAAAGTTGCGACTCCTGCAACCGCATCGAACGAACGATTGCGGGCTCGTTCGGTGCGCGAAACTGCGGCGCTGGTATCGGGCTGCATTGCCTTTGCCGCCGCGCGCAACAATGACAAAGCCGGGATGATCACGTTCACCGATCGGGTCGAACGTTACGTGCCAGCCAAGAAGGGGCGCCGCCATGTGCTGCGCCTGATCCGCGAGGCTTGGGCGCAGGAGCGCATCGGCAATGGCACCGACCTCGCTGCGGTGTTGCAGTTTGCCTCGCGCATCCAGCGGAAGCGCGCGGTGGTGTTCCTGATCAGCGACTTCTTTGCCGCGGTGCCCGAGCGCGAACTGCGCCTGCTGTCGCGTCGTCACGATGTGATTGCGGTGCGGATTCGCGACGCGCACAGTGAAACGCTGCCAAGGGCTGGGCTCCTGCGTTTGCGCGATCCCGAGACGGGCCGTGCGGTTTGGGTCGACACCAGCAGCAGTCGCGTGCAGCAGGCGCTAGTCCAGCGAGTTAAACAAGACCGAACCGCATTCGAAGACGCGTGTCGCCGGGCGGGCATCGACCACTTTGATGTCGCGACGCGCGGCAGTGTCGCCGATCCAATCGTGCGCTTCTTCCGGATGCGAGAACGTCGCGGAGGCCATCGGTGAAGTTCTCCAGCGGCCTGTGCCTGACGATGCTGTTTGCCGCTTGTGGTGGACCGGTCGCACCGTGGCCGGCGGCGCCGCATGTGTCGATAGATCTGAAGGTCTCCAGCAGTGCTAGTTCGGTGCCGGTGCTAGGCGAGTTTGAGTTGACGCTCGATCTCTACCATCGCAGCGATCTGCCGGTCGAGTTTGCCCCCGTGGTGCCGGACGGATTTGACGGCAAGGTGCTCGTTGTAGAGGCGCAGGAGTTTGGCGGCGGCATCTGGCAGCACGCAGTCATCAAACTGCGGCCGGTCAGTGCGCCGGGCAAGTTGATGATCCCGCCGTTTGTCGCTAAGGCAACGGACGGCTCTTTGTCCGCGACGACTCCCGAACTCGAACTCGAGGTGCTGTCGCTGCTCGCGGACAAGGAGAAGGAGGCTGCGTTGGAGGCTCCCTCTGACCCGCTTTCGATGCCTGTTCGGTGGGGATTTCTTGCGCTGCTTGCTGCGTCGTTGATCGCGGGCATTTTTTTGATCGGCTGGTTTTACCGAAGGTCAAGGCGGCCGCCGCCGTTGCCCATCTCGATTCCAGTCCCGCCGCACGTAAGGGCGTTGCGAGAGTTGCAGCGTTTGCGCTCCGCGGCGCGCAGCAGCGAGGCCGAGGTGGACGCGTTCTACGTCGCTACTTCCGATGTGTTGCGGCGCTATCTTGAAGAGCGTTTTGGCTTGCACGCGCCGGAGCGCACTACCGAAGAGTTCCTGCTCGAGGTTGAGCACGCTAAAACGCTGTCGAATACGCAATGTCGTGAGCTGCGCAGCTTCCTTGATCAGTGTGACCTGGTGAAGTTTGCCGCGCTCAGGCCAGATGAGGTGGTGCACCAGGCAACGCTCGACGCGGCCGAGCGGTTCGTCGAAGACTCGCGCGCGGACCGCGCGTTTTTTGCGAAGAGTTTATGATCGCCCTCGCCCCCGAAATAGACGGTTGGTTTTTGTTGGACCCGTGGTTCCTGTTTTTTGTGCCGCTGTTGCTGCTCGCCGTGGCGATGTGCTTTTTGCGCGAGCGCGCGGCGTTGCCGGCGGCGCAGACGGGCCTGTTTGCCGATCTGCCAAAGACCCTTCGCGTTCGATGCGTCCGCGTGCCACTCGTGTTGATGGCGCTCGGTGGGTTTATCCTCAACGTTGCTCTGGCGCGACCGGTGCGCCGCGAACTCGTGCCACAACAGGAAGCGGGCATCGACATCGCGCTGGTCGTCGACCTCAGTTCGTCGATGCAGATCGAGGACATGGACAATCTGCGGCCGGTCAAGCGCATTGATGCGGCGCGGCAGCGGGCCAAGGAGTTCGCGGCCACGCGCACGCACGATCGCGTTGCCTTCATTGCGTTCTCACGGTTTGCCGAACTGCGTTGCCCGCCGACGCTCGATGAGAAGGCGCTGGCGGCGTTCTTGTCGGCAATCGATGCTGTCCCGCAAAACTCTGAACTCGATGGCACCGCCACCGGTGTTGCGGTCGCAAAGGCCGTCTCGGTGTTGGCGAAGAGTGTCGCAAAATCGCGCGTCATCGTGCTGCTGACCGATGGTGAGACCACGGTCGACACCATCACCGTCGAGGATGCAGAAAAGCTCGCCGCCGATGCCAAGATCCGCATTCATACGATTGGTATCGGTCGTGGCCAGCCAACCTTCGGCGGCTTTATTCCGCTCGAGTTCAAGGACCTCAAGCGGTTGTCGGAAAAGACTGGGGGCCGCTTCTTCGAGGCGCAAACCGATGCGGACCTTGCACAGGTCTACGAACAGATTGATGCGTTGGAAAAGACCGAACTCGATGACCCGCGTTATCGCACCGTGGATGGCTTTGCCTTGCCGCTGGGGCTCGGGCTTTTGACCTTTCTGCTGGGATTGTTGATCGAACTCCTGGTGATCAGGGGGGTGCCATGAGCGAGTTCACATTTGCGGACGGTCACCGCTGGCCGTGGCTCCTGCTGTTGCCGGTGTTCACTGCTTTGGTCTTTGCG
Source organism: Planctomycetota bacterium (assembly GCA_014192625.1). GTDB lineage: Bacteria > Planctomycetota > UBA1135 > UBA1135 > UBA2386 > BJHM01. The sequence goes on from BJHM01000027.1 coordinate 48,480, forward strand.
ATGCTGTCACGCTCGCGCCGCGCGGCCTCGTTGTATGGCGCGCAATCCGTGGATCGCTGCCCAGCGCCGCTTTGGCGTAGCGTTCGGTTGTCGCTGATTGCGCTGCTCGGTTTTATCTGCTGGCTCGATCCGCGCTACGGCGAAGAGATCGTGCCGGTTGAGCGCCGTGGCCTTGATGTGATCTTTGCACTCGATACTTCACGCTCGATGCTCGCAGCGGACATGGAGCCTTCGCGACTTGCGCGTGCCAAGCAGGACATCGCGTCGGTGCTGGTCGAACTGCAGCATGGCGATCGCGCTGCCCTCGTGGTGTTTGCCGGTGAAGCGCGTAGCTGGATTCCGTTGACGCACGATTTGGATTCGTTCGCGCAGCTGTTGACCGAGGTTGACACGAACGTTGTATACAAGGCCGGCACTGACCTCGCGGCAGCGCTGCGCAAGTGCAAGGACCTGGCATTGCCGGACGCTGCGGCGACTACTGCAGTGGTGTTGCTCACGGACGGCGAAGATCTTGCCGCTGCCGGCGAACAGGCAGCGCACGAACTAAAATCGGCGGGCCTCACGGTCTACGCGCTCGGTTATGGCAGCATGATCGGCAGCAAGATCACCATCGAAGCGGATGGCAAGCAGTCCTTTCTCCTTGATAAACAGAACAAAGAGGTCGTCTCGCGCATGGATGCCGCTGGATTGCGGGCCGTTGCAGAAGCGTCGGGCGGTGAGTTTGTCCGCGCGGATGCGATGCCGCTGCCGCTCCGCGAGCTGTATCGCAAGCGCCTCCTACCGATGCAGAAGCGCGCCTTCGAGTCGGGTGAAGATAAGGTGCAGATCCCTCGCTATCAGTGGGCTCTGTTGCCGATGCTGTTGCTTTTGCTGCACGATTTGATGACCGCACAAGGACGCCGCCGATGAACCTGCCCATCCTGCCGTTGGCTTTGCTGCTGGCGCATTTGTTTGCCCTTGGGAACGCGCAGACGGTGCCTGCCAACGGTGCCGAGCTTTACCAGCAAGGCAAGTACGACGAAGCCGTCAAGGCGTTTCGGCAGGACACGGAACAGCACCCCGAGGCCGCGGCTGCGCAATACAACCTCGCCCTGTCGCTGTGGCGGAAGGGGGAGTTGCTGGCGGCGGAGGAGGCCATCGAGCGGTATGCAGCGATGGCCGGTGGCGGCCGCGGCGAATTGCATCACGGAATGCTTGGCAATTTGCGCTACGAGGAAGCCAAGGCGCTCGAGGCAATGGGCGATGCGCCACCGACAAAACCGGCCCCGCCATCCTCGCCGCAGCCCGGGCAGGCAGCAGCGAAGCCTGCCGAGCAACCAAGTCCGTCGCAGATCTACGATCAGGCCATCGATAAGGCCAAGGCCGCGAAAAGCGAGTTTATGCGTGCGATTGCCGCATCTGCTACCGCCGCCGAAGTTGCGCGCAACACGCAACGATCGCTGCAACTAATCGCCGAACTGACGAAGAAGCGCGACGAGGCGAAGAAGCGGGAAGAGGAGCAGAAGAAAGAGGACGACAAGAAGGACAGCGACAAGAAGGACGACAAGCAGGACGACAAGCAGGACGACAAGAAGGACGACAAGCAGGACGACAAGCAGGACGACAAGAAGGACGGCGACAAGAAGGACGACAAGAAGGACGGCGACAAGAAGGACGACAAGAAGGACGGCGACAAGAAGGACGGCGACAAGCAGGACGGCGAGAAGCCAGGCGAAGAACGGCCAGAGCCAAAGCCAGAGGAACCAAAGCCGGGCGAGCAGCAGCCGCCGCCGAAGCCCGAGAAAGCTGAGCCGCGCAACGATGCGCCGGGTGAGCAGCCGCACGGCGAACTATCGCAGGAACAGAAGCAGCGCATACTTTCACAACTGCAGCAACTCGATCAGCAGTTGCAGAAGATCCGGATGATTTCGCGGCCTAAACCTAAGTCTGGGGAGCGTGATTGGTGATGCGTTCGACGATTGCGCTCTGCTCGGTGTTGTGCGTGTCGGCAATGGTTTTGGCGCAGGAGCAACTGCGCGTCCAGGGACCGGTGCCAGCGACCGTCGTGCTCGGCAGCAGTTCCCGCGTGGACCTGGTGGTTGAGGGCGCAGACTCGGATCCAGAGTCGCCAAACGTGCCAGCCGTAAAGGGACTCTCATGCCGCATTATCGGACCATCGCGGCAGATGTTCCGTTCATTCGGTGGCGGCCGAAATACGAATCAGGTGACGACAAGCTACACACTGCAATTGCAGCCGCAGCAAGAAGGCAAGTTTACGATTCCCGCGTTTGCGTGGCGCACGGGTAGCAAGGCGCAACAGGTTGGTCCGTTCGTGCTGGATGCCGTGAAGGAGCTGCGCGGCAGCGAGTTTGGCTACTTGGATGTGCAGCTTGAGCGGCAACGTCTCTACGTGCACGAACCGCTGCGCGTGCGTGTCGCGTTTGGCGTCGACAAGGGGCTGCGGCTGGTGGAGGGCGCTGCCAACAACGGGCAGCGTTATTACGACATCGAGGTGCAGGCGCCTTTTTTGTCCGCAATGGTGGGGGCGGAGTCGATCCCGCTTGGTGATGAACCGGGGCAGCGCGCGCCCACCGTGCTCAACCAGACGTTGCAGTTTGTGTCGTATGAGGCCGATCAGATGCGTGGCGCGAAGGCGTTTCAGAGCTTCACATTTCACAAGGCGTTCCTGCCGACGCGGCCGGGCAAGTTTACGCTCGATGCGCCGATGCTGCGCTACAACGTGCAGATGCGCGAGGGTCGCTCGGGTTTGTTTGGCGAGCGGCTCGGTGGTCAGCAGCAGAACTACTACGTCTACGGCAAACCGCTCGAGATCGAGGTGCTGTCGATTCCAGAAGTGGGTCGGCCCAGTCCATACTTTGGTGCCGTTGGCCGATTCACGATTGAGGCTAGTGCTGACCGCGACCGCGTAAAGGTTGGCAACTCAGTCAAGGTGACGTTTGTGATTCGCGGTTCGGGCAACTTCGAGTTTTTGCGCGTGCCAGATTTGGAGGCCTTCGAGGACCTTGGCCTGCACAAGCTCGCGCAGTCGAAAGCGCAGCAGGGTGATGCCTTGATCGTGACCTACGACCTGATGCCAATCGTTGCGACGTTGCGCGAGATACCTGCGATTGAATGGAACTTCTTCGACACTACGCCTTCGGTGGAACAGTTCGTTTCGTTGGCCACCAAGTCGTTGCCGCTCACTGTGCAACCACTCGCTGAAGGCGAGACGCTTGTGCCGCTGAGGGACGAGGTAAAGAAGGCGGTGGTCAAAGGTGTCGATGACATTTTTGATCTCCCTGAATTGCTTGGTGCGCCGATCGTAAAGCCGGATTCTGCACCGTGGCTTGCCTGGTTTGCTTGCCTCGTGCCTTGGTGTTTGGTGGCGGGCTTTCTTTCGCTGCGCTCTTTTGTGACGCGGCGCAGCGGTGATCCGCTCGCCGTGCGTGCGCGGCATGCGGCGCGCGTGTGCGAACAGGCGCTTGATGCGGGGGGCGATCCGCTCGCTGCATTCGCAGAGTATCTCGCTGCCCGATTGCGCGTGTCGGCGGCGGCAGTGATCGGACAGGATTTGTCGCAGCGGTTGCGCGCGGCGGGTTTTAATGACGAGATCGTTGCTGCCGCGGTCGCCGCGATCGAGCATGGCACCGAAGCCCGCTATGGCTTTGGTGGCGGGCTCGATGTCGCTGCGGTCCGTGCGTTGGTCGCGCGATTCCAGGCTGCGAGTGGTGGTCTGAAGGCAGCGAAGAGCAGCCTCGTTTTGTTGGCCGTGTTGCTGGCGTGCTCGGGCACGTTGCAAGCGCAGGAGGCCGATGCGGCGGTCGCTGCCTACCGCGCTGGCGATTATGACTTGGCCGAGCACCTGTTTGCTGCGGACTTTGCCCGCAACTCGGATCGACGACTCTGGTCCGCGCGCGGCAACTGCTACTACCGAAAGTCGGACTTCGCCCGCGCAATCTGGGCCTATGAATGCGCGCGACTCGGCCTTTCGCGCGATCAAGAACTGCTCGCCAATCTGCGGCTGGCGCTAAAGCAGCTCGAACTTGGCGGCGAGGCGAGTCAGCCGTTCGTCGCCGCGCTGGCAGAGCTGCGCGACCGCCTGTCCGCGAAAGAACTCGCTCTGCTCGCAGCCCTGGCGATGACGATCGCGGCGCTGGGCATTGGGATTTTTTGGCGGCGGCCTGCGGTGCGCTGGCTTGGCATTGTGGCGTTGTTGCCCGGGCTGCTGATAGCAACCGAACTGTTGTTCCTATCACCGTCGCGGCCAGCGATGGCGATTGCACTCAGCCGACTCGATCTGTCATCGGAACCGCGCTTAGGCCTAGTTACCGTTGCGACTGTTGCGAAGGGCACCAAGGTATTACTGCGCAGTGATGTGAGTGGCGAATGGGTTCGCGTCAGCGTCGAAGGTCATAGCGGCTACGCGCAGCGTTCCTTGGTCGGCAAGATCGAGTGAGCGAGGGGGCGGGCAGCGACCGGCACCGCTGGACTTGCACAGGCAAATCATTCCACGCCGCGTTTTCACAGGATGAATGCGAACGCCCCGCCGCGCACGCACGCCCCGCGCACGAACGCCCCGCCGCGCACGCACGCCCCGCGCACGAACGCCGCCGCGCACGCACGCCCCGCGCACGAACCCAGCCGCGCACGCACCCCGCCGCGCACGCACGCCCCGCGCACGCACGCCGCCGCGCACGAACGCCCCGCCGCGCACGCACGCCCCGCGCACGAACGCCCCGCCGCGCACGAACGCCCCGCCGCGCACGAACCCAGCCGCGCACGCACC
>BJHM01000028.1 GCA_014192625.1 Planctomycetota bacterium
GCCGCTCGCCGTCACCGAGAACGAGGCGCTGCTGCCTACGCACGCGGCGGAACCAACCGGCTGCGACGAAACCGAGGGCGCCACGTTGATCGTGAGCACCGCCGCATCGCTGGTGACCGAGCTGCAACCATTGGTCACCACCACGGCGTAGCTGCCAGCATCAACAGCAAGCGTCGAGGGGATCACGTAGCTCGCGGCAGTGGCGCCACCGATCGGTGCGCCATTCTTCTGCCACTGATACGTAAACGGCGCGGTGCCGCTCGCCGTCACCGAGAACGAGGCGCTGCTGCCTACGCACGCGGCGGAACCAACCGGCTGCGACGAAACCGAGGGCGCCACGTTGATCGTGAGCACCGCGGCATTGCTGGTAAAAGAACCGTTCGTGTCGGTGACGACACAGTCGTAGCTACCGGCATTGCCAGCGACAGTCGAAGGGATCACGTAGCTCGCGGCTGTCGCGCCAACGACGTTGGAGCCACCCTTGCGCCACTGGTAGCTGGCCAGGCCTGTGACCGTTGCGGTCACGGTGAAACTCGCCGACCCGCCCGAACATGCTGTTGCGTTGCTTGGTTGCGAAGTGATCAGGGGCAATGGCGGTGCGAGATAGCGAACGCCACGAAATGCTTTGTTGGTGCCGGCAAGTGCCACTTGCGAATACGGCGAAGCGGCGCTCGATCCGTTGTCGAGCACGGTGACCAGCTTGTTGTTGCTCGTCTCCGTCGTAGTCGCATAGAGCCGCAAAGGGCTGCTGCCAATCACAGCCGTCAAGCCACGCACGCCCGTTGTGATGCCACTCGTGAGGACGTAGGCGCGACTCCAGGTTACGCCGTTGAAAGTCCACTTCTGGATACCGCCGCTGAGGGAGGCAATGGTGCTGTCATCTGCAAAGTAGATGGTGTTAGCATCCGCGATGAAAAAATCATAAATCGACAAACTAGATAAACCAGGCAGCAAATCTGCAACCTGGCCTGTCGTCGTTGGCAAACCAGAGCCCACCGTATTCAGAGATCTCGCATCGCCGATGTAGAGCTGGCCGTTGTAGATACTGATGCTGCGTATGTTGTTCAGCGTCGTGCTAACCGTGCTCGAAGTCGAGCCGCCGAGGCTGCTCACGTATTGAACGCCACTGTTGCTACCTGCAGCCCAGTATTGACCGCCGTCGTTGCTCGTCACCGCACGAATGTTGCCGCCAGAGAACGAAGTGCCGACTACCGTCGAGGTATCGATCGCTCCGTTTAGCGCGAGCCGTCCGATGACGCGCGGATTCAAGGCCGAGGTCGAAGTCGCCACCAGGACAGTGGCAGGTGCGGCACGATAGCCACCAACCAGCAGATACCGCCGGTTGGCAGACAGGTTGATGAAACCTTCCGACGACGCGCTACCCGAGTTGGTAAGCGCCGATCCTCCAGCGGACGGCACGCTGATGGATTGCACCAGCGTGCTGGGCAAGCTGTATTCCTCCATTACGGAGAGCGAAGCACTAGAGCCCAGAGCGGCCACACCATCACCAACTTTGACAACCACCACGTTGCCAGTGGTGAGTGGCGCCTGCGCAAAGACCGCAGAGACAGCTCCTGCAAACAGGGCGCAAATAGTAACGAACCGCAGGACTAGGAATCGGAACATGGCAGCAAATGGAAAAGAGTGTTCGAGAGTGAATCCAAGGGGGCACGAGCACCCTTTAGCACAGAAGGAAATACCTACCCGCCATGAATATCGCGCCAACAACATGTGAATAATCTTGTCCCAATAGCGATTCGCAATAGCGAAAACTGAACTGCAAAAAGAGGCACATTGCCTTTCTGCAGCGACCGACAAACAGCGTCCTGTTGACAGCTACTAAAAAGACCTATCAGAGTTCTTCTGGTCCGCCGACGTAGCCGAGGAACGCGCTCGCAGCGACGACCATCGGGCTCGCCAAGTAGACCTGGCCTGGACCCGAACGGCCTGGGAAATTGCGATTGATCGCGGACACGGTCACTTCATCGGCAGTGAAGCTCACGCCTGGTCCAGCTTTGATGCATGCGCCGCAACTCGGGTCGATCAGTTCGATTCCAACCTGCTCAAACAACTGCACGTAGCCCATGGTCTCGGCGTAACTGCGAATCCGTTGGCTGCCGAACTGAATGAACAGCTTCACGCCAGCGAGTGAGCGCCCTTTGGCGAGTGCGCGGCGAACGACGGTCGCATACATATCCATGTCCGCCTTCTTGCCACCGGTGCAAGAACCACCGTACGCGATATTGACCTTCACCATGCCGTGCTTCTTACGCAATTCCGAGAGCGGGATGCCGTTGCGCGGATCGCCCGGCGTGGCAACCGTCGGCACGAGCGTAGCGAGATCAATGTCGAAGGTTTTGCAATACGCAGCACCCGGATCAGCCTTGATCAGCTGTGCTTGCAGTTTTGTGCGGTCCGTACCGCGCTGCGTGGCGATGTAGTCCACCACCACCTCGTCTGCTTCGATGATGCCGGTGAAGCCGCCAGCTTCGACCGCCATGTTGGTCAACGTCGCGCGCTCGTCGAGCAGCATCGCACTCACTGCTGGCCCAGCAAACTCCAGCACCTTGCCAATGCCGGCACCGGCTTTGAAAAACTCATCACTGAGCAGTGCAAGCATCAGGTCTTTCGCGCAAACACCATCGCGCATGTGGCCGGTCAAGTTGACCCGGACCGACTCGGGGACTCGGACGCGGACATCCTTGGTGAACCACGAGTTTGCCATGTCGGTCGAGCCAACGCCGAATGCAAAACAACCGAGGGCACCCGCCATGCACGTGTGGCTATCAGTGCCGATCACCAATTGGCCGGGCTCGGCGATGTCCTCGATGACAATGTTGTGGCAGATGCCTTCGCTGCCAACCAGGTGGCCATTGCGCGTCACTTCGCCATAGAGTTTCACACCCTGTTTCTTAGTGAACGCCTCCTGCACAGTGGCGAGCGATGCAGCTTGTTCGCGCAGCCCCATCTTCACGTGCGCCTCGGGCATGATGCGGTCGAGGAACGTAAGGTGATCACGGAACGCAAACACCGAGGCTGGGTCGGTGACCTTCGCATCGGCCCCAAGCCCCATGCGAAACAACGCCTCGGCCATGGGCGTGACATATTCATGGCTAAAGCGCACATCAGCTCGCACAAACAGCGCGTCGCCGGGCTTTACCGCAGGGACTCCGAGCCTGCCGGTCTTGGCATCTGCGATCGCGCTCTTGGCGATAATCTTTTCGCACAAGGTCATGGGCCTTGCCGCCGTCGTCACCATTGGCGGCACGATGACACCCTGCAGGCGCGCCTGGTTGTAAGCAAACAGCCCGCCGTGACGGACAACCTCCGCGGCGATCGGATCGAGGCCCTTAGTAAACTCCTCGATCGGAATCGCCTCGCCGCTTTCGAGCCTGGGGATCAGCGAAACATCGGTCGACGTAAGAAGGCCGATGTTTTGGCAGTTTTGGCCGTAGATCTTCTCGATGTTTTTAGCGATGACGATCTGCACGCCCGCCTTGAGCTCACTGTAAGGCGCCGTCTCGCGGGAACTACCGCAGCCCTTAGACAGGCCGCTGACAATGACCCCAAAGCCGCCATTTTTAATCGCATCCTGCTTGATTTGACCGCCGCGCAACCCGACTAAGCAATAGCGCGCCAACGTCTCGTCGTAGTAGTAGCAGACCCAGCCCGGTGTCAGTTCGTCGGTACTGATGTTGTCGACCAACTTGCGGTGTTCATCAAACGGCAGCGAAGCGCCATCGTAGAGCTGCGCCTTCAGCTGTGCCGGATCCTCAGTGAGGTAGAGAATGCGCCCCTTCAGCTGGACGCTCGTGCGTTTTTGTGAGGTCGTCATGATGGACTCAGCAGCGCTCCAGGATCATCGCGATACCTTGGCCGCCGCCGATGCACGCCGACGCGCAGCCGAGCGATTTGCCGGACTGCTCCAGTTCGCGCAACAGGGTGAGCAAAAGGCGCGTGCCAGTGGCGCCGAGCGGATGGCCCAGCGCAATCGCGCCGCCGTTGACGTTGCACTTGTTGCGGTCGAGTTTCAGCTCCTTCTCGCAGCCGAGATACTGCGCCGAGAACGCTTCGTTGATTTCAATCAAATCGAGATCATTTACCTTGAGGGAAGCCCGCTGACACGCCTGTTGAATCGCGGGCACCGGGCCTAGCCCCATCAACTCCGGCGCTACGCCGGCGAGCCCCCACGAACGGATTCGCGCCTTCTGCGTGAGGCCGAGTTCTTGCGCGCGTTCGCGAGTCGTAACAACCAGCATCGCCGCGCCATCGACGATCCCGGACGCATTGCCGGCAGTCACGGTGCCGTCCTTGCCAAACGCCGCGCGCAGCGAGCGCAGCACTTCGATCGTAGTCTCCGGCTTTATGTGATCATCCGTTGCAACAGTCACTTCCTTCTTGCCCGCCATGATGGTCATCGGCGCAATCTCGGCCTGGAACTTGCCCGCCTTCACCGCGGCGGCACCGAGCATGTGACTGCGCAGCGCGTATTCGTCCTGCTCCTCGCGCGAGATCCCGCACTGCCTGGCAATGTTCTCCGCGGTCTGCGCCATGAAGAACTTGCAGAACGGGTCGTAGAGCGCCTGAAACAGCAGGTCCTCGAGCTGGGTCTGCGCCCCAAAGCGAATGCCCTCGCGGACACCACGCATCACGAACGGCACCTGGCTCATGTTCTCCATGCCGCCCGCAAGACACAGCCGCGCTTCGCCAGCGAGAATCGAATGCGCAGCGCTGACCACCGACTGGATGCCCGAACCGCACAGGCGATTGACGGTCAGTGCCGGCTTGTCGATCGGCACGCCCGCCTTCAGGGCCGTGTGCCGCGCACCATAGATCGCATCGCTGCTGCTCTGCGCGGCGTTGCCAACAAAAGTCTCGTCGACCATCTCCGGCTTCACGTTGCAGCGGGCGAGCGCGGCCTTTGCGGCATGCGCAGCGAGGTCAATCGCCGAGACATCCTTAAACTTGCCAAAGCCTGGAGTGCCGGAGTATTCAGCCATGGCGGTCCGGGCACCGCCGACGATCACGAGTTCGGGTCGCATCCGCAGAGCATCGGGGGCAAGCCTGTCACGATCAAGAACGTGCTCCGTCGCTGGTGCACTCCCGAATGCGGTGGCCCCGCAAAAACTGGCTCAGGAAGCCCGGCTGGTTGCATGGAGCCGCTTCGAGATGGCTGCGCACGCCCCCGCCAGGGCTGCGCCAACCTGCACGATGTCCATCGCTAACTCCCGCTCGCGGGTTTCCAACTCTTCCCACAAAATAGCCAGCTCCTTTGGCGATGCGCGCCGCGCCACCGCCTCAGCCGAGCAGTATTCGCGCCAACTGGAGATTTCGCGCTGCACGGACCTTAGTGCCACGCAAAGGCGGATCTCTTGGCAGCGCAGTGAGGCGCGCACCTCCATCAACTCGGAGAAGGACGCTTGCAGATCGTCTGGGTTGATCATGACTGGCCTTAAAAGAGTCAAGCAGGGGTGAAATGAGTAACTTTCGGCTGCGCTCCCTACAGCGATCACGCGGGACGCACCAAAGACACTCACTACTAGGGTTCGGACATGAAGAAGTTGCCAACGCCGCAAAAAGAAGCCCCCAGCTTCCATTGCCCGTCCTAAAAGACGATGATCCATTGATGCGCTCTATGCTCCGGGGCTTTTATGTACTTTTGCTTACATTGCTGACCAGTTGCCAGACTTGGCGACAACTCAACTTCTATAGCGATGCTGAGTTGGCGTCGATCGGGGCGGAGGCCTTTGCCCAAGTTCTGAAGGACGGCAACCACAAAGTAATTTCGAGCGGCAAAGAATACGAAATGGTGCAGCGCGTGGGTCAGCGCATTGCCGTCGCCAGTGGCAAAGCCGATGACCCAAACTATCAGTGGGAATTCAAGCTCCTGAAGGCAGACGGCATACCAAATGCGTTCTGCCTGCCCGGCGGCAAGGTGGCGGTCTATACCGGCATCCTGCCAATCACCCTAAACGAGCATGGCCTCGCCGCCGTGCTCGGTCACGAAGTTGCGCACGCCACGCAGCACCACGGAGGCATCCGCATGAGCCAAGCAGCAATCACGTCTAGCATAATTGTCGTTGCCGGCGCGGGCATCTCGATTACCGGGATGACCGACCTACAAAAGGTTGCTTGCATTGGCGCGCTCGGCGCAGCCATAAATTTGGGCGTAACACTGCCGTTTAGCCGTGAGCACGAAACCGAAGCCGACCTCATTGGCATCCGCTTTTCGATCCGCGCGGGCTACGACCCATGGGAAGCACCCAAGCTCTGGGAGCGCATGGCAGAAATCAGCTCCGGCGTCCCCTCCTGGCTCAGCACACATCCAAATCCACTCGACCGCGCGGCGGAACTGAAGGAAGCCATCCCGCAGATCATCCAGGAGGAGCGGCCAAATGCGCCAGCGACGAAGGTGGCGGTTGTTGCGGCGCAGCAGGACGGGGTAATCCTTTAGGCTTCTTCGCCGCCACTTCACCCCTTGCCACCGGCTCATGGCCTAGTGGCCGCGGTGAGAATGAAGAACTGAGCCGATACATTGCAATAAGGAAACTTGTAATGAACCGTCGTCATTCCGGCTTCACGCTCATCGAGCTGATGATTGTGCTCGCCATCATCGCTGTCGTTGCCAGCATCGCCATCCCAAGCCTGATTGCCGCTCGCTCAAACGCGAACGACAAGGCGATCGTTGCGACGATGCGCTCGATCATTACAGCGCAAGAACTGGCGCGCATGCACGCGCTGATCGACACCGACAATGACGGCACTGGCGAAGGTGCCTCGTTGCCCGAGCTGGCCGGTGGCGCCTCCGTGCGCGGCACCAGCAGCGCACTCAGGCCGCCTTATATTTCGCAAGCAATGGGCACGGCCGACATCGACGGTCACGTGTTGTCGCACGGGTTCTACTTTGCAATGTATCTACCGAACAACACCGGCACCGGCGTAGTCGCCGCCGAGCAAAACCTCGGCAACATCGACGCCAACCTGTCCGAAACTTTCTGGAGTTGCGTTGCTTGGCCGTCGAACCGCGCTGCCCAGGGCTACGCGACCTACTTCATCAACCAGGCTGGCGACATCTTGCGGAGCAAGGAAGCCACTTATTCGGGCAAGGGCAACGTGCCACCCGCGGGCTGCGCACTACGAGGCGTAGCGCCAACGATGATCAACAGCAACGCGCTCGCAATCGGCGCCATTGGTGCCGACGGCTTCACCTGGATCACCGTCAACTGAGGCTGAGGCTTTGGCTGAGGCTTTGGCGCGCATCGCGCGCAATCCCCCGCCCCCACCCGCCGGGCGATTCCGAGCGGCCAAGGCACGCCGCCAGTCGAGCCTAAGAATCGCAACTTGCATTTATTGGGTCTGCGTCAACCCATGGCGGCTCTTTTTCCTGTCACGGATCGGCTGGACAGGCGTTCTAGTGTTTGCATGACCGAGGTCCCCCAATTGCCCAGTGACTTGGCAGCCTTGATCAAGGACCTGCAGGCTTCGCAGGACGCAGGGCCCGGAGTCATGCTGACGAAGCTCATCCCGCAGCTGCATCGGGCCGCCAAGCGACACCTCCCGGCCAATAGCCCGCTTCGCATCAACATCGACTCGGAAGATTTGATGCAAGAGACCCTGCTGCATCTAATCGCCAACGTCGGCGCATTTCGCGGTTCGTCTTGGGCGGAGTTTTTGGCGTTTACGAAGGCCATCACTTTGCAGAAGGCCGCCGAAGCGGCGCGGTGGGCACAGGCGCGCAATGCCAGATTCGATCTGGTAAAGCCCCAAAAGACCCCATCCCAAACGCCCGAGCAGCCGAGCCTCGACCCGACGCCGAGCGTGCATGCCTCGGCGAAAGAGGACAAACAACGGCTCTCGGTTATTTTGGCAGAGTTACCCGAGCTATATCGCATGGTGATGCGTTTGCGCCTCGATGGGCTTGAGACCACAGCAATCGCCGCGCTCCTACACGTGACGGACGAAACCGTTCGCCAACGGCTGTCACGCGCACTGCAGATGCTGCAAGAGCGCTGGTGAGATGACCGAGCTGTCGCCAGAGCCTCCCGCCCCCGACGAGGACCCACTGCTGCGCGAGTTGGAGCAGCGCCTAAGGAGCAAGGACCCGCCGCTGCAGGTCCTCGCAGACCTGCTCACTGGACGGACCGATCGACGCCTCGGACTCTTTCAACGACTCGGCGACACCGTGCTCGGCTACCGCCTCTCGCGCATTCTCGGCGCTGGTGGAATGGGCGTCACGTATGCGGGCAGTGCCAACTGTGGCACCGTGGTTGCGGTCAAATTGGTGGCCGAAGTTGTGGGCGCCCTGCGCGACCGATTCGACCAAGAATGCCGGATCCTGCAAAGCCTGCAACATCCCGCAATCGTGCGTTATCGCGAACATGCGGTGCTTGACGATGACTGCGGCGTGCTGGTGATGGACCTGATCAGCGGTTGCGATCTCGAATTGCTATTCACCCGCGTATTGTCGAACAACCCACCCGCGGATGGTGCCGCAGCGCTGCTGCTGCACGAAGTGCGGGAGCGCGGCAAGGACGTGCTGCAATCGCCACGCTACCGCCGCCGTGTGCTGCGCATGATGGCGGTGATCGCTGAAGGCCTCCACTACGCGCATCAGCACGGCATCGTTCACCGCGATATCAAGCCGGCGAATATCTTGGTCACGGACCAACTCGATCCCATCGTGATCGACTTCGGCCTCGCGCGCGACCTGCGGCAGAAGGTTTCGTTCACGCGGTCCGGTGCGGCGATGGGCACGCTCGCATACATCGCACCTGAACAACTTGGCCGCGATCCAGGCGCCGTCGATGCCCGCACCGATGTCTACGGTCTTGGCCTGATCCTGTTCCGCGCGCTTACCGGCGCTGACCTTCGGCAAGAAGTCGCCGACATCTTGCAGCACTCGCAGCGGCCGTTCTTGCTGAACGCGAGAAATAGCCAGATGCTGCCCGAACCGCTGCAAGCGATCCTCTATCGCTGTTTAGAATATCGGATCCACCATCGCTACTCGGACGCCGCGGCGCTTGCAGCCGACCTGCGCGCTGCTGCCAGCGACGGCGAGCTCACGGCAAAGCGGCCCCCCTTTTACGCACTCCTCGCCCGTGACCAGCGCAAGGTGCTGGCGATGACGACAATCACACTTTTGATGATCGCGCTAATCGTCTGGCCGATGTGGCCGCGCGGCCGCGACGTCGTCATTCAGACCACCTCGCCGGACGTGCTGATCTCGATCGACGGCACCTCGGTAAAACCATTCGCCGTCGTCTGGCTGCCATACGGCAAACATCAACTTGCGATCAATTCCGACTCGCCCATCAAGCGCAGCATCCCGCTTGAAGTCGTGCCGGGCATCGGCCCGCAGTTCACGCCGCTCCGCACTCGCACGGCTGGCGTACTCATCCGCGCGGCAGCCACTGGCGAAGAACTGGCACAAATCCAGTTTCAGACCGGACACAATCTGATCGCTGGGATCGCCGACTCGCCGACCGACGAGCGCTTCATCAACGGCGTTCCGCAGCTCGACCGCACCATGATCATGCCGCGGATGCCTGCAGGCCGCTACGAACTGACCGCCAAGGACCGCCTTGGCCGCACGGAGTCGATCAACATCGACGTCGTCCCGGGTGACAATGTCGACGTGCTGCTGCTGCCGCGAGAAATGCACGGATTCAATGGCAGCTTCCGCCGCACGTGGGCATCGACGCTCTCACCACTGCCGCCAGATGTCACCATTTCCGGGACCGCTTCCAGCTGGGCCGAACCAAACCCGCAGAGTGACACCTTTGGCACTGGCGCGCGCGCCGTGCGCTGCTGCTTTGCCTCTTCATCCGCCAGCAATCCGTGCGATGTGCGACTGCGCATCGACTTCCCAGAGCCAATGCAGTCGATCGCGCTCTTTGCACGCGGCATGTGCAAGCTCGGCGCCAAGCTGTCAGTCGTGGTGACAGGCGATCAACTGCCAGAAACAGAGTGGCCCAAAAGCCGTGGGCAAACGCTCGATCCGCACTTCGAAGTGCAGTGCCAAAAGGGCTGCAGATTTCTTGAGGTGCGAGCGTCACTAATCGACATCGTCGATTCGCAGGGCGAGCCCTACGCACGCATGTTCGACGGCACCTTCTGCGGCGGCCACTGGTTTACGGATCCACCCTGCTTTGCCTTGGTTGCCGATCCCAAAATCAATGTGACGAGATCGGTGGCGTTGCAGCGCGCAGAAATAACCGCCCCCGCCAGACTGCCAGCGCCGGTGCTGTTCCTGCCGGACAACAATCGCAAAGCTGCAAACTACTTCCAGTCCTGCTTTGTGCGGGGGCCCGGCGGCCGAGTCGACCTCCTTTTGACCGGGGAGACCGTGACGGACCGCAGCCAGGCAATCGCGCGCTTCCGCTGGCCCGATGGCACGCGGCTCGAGTCCTACGGGGTTCCAGCATTTGGTTTTGCCTGGGAGTCGGATCGCCTAGAACTAATTCGCATCTCCGAACTGCCAGACGAGAACGAGGATGGCTTCTACGAGTTTGCGATCCGTGACCTGGCCTCCGAACGCAACCGTGGCACGCGCTCGACGATTATGACTGGCGCGGTGACGATCCACGATGGCCGCACCGGCCGCGAGCTGCGCAGCATTTCGCACCAGGTGTCGCCGACTCCAGCCGGTGACGACCATTTCGGCGATACCGCGGTCCTTGCCGGCGATTGGGACGGCGATGACCGGCCCGAGTTGGCGATCAGCGCGAAGGGCTTAATGGCTTTTGGCTTTGACCACTGTGGCCGCGTCGAGGTCCGTAGCACGATCGCACCTGACCGGCCATCGGCCTTCTCCAAGGTGGGCTCTGGCGCCAATGTAAATTTGAAGGTGCTCGCGGCCTCGCGGCCACAACACGGCCCGGCCACGCTGGCACTGGTGGAGGACATCCCACGCCGGGCAAATGCGAATGACTTTCTCTTCATGGCGGTAAGCCTGGTCTCGCCAGATCGCGCACTCACACCGGCAATTCTGACCTGTCGCGGAAAACCCGGGATCGCATTCTTACACGGCAACGACAACGAGCCGCTGCGCGTGGCGGTGGCCTGCAGCATGAGTTATTTCCAAGGCTACGTGCTGCTCGAACGCGACATGGATATTTGGCGCGAAGTGCTACGAGTGCCCAGCAGCACAGACCATCCCGATTTTAGCTGGCATGAGATGCTCGCCATTCCCGACCAGGACGGGCGCGGTCGCGAGGACTTCGCGCTACTCCGCGTCGACTCACAGGGTTCACCGGAACTCGCACTGATCGCGGGTGAAGACCTGAGCATGATTTCTATCGGTGTGCCACCAGCCAACGTGCACCACCTCAAAAATCTCACCCTCGCCCCGAGCAGTGCACAGTCAGGGACCGAACTGATGGTCACGGCCACCATGCAGCCGACCAAAAAGCTAGGCAGCAACCAAACCGAGGCGCTGTTCCGTTTCGCATTGCCCGTGAGCTTTGCACCCGCAAGAAAATAAACGGCACCGTGCGCGCGGCAATTATGCACTTCCTTCCTGCCGCGCCGATCGAGGCCGGTTGCGAACTCACGGCGCAGAACCCTGGCCCGCTTCGCATCACAAACTCACACTGCGCAAAATCACACTGCGCAAAATCACACTACGCAAAATCACACTACGCAAAATCACACTGCGCCAGATGCGAACGGCAGGAAAAAACGGCACGGCAGCCAGCGGGTCAGACCTTTGTGATGCCAAGCTTCGTGATCGCACCAATCCCGCTGCCAACCTTTCCTTCGGCGGCGAAGGCGCCATCCGGAGCGCTGTCAAACGTCAGCGCCACGGCCAACACTTGCTCTTTTACGTAGCCAACGTGCTTCTGCAACACCGCGACTGTCAGAGGGTCGGCTATCGCCCACAGCAAAATGCGATCGCTCACATGCAGGCCAGCATCCTTGCGGGCCTGCTGCACGAGCCGGACAAAATCGCGCGCCATGCCTTCATGCTCGAGCACTTCGGTGACCATTGTATCTAGCACCACAACAACGTCGTTGGTGGACAGCGAGGCACACGCGACGCCGGCCTTTGGCACGAGTTTGAGTGTAAACTCACCTGCTTCAAGAACGACACCCGCAAGCTCCGCCTTGCCCGCTGGCAACAATTTGAACTCACCGGTGCGCGTCGCGGCGAGCACATCCTTCATCCTGCCGCCGAGTTTGGGGCCGAGGGTCTTCGCGTCGACCTGCACACGCAGGTTCGCAAACGCATCGATGCTCTCAGCAAACTCAATGTGCTTCACGTTGAGTTCATCCTGCAGCAGATGCTCGCAGCCGCGCAGTGAGGCCGCCGCAGCGCCAGCGAGCGTGACCTTTGCCAACGGCAACCGCGTGCGCAGCTTGTTGCCCTCGCGCAACGACAGGCCGACCGAGCACGCATCGCGCACGCGATCCATCTGCTGCACCAACGCGCGATCGGCGGGCAGCGCATTGGTGTCCGGCCATTCTTGCAGGTGCACCGAAGACGAGGCAGTGAGCCCGCGATACACGGTCTCGCAAAGCAACGGCAATAGTGGCGCCGCCACGCGACAGAGCGTCGTGAGACAGGTGTAGAGCGTGTCGTATGCATCCTGTCGATCGGCCGGACCGGTCTCGCCCCAAAAGCGCTCACGACTGCGGCGAATCCACCAGTTGTTGAGCGCGTCGAGATAATCCTTCACGGCCTGGCACGCCTGCGCGATTTCGTAGCCGTCCATCGCCAACTGCACGCCTTCCACCAATACGCGCGTCTTGCTCAACACGTAGCGATCGAGCAGCCCCTGCTGGTCAGTGCGCACCTTTGCCTGCACACGGTCGGTATTCGCGTAGAGAGTGAAGAAGTAATATGCGTTCCAAATCGGGTTGAGCACGAGCCGCACGACCTCCGCGATCTGCTTGCCGTCCTTGTCGATCTGCAGGTCGCCACCGCGCAGGATCGGCGAGCTCATCAGAAACCAACGCAACGCGTCACTGCCGGTCGTAGCGAACAGTTTTTCCGGGTCCGGATAGTTTTTCAGCGACTTCGACAGCTTCTGGGCATTTTCATCGAGCACCACGCCGTGACAGATCACATTGCGGAATGGTGGCTTGTCAAACAGCGCCGTCGCCAGCACCACCAACGTGTAAAACCAGCCGCGCGTCTGCGCGACATACTCGACGATGAAGTCGGCCGGGAAGTGGCTCTCGAACCACTCCTTGTTCTCAAACGGGTAGTGCACCTGCGCGAATGGCATCGAGCCCGACTCGAACCAACAGTCGAGCACTTCCGGGACGCGGCGCATTATCGACTTGCCAGTCGGGTCATCGGGATTTTTGCGCGTGAGTTTATCGATCGCCGGCCGGTGCAGGTCTTCTACCGTTACGCCAAAATCGCGCTCCATTTCTTGAATCGAGCCATAGACATCGACGCGCGGAAAGTTCGGGTCGTCACTCTTCCAAACCGGAATCGGGGAGCCCCAAAACCGATTGCGCGAGATCGACCAGTCGCGCGCGTTCTCCAGCCACTTGCCAAACTGCCCGTCCTTGATGCGCTCGGGGATCCAGTGGATCTGCTGGTTGTTGGCCAGCATGCGATCCTTGATCGCCGTGACCTTTACAAACCATGCGCCGCTGATCGCCTTGTAGATGAGCGGCAGACGAGTGCGCCAGCAGTGCGGATACTCATGCGTAATCGTGACGCTGCGCAACAGCACGGAGCGATCCCGCAGCAGCTTGATGATGTCCTTGTTCGCGTCGAACACGAGCATGCCGGCGTATTCCTTTACCTCGCTGGTAAAGCAGCCACGGTCGTCGACCGGGCAGACCAGCTTGATGCCGTTCTGTTCGCAGACCTTCTGGTCGTCTTCGCCAAAACCCGGCGCCATGTGCACGATGCCGGTGCCGGTGGTCGTTTCGACAAACTCCCCGCTCAGCACTCGAAACGAATTGGGCTGCGAAGCGAAGTAGGCAAACAGCGGCGTGTAGCTGCGACCAACCAGGTCTCTGCCCTTCACCGCAGCGACCCACGTGTGATCGGCGAGTTCCTTCTCGTAATCCTTCAGCACCGCAGAGCCGATCAGGTAGTGGCGGCCATCTTTCAAAACGATCGAGTAGTCGATCTCAGAACCAACTGCGAGCGCCAGATTGCTTGGCAGGGTCCATGGCGTAGTCGTAAAAACCAGCACGTCGATCGGGCCCGGATCTGAAGGCTTTGCGTCGAGCCGGAACGCGACTGTGATGGCCGGGTCCTGACGCGGCCGCGTCGCATCGTCCATGCGCATCTCGTGATTGCTGACCGGTGTCTGCATCGCCCACGAGTACGGCATCACACGGTGGCCTTCGTAGACGAGGCCCTTGTCCCAGAGCTTCTTGAAGGCCCAAATCACGCTCTCCATGTAGGAGCGATCCATGGTCTTGTAGTCGTGCTCGAAGTCGACCCAGCGCGCCTGCCGCGTGACGTAGTTCTGCCACTCCTTCGTGTAGCGCAACACCGACTGGCGACACGCATCGTTGTACTTGTCGATGCCAAACGCAGTGATCGCTTCGCGGCCCGAGACCTGCAGCGCCTTTTCGGCCTCCATTTCCGCCGGCAAGCCGTGACAGTCCCAGCCAAAGCGGCGCTCGACCCGCTTGCCCCGCATCGTCTGGTAGCGCGGCACAACATCCTTCACGTAGCCAGTCAGAAGGTGTCCATAGTGCGGCAGCCCGTTGGCGAACGGCGGGCCGTCATAAAACACGTACTCATTGCTGCCGTGCGCGCCCGCAGAACGTTGGTCAACCGAGCGTTGAAACGTGCCCTGCGAGCGCCAGTATTCGAGCGCGGCCTCCTCAAGGCGCGGGTAGTTTGCTTGCTGCTCGACTTCGGGGTAGTGCTTCTTGGTCTCGGGCTCGGTCATTGGGGCGGGCATGTTCATGCGCAACCGAGAAGAGCGCAACCATGGCGCGAGTTCCACTCGTAGTTGCCACCCGAAAGCAGCTGCAGGGCGGACTTGCTACCGCATAGCCGGTCGTTGCTCCTTGAGGCGCGTGATTGGCGCCCGCGAACGACTGGCAAGGGCGAACCAGTTCTTCTTGCGGAGCGGCGCGCGACTCTGGGGGCAATGCGCAACAACTGCGGCCGCCCATGTGCCGCCTTGCCCGACGAAAAACCAGCTGCAGCAATCAGCCGCCCTGCTTCTCACCCTTGTCCGTCTTGCCGGCGAGCGCCTTGTTCAGTTCTTCGAGGAACTGCTCGGGCTTCTTCCAACCGCCGATCGTATGCGTGACTTCACCCGCCGCATTGAACACGCCCATCGCCGGGATGCCCTTTGCCTTCAGCTTCTCCTTCATCAACAAGTCGTATTCCCCTTCCTTGGCCTGCTCCTGAATGAGCTTGCACGGAACGAACTTGCTGTTCATCAAATCGACGACTTCCTGATCACAGTAGGTGTAGTAGTCCATTCGGTAACACCACACGCACCAGAAGGCCATCACGTCGATGAAGACCGCCTTGTTCTGCTGCTTGCCGAGGGCGATCGCCTCTTCAAACGAAACGAAGTTCCATTGGATCGGTGTCTTTGCCACTGGCCGACTGGTATCGACCTTCTGCAAAACCACAAATTTCTCGCGCTCCTTATCAAAACGCGACGACCAGATGTGCAGAACGCGGGTGCGGTGCGCATCGAGTTCCAAAGCAATCGGGCCAGTGGCCTGCGCCATCGTCACCTCGACCGAGTTGTCCTTGCCGACCTTGATGCCAACGCTCTGACCGTTGGCAAAGGCGTGCTCGGACATGCCATTCATCGCGTAGATCGTCGCTGGGCGGTCACCCTTTTTACTGAGCACCCATAGGTCCATTGCCCCGCCGAAGCGGCCATCGAAATCCTGATCGACGACCGCGACCGTGCAATCCTCCTCGCCGATTTTGACCACGGCTTCGAGATACGAGGCAAACGACAAGTTGAGGCTCGTCGATGGGTTCATATTAAAAAAGGTCGCCTTCGCCTTCGTAGTCGCGCCACCAAACGTGAACACCAGGTCGACCGGCGCACCTGTCTCGCCAGGCGATGGCGCGTCGCCGCGGCCCTTGATCGGCGTGACTATGAGTGTCAGCCGTTCGTTGCTGTCAAACTTGCCGTCGGCATTGAGGTCGACAAACAGCGTGTCCACCTGCGCGGCCGCAGGCGTTCCCTGCTCGAATGTCAACGACTTACCAACTGTGAACGACACCTTGGTGCCGCCAATCATTTGCTGACCAAACCATGCATTCGCGATTCCTGCCGGTGACGGAACGCCATCCAGCGCGGTCCGCGACAGCGCCACGGATTCGCTCAAGGGACCAACCGGACTGCCGGCCTTTGGATCCGCAACTTTGATCGCGCCCGTGAGCTTGATCGGACTTTGAGCGAGGGAAATGCCGCAGATCGCGGCAACCACACTAAGCCAGGAAAACTTCATGTTGCTAAAGCCGCGCAAGTAACGGAATCAGAATGAAAGAAGCAGTCTCCAGGATGCTATCGGCGCACCCCGCATGGACTCCAACAGCAACCGGCGTGTGCCTTGCAACACGCTGGTATCATTCACCAGTGCCGCAAAGTCACTTGCCTGTTGACTGGGTGCGGCTGGGCACCACATCTGGCACTGGCCAATCGACCAACGACATGCCCAGGTCAACGTATTGGCCGCCGCCCGTCTGACGGCATTGGACAGCAAGCATGTGAACGCCAGGCAAACAGCGCGCCACGGTCGCACGATCGGTGGGCAGGTATTCGTAACCAGTGGTAGGGCCCTGCCGCGCAAGCACCAAAATGCCATCGAGGTAGACCATCAGATCTGCGTCGTGGTGCAAGCACCACTGCAGGCCCGCAAGCGGTCGATCCGGCAGCACAATCTGCCGCCGCAGCCAGATCGATTCGGTCTGCCAATCCGTGCCAATGTGTGCGCCCGGCGTGCCGTTTTTGCCAAAGCCACTCACGCCTTCGGTCCACCCGGCATCATCAAACGAAGCTTGTTGCCAGCCAGCGGCTGGCGCGTTCACGGTCCATCGCCACGCTTGCGGTGCCTGCATCGCCGTCGGCACAACTGGCAACAACACGCCGTGCGGCTGGTAGAGAGTTTGCGCTGCCAGAGCAGCAGACGGCACATCGATCTTCTGCACCGCACGGTCATAGGTGACAAGGCCGTTGATCGCAGATTCACCGTCGGTGGCCTGCGTGTAAACCGCCGCACTGAGTCCCTGCGCGATGAGCGGGTGCAGCGCTGCGATGGCTTGCAAGTATGCCTCGGTGCGCGCCGCTTGATCCTGCTTTGACACTTGGCCAGGGTTGCCCTTGTCCACAAATGTGCGGCCCGCGGTCGGCAATCCGAGCCCAAGAAACTCACCAAGAACCGATGCCCGCCTGCCCGGCACCGGCAGCATGTGAGGGCCGGGATAAACCTGCAGATCGATCACGTCGCCGCACGCGTGATCGCTACAGCCACTCGCATTGCACACCCACCGCATAGGGTCCCATTGTCGAATGAGTTTCACATAGTGCTCTGTGTCGTGCTGCCCCCACCCTGCATGGAACGGCACCCACATAACGATCGACGGGTGATTGCGGTGGCCCTCGATCAGCGCGTGCAGTTCGCGTTCGAAGTTGGCGGGATCCTGCTGCGGGTCGCAAAACGGCATGTCCTGCCAGACGAGCAAGCCACGGCGATCGCATTCATCGTAGAACAACTCGCTCTCGACCTTCACGTGCTTGCGCAGCAGGTTGCAGCCGAGCGCCGTGATCGTGTCGAGATCGCCGCACATCGCTGCAAAACTCGGCGGCGTGTAGCCACCATCCGGCCAATAACCCGAGTCGAGCTGACCAAACTGAAACACTGGTGCACCGTCGATCAGCAACCGCGTGAGCCCGTTTGCATCCTTACCCACAGTCAAGTCACGAAACGCCAACCAGCAGTGCACGCGGTCGATCTCGCCCGCCGCAGCATCGAGCAGTGTGACCACTAGCTCGTAGCGATACGGCGAAAATGGCCGCCAACGCCGCGCCTCTGGCACAACGCACTCCACCGTGCTGTCGCGCAGGCGGCCGGTAGCGGTTGCAATCGTTCTGCCAGCATCGAGGACCGCCACCCTCACGCTGAAAGTAGCTCGCCCGCTGATTTCGACCGTCGCCTGAAACCCATCGCCCTTGGCCTTAAGCCCGACACTGCGCAGATAAATACTTGGCACCATTTCGCACCAAACCGTCTGCCAGATGCCGGATGAAGGCGTATTCCAACTGCCGCCGAGTTTTTGCACCTGCCGGCCGCGCGGCTGCGGCCCCTGATCACTCGGGCCGCGCACCGCGACCAAGAGTATGTGCTCGATGCCCGGACCCAGTGCCCTTGTGACATCAAACGAGAACCGGTCATAGCCGCCGCGATGCTCGCCAAGGCGCGTCCCGTCGAGCCATGCTTCGCATTCCCAATCGACCGCGTCAAAGTGCAACAGCACGCACTGGTCCGCAGGCTTTTGCAACGTGAACTTGCGCCTGTACCAAAGCCGTTGATCCGCTGCGAGCGACTTGCCCACACCGGACAACGCCGATTCGAGCGCGAACGGCACCAGGATCTGACCATCTGCCTTCACCGGTCGCGGCGCGGCAGCAGGCAAGATCGCATAGTCCCAGAGTCCGTTCAGGCTTTGCCAATTTGCGCGGCGCATACCCGGCCGCGGATACTCAGGCCACACGTCTAGCGGCGATACATCGCTCGCCCACTTCGTCTGCAACCTGCCGGGCACCGGCGCCCATGCCTGCTGCGAAGGCAACGAAGCCGACCACAAAAGGGCCACTGGCAAGATCAGCAGGCACGCACAAAAACGCATCGCTACATGATCGCAAAGATGCCGCGGTGGACGCAATGAGCACGTTCGGCGAGCATCCTTTCATGCAGCAGCACGAGGTCGGCAGCGAACACGACGGCGAACGGCTCGACACTTTGCTGCCAGCGCTGCTGCAGATTTCGCGGACGGCGGCGCGGCGGGTTGGCGCACTTGGCCTCGTATCGCTCAATGGCGTACGCGCACCCGGCACGCAACGCTTGCGGCTGGGCGAGCTGATCGGCTGGCATCAGGACACGCTGTCGTTGTCGCTGCAACTTAGTTTGCCGGTATTGCACGCCGACGATGAGGTGCTGGTCGTGCACAAACCGCAGGGCCTCGCGGTGCACAAGGGACCGCTCGTTGAAGACTCGCTCGCCCTCCGCCTGCTTGCTCTGCCCGGCAGCGGACTAGCGCACCGGCTCGACCGCGGTTCGTCGGGCGCGTTGTTGATCGGACGCAACCCGAAAGCGCTCGCCGCACTTGCTGCACTGATGGAGCAAGGCAAGATCGACCGCGAGTATCTCGCCATCGCCTTCGGCGTGATCGCAACGGATACGCAGACGATTGATCTGCCACTGTTCGCCACCGACGAGCCGCGCGGCAACTTGCCAAAGGTGATCGTCGACCGCGAACGCGGCGCGCGCGCAGTCACGCACCTCACGGTGCTTTCGCGCGGCAAGACCTGCACGCTGATCCTGCTGCGGCTCGAAACTGGCCGCACACATCAGATCCGGGCTCACCTTCGCGCCATTGGCCATCCGTTGCTCGGCGATCCGCGCTACGGCGACGTCGCCGCCAACGAGCGGGCACGCAATACCTACGGCACCGATCGGCCAATGCTCCACGCCCATCGGCTCACCTTTCCGCACCCAACTACGCACCAGTTGTTATCTGTCACCGCATGGCAGGAGCCAGATTGTCAGCGGCTGTTTCCTGCGATCGCACAACTATCCGCAACGGCCCGCTAGTCGTGATGCAAAGGCGGTGCTCTAGCGTCACGCGGCGGCGATCCGACGCGGTGCCGTTCCAACGCGGCGGTGCCGTTCCAACGCGGCGATCCAGCGGCGGCGATCCGACGCGGTGCCGTTCCAACGCGCCGATCCAGCGGCGGCGATCCGACGCGGTATCGATCTAGCGGCGGTGCCGTTCCAACGCGCCGATCCAGCGGCGGTGCAGCAGTATGGGGCTTTACAAAAGCGCGCCGGAGTCACCTTTGCGGCAAAGGCGCGCAGTAGGCCGCCCGCGAATTGCGGGCAACCGATGCTGCGATTTCAGAATCCGACAACGGCAGCGGCAGCGTCACCCATGACTAGGCCCAGCGGGTTTACGATGTCGAGTCCGACGCTCTGCGTAAAGAACCTAATGCCGAGGTAGCTCGGCCGGTTGGGCAGCTGGAACGAGAAGGTCGCAGTGTTGGCTGCGCCAAGAAGCAGCGAGACCGAGTCCGCACTCACGTAGCTGACACAGCCTGGCGCACCAAGCACGCCAAGGTCGACTGGCAGCGGGCCTAGGCTGCCAAACGTGTCGCTCAGGCCCAAGACGAAGAAGCCAGCGTTGGCGAGCAAGTTGCCAACCGTGACGCTGAGCGTCGTGCCAACCCTTGGCAGCGTCGTTGCAACGTTGGTGACTACGCCAAGCGTGCCTGCACAGCCATTGCCGATTTTGCGATAGACCGCGAGGCCGGTTGCGACCGTCTCGTAGACGAGTCCGCCATTCCAGATGCGCGGCGTAAACACCGTGCCACCAAATGGAGTCGTGTGCGAAAGGCCAAGCGTGTAGGTCAAATCCGCATTGCTGTAGGTCGTGCTGCCAGGAGCCGGGCTTGTGCCAGTGCCACTGTAAGCCGGGCCAACAAGGCCCAGGTGAACCGCTACGCCATACGAGCCTGGTGCCAGGTAAACATTCGACGCAAACTGGAAGTAGGTCGGCGAATTGAACGGGGCGGTGAGGCCCGAGCCGCTGCCAACAAGGGTCCAGACGGCCGCATTGAGGTCATTGCCGACGTAGGTATTCGGCGTCACATAGACCTGAGCCGTGGCCGCCACACCGGCGGGGTCCACGTTGCAGCTTGAGTAGATGCCGCAGATCGAGATGCCGTTCGGGTTGGTGACGTTGACGTCAAAGTAATTTCCTGCGCCCACCACACCGCCGTTGTTGGCGTTGAACAGCGTCATCGCTGTCGGCCTTGACGCTACCGCATGGGTGACCGTTGAGGTGTTGCAGCTATTGGTGACCGTGAGGCGAACCTGGGTCGGCGCGCAGGATCCGGCATAGGGCCAGATCGGGTTTTGCGCGGTCGAGTCGGTGACGCCGTCGCCGTCGAGGTCCCACGCAAAGGTCTGCGGTGCTAGGGTCGAGGTATCCGTAAATTGAATCACGTTTGGCAAAGCAGTATTGGCAAAAGTGAATCTCGCAGTTAGCGGATCAACCACGACAAAACCAGTCTTCGTGATGGTGTCCTGACCTAGCGCGTCAAACACCGTGAGCGTGACGTTGTAGACACCGCACAGTGTGTAGGTGAAGCTTGGGTTTTGCAGGTTTGAGTCAGGCACAGAGTCACCGTCAAAGTCCCACGAGTAGGCGAGAATGCCGCCTGGATTGGTCGACACTGCCGACGCGGTAAAGTTGACCAATAACGGTGACGAGCCAGTGGTCGGCGTCGCGGTGAAATTCACGACCCGCGTAGCAGTGGTGTAGTAACAGATGACATTGGGTGTGCGCACATTTGAGACGCCGCCACTAAATGGTGCCGCCGGAGTTGAGTTCTGGATGCGCGCGTCGACGCAGTTGATGGACAGGTCGGCGTTGCTGAAAATAGTCGGCAGCGGCGGCACAGGCGTGGCTGGATTGGTGTAGACGGCCTGCAGCACGCTCATATGAATAGCCATGCCATAAGTGCCGGGCGCGAGAACGAACGGCTGGGCGAGAATCGCTTGGCTGGTACCTGCTGCCGTCACACTTGCCGAGCCGACCAGCGTCCAAGCGAGCGGGTTTGTGCGGTTGGCCGACTGCGAGACACCGGGCGCTGTGACGTAGACATCTGCCGGGCCAGCAGGTCCAAGCTGCGTGCGCAAATCAAACCGAGTAAAGGTCACGCCGGCTGGATTGAGCACGGTGACATCGAAATAGAGTGTGTTGGAGCCCACGTAGCCAGCGAGCGCGAGCCCGCCGACCATGGTTGTGGTCAAGGTCGCGGCTTGCGCCATCGCCATGGATGCAGTCACTAGAAACGACGCTAGTTTGAGTATTCCCATTGCAACACTGAGAGAGAGGGAGAGAGGGAGAGAGGGAGAGAATATCAGCTGTTCGTAGCAGAGCCTTGCCCAGTCAACGATCCCCCAGCGGAAATTTTCGCCAGCCCAATAATTGCGGCTCAGAGGAATCTATTGCGGGCCCAAAGGGCGTAGTGCCACTGCGCTCGCTCCCATGGCGCACCGCATGCTCCCCGTGCCGATCGCGAATTGCGTCCATCGCACGCAGCAAGCGCTCACTTTTGCCCGATGCAACTGGCGCATCAAACAAGCAACGCTGCACCCCCTCGCTGCCCCCTGCGGCGACCAAGTTACCGGCGGTGAGGCCGAGCAGGCGGATGCCAGGGTGACCACGCCAAGTCGCATCGAGCAGTTCGCATGCAGCGCCAAACAACACTTGGTCCACATGCGTTGCCGCGATCGCCTGCTGACGCGCAAACGTGGTGAAGTCTGGCAAACGCAGTTTGAGGCGAACGACCTTGCTGCGCATGCCCTGCTTTCGCAGGCGGCGACCGACTTGATCGGCAAGCTGTCGGAGCACCGCGCGCGCCGCCTCGCGCGTTGTGAGGTCGCGTGAAAACGTGAGCTCTGCGCCGATCGACTTTTGGGCGCGGTTCGTCACTACCGGTCGATCATCAAGCCCGTTTGCGAGAACGAACAAACGCTCGCCGAGGTCGCGGCCGAACGCGGTGCACAGCGCAATGCGACTTTGTTGCTGCACATCGCCAATCGTTTGCAGGCCGGCGCGCAACAACTGCGCTTTCAGGATTGGCCCAACACCAAACATTCGCCCCACGCAAAGGCCTGCCAAAAACTTTAGCTCCGTGCCGGGCGGCACTATGACGAGGCCATCGGGCTTGCGCAGGTCGCTTGCAACTTTGGCCAAAAACTTTGAGGTCGCGACACCAACCGAGACGGTCAACTGCGTGGCGGAGAAGACCTCGCGCTTGATGCATTGTGCGATCGTTGGCCCATCCCCAAACAACGCAGCACTGCCGGTGACATCAAGGAACGCCTCATCGAGTGACAGCGGCTCAACGAGATCGGTGAAGCGATGAAACACTTCGCGCACCTGCTGTCCCACTGCCACATACACCGCCATGCGCGGCGCTACGAAGATGCCTTGCGGACACAATTGTCGCGCGCGCACGCCGGGCATCGCCGACCGCACCCCATACTTGCGCGCCTCGTAACTGGCGGTCGCTACGACCTGCCGCGGATTTTCGCCGCCGATGATCACCGGCTTGCCGCGCAATTCCGGCCGGTCGCGCTGCTCGATGGCCGCGTAGAACGCGTCCATGTCGGCGTGCAGGATGGTGCGGGGCAAAGTCACTCCGGCATAGTGTAAGCCTTGCCCTTCATGTGCGTGCCGCACAGCATCAGAGATTCATGGATACGGCAATAAGAAAGCCAGCCAATGCAATGGCAAGCGACCGGGCAAAAGGCGACCGCATCCGTATAGGCTGTGCGCTGCTGATCGCCGCAGCACTGCTCTACTACGGCGCCTTGCAAGCATGGCCGTTTTTCGCCGACGACGCATTCATCTCACTGCGCTACTCGGACCGCTTACTGCATGGCCACGGTCTCACGTGGAATACTTTCACACCCGTCGAGGGCTACAGCAACTTGCTGTGGACGCTGCTGTGCGCGTTGCTCGGCGCACTGGGAATGGACCTTGCTGTTGCTGCGCGCGCGCTCGGCATCGCCTGCACCCTCGCCACCTGCGCACTGCTCGCGCATCGTTTCCGCCGCACTTGGGGAGGCGCGCTCGTTGCCGCTGCGTTCGCCGCGGCTCCATCGGTGCCGATCTGGGCGATCGGCGGACTTGAGATGCCACTCGTGTGGCTCGCTTTGTCGGCAGGCCTGCTGCAATGCGAACGCGCCTTCAAAAGCGAGCGCGTAGGACGCGACCTGCTTTGTGCAGGCAGCTGCTTTGCTGCCGCCTGCCTCACGCGCCCCGACGCGCCGCTGTTCTTAGCCTTGGCCGTTGCCGTAACGGCTCTCGCATACTGGCCACGCGGCGGACGGCCAATGTTCATCGCGGTCTTATGGCTCTCACTCGTGCCAGCAATCGCCATCGGCGCGCAACTCTTATTCCGCCTCGCCTACTACGGCGACTACTTGCCAAACACAGCGCGCGTAAAGCTCGGCAACTCCACCGAACTCTGGCGCGGCGGCCTCGGATATCTGCGTTTTTCGTGGCCCGCATTTATGCCGCTGGTCGCGCCCGCCGTGCTGTGCTCACTAGCAAACGCGAAGACTGTCGCCAGCTGGCCAGCACACTTCACCAGAACACCACTGCTAGCTCGCCTTCCGTTCGTGATGCTGCTTTTCACCACTCTCCTCACGTGGCCCACCTACGTAGTAATCATAGGCGGCGACATCTTCCCGGGCTGGCGACTGCTCTCGCCAATGCTGCTGCCCGCAGCCATTCTCACGGGCCTGCTGTGCGAAACACTCGCACTTAGCGGTCGCAAGATGCAATGGCTCGCGATCGCGATCGCGCTCGTTTCGATCACCAGCAACCGCATCGGCGCGCACTTTGATCCTGAGACGCGCCGCGCTGCCGAAGAACGCTTTGAGCACGACTACCTAGCCTTGGGCACCATGCTTTTGCAGGCGTTCGAACAACAACAACCGCTGTTTGCCGTGCAAGCCGCAGGTGCGCTTTGCTATGCGTCACGCTTGCCGAGCCTCGACATGTTTGGCCTCAACGACCGCGCGATCGCGCTCGATCCGGCACCGAGGATCGAGAGCGATCCGGGTGGTGCCTTTGGTGCGGCACACCGCCGCGGCCGCCCCGAGTACCTTTTGCAGCGCGCGCCTGACCTCGTCAGTTTTGACGAGATGCTCATTCCAATCGACGCTGCAGGCATGGCGTTTGTTGACTCGCCAGCATTCACTAGCGACTACCGGTGCGTCCTGTTCGACGCAAAAGTAGTGCGCGAGCACGGCACCGCCCGAGGGCAAGAACTCGTGCTGCCGCTCTGGGTGCGGAGCCAGGGTTGCATCGGCATCACGACCGGCAAGGAAACCGTGCGCGTGCCCGCCTTCCTGCTCGGCTCGCTGCGTCACTCACAAGGCCACCGCTACCCGGCACCGAACGCGCCGCCAGAACAGATCGCCAAGTTTGCAGCAGAGCATCCCGAAGTGCTGCGCTGGTGGTCACGGCCCGTCGTCGCCGCACCCGCAGCAATCACCATGGCGATGCAACTTGAGGTTCGCCAACCGGGCACGTTCACGCTGGGACCATTTGACCTTTCGATCGGCGAGTGGTCCCCTGCGCTCACACCAGCACAGAAAGGCTGCCGCGTCGAACTCACACACGAGGCCGCAATGGGCACACTAAGCCTCATCGTCGACCCTGCCGCGCAGTTGCCACTGCGACTCGACGCCATCGAACTCCGCCGCGCGCGCTGACCGCGGATTTGCGTTGCGCAGGACAAATATCTACGGCCGGCAGTGATCCCAGCTCCGTTGGAAAAAAGCGCTGCGCAGAATGCGTTTTAGTGAGAACCAGCGGCCGCTTGCTGTTGACTGCCTGAGCTATCAACTGGCACTGGCACCGATCTGGCCCTGAACTTTTTTGCCGCGGTTATCACGTTTTTTTGTTCGCCAGCTCGGGTCGCGCCCAAAAATCCATAAGGCTGTTTCTGCTTTGCAAATAGGCACCGGGGCTCGGCGTGCGTTTGACGGGCCGTATGGCAAACAAACTGGCGCCAACAACCGCCCCGCCGCACCAAACACCGCGCGCGCTTTGAAAAAACCGTAAATCGCGCGTGCGCAGACGCCGCGCTGGTTCTTTTGACTTTGGAACCCCATGGTGACCACGGCCGTCTTGACTGTTGACTCCCATATGCGCCAGAGCACAAGGCAGGTCCCTTGCCTGATCCGGCATCCTTGGCAGAATCGTCGATTCTTCAGGCCAGTTCGATTCCTTTTGGACGACAACACTCGCAGTCTCGTCTCTCGCGCGCTCGCTAACGACCGAGACGCTGTCGATGTGCTCTTTTCGCGCTACCGCGACCGTTTGCGTTCGGGCTTGCGCAAACTCATCGGCCCGAAATACCGGATCCTGATGGCCGACAGTGAGGACGCGGCGCAAGACGCGATCCTGTCGGCGCTGCGTCGGCTGCACCAGTTTGAATATCGCGGCGATGGTTCGTTCTTAGCTTGGCTGATGAAAAGCGCCGAGTTTGAGATTGTGCGCCGCATCCGCGCGCTGGAGACGCAAAAGCGTTCGACAATCGGCTTCGTGCTCGACATCGACTCCGATCTGGCTCAGGCGGTGCCCGGCAACGAACGCTCGCCTGCCGAGCAGGTCGAGGCGATGGACCTTGCGGAACGCGTGCGACTTGCATTGCAACAGTTGCCCGATCGCGAACGCGAAGTGATCGTGCTGCGCCGTTACCTCGAACTCGATACCGACGAAATCTGCGCCGAGATGGGTCTGCCGACCGAAGGCTCCGTGCGCGCCTTGCTGTCGCGCGCGCAAGCTCGACTCGCAGGTCTCCTGTCGCGCGACGAGGCATGACATGCACCAAACGGGCAACACTCCCGCCGATGCACGCAGCAAAGTGCAGCGCGCCGTGGAAGAGTTCATCGAGCGTTGCTCGCTGGGCGAAACGCTGGACCCGGAAGTCTTCGCCGCACCATGGCCAAACCCGGAACGCGGCAAGATCGTCACGCAGTGCCGCAACTTCCTCCACTTCGACGATTTCGTCGGCAGTGACAGCGGCAAAAGCAACGCGCGGCCAGAGGCCGACAAGCGCCGCACCTTTGGCGACTTCCTGATTCAGGAAGAAATTGGTCGCGGCGGGATGGGAGTCGTTTACCTCGCCCACCAGAAGTCGCTAAACCGCCGTGTCGCTCTCAAGGTGATGGCGAGCGGCCTGACACTGAGCAAGCGGCACGTTGAACGCTTCCGCCGCGAGGCAACTGCGGCAGCGCAACTGCGCCATCCCGGCATCGTGCCGGTGCACAACTTCACCGAGGTTGACGGGACGTTTGCGTTTGCGATGGACTACATAGCTGGCCGCAACCTCGGCGAGGTCCTCGACGACCTGCGACTCAGCAACGGCGATAGTGGCGGCGCGGTCGAAGGCACGCTCGGCCTGCAGATCAAGAACGGCTACGTCGCGGAGTGCGCGCTGCTCTGCGCGCAAATCGCTGGGGCCTTGAGTGCCGCACACGCAGCGGGCATCACCCACCGCGACATCAAGCCGCGCAACATCATGATCGATGATCAGCGGCAGGGACGCCTGCTCGACTTCGGCCTCGCGAAGAGCGAAGACCAGGGCAGCATTTCGATCAGCGGCGAGATCACTGGCACCGCGCACTACATGAGCCCTGAGCAGACGCTCGCCAAGCGCGCGGGGCTCGACCATCGCACCGACATCTTCTCGCTCGGCGTGATCCTCTACGAGCTACTCACGCTGCGGTTGCCGTTCGACGGCAAAAACCTGCAGCAGATCGTCTATCAGATCTGCTTTCAGGAACCGCGCGGGATCCATCGGCAAAACCCCAAGGTGCCGCGCGATCTCGTGACCATCTGCGCAAAGGCGCTCGAAAAAGATCCGCAGGCCCGCTACCAGACAGCGCAGGAGTTTGAGGTGGACCTGCAACGGTTCCTCCGCTGGGAGCCAATCCACGCTAAGCCCGCAAGCTTTTTTTCGCGCGCCATCAAGTGGGCGCACCGCCATCGCACGGAGACCGTCGCTGCGTTGTTGCTGGTCGTTTCTGGACTCACGTTTGCAACCACCGCTTGGTGGCATATTCGCGAGCAACGCGCGGACGGTGAACGCTTGCTCGCGTTGTCCATAGAGCGCAGCAGCGCCGGTGACTTCCTCGCCGCCGAACGATTCGCCACCAGTTCGCTCGAGGCAAACCCTTCTGATGAGACTCGAGGCAAGCTCGAACTGATCCGCAAAGACCGCGAACTCGCAGCGACGCAGCAGCAACGGATGATCGCCGAATCCAACCTTGCCACCGCCGATGCCAACCTACTGCTGGCACGCAGCAGCAGTCTGCTCGCTATCAATCGCGAACAAGCGATGCGGGCCGCGCTCGATGCCGTCGATCTAGCCGACTCGCCGGACGCGCGCAGTGCGGTGCTCGAAGCACTTGGGGCGGGTTATCGCACGATCGCACTTGGCGATGGCACAGTGATCTCCGTCCGATGGTCAAACGACGGCACCCGCATCGCACTCGCGCATAGCGATGGCCCAGCAGCGATCAGAGAAGCAGCCTCCGGTAAAGAGCTATTCCGTCTCGATGAGAGCCACGGACCAGCGCTCGACATTGAGTTCCATCCCGATGGCCAGCGCTTCGCCACTGGCGAACGGTTGCAGGATCCGACGCAGCCCGGCTGCGCCACGATTTGCAATCTCGTCGACGGCCGCGAGTTGCTACGACTAACGCACATTGGGCCGGTCGAGTCGGTGCAGTTCGACAGCCTGGCTGGCACGCGGTTATTGACGGTTTCATACGGTTCCTACGAGAAGGGCCCGTTCCAAGCGCGGGTCTTTGACGTTGCAACCGGCCGTGCACTCGGCAGCGTTACGGATCACGCGCGCTTCATCGTCGCAGCCCGCATCAGCCCGGATGGCCGACTCATCGCCAGCAATGGCGACCCGGGTTTCGTCCGAGTGTGGGACGCTGGCAACGGCGCAGAACTGTTGCGGCTCACTGGCGGAAAGGTGCGCGAGATTGCGTTTGCGCCTGGCTCCGACCTGCTCGCCATGGCGGATGAAAACCGCGTGCGCCTGTTCTCCTTGCCAAGCGGCGAACTGCTTGGCGAATGTCGCCACACCAAGGAAATCAGCACGGTGCGGTTTGATCAAAGCGGCACGCGCCTTTTGACCGCAAGTGCGGACCTGACGGCACGCCTTTGGACGATCGACCGGGCGATGCGCCGGGTCACTGAGACGCAGGCGCTGCTCGGCCACAATAAGCCACTGTCCAGTGCGGCCTTTGACTTCGAAGGCCAGCGTGCGATCACCGCCTGCGACGACAATGTGGTGCGCGTGTTTGATCTCGCCAAAGGCGAACAGTTGCATCGCTACGAGTTTGGTCAGGCTATCGACTATGCAGAGTTTGACCCGCAGGGCCGTCGCGTGCTGGTGCGCTCCGTCGCCGGCCGCGGGTCGATCTGGGACCTCGACGGTGCGCGCGGCACGCTGGCGCTGCGGCAAGGATCGTTCGCGCGCGCCGTCGCCTTCACTAGCAACGGTCAGCAGCTGGTCACCGGCAACGACGACGGTCACCTGGACGTCTGGAATACCCGCGATGGCCAGTCGCTGCCTGGCATGCTGCCAAAGCTCGACAGTTCGGTGCGCGCGATTGACGTGGATCCCAAGAGCAGCCGGGCGCTAGTGGCTTTAGAGAGCGGCAAGGTTGCGTTCTACAATCTGCGGGACGGCGCGCTCATCTCGATACTCAACGACCAGCTGCAAGGCGTGCACACAGCGCGCTTCTCCGCCGACGGCGAACGCGTGCTGCTGGCAAGTGACAGCGGCATTGCCGCTGTCTTTAACGCACGCGATGCCTCGCGCCTTGGACAAGTCGACCTCGGCGCGCCAGTGACCAGTGCGGCCATCTCGCCAGACGGCGCGCTGTGCGCCACCCTTGTAAAGGACGCGATTTGCGCACAGCTCTGGTCGCTGCCAGACGGCAAGCTCGTGCGCGAGATTGGCAGCTCGGCACAGCCTTGGAAGGTCGTGTTGTTCTTGCCCGACGGCGCAAGCCTGCTGCTCGCTGGCGCTGGCGATCAAGTGCAGCGCTACTCACTCGACAACCGTTTGTTGCAGCAATTTGCCACGGAGCTGCACATCGGTCACGCCGCGCTCGATCGAACTGGCAATCGATTGCTGCTCTGCAGCGACGATCCCCAAACGCCAGTTGCGCAGGTCTTTGACCTCTCGACCAGCAAGCTGATGGTGCGCTGCACAAGCCACCACGGCGCGTTGCTCGCTTGCGCACTCAGCGCCGACGGCGCCTACGCCTTGACCTCCGCCAAGGACCGCACAGTGCTGGTCTGGCCCACCGATCCCGTAAAGCTCGCTCTCAATCTGCGGCCGGTCGATTTCACCCCAGCCGACCGCCGCAAGCTCTCCTTGCCACCAATCCGCAGCAACCGACCAAAGTAGTTTCTACCGAGTATTTCCAATGCCCCACTGCACGCCACCCGCCTGTCGCATCCTGCTTGCCGCAGCAATGCTTGCCTCCACCGCCACGGCGCAACTGCCAAAGCCGGTCGACGGGCCGCCTTCGTGGGGAGTCGCTGACAACGACACCGTCAGCATTTATTGGGGCTTCGACAACCAGGCAACACCGTTCGCGCATCACATAAATAGCGTCGTGCCGGCGTGGTACACCTTCCAGGTGAACGACGGCTTCACGCAGGGCGCTACGCCGGTGCAGTGGTTTGCCAACGTCAATGGCCACACTGGCGTGGTCGGCATTCCCGGCACCGGCTCGCCGCGCGCTGCCGTGCTAAATCTGCAGATCGAGAATGATCCTCGGGTCCACTGGATCAAGGTTTTCTACTTGCAGTTTGATTGCACGGCCGGCGCCTCATCCTCGGTCGTCGCAAGTCTCAAACAGGATCTCTCGCAATACAAGCGGCTCAGCATGACCGAAAACTCGGTCGCGCTGAGCAGCGGCTGGGTGCGCACCACCATCAACGCTGAGCTGTTGCCGCAACCGGCCTACGAGGCGATCAGCTTCGCATTGACCGAGACGGCGCTCGCTACCGCCGGGATCGACAACCTGTTCGTCCACAGCAAGTGCGTGAAGCCATGGAACGACGAGGATGGCGAGGCCCTCGGTGAAATCGATGCCGCGCAATCGCCCATCGACCTGCTGGCCGCCGGCGTTGCTCAGAGCGAAGCAGCGGCAGTGACCGAGGACCTGCAAGGCCTCCGCACCTACTGGGTCAGTTCCTCGGGCTCAGCATTGAGCACTCAGCAAAATCTGTATCGGCTCACAAGCAACGGCCAATTCTCCGGCGCGCCAATCGTCATTGGCAATAACACAACCAGCACGCCGCTTGGCATAACGTCCCTCACGACTGAGACCCTGCCAAATGGCCAGCAATTCGTGCACGGCATCCGCGACTCGCGATTGGCGAACGGCAACATCGAGATCCTCTCGATCAACGCCACCACTGGCACGATCCAGAGCACGGTGGCGCTCGCCAACACAGCTTTGGCATTGCCAGCGCCACCAAACCGCTTTGGCATCGTGTTCTATCCACCTGGCAACACGGGCGCGGGCAGCTTCTGGATCACCGACAACCAATCGACCAGCGGTACGCAAGGCAGTGCCTATGAGTTTGACCGCAACGGCTCGCTGCTAAACCCCGTGGCGGGCAGCACGCACACGCTGCAAAACCAGCTGCCACTGAGCGTCGTCGGCGGTGGCTACGACCCGCTAAAGGGCTCGCTCTACTTCATGAGCGCGCAACCACAGGTGACACCGCTCGGCAGCACAAGGACGAACGGCTTTGAGATCAGCGCCTACAATTTGCAACCGACCGGCGTGGTGTTCTTTGGCGATCTAACGCGACCAGACGCAGGTGGCCCCGGCGGCACCGCAAAAAGCATGTCCGTCTATCGCCGCAGCAACGGCGACTGGCGCGCCGCCTGCATCGTCATCGCCAACGGCCGATCGATACTCTACGAATTGAAGGGCCCCTACCGCTTTGGCTTCAATCTGCTTGGCCGTTGCGGCATGCAAGGCTTGCCGATGCGTGGCTCAAACAACTTTCAAGTCACGTTGAGCGGCGTGCCGCACGCAACCGGTGCAGTCCTCTACTCGGGCTTTAGCAATCAGAACTTCGGCAGCACGCCGCTGCCGTTCTCACTGGCCCCATTCGGCCTGATTGAAAGCACGATTTCCGTCAGCCTCGATATGAGTGGCGTGTTCCAGCCAGTCATCAACGGCAGCTGCGTCACAAGCTTGCCGCTGCCCCCTGTGGGATTACTGCCACCCAACCTGGCGCTGTTCTTCCAGTGGATCGTGTTTGACCCGACTGTGCCGCAGGGCATCGCAAGCTCGCAGGCCGGCAAGACGTTGATCTACTGAGCCAAGCCGCCATCGCGCTGCGCCCCCGCTATGCGCGGGTTGCGCGACCGGCGCTGAGTCGTGGTGCCTATTTGCCGGCGTCTTTCACGCCATCTTTTGGTGGCCCCGGCTTTGGCGTCACTGGCGGCTGTTGCTTTGCTAGCTCCGCAAGGCGCTTGTCGCGATCGAGCAAGATCTGCGGCTTCTGCTTCCAGAATACGATCTCGACCTCGGTGCCAGAATCGGGACAGAACTTGGTGAACCACCAGTTCTGGTCATCGCGCGCGCGCTCGTGACGCAGGGTCGCCAGGTGATTGTCCGGCGACAGGTAGCAGATACTGATGAGGTTGCCCTCGAAATCCGCGATGAACACTTCGGGTTCATTCTTGTAAAGCTGCGCCATCCGGCCACCGAGGAAGATCCAACCACCGGCCTGCATCACATCCTGCGCTTGTAGATCGACCAGCAAATCCTCGATGCAGTATTCGACCGCCTTGCCTGCGGCATCCTGCCAGCGCACCGTCAAAAACAACTCATCGCCCTGCGGCGGCGTGACGATCACCGGGTCCACGCCCCGCTCGATCTCCTCCAGCGTAGGCGGCGGATTTTTCTCCCGCACGCTCGCATTCTTGCCAGGCTTCAGGCCGAGCAACAGCAACGCGGCATTCAAGACCGACGGCTTGCTGCCAGTGATAAACAGCGATTCGTGCCGCTTGCCTTTTTTATGGATCAGCAGGTATTCGATCGGGTCGGGCGGCTGATTCATCGTCGCCTTGATCGTGACCGTTTGCGCTTTCGCATCGACCACGATGCCCTCAGCAGCAAACTGCTGCTGCATGGCAAGCGCGAGTTGCCTGGTGTCCTGCGCAGTGATCTTTTGCGGCGCTTTCGGCGGCACAGGCACCGGCACCGGCCCTGGCTCTTGAGCACAGGACACCGCACAAAGCAGGGCAAAGGGAATGGTGATTGCGCTGGCGTTCATCAAGGTTGTCCAGCAAAGAGTCTAGCAAGCGCACAAGAGGAGCTATCGATCGGCACGCAACACTTCAGCAATTGCTAACGGCAGGTCCTCGGCGCATAGACCTTGCATTGACAATCGCTGCGCTTCGAGATCCCCCGCCGCGCCACGCGCACACAAAATCGCGGCACCGAGCATGAATGCACTCCTAAAGACCACTCGCACGGTGCCGAACGTGCCCTTGTGCAAGTCACTCGCCCGCACTGGCAACGTCGGCACCTTGCTCACGATTTTCGACATGGCTATGCGTGCCCCAGCACGGCATTCCAATCGAACGCGCAACGCAAGTCGCCGAGCTGCACGCCACGCGTGTTGAGCACGGGCTGCACATGGAATGATTGTAATCCTGCTGGCAGGCCCGCCGAAAAAACACCAAGTCGCAACAGCAGATCGACGATCACCGGCTGGTAGCCCCGCTCCATGCCATCGTCGATCTTGATCGCAATGCCAACGCCGCCCGGGCACAGGGTGCGGCGCGCATCGGGTGCCAACGCCACTGCGTAGACTCCTTCGGCGCCGTTTTTAGCAAACATACGGCCGGGCAAGCTGCGCAATAAAGCTGTGCAAAAACGGCGTTCGCCAGCGAGCAGCACAGGTTCGCGGCCTGCAGCATCGAGGATGGAACTACAGGCCTTAGCGCGAACCGCACTGAGTCCCGTCGGGTTCGCCAACTTCGCAAACGAACGCGCCAATGCCGAGAGCGGCAACAAAAACGTTGGCGCGCCGCAACCGTCCACCCCGACCGCCACTGGCGCAGACACCGCCGCCATCAAGGCGACCGCGTCGTTCACTTCACGCTGACTCTGGCACAGCGGATCAAGGTACTCATAAAGCGAGTCCCCACACGCAGCTGCCAGATGCAGGAAGCCCGCATGCTTGCCCGAACAATTGTTGTGCACGCGCAGAGGCTCTTTACCAAGTTGGATCAGCTGCACGCGCGCCTTCGGATCCAACGGCGCATGCGGTCCACAACCGAGCAGGTCCTCACCAAAGCCACCGCGTTGCAACAGCCCACGCACGATTTCAACATGCCGATTCGTGCCGTCATGACTCGCGCACAAAAGGGCAATCTCGGCTGGGCCGAGGGCAAACTTTTGGTCAAGGCCCCGATCAAAAAACGGCAACGCCTGCAGTGGCTTTACCGCCGAACGACAAAACACCGGACTCGCCACGTCGCCGAGGGCAAACAAAAGCTCATCCGCGTGCCACACGGCAAGCGACCCACGATGCCACGACTCGATCCGCCCGCTGCGGGAGGCGATGGCGAGGATTGGACCAGGATCAGATGGAAGGCTCGGCATCACGGCACTGCTTGGTATAACGCCTAGGCTCAATAGCCTGATAATGGACCTCATCGAAGTTGAACTTGCGCGCATCGTCATCCAACAGAAGGGTGACCACCAATACATCCACCTTCGCGAAAAAGGCGGCAGCCGCAGCTTCCCGATCGTGATCGGCTTCCACGAAGTGGAAGAGATCAATCGCAAGCTCGCCGGCCTCCAGACTCCACGCCCGCTGACGCACGACCTGGTCGGACGTTTGCTAAAGACGCTGGGCTTCCGACTGCACCGAGTGCTGATCACCGAGTTGCGCGATGGCACCTTCTACGCCAACCTGGCGATCACTTCGTCGGACCTCGGCAGCAAAGAAAGCGAACGAATGATTGATTGCCGTCCGTCCGATGCGATCGCATTGGCGGTGCAAACCGGCGCAAGAATCTTCGTCAGCCGTGAAATCCTCGAAGAACTAACCCAAGCCTGAGTGGCAGGCGGCCGTCGCTCCGCATAGCCTTAGCTATGCTCCGGCCATGCGGCCGACCCAAACGGTGGGATGGCAGAGCGGCCGAATGCGACGGTTTTGAAAACCGTTGTCGGGTAATTCCGACCGGGGGTTCGAATCCCTCTCCCACC
Organism: Planctomycetota bacterium; assembly: GCA_014192625.1. GTDB lineage: Bacteria > Planctomycetota > UBA1135 > UBA1135 > UBA2386 > BJHM01. The sequence continues at coordinate 35,050 of BJHM01000028.1, forward strand.
GCCATTTTCAGCCAACGCACTCCTCAACAATTGCGAACGAAGCAACTAAAACTCCGGTTCGCCGATGCGCGAACTTTCAAGCAACTCCGTCAGGAAAACCGATAGCACCGTCCGATGTCCATGCCGCTCTCACGACCGCGCCAAAGCTGGCTTGCCGTGCTGATGTCCGGCCTTGCATGCCTCGTGCTTGCGTCGGGTATCGGACGGGCGCTGATCAAATGCACAGATAGTTGCGGCGAGAGCCACCTGACGACCCATCACTACGGGGGCGAATGCGGGCATGCTAGTTTGCACGGCCTGGAACACGGCTCGGCGATTGCCGACACGACTGCGGCAGGTGCTACTGCGGCAGATCCATTGGCGAGTGATTTGGCGGGGCCGGGCAGATGCAAGGACACCATGCTGATCAGCGCTGCTGCAGCGCTACTTCGTGCTGACAAGGGCAACTTGCCGCCGCTGTCGAAAGCGCCCTCACTGCTCAGAACGAAACAAGACTACGCCGAGCAGCAGCACTGGATCTCTGTGCTTCCATACCCATCGCGCATCGAGATCGGCAAAGCGATGCGCAGCAGAATCGTTCTGCGGATCTAGCAAGTCGTACGACTGCGGCACGCAACGCAGCAACCGGGTGCATGCGCCAAAATAACCCTGCGCAACAGCACTTTCGATTTTCGCGCACCGACGAATCCGCTTTCCCATGTCTCATTCTATCTGCCGACTTTCTGCCGTAGCACTGGCGCTGTTTGCCTGTTGCTGCACCACCTATGAGCCCGCGCCGGTCGACTTGGCGGCCCACGCCAAAGCCTTCGCCGCACGACTGCCGGAGGCTGCCGAAATCCGCGCCTTCCTCAACACGCTGGCAGAACGCTTTCCCGAAGCGGTGCCATTTGATGCTTCGGATGGCCTGTCGCTCGCTGAAGGCCGATTGCTGGCGCTGTTGTTTGAGCCTGGTGCCCGCACGCAGCGCGCCCGCGCACTGGTGACCGCGGCAGGGCGCGACGAGAGCGGGCGCTTTCGCGACCCAGAAATCAGCAGCGACGTCGCGCGCATTCTCGAGTCTGTTACCTATCCTTGGCTCGCCGCTTCGGCGATTGGCATCACGATCCCGCTCACCGGCCGCCACGGCCTCGAACGCGCACTCGCCACCAGCGAACACCAACAGAGCCTGATTGCTGCGCGAATCGCCGAAGCACACGCCATCGACGCGCTCGAGGCGGCCTGGATCCTCAGGTCCGCTTCGCAGCAACGACTCGGGCTGCTGCGCCAGCTGCTAGCTCGCGTCCGCGAACTGGAGGCATTGGCGCAACGCCTTCAGGCAAGCGGTCAACTGACGACGCTCGGTGCACGCGCATTCTCACTCGAGCGAATCGCCCGCGAAGCCGAACTCGATCGAGCCGCAGCTGCTTTGGAGGAAGCACAGCTCGCCGTGCTCCTTGCCATGGGACTGCCACCGACGGCACACATCGAACTGCAATTCCAGTTGCAGGTCGAACCACGCGTCGACGCAGCGCACACAGAAGCAGCACTATCCACAGGGCCGCGTCTCGCGGCTTTTCACGCAGCACATGACAGCGCCGAGCACGCGCTCGAACTCGCTGTCGATCAACAATGGCCACAGCTAACGCTGCTGCCTGGGTTCCGTGAAGAAGATGCGCAACCGCGTGCCGCGCTCGGCTTCGTAATGCCGCTACCGATCTGGAACCGCAATGCGCGCGCAATCGCCGAGGCCAGTGCCACCCGGCTAGCAGCCAAAGAACAACTCCAGATCGCACTCGAAACAAGCCAGCACGAACTCGCCACAGCAGACGTCCGCTGCAGGGCTGCGCGCGCGCAACAGCAGCGGATTGTGCGCGATCTCTTGCCGCTCGCAGAACAACAGGTCGCCGAAGGTAGGCAGCTCGCCAATCGCGGCCAAGTGGATCCGCTGATGCTGTTGGATGCGCTGCTTCGCGACCACAATGCACGACTGCTGGCCCTTGAGACTGCAACCACGGCAACGCTCACCGAGATCGCTCGCAATTCGCTGTTCTGGCCCATGCTCGCCGTCGGCGAGGAGACCCGATGATGCCCAACCCTCGCAACTTTCTACTTACGATTTTTGTGCTACTTGGTGGCTGTCAACCCGACATTGCTAACGACTTGGGGGGCGCGCCAGAGCACACCGCGATGTCAACCAACCGCATCGCGATACCACCACTCGTGCGGCAGAACCTGGGCATCACATTCATCCGCCCCGAACGCCGGCGCGTTGCAGCCACAATCCGAATGCCTGGCCAATTCCAGCAAATTCCGGGCACGCGGCACGAATACCACACCCCATTCGCCGGGCGCGTAGAGCCAGCAGTAGCGCATCTGCAAGTGGTGACCAAGGGGATGGTGCTCTACCACATTGATGCTCCCGCCTGGCGGCAAGCACAGCGCGAGCTAAGCGAACTGATGGCAATCATCAGCGTGAAACAGGCGCGCAAAGACTCCATGCAGCCACTGCGAGAAGCGCACGAGCGCCACGAGCAGAGCCTGCGTGCAGCACTCGAAATCACGGCTGCGCGCCTGTTAGTCTTGGATGACTTACAGAAGGACATCGGCGGGCAAGCCAATGAACTCGCTGCAGTGCGCCTGAAGCAAGCCGAACTGCGCGCGCAATTGGCCGAGGTGGAAGAGAAGGACGTTGAGTTGTCTGCCAGCGCTATAGAACTCGATGCCAGCCTCGCCGCAGCAAAGGAACGGAGCCACTTGATGCTGTCCTCGGCAGCGGCCATGACGGGCATGCCGGAGGCCCAGCTTGGCATAAAGGGTGACGGAGCGGACGGCGTGCCCGCATGGCGCGACCTCGTGCAACTATCGGTCTATGCGACAGCAAATGGCGTGGTCGACGAACTCGCCGTAGCAAATGGTGCCCATCTCAATGACGGCGGCCTCGTGCTCTCGGTGCGCGATCCGCTGCAACTGCGATTCCAGGCACGCGGACTGCAGAGCGATTTGCCGCGGCTGCGCGAGGGCCAACCCGTTCGCATCCTGCTCGCCAGTAGAAGCACGAGCTCGATCGAAAGTGCGACCTTTGCAACCGGCACCCTTCGGTTTGGCGCGAGTGCCGACCCACTGATGCGCTCTATCGAACTTTTTGGCCAACTTGCACAGGTGCCCGAGAGTGCGCGCGAGGGCATCGCGGGCTTTCTAGAAGTCGAGACCGAGAGCAGCTCTGCTAGCGGACTCGCAATCCCGTCCGCTTGCATAATGACGGACGGACTTCAGCGCGTGCTGTTTCGCCGCGACCCCAAGAATCCGGACCAGGTGATCCGCTGCGAAGCGGACCTCGGGATCGACGACGGCCGCTGGACCGATCAGAAAAGTGGCCTCAATGACAACGATGAGATCGTGCTTGCCGGCGCATACGAACTGATGCTCGCGAGTTCGGGAGCGGCACAGAAGGGCGGCCACTTTCACTCCGACGGCACGTTCCATCAAGAGGCGGGTAAGTAGCGCGATGTTCCGCTCGCTCATCACCTGGTCGGTACAACGACCCGCGATCGTTCTCGTGCTCTCGGCTTTGCTTTTGGTGCTCGCCATTTCACAACTGGCGCGCATGCCAGTCGACGTGTTTCCTGAGCTCAATGCGCCAACCGTCGTAACGCTGACTGAAGCGCAAGGGCTCGCGGCCGACGAGGTCGAGCAGAACATCACGTTCCCGATCGAAAGCGCCATGAGCGGCCTGCCGGGCATACGGCGCATCCGCAGTTCGAGCGCGATCGGACTGTCGATCATCTGGGTCGAGTTTGACTGGGGCGAAGACATCTACCGAGCGCGAACGCTGGTCGCAGAGAAACTCGCTTCGGTGCGCAGCAGCCTGCCTGCCGAGGCACATGCCGAGATCACGCCGATCACGTCGATCACCGGCGAGATCCTGCTGCTGTCGCTCACTTCGCCAGATGGCTCGCGCTCACCGATGGAACTGCGCAGCTTCGCCGAGTTTGAGCTCCGCAATCAGTTGCTTGCGGTGCCGGGTGTCGCCCAGGTCGTAGCGATTGGTGGCGAGCTGCCCGAATACCAAGTCCGAGTGCGGCAGGACCGCTTGCTGCTGCACGGGCTATCGATTGCCGAGGTCGTAGATGCCGCCCGCGCAGCGCACAGCACCGCGGGTGCTGGCTACCTCCCCGACGTTCATGGACTGGAACTGCCAGTGCGCCAGACTGGCCGCGTGCGCTCGGTAGCTGATATCGAACGGACGATCGTGCGCTATCGCCTTGGCCATTCGATCACCATCGGCGACGTCGCTACGGTGCTCAAAGGGCCCGCTCAGAAGCGCGGCACCGGATCCGAGAACGGCCATCCTGCCGTGGTGCTGTCCGTGCAAAAATCGCCGGGCACCAACACGCTGCAACTCACCAGCGACATCGATCGGGCGATCGACCAAGCCAGCATGTCGATGCAAAAAGGCATCGCGATCAATCGACACGCGATGCGGCAGGCGGACTTCATCGAAAACTCCGTCCGCAACCTGCTTACTGTGCTGCGCGATGCGGCGCTACTCATCTTCGTGATCGTCGTGCTGTTCCTGCTCGACGTCAGGATAACCTTCATCACACTGGTTGCATTGCCGCTCAGCCTTGCTGTGGCACTGCTTTCATTGCACGCGCTCGGCCTCACCATCAATGTGATGACACTGGGTGGGCTCGCAGTGGCGATTGGCGGGCTGGTGGACGACGCAATCATCGATGTCGAGAACGTGGTGCGTCGCTTGCGCAGCAACTCACGGTTGGCTGAAAGTGAGCGCCCAGACCTGCCGACAACGGTGCTTGCCGCGAGTAATGAAATCCGGCAGCCGATGGTGTTTGCGACGCTGGTGATCGTTTTGGTGTGCGTGCCGTTGCTATTTCTGCAAGGGCTCGAAGGCCGGTTTTTCCGTCCGCTCGGCGTGGCCTACATCGTCTCCACGCTGGCCTCGTTGCTGGTTGCACTCACGGTCACGCCTGCAATGTGCCGCTGCATGCTCGGTCACATGAGCCGCGCTCACCATCGCGGCGACAGCTTCGTAGTGCGCGCACTCAGCGCCGCATACGCGCCAATGCTGCGCTGGTCGCTGCGCCACAAAAAGCCGCTGCTGCTCGCTGGCGCGCTGCTCACTGCAGGCAGCATCGCACTCGGCAGCACCTTCGGCTCAAGCTTCCTTCCCCCCTTCCACGAGGGTTCGCTCACGGTTTTCGTGATGGCCCCGCCGGGCACTTCGCTCAATGAAAGTGATCGCCTAGCACTCGGCATTGAACAGCGGCTCGCTCGGATCCCCGGCGTGCGAGCGGTCGTCCGCCGCACTGGCCGCGCCGAACGTGACGAACACGCCGAACCGGCGAGCAGCAGTGAGCTCGACGTGTCACTCTTGCCTTCGCAAAATCAGCAACGTGTCCGAAGGGACATCGACGCAGTGCTCGCCGGGGTGCCGATGGTCACCACCAGCATCGGTCAGCCCATCGAACACCGGCTCTCCCACATGATGTCTGGCACGCCAGCCGAGATTGCAATCGTGATCCAGGGCGATGATCTGTCTGTGCTACGCAAGCTCGCGAAGCAGATCGAAGCCGAACTGCAGAGCATCCCAGGCACGCGCGACGTAGTTGCGAACCGCGAAGTGCTCGTGACTTCGCTGCCGGTGCGCTACCGCCACGAAGACCTCGCCGCCTGCGGCCTCACGCCAGCACTCGCGGCCGAACAAGTGCAAATGGCGCTGATGGGAACGACCGTGGCCACCATCAGCGAAGGGGTGCAGCGCTACGCCCTTTCGGTTCGCCTGCACGAGGACGAATGCCAGAGCAGCGAAGACCTGGGCAACTTGCACTTGCGCACGCTGAGCGGCGGCACGGTGCGACTGCGCGATGTCGCAGACCTTGGCATTGAACGAACCTCCAACCTGATCACGCGCGAAAACGGCCGGCGCAAGGCGGTGATCTCGTGCAACACCGCCGACGGCTTCAACCTTGGCCAGTTGGTCACCGCCGTGCGAGCGCGAATCGAACCCATGGCTCAAAAGGTTTTATGCACGGTGCAGTTTGGCGGGCAGTTTGAAGCCCAACAGTCGGCGAGCCACTCGATCCTGTGGCTCTCCAGCTTCGCGCTCGGCGGGATGCTGCTACTGATTCAAATGGCACTGGGCTCATTCCGCGCCGCAGCAGTGGTGATGCTCAATCTGCCGCTCGCTCTGATCGGCGGCATCGGCGCGATCTACTTGACCGAGTCCCCGGCCCTCATTTCCAACACCCTGGCCCTATTTGGCCTCGGCTCAGCGCGCTACCAGGCGCCGGTGATCTCGATCGCAAGCATGATCGGCTTTATCACTCTGTTTGGCATCGCCGTGCGCAACGGCATCCTGCTAGTACGCTACTACCTCGATCTGTTGCAACAAGGCGTGCCGCTCGAGCAAGCGGTGGTGCGGGGCGCGATGGAACGCATGGTGCCGATCCTCATGACCGCGCTTACTGCCGCACTCGGGCTACTGCCGCTGGTGCTGGCAGCGGGCGAACCTGGCAGCGAGCTGCTTGCACCGCTGTCAATCGTCGTGCTCTTTGGCCTCGTGTCATCGACCCTGCTCAATTTGCTGCTCGTGCCGGCCGGTTTTTTGCTGAGCTATCAATCGCGGGTAACAGCCACCCGCACCGCGACTCATCCAATCGAACTGCCATGACTAAAAGCCCTTTCTTGCTGTCTCTCGCCCTGGTCCTCGCCGCGTGCAACCGCGCAGAACCCACAAAACTTCCCGCTGCGCAAAGCAGCGAACAGACCACCGCAACCGAGCATGGCCACACGATGCACCTGGATCTCGGCCAGTTGCAGTTAGGCGCGTACACGCTGCAGGTCTTTCAAGTGGCACCTGTTGAGGCCGGCAAAGAAGCTGACTTTGACCTCGAATTTGCGCCGCAAAAGCCATTGCCAGAAAACGTGCGTGGCTGGATCGGCAACGAAACAGGTGCCGGCTCGCGCAAGGTTCGCTTTCTGAACGAGACCGCATCTCGCATGCATGGCCACCCCGAGTCGCCTGACAACCTCGCCAGCGATGCCAAGTTCTGGATTGATATCGAGGGTGCAGGCAAGGGCTTTGTGACTCCAAAGCGTTGACCCGCAATGAGCCGCCCGTGTTTGCAGGGGGCTTTGGATCAAGTGAGTCGGGTAAACAGCAGGGTTGTAAATACGGACAGAAGGCACATCGCTAGTAAGATTGATCGCTGAGCAATTGTGCTCAAAAAAACAACACTCTGCCGTTTGCCGATGCCCATGCCACCATCGGGAGTTCAGGTAGCCCCCAGCCTTGCGCCGATAAAAACTGGCACTCTGATTTCGGTGCTTGCCAGTTCTCCACGATGCTTCCACGCAGCCAACACCTGACGACCATCCTGCGGCTCTCGCTGTGTGGCGTTTGTCTGATCGCAGCGTTCACGGCCTACACGTTTGACCGGCAGCCCGAGCAAATCGCGCGCATCGAGTCTTGGCTTTTCCGCAAGCTCACCGACCCGAGGCAGGTGCGATTCGACGCGGCACTGGCCGAGCCGGATGGCAAAAAAGCGGTGCGCATGATGGAGCAGTGGACTGAGGACGAAGCGCAGTGCCTTCGCCAAGATCATTTAGCGGACAAAGTGCAGAGCGCCTACCAATGGCTGAGCCATGCGGCGGAATCGCGCGATGACCTTCCCCAGGCAACCTACTGGATGGAGCGCTGGCTCGAATTCGAAGACCTCAGTATTATTCCGCAGGCCCGCTACGCCGAACTTTTGTGCCGGCACCAGCAGCTGCGCAAAAAAGGCATTGAGATCCTGCAGGGCATGGTGCTGCGCTACCCGTATCACCCAGAGCCCGCCATCAATCTGGTGAATGCGCTACTGCTAGAAAACCGCCCCGCGGATGCGTGGCAGGTAGTGCGCGACAACTACACCGCGATCCGCTCCAATCTATGCACCGTGCTCTGGGATATCGGCGATGGCTTCGATTACGAAAGTCGTCGTTCCACGATTCTAGAAGTAATCGAGAATGGCACGCTGCGCATCGGCTTTTCGATCGCCGAGGCCTGCACCGGCATCGAACTTCGTCTGCCGCCGTTCTTGACGGCGCTGCTGTCTGAGCCAAGCATCACCTGGGCAACCGAGGCCAGTAGCGCGCCGCTCAACCTCTGCGATCCCAAGTTGCAATCGCGCACCGGCGTGCAGTTAGAACTCAACGAAATTGAGTTCAACATGGGGCGACTTCGCTGCGATGGCGGCAGCACGCCAGTGATCCGACTGAAGTTGCCGGCAAAATCAATTCCCGGCACCGCGTTCGAGTTCCGAGCACAACTGCAGCAATTGCCGACGCGCGCACTGATGTCACCACTCCGCAAGGATGAGTTTGCCGAACTCGTCACGGTGCTCACAAACCGGGGAGAGACTGAGAATGTAGCCCTGCTGCGCCGCTTTCGGGCACTAGCCACGGCGGAAGATAACTTTGAACTATTCTGGCACAAAGAGGGCTCCGAATTTGGCGCCGACCGCAGCGCGCAAACGCCCGTCGCCCTATGGCCTGAAAATGACAAGGTGCGCTTCGTAGCCGAATTTACGCCGCAGGCCGAAGCGGCGGATTTGCGGTTCGATCTACCAGGCGGACTTGGCATCGCCTTTACAATAGAAACCGTCACGACCACAGTTTCCGGCGTGCGCACTGAGGTGCAAAAGCAATCGCTGTCGATCCTTTCGACCAACGACCTCACCTTCAGCGATGACCAGTTTTTAGTTACCGGCAATGACCCGTACATCATCGCCCGATTGCCGGTTCAGGTTGCCTTCGATCAGGTCCGAATCGAAGGGACGGTTCAATGAGGGCTAAGCTCGCGTTCGCTTGGCAATGGAGCGCCACCGCGACGTTGCCGATCGCGCTGTTCTTCCTCTACTGGGCGTTCGGCACTTTCCAGCAATGGAAGTCCTTCACGGTCGACTACGACACGCGTCCAGCGGTGTTGACCCTGCACCAAGCCGGCGTCGACCGATTTCGGAACCTGGCGCGCAATGCCAGGCTGGCGATTTCGCCCGACTCGCTTGCGTTGGTGCCGGAAGACCTTGCATTGCGCACCGTGCAGTTGTTTATCGGTGATCGACAACTGAGCCAGCTGAACAACCGCCTGCCGTATTCGGGCTACGAGTTTGTCGACGGTCAGTTGATGTTCCCCGATGGCCTGCACGAGGTAAACGTCCGCTATCGCGGCGACTATCTATTGCATTGGGGCTTCGAAAAAAAATCGTTCCGCGTCCGGTCCAAGAACAAGGAACTGTTCGACGGCCTGCAGACCTTCAACCTGATCGTGCCGAAGTTCCCTGAGCAGGTGAACAACTACCTCGGCTACCGGCTCGCGAATCACCTAGGCTTGATGGCGCCGCGTTGCGAGCTGGTCAACGTGATGCAGAACGGCAGCAACCTCGGCATGTATGAGTTCACCGAGCAGATCGACGAGGGCACGCTGCGTCGTTACGGGCAAGCCGTTGGTGAGATTTTCGTTGGCGACCTGGTCGCGAAAAGTTCGATTAAGGGCATTACCAACCACGTATTCGAGCTGCCAGAGACCTGGGAACAACTGGTTGACACCAAGGGCCGTATTCCTGGCAGCCATGCGCCGCTAGACCACTTGGCGAGAATTCTGGCTGGCTCGCCGTCGGAAGAATCCATGGCGCAACTCGCCGAGTTGTTGGACATGGACGCGTTCGGCGCATTCGGCGCTTTCGAGATCCTGACGCAGACCCATCACTTCGACGAGTGCCACAACTGGCGCCTCGCCTGGAATCCTTGGACGCAAAAGTTCCGCCCAATCATTTGGGATCCGACACCCTGGAACCCGGAACTACGGCCTGCGGAAGGCAGCGCCATCGCGCTGGACCTCGTGGTCTCGCGCCTTGGCATTTGGCTCTACCGCAACGGCGACTTTCTCACCGCACGTCACAAGTCGATCTGCGAATTCTTCACGCACGGCAAGGCCGAACAATTCCTGCACGAGGCCGATGCGGCACTGACCAAGGCGTCGAACGCGCTCGACTACGATCCCAACATTCGCCCCACCCTGCCTGCGGACATCAGAGCGGGCATGGTCTCGTTTCGCGCTTTCATCGAACGCACATTCCATGATGTCCGCCTTGCCTATGTTGAGGCTGCTGGCACCGTACGCTGTGCATCGCTGCCCGATCAATCAGGTATCGCCCTCGAGGTCCATGGCCGGAGCCCCGTCGAAGCAGTGCTGTTGCGGTGCAACCAACAGGTGCAGAGGCCAACCCGCGTCGTGCTGCGCCACCTGCGCAATGGCAAGCGAGTCGAGACCGATCTGACCGGTGCGACAATCGCACAAAACAACACCCTGCGCATTCCCGCACGGATGCTTTGCCAGTTGGCGCCATGTTTTCGCTTCATAGTTGGCCAACCACTACGCCAACACACACTCAACGAGCAGCCCGGCTATTACGAACTGATCCTGGACGACCTCTCGGCAATGCAGGTCGTGGACATATTGGTCCTGCGTGGCAACGAGGAAAAACGCACGGAAGCCTGTCCCGCCATTGAGCCCAGTGATCTGCGCTGGCTCTACCAGTCGACACCACCGCACCCCAATCGGGTGCCGCAGGTGTGGCGCGGCACCATCGTCATCCAAGGCGTGCGCGAAATCCGCGACGACGTCGTCATTGAACCCGGCACCGTGATCCAGATGTCGTCCGAGGCGAGCCTCATCTTTCGCGGCCGCGTCGATGCGTCGGGCACGACCGAACAACCGATCCAATTCGTGCCTGCCATTCCGGGCGGCACTGCGTGGGGTTGTATGGCACTCGCTGGCAATGGCTGCAACGGTTCGCGCTTCCGCCATTGCGATTGGCGCGGTGGCAGCTCTGCCGCAATCGGCCTGCATCAGTTCCCGGCGATGTTTGCCGTGCACGATTGTGCAGACGCAGAACTGCGCGACTGCCGCCTCCTCGCAAATACGGCTGCCACCTGCATGGTTCACTTGGCGCATTCCTCAGTCAAGTTCGACGGCGTGGAGTGGCAGAACTCCAGCGCGGATGCGCTGCACAGCGAACTGAGCCAACTGCAGTTGACGGACTGCCAAATCCGCGGTGCGGGTGAGAACGGTATCTCGCTCAACGCCTCTTCGGCCATCCTGTGCGACAGCGATCTGGCCAACGCCAAGGACACAGCCATAGTTGTTTCCGCCGGTAGCTCACTTATCGCCGTGCGCACCAAGGTGCGCCGCAGCAACAAGGGTGTCTTGGTGCGCGACGAGTCTTACGCCGACTTCGTCAACTGCGACTTCCTCGCCTGCCAGCGACCGCTGCTCGCGTTGCACAAAGACTGGCGTCACCCAGGTGGTGCGCAGGTGTCGATCCGCAAGTCGCTGTTCTCGAACAACAAATCGCTGCCCAATGCCGAAGGCAACTCGCGGATCTTGGTGCAGGACTGCACGCTGGATGCGCAAGACCAGCCAGCCGTCGACATCACCAAAAAGCGCAAGGACAACCATGTCCAGTTTGTCGATTGTGACGGCGGCAGGACGCCGCACAAACTGACGCCAATCGAGATCCTGCCGCAGTTCGATGCATTGCTGCCGCTAGCGCGCAACATCTGGACCTCGGTCTGCGCCGATGTGCGAGGCAGCAATCGTGAGTAGTACCGAAGCGAAGCTGCACTTCTCGCGGTTCGAGTTCAAATACGTGCTCGCACAATCGCTGCGTGAGCAGGTCGAAGCCGAACTCGGCCACTTCGTCGATTTGGACCCGTACGTGCAGGGCCACAAAGGCCACCAGTATCTCGTCCGCAGCCTCTACTATGACAATGCCGCGTTCACGAGTTTCCGTGAGAAGGTCGAGGGGCAACACACGCGCGCCAAGTTCCGAATCCGCACCTATGCGAGAACGGTCAACGATCTCGCACCGTGGTTTCTCGAACTCAAAGGCCGCTACAACAACCTGGTCTTCAAGCATCGGACGCCAATCCAGGGCGACTTCGACAAGCGGACTTCCGGCGAGCAACTCAGCCGCCTGTTACTGACTCAGGCCGCGCCAGACAGCGTTCGCAACCAGTTCGAGTTCGAGTTGTTCAAAAAGCAAATCGAACCCACGGTGCTGATCGACTACGAGCGGCGGCCATACATCAGCCGCTTCGACCCGGATTTCCGGGTCACCTTCGACTGCAAGCTGACGGCGATTGCGACTGACTCCATGTTCCCATCGGGCGCTTTTGCACAGCGCCTGCTGCTGCCCGGCTACACGGTCATGGAAGTGAAGTTCCGCCACCGCGTGCCGGCATGGTTTCACCGCATCATCCAAGCCTATGAGCTTCGCCGCCGTTCGATCTCCAAGATCTGCACCGGTACCGAAGCGCTCGGCATGCAACTCGACCCGACCTGACCCGACCTGACCCGACATCAAAGAACAGAGCTATGGCATATATCCTTCCAAGCATCGTGACAATCCTCGCACAAGGGGTGCAAGGTCCGGGGCAAAAGCCCGCTGAGCTGCTGAACCAGCTGCACTTCTTCGACTTCTTCGTCAACCCGCTGCTCGCGGCGGTGCTCGGCATCGTGCTGGCACTCACCTACCGCCACACGCACAAGGGCCTGTCCTACTCGCAGTCCTTCACGCAGACGATCCTGCTTTTGTCCGTGATCGTCGCGGTCGTGATGATGACGATCGGCAGCGACCTCGCAAAATCATTCGCGCTGGTCGGCGCGTTGTCGATCGTCCGCTTCCGCACCGTGGTCAAGGATACGCGCGACATTGCGTTCATCTTTGGTGCGCTCGCGGTCGGCATGGCCGCAGGCACTGCAAACGACACCAACAACCATCTGACGCTCGCCACCATCGGCTGCGGCTTCATTGTTGCGGTGACGATGCTGATGTATGCCGCCAACTTCGGCGCCCTCTACAAGAGCGAGTTCATCCTGCGCTTCACGTTTGATCAGCAGAAGGACAGCGCCAACTACCTGTCCCGCCTTGCCGAGATGGCCAAGCGCTCCAACATGCTGCACATCGAACCATCGGGCGATGGTTCAAGCCTGCGACTGACCTACGACATCCAACTGGAGAAAGACGCAAGCGCTGAAAAACTGACCAGTTCGCTGAGCAAGATCGAAGGTGTCTCTGACGTGGTATTGATCGTCAGCAAGAACGACGTGGACTACTGATCAAAAAAACACCCATGCACCCGCTCGGCAAAGTCACGCTGTTCACTGCTCTGATCGCGATCACGATCAGCCTCGCTGGCATTTGCGTGTATCCGACCGTCCAAAGCGATTCGCAGGGCGAGGCCATGGCGCAGCAAATCTCACAGGAGACGAAAGCCGCGAAAGGGTTCGGCGCGGATCAGGCTCGGGTCGACAGCCAGATCACCCTCATGATCCCGAACGGGCAGGCCGCCGAGGTCTACCGCTATCTCAAGGCACGTTACGTAGCGCAAAACGGCCTGCTACAGGATCAGTTCCCCGGCATGCAGCTGTCGGGCAAGCAGATGTCCGACGTGAGCTTGTTTACGGACCGGTATTTCGACACGCCGGCGCTGGATCTCTATCGCCAGAGCAATAGCTGCCGACAACGGAAACGGCTCAACACCACGCACCCCGACGATCGCAAGAACGGCCGCGAGCTGGTGCAGATGAAGGTGACGCCCAAGGACAACTTCACCCTGCGCAATGAGCTGAAGTATGAAGTCAAGCCATCCACCAGGCGGCGGACCAACGACGACGTTCACCCGTTGTTGCGTCAAATCGACCACAACCAACGCGCCGACTTCAAGCAGGTCTATGCCAATGCCGGCGTCGATGCGTATGCCCTGCGTCTCGTCCTCACGATCCAACAAACGCGCAGCCGCGGCTATCTCGACCTCAACGGCAAAAACATTCTGTCGTTCTCGGTCGACGAAGGCGCCGCGAACCTGCTTTGGGCCAAGGGCGGGTTTGCCTCGGTAGACCTCGGCCTCGTCGAAGTGGCCTACACCGAGGCGGACGAAGCTATGCGCAAGACGATGTGGGCGATCCGCACGGCGATCATCGACGACCTGCGGCGGCAGTTCCCGGACCTGCAGCAAAACACCGAGTCGAAGTACAGCATCGTGCTCGCGCAGCTAATCCAGCAGATCCCGCTGATCCCGCTGCTCCTGCGCTTTCGCCTGCTCTGACGCCATTTGCCACGGGGGTTGGCTGGCAAGGCCGCCGCCTGAATGGCCGCCGCGAGAATGACTGCGAAGTGGCTTGATCTGCAGGCTTGCACGCACCGAAGTCCCGCGCTCTACTGCTCGCGCTTTCCACCGGAGAGGTGGCAGAGTGGCCGAATGCGTCACCTTGCTAAGGTGATGTACCGGTAACGGTACCGGGGGTTCGAATCCCCCCCTCTCCGCCATTCCTCATCCGAAGTGGCCACTCGCGAAGCCCTTTTTGTTTGCCTGCTGCTGGTCCTGGCTACTGCCGCCTGCCACGGACCAAGCCTTTGCGTAAACACTGATGGCGACTGCTACGTCGACGGCTGCGCTGAAAGTCGCACCGAGTTGCCGTTCCGCTATTACGGAACAAGGACGATCGATGTGCTGCCGAACCGAACACTCGCGCCAACGGATTTCGCGCGACAACCGGCGCGCCAGGCGGTGCCGGTTGAGCCGCCCGTGTCGCAATGGCTGTTCCCGCTCGATTTTCTTGGCGAAGTGGTGATCCGCACCTTTTGGTCAACACCGCAACAATCCGTAACGGTGACGAGCGCGCAGGCCGACAACGACGTGATCGAAGGGTTCCCGCCAAGCGGCATCGACGACCTTCGCAACCGCGCCGCCAAAGCAAAGATCTCCCGATGAATGGAACCTGCGCACTCGTGCTCGGACTCGGCCGCTTCGGCGGCGGCATCGAAGCCATCCGATTTCTGCATCGCCGCGGCTACCACGTAAGGATCGCCGACAAGAGCAATGGCGCTGACCTGCTCGCGAGTCAAACAGCGTTGGCTGACCTGCCGGGACTCGACTGGCAACTGGGCCGCGAGGATGACCGCCTGCTCGACGGGGTTAGGTTGCTGGTCATCAACCCTGCCGTGCCAAACGAGCACCCGCTGCTGCAGGCCGCATTGCAGCGCGGCATCGCCTGCACTCAGGAGGTCAACCTCTTCCTTGAGCACTATCCGGGCCGCGTCATTGCAATCACCGGCACCAATGGCAAGTCGACGACGACCACGCTGATCCACGCCGCCCTGCAACACAGCGGGCTGTCGGCCATCGTCGGCGGCAACATCGGCTACAGCCTGCTCAGTTGTGAGGCGCAATGGCATAAGGACCAGATCGCGGTGCTCGAGATCTCCAGCTTTCAACTCGAGCGCACCGACCCGGCAAAGCACCGTGTGCATGGTGCCGTCGTCACCCGCGTGCAGAAGGACCATATCGACCGGCACAAGACGCTCTCGAACTACCACGCGGCGAAAGCGCGCATTGCACTGCTCGCTACCGAGTTTTTGGTGCACGCAGCCGACGATCCGGTCGCCGCAGCGTTCGCGAGTTCGGCACGGCAGCGCGTGCAGTTCACCTCCGAGCCGCCGGCAGAAGGCAGCATGGGCTGCGTAGATGGCTGGCTCTGCGCACGGCTCACCGCTGCGCCAGCGATCCGGTTGTTGCATCAAAACGCACTGCGTCTGCTCGGTGATTTTCAACGCGAGAATGTGCTCGCCGCCGCCGCCGCAGCCCTGCTGATCGGCGCTTTTGCCCATGCTGCGAGCCTTGCCCTCGCCACGGCAAAACCCCTGCCATTCCGCCTGCAACTTTTGACGATGCTGCATGGCGTGCGGATCTACGACAACGGCATCTCCACCGAGATCGAGTCGACGCGCTCGGCGCTGCGCACCCTCACCGGTCGCATCCACTGGCTCGGCGGCGGCAAGAGTAAGGACGGCGATTTTGCCACCGTCGCAAACGGCGTCGCGCCATTTATCGCCTCGGCGCACCTGTTCGGCGCGGCGCAGCAACCGTTGGCCGCGTGCCTGAAGGACCGTGTCCCCGTCACCACACACGATCATTTGGCAGACGCACTCGCGGCAGCACTCGCGGTGGCAAAGCCCGGCGATGCCGTGCTGTTTAGCCCAGCCTTCGCCTCGTTCGACCAATACCCAAACTTCCGCGCACGCGCACTCGAGTTTCATCAACGGATCGACGCACTGCAGAAGGGCACGGTCCACGCTGCAGGCAGCGCAGACTGACGCGCTGGGCAGACTGGCGCGCCGTGCAGACTGACGCGCCGCGCAGACTGACGCGCTGGGCAAACTGGCTGGCAGCGCAAACTGGCGCGCCGGACAAACTGACGCACCGTGCAAACTGACGCGCCGTGCAGACTGGCGCGCTGGGCAGACTGGCTGGCCGTGCAAACTGGCGCGCCGTGCAGACTGGCTGGCCGTGCAAACTGGCGCGCCGTGCAGACTGGCTGGCCGTGCAGACTGACGCGCTGGGAAAACTGGCGCGCTGGGCAGACTGGCGCGCCGTGCAAACTGACGCGCCGTGCAAACTGACGCACCGTGCAGACTGACGCG
>BJHM01000029.1 GCA_014192625.1 Planctomycetota bacterium
CCGCGAACTGGTGCTCGACAACGGAATCCTGCGAGCGACTTTATGCCTAGAGCCGGATGCTGCGCTGGTCTCGCTGCGGATCGGCGACCGCGAACTGCTGCGAGCGGTGCGGCCGTTTGGCCAAGTGACTCTCGCTGGCACGCAGGTCTCCGTGGGTGGGTTGATTGGTCAACCCAATCACGCGTTCTTGCTGCCCGAGTGGCTGCTTGCGATGCAAGCCAATCCGCGCGCGTTTCATTATAAAAGCATGTCGGAAGGGCCGATCGAGGCGCGATTCCCTTGGCAAAAAACGCGGCACACGGCACCGGATGTCGCGTGGCCACCGCATGGCGTGCACGTGCAGCTGCAGTTCGATGCGCCTGCCGGTATCGCAGCAGGCATGTCGGTCACCGTGCACTTGGAGATGTATGACGGACTGCCGCTTTGGTGCCAGTGGCTAGAAGTTCACAACCAGAGTGACGCGCCAGTCGAACTCGCTGCGTTTACTTCCGTGCAGTTGGCGGTGGTCGAAGCTGAGTCGCGCGTCGAGCCGATGCGAATGGGAGTACGGTTGCCCAACTTGCACGTGGAGACCGACTTTGCATTTCACGCGATGACCGGCAGCGACGGCAGTGCACATTGCGTGCGCTGGTTGCCCGATCCGCTGTTTGAAACGCAGGTCAACTACGAACGACAAACGCGCTGCCTGCTCGAGGTCGGACCCGATCTTGGCCCGGCCCAGACGATCGCCGAAAAATCCACCTTCGCAACGTTCCGCACTTGGCTTTTAGCCCCGGACCGCGAGGACCGTGAACGCCAATCGCTCGCAGTGCGGCGCATGTATCGCACGATAGCTCCATGGAGCACTGAGAACCCGGTGATGATGCACGTGCGAAGTGCGGAACCATTGGCAGTGCGCTCGGCGATTGACCAATGCGCTCAGGTTGGGTTTGAGATGGCGATCTTGACTTTTGGTTCTGGTTTTGACATCGAGGACGACAGCCCGCAAAACTTGGAGCGCTGGAAAGCGCTCGCCGATTACGCGCATCAGCAGGGTATTCAGCTCGGTGGTTATTCGTTGCTCAGCAGTCGCGCGATCGAGCCCACAGGAGATAACTGCATCAACGAACAGACCGGCAAGCCGGGTGGCCAGATCTTTGGCACCGCACCCGCACTCGCGTCCAACTGGGGCCAGCGCTACTTCCAAAAGCTGTACCGCTTCTTTACCTACACCGGCTTTGATCTGCTCGAACACGACGGCAGTTATCCAGGCGATCCGGATGCAATGGCGCGGCCGCCATTGCAGAAAGGCCTCGCCGATTCGCAGTGGGTGCAGCACCAAATCATCGCCAACTTTTATCGCTGGTGCCGTGGCCGCGGCATCTACCTCAACGTGCCCGATTGGTATTTTCTCAACGGCAGCAACAAGACCGGCATGGGTTATCGCGAGACCAACTGGTCCTTGCCGCGCGAACAGCAAGTTTTGCATACGCGGCAAAACTTATTCGATGGCACCTACGACAAGCTGTCGTCGATGGGCTGGATGTTTGTGCCGCTTTTGGAATACCAGGGTGGCGGTGCTGCTGCGACCATCGAGCCACTTGCAGAACACCTGCCGCATTACGAGCGGATGATTAGCAGCAATCTCGCCTACGGCGCGCAAGCGTGCTACCGCGGGCCGCGCCTCTACGACACCGATGCGACCAAGGCGATGGTGCAGCAGCAGGTGGCATATTTTGTTCAACACCGTGCGATTCTCGAGAGCGAAGTGATCCACACCGCTTCGCGCCGCGCCGATGGCAGCGACCTCGATTGGGTGCTGCACACCAATCCCAACATTGAAGAACGCGCGCTCCTAACGGTGTTCAATCCGACCGGCAAGCCGCGCACCCGGACGCTTTTCGTGGACCTTTATTACGCCAATCTGGGAGCTTCGATGCTGGTCGAAGTCGAGGCGCCAGATGGCAAACGCAGTCAGCTCAAAGTCAGCGAAAGAGGCACCGTGATGGTGCCCGTTACCGTTGCTGAGGGCGGCAGTAGCGGATGGATATTTCGACTTGCAAAGTGAGAACACCGGTAACCAATGGCGGATCCGCACCACATCCAAGGCATGGGAACCCTGAGAAAGTGTTTGGGTTTCGTAAGGGTTCGCGGTAGAGTGCCGCGTTCCAGAAGACTTCGCACCACAAACCCAAAGAGGACGCGATGAAAGACAAGATCGAAAGCATGAAAGCAGCACCAACCAAGAAGGTCTCTAACGCCGCACTAGACGAAGCTATTGCCAGTATCCACAAGGACTACGGTGAAGGCTCGATCATGCGCATGGGCGATGACTTTGTGTCGCCAATCGACGGTATTTCGACCGGCTCGCTAGGCCTTGACCTCGCCATTGGCGGCAAGGGTTTGCCGCGCGGCCGCGTAGTTGAGGTATTCGGTCCAGAATCATCCGGCAAGACCACCTTGACGCTGCACGTCGTTGCCAATGCGCAACGCGCTGGCGGTGTTTGTGCATTTATCGATGCGGAGCACGCGCTCGATCCGCAATACGCCCGCAAGCTCGGGGTCGACTTGGATTCGCTGTTGATCTCGCAACCTGACCACGGTGAGCAAGCGCTCGATATCTGCGAGACGCTCGCACGTTCGGGCGCCGTCGACGTAATCGTCATCGACTCGGTTGCGGCGCTCGTGCCAAAGGCCGAGATCGAAGGCGACATGGGTGACAGCTTCGTCGGCCTACACGCCCGTTTGATGAGTCAGGCGCTGCGCAAGTTGACCGCGGTCACGGCTCGCAGCAGGACCACGTTGATCTTCATCAACCAGATCCGCGAAAAGATCGGCGTGATGTTTGGCAGCCCGGAGACCACGACTGGTGGCCGCGCACTCAAGTTTTACTCATCGGTTCGCATCGACATTCGTCGCATCGGCCAGATCAAGGATGGCGAGGAGCCGATCGGTGCGCGTACCAAGGCGACCGTTGTGAAAAACAAGATCGCACCGCCGTTCCGCAAGACGGAGTTCGACATCCTGTTTGCAGAGGGCATCAACCGCCTGGGCGAACTGCTGGATCTTGGTGTTGAGACCGGCGTGATGAAGCGCTCGGGCACTTGGATTAGCTATGGCGAAACGCGCCTTGGTCAGGGCCGCGACAAGGCTCGCGAATTCCTGAAAGAGAATCCGAAACTCGCGATCGAGATCGAAGACGTTTTGTTGAAGCACATCGCGGCTCAGCAGCAAAAAGGTCTACCGATGCCCCGCCTAGGCACCACGGGTCCCAGTGCGGCCGCTGCGAGTGGTGGCTCGTCTGGCTTTGGCGGTCGGTCCGCGCCAGCAAAACCCCCAGCTGCCGCTGGCGAGGCCTGATCGCTCGCCGCATCGCATAGCTGCACCGAAAGGCTGCACCGAAAGGCTGTACCGCATAGCTGCACCGAAAAGCTGTGTTGCCCTGCGCGTCGGTCACGCGGCATAACAGTGCCCTGCGCGTCGGCAAAATGTCATGGCCTGATCGCGCTGCAACGGCGGCTGCGATTTCGCATCAGCGAATGTTGTAAGTTCCTGTTTGATGGCCCCTTCATGTCTGTGGAACTCTTTCGTAGGATCACGCCATGGAAGGCTATAAAGATGGCTTCCAACACAACCTCAATGCTAAGCACCCACAGATTGCTTTTTGCGCCGTTGGCCATTTACCTCGTCGCGGGCCAAATCATTGGCCAAGTTGCCCTGCCGGTAACACCGGTTGCGATCGCGCCCAGGTTTGTCGGCTGGCCGATGTATGGCTGCAACCCGCAGCACAGCGCGCAGTCACCTTATGTCACGCAGACGATGAACCGAGTGCTCTGGCAAACGCCGGTGGACTTGGCTCCCCAATACAGCGGCACGTTGCTGCTCACGCATTATGGCTCGCCGTTGGCTACCGCTGGCGGCACGTTGATCGTCACAGTGAAAACCGGCGCGAGCAGTGGTTTCCAATTGGAAGGACGCAACATCAAAAATGGCGATCTGATTTGGACCCAGCCAACGGGTTGGACTGCGCCACCACACAACTGGTTCCCGTCAATGGGATCGTGCATCACTGCCTGGAACGAAGTCGCAATCCCCGGCCCCGGTGGCACGGTATTGTTTCGTAGCAAACTGGATTCGCCGGTCGGTACGGTCCGCACGGTCGCCTTCTATGGCACTGCTGCTTACAACGCCAACCCTGCTGGTTTCAACAGCTCCGTGATCATCAATACGCCGATCATTTGCGATAGCCGCGGCAACTTGTTCTTCGGTTACTTGGTCACCGGCACGCCACCGATCGTTGGGCTGCAAAGCGGCATTGCGCGACTGTCGGTGACGGGAGTTGGCACCTACGTGTCCGCCAGCACCGCGTCGGGTTCGACTACGGCGCGCAAGATCCCAACCAACTGCGCCCCGGCGCTGAGTTTGGATGAAGCGTCGCTGTATGTGCCGACCACAACCAATGCGACTTCGGGCAGCGGCAGTGGCTACATGCTGAAGCTCAACAGTACGACGCTCGTGCAGCAGGCTCGCATCCTGATGAAAGACGCGCGCAACACCGCAAACAATGCTGCGTTGTTTGACGATGGGACGGCTTCGCCGCTGATTGGACCTGATGGCGACTTATACTACGGCGTGCTGGAAAGCCCCTTTGGCAGCAACAACAGCCGCGGCTGGCTGCTGCACTACAACGGAGCGCTAACGCTGACCAAGATCCCCGGCGCCTTTGGTTGGGATGACACGCCGTCCATTGTGCCCGCCAGCGCGGTGCCGTCCTACCACGGCACTTCTGCGTATTTGATCATGAGCAAATACAACAACTACGGCGGCACTGCGACCGGCACAGGCCTCAACAAAATTGCCGTGCTCGACCCGAGCGCAGGCTTTACGGAACCGGTCAGCGGCGTGACCTGCATGAATGAGATCCTGACGGTGCTTGGTCCGACCCCGGACCCCTCGTTCCCAGGTGGGTTCCGCGAGTGGTGCATCAACAGCGCCGCAATCGACGTGACGCGGCGTTCCGCCATCGTGAACTGCGAAGACGGGATCTGTTATCGCTGGGATTTTGTCACCAACACGTTGGTCGAACCGGTGGTGCTGACGGCTGGCATCGGTGAGGCCTACACGATGACCATCGTTGGTCCGTTGGGCATCAGCTTTGCAATCAACAACGCCACGCTCTTCGCCCTGGGCAACTGACCGTTGCCGCGGGACCCGCTGGTGATCCTCGCTGGTCCCTACGCAGGGCGAAAAGTCGCGCGTTTTCTTACCACGCCACGAGCCATAGCCTGACTGCTGCAGTGCGGTCTCTTTTGCTTGCCGCTTGGGACTTATTTGGGCTGACCTGACAAGCTGTTACTAGGTTGCTTGCGCGGCAAGTAGCGCGCTAGGTACAACGGTCGCCCCGCATGCAACCGCTAAGTCTCGCCGAGATCCGTTCCCGCTACCTGAAGTTCTTCGAGCAGCGCGGTCACAAAATCTATCCATCCGATTCGCTGGTCCCCGCCAACGATCCCACACTGCTGTTCACCGGCGCTGGGATGAATCAGTTCAAGGACATGTTTCTCGGCAAGGGAACGTTGCCGTGGCGGCGGTTGACGACCTCGCAGAAGTGCCTGCGTGTACCCGACCTCGACAACGTCGGCGTCACCGCGCGGCATCACACGTTCTTTGAGATGCTGGGCAACTTTTCCTTCGGCGACTACTTCAAGAAAGAGTGCATCGCTTGGGAATGGGAGTTCTTCCGCGACTCACTTGGCATCCCCGATCGACAGATGGTGGTGACTATTTTCAGCGATGACGAAGAGGCCTTCGACATCTGGACCAAGGTGGTCGGGCTTGCACCAAACAAGATCTTCCGCTTTGGCGAGAAGGAAAACTTCTGGCCCGCAGAAGCGCCGAGCAAGGGGCCGAACGGTCCATGCGGTCCGTGCAGCGAGATCTATTTTGATGCGTTCCCCGATTTGCCGCTGCCCAATCACAAAGGGCTTTTGTCGCTGCCGGATGATCGCTTCACCGAGATCGGCAACTGCGTGTTCACGCAATACGAGCGAAAGTCGGATGGCTCACTGGTGCCACTGCCGCAGAAGAATATCGACGTTGGGCTTGGCCTTGAACGCATCGCAGCGGTCCTGCAGGGTGCCAAGAACAACTTTGAGACGGAGTTGTTTCGGCCGTTCCTCGATCACCTCGCACACATCTCGGGCACGGCCTATGGCGTGGACCCAAAGCGCGATGTCAGGATGCGTCGCATCGCCGATCACGTGCGTGCGATCACGTTCTGCATCGCGGATGGTGCGCTGCCAAGCAATGAGGGCCGGGGCTACGTCGTGCGCAAGATTCTGCGTCGGGCGGCACGCGATGGCTACGAGCTCGGCCTGCATGAGCCATTCTTGTTTGCGATGGTGGAAATCGTCGGCAAGACAATGGGCGAGCACTATCCGGAAGTGCGCGACAATGCCGCGCAGTGCCGCGCCGTCATCAAGGGCGAGGAAGACAACTTCTTGATCTGCTACCGCCAGGGGACGGCGCGGCTGGCAGAGTTCTTGCGCGCAGCACCAACCGGCAGTGCCCCGGGTAGGCCGCTAGAAAGCCCAATGCAAGGTAGCGGCGGGTTTGCGTTTCAGCTGCACGACACCTATGGCTTCCCAGTCGACATCACGCAGAAGATGATGGAGGAGCGTGGCTACGCGCTCGACATGGTTGGCTTTGAGCAGGCCATGGCGGAGCAACAAAAACGCGCGCGCGCCAGCATGGCAACCGCAGGTGCCGTGTTCACCGCGAGCATCGCCGTAAAGTTGCGCGATGCCGGTGCCAAGCCGACGACCTTCTGCGGTTACGAGGTCACTACTAGCACCGCCGAGTTGACTGGCATTGTTGGTGAGGGCGATCTGATGTTGCCGCGGGTTTTGGCAGGCGAGAAGGCGGTGATGGTCTGCGCCGCGAGTCCATTTTACGCGCAAGGTGGCGGCCAGGTTGGCGATCGCGGCACGATTGTGACGGCAACAGGGGAAGCGCAGATCGCAACGACCACCGGTCTCGATGGCTTCCACCTGCATCAGGCAGTGGTCACAGTGGGGTATCTGGCACGTGGTCAAATGGCCACGCTGACAGTCGATGCCACGGCGCGTCGCGCCACAGAACGCAACCACACCGCAACGCACTTGCTGCATGCGGCACTGAAGAAAGTGCTCGGCGCGCATGTGTCGCAGGCTGGTTCCGAAGTGTCGCCAGAGCGTTTGCGATTTGACTACACGCAACCGGAGAAGCCTTCGGCAGAACAAATGCAGCGTGTCGAGGAAGAGGTCAACGCGCAGATCCTGCTCGCCAACCCGGTGCAGGCCGTGGTGCGCGGGCTTGCGGAAGCGAAGGCCATGGGATTCACCGCCTTGTTCGGCGAGAAGTATGGCGAACGCGTTCGGACGCTGCGGGTGGGTGATTTTAGTCTCGAACTTTGTGGCGGCACGCACGCGGAAAACACGGGCAACATCGGCGCGTTTCGGATTATCACGGACGCTGCGATTGCAGCTGGCACACGACGCATTGAAGCCGTGACGGGTATCGCTCAACTGCAGATGGCGTGGGAGGAGCGTCAGCTGCTCGCCAACCTGAGTGCGACCCTGAAGGTGCCGGGGACGCGGATCGTTGCGCGGGTGGTGGAGTTGTCGGAAGAGCTGAAGAAAGTGCGCAAGGAACTTGAGAAGGCGCTCGCGCCCGACCTTGCCAAAGAACTGGCAAACCTGAGCGCGTTGGTGGTCGAGCATCAGGGCGTGCGGACGGTGATTTTTGAGCGCCCGGGGCTCACGACCAAAGACGCGCAAGATCTTGTGCGGCTTGCGCACCAGTCGCTGGATCCACTCGTTGTCGTGATCTTTTCGGCGATGGACGGCGAGGTTGCGGTGGTGGTTGGTGTGGCGAAAACCTTGCTCGGAAAGATCAAGGCCGGCGACTTGCTAAAAGCCGTCACTGCCTTGCTGGGCGGCGGCGGTGGCGGCAAGCCTGAAATGGCTCAGGGCAAGGGAAAGGACGTCACCCAACTGGCAAATGCGACCATGGCGGCGATAGCTTTGCTGCGTGAATCGGGGCTACGCGGCTGAGGCATTCCGTCATTCTTGCGGCGGCATTGCAAATGCCGTGCGGCCGTAGCGTTGACTTCCGCCTTGGCAGGCGTAAACTGCTTCGCTTTACATTATCTGGAACGTCCTCGGCGCGGCCGAGATCGGTCCAGAGTTGGCGGTAGGAAACCGCCCGCTGTACGAGGTTTGTCATGGCCAATCCGAAGAGAAAGCTCAGTCGCGCTAGTAAAGGTCACCGGCGCGCTCACCTAGCGCTCACCAGGGCGCAACTTGTTCGCTGCACTCACTGCAGTGCGATGATCAAGCCACACACTGTCTGTGGCGATTGCGGTTACTACCGCGGCCGCCAGATCACGCTCGCTGCCAATCCGAGCTGACGCCAGTTTTTCAACCAAAACCCGGTCTACCAAGGAGCATCCAGTCGGACGTTCCGGGTGCTAGATTGGGCAGTCCTTACTCCACTTACCCAAAGAGGGAGAGCGCATGGCGAAGGTAGTCCTCGATGCGGTCGGCGGCGACCACGCTCCGGTGGAGGTGTTGAAGGGCGTTGCCATGGCTATCAAAAAAGGCCATTGCGAAGCTGCTCACCTGATCCTTACTGGGCCACGTGAGCTAGTGCATCAGCAGGCGATCGCGCACGGGATACCGGTAGGACCGGGGGGCATCGAGATCGTCGATGCGCCAGACATCCTCACCTGCGACGACTCGCCAACCGATGCGATGCGCAGAAAGCCAAACAACAGCATCATGGTCGGTATGCAGCTGGTAAAGAACGGCCTTGCCGGCGGCTTCATCAGTGCCGGCTCGACAGGCACCGTCGTTGCATCTGCCACACTTGGGCTGCGCTGCCTAGAAGGCATTCGTCGCCCGGCAATCGGCGCGATCATTCAGGGCGAGAAGCACCCGTTCTTGGTGATCGACGTCGGTGCAAATCCGCAGCCCAAGCCGCACCATCTGGCGCAATACGCGATCATGGGTGGGGCTTATTATTCTGGCACCTTTGGGGTGTCCGAGCCTCGCATCGGCATCCTCAATATCGGCAGTGAAGAGTTGAAGGGCAACGCGCTGGTCAAGGAAGCCCGTGCGCTGCTGAAGCAAATGCCAATCAACTTCCTCGGCAACGTGGAAGGTGGCGAACTGTTTAGCGGCGAGTGCCACGTGGTAGTTTGCGATGGCTTCACCGGCAACGTGTTGCTGAAGGTCAGCGAGGGCTGCGCTGAATATGTGCTGCGCACCATGGTTTCCATGATGCAGCAAGTCGGCGTTGAGCCAGCCAAGATCAAGGCCGTGCTCGCAGGCGTGATGCCGCGCATGGACTACGCCGAATATGGTGGTGCCCTGCTGCTTGGAGTCGAAGGCATCGTGACAATCTGCCACGGTCGGTCCCAAGCCAACGCGTTTAGCAATGCGATTCGTTTTGCTAGAAAAGCGCTGACGGCAGAGGTCAATCATCACATTGAGCAAGCGGCCCGTGCGATGGCAAAAGCCACGCCGGAGTCTGCAAGCTAGCGGGTAGCCCCACATGACGAACCCGATGACGAACCTGATTCGCGTTGGCGTGGCTGGCCTTGGCAACTATGTGCCAGAAAAACGGCTGACCAACGCCGACCTGGAAGCGATGGTGGAGACGTCCGACGAATGGATCGTCCAGCGCACCGGCATCCGCGAACGGCGGATCGCTGCGCCTTCGCAAGTGACCAGTTCGATGGGGCTCCTGGCAGCCCAAATGGCGCTCGAAGACGCCAAGATGGCGCCAATCGAAATCGACCTCGTGCTCTGCGCCACAGTCACCGGCGATCAACCCTTTCCTGCAACGGCCTGTCGCATCGCCAAAGATCTTGGGGTGACCAATGCCGGCGGTTTTGACGTCGCTAGCGCGTGCTCGGGTTTTGTGATGGCAGCACAAGTAGCCACCTCATTCATTCGTTCTGGCCATTCCCGCAACGTGCTCGTGATTGGCGCGGAAACCTTAAGCCGGATCCTCGACTACACAGACCGCAATACCTGCGTGCTGTTTGGCGATGGCGCTGGCGCTGCTATTTTCACCTCCTTGGAACGTGCCAATCGGGGCGAATTCCTTGGCGGTTCCATGGGTATGGAAGGTGGCACCGAAGATGTGATTTCGATGCCTGGTGGCGGCAGTCGGCATCCGGCTTCGCTTGGCTCCATTGACCAGCGCCTGCACTTCATGAAGATGGGCGGCACGAAGGTCTATCGCTTCGCGGTGCGCGTGTTTGCCGATCTGGTGCAGGGCGTGGTCGAAAAATACGGCCGCGACGACATCGGGGTCATCATTCCGCACCAGGTCAATCAACGGATCATCGAGGCTGCGATGGCGCAGTTGGATTTGCCAATGGACTTGGTGTTCAGCAACATTGACCACTACGGCAATACCTCTGCAGCGTCCGTGCCCATTGCCTTGCGCGAAGCCTATGACCAGGGTCGCCTGAAGAAGGGCAAGCTGGTCGTGATGCCAGCCTTTGGTGCTGGCCTTGCTTGGGGCCACCTGCTGTTGCGCTGGTAATCTCGCGCACGAAACTTCGCACCCGCGCACAGCCAATTTTCCAGTCAATAAAGTCGTCATTCCCCACAGCATGCAACTCAACGGCAAAATCGCTCTCGTCACTGGCGCCTCGCGCGGTATCGGCAGAGCCATCGCGATCGGGCTTGCCAAGGCGGGCGCTCAGGTGCTCTGCACGTCTACCAAGCAGGATGGTTGCGACGACACTTTGCTGCAGATCTCGGCTGCCGGAATGAGCAGCAGTGCGCTCATGTGCGACATCAGCAATGCAGCACAAGTCGAGCAGCTGGCAAAGACAGTGCTCGATCAGCACGGCCGGCTCGACATCCTGGTCAACAACGCTGGCATCACCCGCGACGGGCTATTTTTGCGGATGAGCGCCGAGGATTATGACGCGGTGCTTGCCACCAACTTGCGTGGGCCTTTTCTAGTCTGCAAGGCCTTTTCGCGGTCGATGGCGAAGGCCCGCGGCGGGCGGATCATCAATATCGGATCGGTAGTAGGCTTGACGGGCAATGCTGGACAGGCAAACTACGCCGCCAGCAAGGCGGGACTCATTGGGCTCACGAAGTCGTTAGCGCAGGAGTTCGCCGGGCGAGGCATCACGGCAAACGTGATCGCACCAGGTTTCATCACTACCGACATGACGACTGCAATCCCCGAAGGCATTCAAAAAACCATGCTCGAGATGATTCCGCTCGCGCGTTTTGGTAAGCCCGAGGACGTCGCCAATGCGGTGGTATTTCTCAGTTCTGACGCCGCTGGTTACATCACTGGACAGACTCTGGTGGTGGACGGCGGCATGACCATGTAGCTTTTCCGAAACCTCGGTTTGACCGAGGCTAGGCAACATCCCCAAAGAGGCAAGAGCAGTGTCGAAGGTCGAAAACGTCGAAGAGCAGGTTCACAATATCGTGTGCGAGCAGCTTGGTACCACCCGCGATAAGATCAATGCGTCCACGTCGTTCATCAACGACCTTGGCGCAGATTCGCTGGATACAGTGGAACTGGTTATGGAGTTCGAGGACGCGTTCGAGATCAACATCCCGGACGAAGATGCGGAGAAGATCCAAACCGTCGGTGCTGCGGTTGACTACATCAAGGGCAAGCTCAGTAGCTGAGTTCCAAGGCCGTACACCCGCGGCGGGCCCTTTGGTCAGCCGCCTGTTCTTGCATTTTGCAGGTGTCGCATGGCACGAAGGCGCGTCGTCATCACTGGTCTTGGTGCGGTTACCCCCTTGGGGCTCAACCTCGCAACTACGTGGGACAAACTTCTCCTAGGAGAATCAGGTGCGGGACCGATCACCCGCTTCGATACCAGCAAGCACTCGACGAAGTTCGCGTGTGAAGTTTGGGGCTACGTGACGGAAAACTTTTTTCCGAAGACCGAAAGCAAGCGCATCGACAAGTACTCCCAGTACTTCCTCATCGCAGCAGATGAGGCAATGAAGGCCTCGGGCTTGCAGATGGACCACGAGGATCGCACTCGATCAGGGTGCATCCTTGGCACCGGTATCGGTGGCATTCATGAGATCGAGGCCACCAAAGTGGTGCAGCTTGAGCGTGGCGCGGATCGCATCAGCCCATTCTTTGTGCCAAAGATGATGTCCAATGCAGTGGCTGGCCAAGCGGCCCTCCGATTTGGTCTGCAGGGCACCTGCTACGTAACCGTTTCAGCCTGCGCTAGCAGCAGCCATGCCATTGGTCAGGCGCTGCGCGCCATTCAATACGACGAAGCAGACATCATGCTTACCGGTGGCAGTGAAGCTGCCACTACCGAACTCGGGCTTGGTGGCTTCTGCGCACTCAAAGCCGTCTCCGGACGCAATGATGAACCAAAGCGCGCGTCGCGGCCGTTTGACAAGAATCGCGATGGCTTTGTGATGGGTGAGGGCGGTGCTGCCATCGTTCTCGAAGAGCTTGAGCACGCCCGCCGCCGTGGGGCAACGATTCTTTGCGAACTGCTCGGCTATGGCTCGACCGACGATGCCTACCACATCACCGCGCCAAATGAGAACGCCGATGGCCCGCAGCGCGCCATGGTGATGGCGTTGAAGGATGGCGGGATTCGGCCGGATCAGGTTGCCTACGTGAACGCGCACGGCACCAGCACGCAACTGAACGACAAGATCGAGACGCTGGCGATCAAGCGGACCTTCGGCGACCACGCTAAAAAGCTCGCTGTGTCCTCGACGAAGTCGATGACCGGCCACTTGCTCGGCGCGTCTGGCGCAATCGAATTGGCGGCGACGACGCTGATGATGCAGCACAGTCGGGTCCATCCGACAATCAACTACGAGACGCCTGATCCTGACTGCGACCTCGATTACGTGCCCAATGTTGCACGCGAACTGCGCGTCGACTTTGCCATCAGCAACTCGCTCGGCTTTGGTGGTCACAACACCTGCCTGCTGCTCGGCCGCTTCACCGGCTGAGATGGCCACTGCGGGGAGCCCGTTCTGCCGCCATGATTAGTGTGGTTGCTGAATGAGTGCGATTCTTCACTGGGGTTTCGTCTTGCGGCGCACGAAGATTGTGATCGGCTGGTGTTTGTTCAAGCCTCGGGGAAACCAAGGCCTCTTGTAAACGCAGGCATCGAGGCATCGTCGATCTTGCGGTGATCACGGTAGAAAGCAGGCATGGCACCCTTGCGCGTGAGGTGAAAAGCGGCAGCGGTCGCACACCGATAGCTTTTCTGCAAACGACCAACACCAAACGCCATGTCTCGCGGTTGGAATCAAGTTTTTCCGGAGACGGTTGGCAATCCGACAGGTTTGGTTCGTTGTGCCGCGGGCTACCACCAAAAAGCCAGCCCAGCAGGGCCCCATGTAGGCGGTCTCAATCGCGTGGGTTTGGCAAGGGCCTCCATTGCTCGCAGCGATCGCGCGGCAACCCAACCATAGTTGCACAGCAACCTCGCTCAGGTCCGCTACGCTAGCAAGCGCCACTGAAACCTGCGGCAGCAGGGAGTCCCCGATCGCCGCAGCAAAAAGTCTATGAAAACCGTTCTCGCCGGTGATATCGGCGGCACCAAATGTCGGTTTGCACTGATCACCGAAGATCTGCAAGTCCTTGCGGTTCAGCAGGTGGCCACTTCACGCGATCGCGCTGAGTTTTTGCACCAACTCGAAGCCGCGTGCAGAACGATTGTAGCTGCCGTCCCAGCCGGCATGAATCCGCCTTCCGCAATCGGCCTCGGCACCGCTGGCGTAATCCCGCGCGGTGGCCGTCTGATTACCAGTGCCCCCAATCTGCCGCTCGATGGGTTTCCATTATCTGCGCACCTTGAACGCAGCTTTGGCCTGCCAACGACGTTGATCAACGATGGTCGCGCCAGCGCTTTTGGCGAATACCTGCGCGGCTATGCCAAAGGCAGCGACCCGTTGCTGTGCTTGTTCTTCGGCACTGGCGTCGGCATTGGCCTGTTGATTGGTCGCCGGCCGTTTGAAGGTGCCGACAACGCCGCTGGTGAGATCGGCCACACGATGTATCGGCTCTTTGGCCGCAAGTGTCCCTGCGGCCAGCTTGGCCACTTCGAGGCATATTGTGGTGGCCGCGCGATCACCGAACGCGCCGCCGCCGAAATCGGCCCTGCGCAGAATGGCGGCGAGTGGACTGTGGGTGCGGTGGTGGCGTCGCAACACCCAAGTGCTGAGTTGATTCTGCGCGATGCCTTTCACGCGGCGGCCACCTTGACTGCAAACGCCTGCACCTTGCTCAATCCGGGCGCTGTGGTGCTGGGTGGCGGTGTGCTGTCGGGCTGGCCCGCACTCCGGGGCAGCATCGAGCAGTTCGTGCGCGACAACTGCTCGAAGTCGATCTCGCAAAATGTGCGCTTCGTCGAAACGCTTGGCGGTTCGGATGCGATCTTGTGGGGCGCGGCGGCCGCCACTGGCGCACTCGCACTGACCTCCGACTGAGCACAGGCGACTGCTGCGCGTCACAAGTGACGTTGCTATCCTTTGCAACACACCCTGTGGAGGGGTTGATGCATGGATATCGCGGTATTCGCCGGCGGTCGGTCGCCGGAACATGACATTTCTCTGAACTCGGCAGCGCAGGTTTTGCGCCATCTCGATCGTCAGCGTTGGCGGCCATGGCCGGTGTTTCTCGATCGTGACGGCGGATTCTGGCCAGCGCGTGAGGCACTACCAGCAGGTGAAACCTGGCAACCCGGATTGGCGCGCACTTCGCACGGGCCATTGCGTCCAGGCGCGGCGCTCGATTGGTTACTCGATCACGCCCGCGTGCAGTTGGTGTTGCCGATCTTGCACGGTCCATACGGCGAAGATGGCACGGTGCAGGGAATGCTCGAACTCTACGACTTGCCATTCGTCGGTTCAGGATGTGCTGCGAGTGCAGTGGCGATGGACAAGATGTTGACGCGGCATGTCCTCGCGGCAAGCAACGTGCCGTTGGCGGCGGCGTATTCGTCCTCGCAACAACTCGGTTCCAGCGACTTGGCGACGGCGTTCGCCAGCATGTCTGCAACCGTAGGCCTGCCGGCGTTCGTCAAGATTCCTTGCTCCGGCAGCAGTCGTGGCGTGCAGCGCATCACCACTTTTGCGCAGTTTGAACAATTCGCCAGCGAATGGGGCGGACACTCGCGTCGCTGGTTTGCTGAGGCCTCGGTTGTCGGCGAGGAAATCACTGTCGCGGTGCTCGGCAATCAGGGCCAACTGTTGCAGGCGTTGCCGCCGGTCGGCATTTATCCAAAGTTTGCCGCACATTTTGACGAGCGCGCCAAATACGAGAAGGGTGCTTGCGATGAGATCGTGCCGCCGCGCGGACTTTCGACGGAAAATATCGAACTGGCTAAGCAGATTGCCATTCGTTGCCATCAGGCGCTTGGCTGTGATGGCATGTCGCGCACCGACATGATCTGGAGCAAGGACGGGCCCATTGTGCTCGAGGTCAACACGATCCCCGGCTTGACCGAGATGAGTCTGTTGCCCAAAGCTGCTGCTGCCGCTGGCTATTCCTTTGCGGGCTTACTCGACCACTTGCTCGAGCTTTCATTGTTGCGTCAAGGTCAGCCAGCCTGAGTTGCACCCAGCGCGCCGTGCCTGCGTGCGTGCCATGCCGACATGCAGCAAGCGGCAATTGGTAAACGACACGCAGCGAGCGCCACGAAAAAACTGGCGAGCCAATCACTCGCCGTGATTGCCCACCAGCACGGCAACGTGATGCAGTTGCGTTGCTGGTGGGCCTGTTCAGTGCCGCGGGTTCGCAGCGATGGGCTTCTGCATAAAACCATGCTCAGGGGAATTCCGCAGTAACGGCTTTCTGCGTTGCTGCGACAGCACTGACTCCGCAAGGATTCGCGAAGGATCGCAAAGACCATGCGCGCACAAAAAACCTGCTGGCCAGTGCTAATGAGCAAGCCATTTTTATGCCGTCAAAAGACCGCTTGCAGCCTGCTCGCGAAGGGCTTCTCCCTGCGGCGGAAGCAAAAAATTAGGCCAAGATTTTTGCGCGAGTAGCAGGGGCGCCATGGTTGCCACCGAATGGTCAAAAACCCGCGTCTTGAGTCGTGCGCGAGTAAAGGCATACTTCGCACTCCGCGCCGGAGTGGCGGAATCGGCAGACGCACAGGTTTCAAAAACCTGCGCCCGTAAGGGCGTGAGGGTTCAAGTCCCTCCTCCGGCACCATTCAAGTTGGCTCCTCCTGCGCGGCTCTGACCTCGCAGGAGAGAGCTAACCTCCAAGGCTGCAAGCCAAGACAGCTCGTTCCGGCTGCGCGCTGCTCAGGCTACCGGCAGTCGGTAGGCAGGACCTGACTTCATGAGCCGGCCGGTGTGCACGCCGGTAAAGACAATCGTCAGCGCTTCTTCGAGGCCCAGCAAAAGCCACTGACTGATTGCAAAAACGAGTGCTGCTTCTGAGACGGACGCATCGGCACCACCAAGCTGTTGGAACACGCGCAAAAACAGTTTCGGATCCGCCGCCAACTCCGGCCGGAGTTCGTGAGTCGTGGCATCCTGCGGACTCGCGCCCGAACAGCAGGGCTCAACATTGGTGCCACAACTAAAACACTGACCGTGGCCATGCACATGGACAATCGTGATGCGCACCCCGCAGTAGTTGCAAAAACTCGGCTCGCCGTTCACGCCATGCTGACGACCATCTCGTCGTCTACTTCACTCTGCAGCAGGTTTTGAATCGCACTCAACGTGCCGGCGGCAGAACTTGGGCAACTACCGCAAGCGCCCTGATAGCGGATGAACAACGTTTTGCCCTCGAGGCCAAGAACCTCAAGGCCGCCGCCGTCACCAGCGAGTGCTGGCCGAACGCGATCGTCGAGCAGCAGGTTGATCCTCGCCAGAATCGCAGGGTCGCCGCCCTTCGGCAAAGAAGCGAGTGGGTCATCGCTTTTCGGCACGGCTTCAACCGGCATTTCATCCGGCTCATGACATTCGATCAGCCGGGTGATCTGCTCGGCAACCATTCGCCAATCGGCCTGCACCGTCATGCTGACCGTGCAGAAGTTGTCGCAGAAGAACAACGTCTCGACGCAAGGGACCGCGAACATGCCCTGGGCCAGCACATCGGTGCGCGCATCTTCGGGCTTGCTGTAGCTCAAGGTTTGACCAGGTCGTGCCAATTGACGATCCGTCAAAAATTTGAAGGCATTCGGATTGGGAGTTGGCTGGATGCTCGTGACCTTCATAGCTGTTGCGAATCATAGCCACAGGAGCAGCACTTAGGCCATTGGCAGAAGCAGGCGATTACCTCAACGCTGCAAAAGTCGATTGCCAGCAGCGGGGCCAGTGGTCAGGTAGGCAGCTCGCCAGAGTCCGCCGGAACCTTGGTGGTCCACGACGCGCAGCGCGAGGGTGTGGGGACCTGGCTCCAGGCGCAGGCCAAGCTCGGCCACCGAGGCCTGCAGCCAAACGGACGTTTCCGTTTTGGCATCGCCAAATTGCGCGATCGCCTCGCCGTCGAGCCAAACCGTGGCGCTGTCGTCAATCCCTTCAAAAACCAAGCGCGCAGGCTGGTTGCGAAACGACTCCGGCACCACGATCACCAGCTGATACCAAGCAATGCCGGTGAACTGCTGCAGGTCCGAAGCCTGATTCTCCCAATGCGCTCCGGCGCGCATTTCGCGCCAAGGCAACGGCGCAGTGTCGGTAGACGGCAATTGCCAGCTACCGGCAAGGCCTTCATCCTTCGGATCCGTGCGGAACCGCCAGATGGGAAGGTTGATGCGCTGCTCATCGAGGAGCGAGCGCAACTCTTTTCGCGTAGTCGCGGACAACGATCTGCTGGGGGCTTTCCCATCTCTCAGGTGCAGCAGCAATTGGTGTTCGACATAACGGCCTGCCGGCGTTTTGCGATCAAGGCAACTGACGAGCAACCGCCCCGCCCCATAGTTGGTGTCGAACGCGAACAGGTGCGCCCGCACATCCGGCAGATCGTGCGTCTCCCAGAATGCGAGGATCGGATCCACCTGATCGAGCCACGCTCCATAGGGCATCATTCGGCCGCCATCGAGATCGAATGGCTGCAGTTCGATCAACATGCGAGCGGGCAGCCGTTCATGCACTGGATGCGGCGGCGCAAATGGCGCACCGGTGAGATACCACTTGCTCTCGCTGAGTGGCGCAAACGGCTGGCCATCGACATGCAGATAGATGCGCGCGCCGTTTTCTAGCGCATCAAGCGTGGCCGCATCGAGTCGATCGACAACCTGGACGCCGTTTGGCCGGACATCCAAAAACAAGGGCAGCGCCCACACATCAAAGGAAGCCTGAACGCCATCGATCTTGCCCTGCACGGACACCGGCGTGGGGCTCGTGACTGGCAACAGGCGGGTAAGGCAGTGTTGCTCCGAAGGCTTTGTTGCGCCGCGAACAAGTCGCGCATGGATTGGTTGGCCAGTTTGGCCGACGACAAACGCGCGGGCATCGTCCATGGTGTCGAGGCACAGCATGTCATCGCCTTGCCATTGCCATACAGCGGCATCCCACTTTGGTCGTCCCAGGTCGTCAATCAGGCCCATGCGCGCCTTCGGAAAATCGCGCGCCACCGACACCACATAGCCGGCATCGGGAATCTGCATCCGCAATCGTTCGATTTGATAGCGCCGTGTTCGCATCGCGTAGTCGCGCGCAATCGGCGCCAAGGTTGCTAACTGCGCACTACCAAACTGGTCGCTAATCCAGTTCTCAAAACGCACCTGGTCTGTTTGACATAGCGGCTGCCAGAAGCGCGGTTCTTTGCCGTTGATTTGATCCCAAGCGGGACGGTCCGCCCAGGTGTCTGCCGCGATGCATTCGCCAAGCAGCAATGGCTTCTCGCCGTGCGCGGCTACGTAGTGCTTGAACTCGGCGAGTCGAACCGGCCACCAACGATTGTTGCCGTACGGATGCTCATCCCAGAAATCGGTGACGCGCTGCCAGCCAATCCAAGAACTGTCATCGACGACCAAGGTGTTTGGCACGGCCGCATGGCATGCATCAAATAGATCTTGGATGACTTGCAGTTCGGCACTCTGGCCGGTTTCGCAAGTGAGGCTGCGAAAAGCAACGGCGGGATGACCTGCATCCAGAGCGAAGAACTCGCGATACTCACGCAACAGTTCATCGCGGTGCGCAGCATCGATCTGCGGATGCCACGTTGGATATTCTTGCCACACGATCATGCCGAGTTCATCGCACAGGTCGTAGACGCAGGGCGGCGGCACAAACAGGCAGCACTTTAGGGTGTTGAAGCCAAGGCTGCGGAAATACTCGATCTCACGGCGCCAGCGCGGTGCATTACTCAGCGGTGCAAGATCTGGCGGGGAGAATCCCCAGTGCAGAATGCCGCGCACCGACAGTGGCACGCCGTTCCATTTTATCGTCGTGCCATCTGCTTGCAGCGTACGAAACCCAACACGCCGATCCAAGCTGTCGAGTTCGCGCGAGTCTGCAGTGAGGAGGCGGCAACGCACGCCGTAGAGCGCAGGACTTTTTGGCGACCAGAGTCTGTGGTTATGGATCTGTAGCGTGCCCTTGCCGATCCCGTCCACAATCACAAGTGTGACCTGGCCAACCGGCTTGCTGCCGTCGAGCACTTCCACCAAGGCCGATAACGCTTGATTCGACGCATGTCCAAGCACTGCGAGGCTCGCCTGCAACGAGCCGTCCGCATGGCCAAACGC
Organism: Planctomycetota bacterium; assembly: GCA_014192625.1. Lineage (GTDB taxonomy): Bacteria > Planctomycetota > UBA1135 > UBA1135 > UBA2386 > BJHM01. The sequence goes on from BJHM01000029.1 coordinate 19,718, forward strand.
AAAAAATGCGTTGCGATCCAGCACTGCATCACGATCGATGCACAGCGTGACGGATTGCCAGATGCCGCCGAAGTGTGGCTCAATGATGGGCAGGAAACCCTGCGTGTTATGGCCGACACGTTCGTCACAACGCACCTCGACAACATCCTTGCCATCCCACTGCAGTGCATCGGTGAGTGTCGCTCGAAATGGCGTCCAACCGCCCAAATGCTGCGCCACTTCCTTGCCGTTGCAAAACACCGTCGCGTGCGTAGCCACAGCAGCGAACTCGATACGGACAGCAGCGCCGCGCCACTCAGGTTGCAATGGCAACGCATGGCGATAGCAGGCAACACCATCAAAGCTAATGCCCAGTTCGGTCTCAAAAGTGCCCGGCACCTCGGCCGTTTTTGGGTAGCTCCGTGCCGCGTCGCGGGGCTCGGTTGCGAGGTCCCAAGAACCATCGAGTGAGATGCGGTCTTGCGCTAGCAGCGGGAAACCCACGAGGCAAAGTAGTGCAAGTAGTGTTCGCATGTCAGATCTCGTAGACCGCGCAGAGCTTTGCTTCGAGATAGCTGAGGAACGCCTCGCTCGACAGCGGCGCCGAAGTCACGCGCTGGCACAATTCACTTGGCGTATAGCGGCGGCCGTGTTGATGGATGTTGCTGCGCAGCCACTCGCGCAGGTCGGCGAACGTACCGCGCGCAAGCTGGTCATCAAAGTCAGGGATCGCACGCCGCGCCGCTGCCGCAAACTGCGCCGCATACAAATTGCCAAGGGTATAGGTTGGGAAATAACCAAACAGGCCGCACGACCAGTGCACATCTTGCAGGCAGCCACGCCGATCATCGGGAACCTCAACGCCCAGATAATCGAGGTAGAGGCGGTTCCATTGCAGAGGCAGGTCTTTCACATCAAGGTCGCCGTGAAGGAGAGCGGTCTCCAGCTCGAATCGCACCATCACATGCAAATCGTAGGTCGCTTCGTCTGCTTCAACTCGGATCAGACTCGGGGAAACGACGTTGGCGGTCCGGTAAATCATGTCTGCATCAAAAGGCACCGCCAACGGACCAAGTTCGCGCATTGCGTTTTGCTTGCACCATTGCCAGAACGCGCGGCTTTTGCCGACATGGTTTTCCCATAGCCGACTCTGACTTTCGTGGATCCCGAGTGAAACCGCTTCCGCCAGCGGGGTTCCCTGATGGTCTTTATCAAGGCCTTGCTCGTAGAGACCATGGCCGCCCTCATGCATCGTCGAGCCTAGCGCATCGAGCACGTTGTCCTTGTGGAAGCGGGTGGTGAGTCGCACGTCGTCGAGCGTGCCGCAGCAGAACGGATGCGCGCTGCGGTCGAGCCTGCCGCGGGTAAAATCAAAGGTCATTGCCGACAGAACCGCGCGCACGAAGGCTTCTTGGCGCGGCACTTCAAACTCTACTTTGGCTAGCGACTCGTCAGGCTTGCGACCACGTGCATCAAGCTTGGCCCGCAGCTCGACAAGCCGCTTTCGCAACGGTGTGAACAGTGCGCGCAAGTCTGTCGCGTTCATGCCCGGTTCGTAGAGGTCAGCGAGCGCATCCCAGCGCGACTGGCCGGACGATTTCAAGCAGTCAGCCTTTAGCCTTTGCAGTTCAAGCATCCGCGTGAGCCACGGTTGAAAACCTGCGTAGTTGCTGTCGGCGCGCGCCTGCGCCCACGCTTTTTGAGCGCGGCTCTCCGTTGCCGCGAGTTCGCGCACGAGAGACTCGGGGAGCAGCGTTGCTCGGTCATAATCGCGACGCATACCACGCAGGTTGGCGTGCAAAAATAAATCGCTGCGCATGGCGGCATCTTGTTCACAGACTTTTAGCCATGCGTCGATGCGCGGATCCGTCGCCCGCTCATGTGATAACGCCGCCAACTCGGCAAGTTGCAAAGCCCTTAGATCGCCACCGCCGGGCGGCATGCCAGTCTCTTGATCCCAGCTCAGCACCGACGCGGCAGAGGAAAGGACGAACGTCTTCTTGCTGTGCGCACACAGTTCTTCGTAGGCGGCTTTAGCCATGCAATAGCAGACTACAATCGAGCCATCACCGCGCCACGATGCTGTCGCCGCCGCTATCTTTTGCCAGCCGCTCCAGGAAGTCGCTCTTGCCGCCTAGGGCAATGGTATGAATCCGAATGCCGCGCAGGCGATTCCAGCGCCGCACTTCATCTGCCAATTGGTTGCCATCGACGATGGTGCCCACGCTCGGATAACCGTCAGTAAGCAAGTAAATCGTGTCTACTTCTGGATCCGTGAACGCCAGTTCCAACGCCGCAAAGACATTTGTCGCACCACGGGAGACCAGGTCTCGCGCCGCCGTTTGCAGTGCCGCGTGTTGTTTTTGATCGATCAACCGTGCCGAAAATGCCTGTGCCTCGCTGCCAAACCAGATCAGATTGCACCTGCCTTTTTGCGGCAACAGCGGCACGACTCGCTCGAGTTGCGTCTTTGCTGCTTCGAGGCGCGTCTTGCCGCCAGTGCCAAACTGTTCGAGCATGCTGCCGGAGATATCGAGTACGAACACAACGCGTTCACTGCTGACCTGCAGATTCCAATAGGTCGCCACCGTGCCGCCAGTAGCTTTGGCGCTGGGCTTTGGCAGGTCTTTTGGCGGCGGCACCGCAAAGTTTTTGCCATTTTGCTGCCACCAAGTGAGCCATTGCTGCTGCTCGAGGAGTGACAGCTGGGTGAGATCTTGCAGCGCGGCAAGTAGATCGCTGCGCAGTCGACCCTGTTCTTTATCGAGGCGATTGATCAGGACCGGGATCGCATCTTTGTGTCGCAGTGCTGCCAATAACTGGACTGCTGCTGCGCGCACGCTGAGGTTTTTGTTTTCGATTGCCGTCAATGCCGGCGGCAAGGCCAGGGCGAGCGTCGGTCTCCGTTCGGCGAGCAATCGCAAGGCAACAGCCTGTAGTTGCGGCATAGGACTGAAAGCCGCAAGGAGCAACACCTCGCCAAACGCGGGATCGGCAAAGCGAAGTTCATAAAGTGCGGCGAGTGCAATGGCCCGCGCTTCATCGTTGCCGGTCTTTTGCAGTTCCGTGAGCAACGCCTGGGCTTGCAGATCGCCGATCCGCACCAAGCCTGCCGCTGCCGCATCTCTTACCGGACCAGGTTCGTGCAATAACTTGCCGAGTGCGGTGCGCGCGGGATCGCCACCGAGTCGGCCAAGGCATTCGGCGAGAAACGCACGAGCTAGTGGATCCTTTGGCACGGCAGCATCGCTGACCAGGAAGCGTGCCACTGCGTCGTTGGCAAGCGCTGCCGCCCATGCGGGTTCCACCTTTTTGCCGAATGGATCGTCCGCCCTTGCGCCGTGCAAAAGGATGAGTGGCAGGTACTCGGCAATGGGCTTAATCAGGAAGCCCTGCAGCACGGCGGCATGCGCCTGTGCATCGAGCGGCTTGCCTCGTTTGTGCAAATCAAGCGCACAAGCACCGGCCATCGGATGCTTGTGCTGGTCGAGTTGTAGCAATGCTGCACACGCCATCTCGATGTCGTTGTCACGCGCGAGTTGCACTCGTAACTCGTCAATATCGACGTCGCCGACAACGTCTTTCAATGCGCGCAGCGCTGGCAAACGGTCACGGCCAGCGGCAGTGCGAAGTTCGTGCAACACCGCGTTGCGTGCGGTTCTGAGTTCGCTTTGGCCCAGTGCATTGAGCAGTGATATTCTTTGGCTGCGATTGTTGCGTTGCGCTATCAACTCGGTGGTCAATACGGCAATGCCTTCCTCACCTTGCTTTGCGATGCTTATCGCGATGAGGTCTTGAAGGTACAGATTGGTTTCCCGACGTAGCAGCGGTGCCAACGTTGCCACGGCAAGAGGCCGAACGGACCCGCCGATCGCCTTCACCAAGTCCTGCCGGTAGCCGAGTTCTTTTGCCGTTTGCAGTTCGCGCAGCAACAGTTCGGTCACCGCGGGCTCGGCGTAGGGGCCTAGATCGCGCACTGCCCGACGACGATCCGCTTCGGGTTTATCCTCGACCTTGGTGAAGTTGGCGAGCGCGGCTTCGGATGAGCGTGGCTTCTGCGCTGGGAGTGTCGCCGAGAGGCAATAGGCGAGCAGCAGCAGGCGTTGACAACAGACCGACAATGTCATGCAAGTAGCTGACCCGTTCGCAAGGATAAGGGCAACGCGGATGCACTAAGTGCTATGGCTTGCTTGCAGGGTTACGCTGCTATGCCCTAAAGCCCTTACCTAGGAAAGGCGCTGACTTGTGACGACTGCGCAGCGAAACAGCGCAACGGGCCGCACGCCGGGCATGATTTTTACCTTGCTACACCATGATACGACTGGACCTCGCGAGCTCTCTACGACTCCGGCTGGCCACTCAAATGCAGCGCGCGCAGGCCTTAGGCAAGCTCGGTCTAGCTCGTCGAGCCGCGCAATGGCAAACTCATAGGGCCGATCGAAGTTGTGCTCGGTGAGATCCGATTCAGCTGATAAAAATCTGACCTGACACACAGATGAACGACGCAAAAAAAGACAGCCTTTGGGACCTCGCGCCCGGAGTAGTGCATCACCTTGGCAATGTGTTATTCACGCTGCAGGGCCGGGCCGTTCTGTTGCCGGCCAGTCGCGAGCGAGACAGTTTGCTCGAGGGCGCAACCCGCGCCCAACACACCCTGCAGGCGCTACGGTGGATGCTCGGCGAAGGACTCGAACAGCCTGTGGCTACCGGCGAAGTGGTGCAGCGCTTGGTCGAACTGCTTCGAGTCGGCTACCGGGAAAACGGGATCAGCCTGCTCTGCACGGAGGCTCATGCTACTTCCGCCTGCGACCCTATTTTGATGACGCGCCTCCTCACCACACTTTGCCGGACCGCCAGTGCCGGGGTCGGTGGTGGCGGTAAAATTCATCTTTATTGCGTCGACGACGCTGGCGAACTGCTGCTTTTGCTGCGGGTCGAGGGGTTGGCTGCGACCCTGCGGTTTCCGCTTTCAGCAGAACGGTTGCGCGAACAAATGCAGGCTGAACTGGCATCACTTCGCGCAAATTTGACTGTGGATGCCACAGACTCCTGCGTCTCGATACGCTGGACCGCGTTGCACAAAGGCATTCACCAATCCTTGGTCCGCTCTTCACTGCAGATTGATGTTTCGGACTAGGCTGTTTTTTTGATATTGGTTTTGTCGGGCACAACAGTGAGGGATCAGTTTGGCCAAGCCGAAGATTTTGGTGATCGAAGATGAACCTGACATCCTCGAAATCATCCAATACAACCTGGAACGTGAAGGGCACAAAGTCGTTGCCTGTCGCAATGGTGAGGTGGGACTCTCACGGATCCGTACTGAGGATCCCGATCTTATCATTCTTGATCTGATGCTGCCTGGCATGGATGGCGTTGAAGTTTGCCGGCAGGTGAAGAACGATCCGGTGACGCGGGCGATTCCGGTCATCATGGTCACCGCCAAGGCCGAAGAATCGGACGTGGTGCTTGGTCTCGGAATGGGCGCTGACGACTACCTCAGTAAGCCGTTCAGTCCAAAGGAACTCATCGCCCGCGTCAAGGTCGTGCTGCGACGCGCACCATTGCGTGAGGAAAGCGGCGGTGGCGAACGTGTCGTGCGCGGCTCGCTGTCGGTCGATCTCACGCGCCACGAAGCTCGCATTGATGACATCAAGATCGACCTTACGCCAACCGAGATGCGCTTGCTGCACTTCTTGGCCTCGCACCCAGGCAGGGTGTTCCCAAGGGCGCACCTTTTGAATCGCGTGATTGGTGAGGATGCCATCGTGACCGATCGCAACATCGACGTGCACGTCCGGGCGCTGCGACAGAAGCTAGGTGAAAACGCAGAATGGATCGAGACCGTTCGCGGCGTCGGCTACCGTTTCGCGGATGCAGGCAAGTAGAGGCAAGGTGACAGCAAAGTTGCGGCGCTTTTCCGCCTTTGCGTTGCTAGCTATTGCGGCCGTCCTTTTGCACTACGACTTTGTGTTGCCTTGTATCGCTAGCGTACTCGGGGCAGGTTTTTTGTTGGGCTGGTTGCATGGCACGCGAGTGTTGCCGATGGTGCCGCTGCCGGTGGAGCCAGTTGCGCTCGAATCCAATCGTGACCTGCTCGATGCGGTGCTGTGCAGCGTCACCACAGGCGTTTTGGTGGTGCGGCTCAATGGGCTGGTGCCTTTGGCAAGCCCGTTAGCGCGTGAACTGCTCGAACTCACGCCGCTCGCCACTGGCAGTTTCCGCATGAGTTCTCTGGTGCCATGGCCGCTGCTCGATCGCGCGATTGAGAGCTGCACGGCGACCGGTCAAATCCAGCGCTTCGAGTCGATCTATCCCAAGAACCCTGAGCGCTCGTTCGCCGTGCAAGTCAGTCCTTGGCGAGTCGACGGAGTGAGTGCCGGTGCCGTCATCGTGCTCGATGATCAAACCTTGCTACGCCAACTCGAAACACATCGCCGTGACTTTGTTGCCAATGTAAGCCATGAGCTAAAAACGCCGCTCTCCGCTATCCAAGGCTTCGTCGAGACTTTGCTCGATGACCGCGAGATGCCGGCGGCCTTGCAATTGCGTTTTTTATCGCGCGTGGCGGTGCAAACCGAACGCCTTGCCATTTTGGTGAGCGACTTGCTGACGCTTTCTCGGCTTGATGAAGAGATGGCTTTTACGAACGGCACCGAACCGGTGGACGTTCGTTTGCTGGTGCAGGAAGTGCTGCGCGACCTTTTGTCACTCGCGGAACGCAAGCAGGTTTCCATCGTCGAAGTGCTGCCGAGTAGCGCCGTCATAGTTGCCGGCGAGCGCGAGTCGCTGCGGCAGATCTTCAGCAACTTGATCGACAACGCGATCAAATACACTCCCTCAGGCGGCAGCGTAACTGTGCGACTGCGAAGCGAAACAGATGCGCAGTTTGAGGTGATCGATACCGGCATTGGCCTTTTGCCAGCGGATCAGGAACGGGTGTTCGAGCGGTTCTATCGCGTTGACAAAGCTCGCTCGCGCGAATTGGGTGGCACTGGGCTTGGCCTGTCGATCGTCAAAAACACCGTGCGAATCCACGGTGGATCACTTGGCGTTCGCAGCCAAGTCGGCAAAGGCAGCACCTTCTGGGTGCGGCTGCCGATTGCCGAAGCGGACTGAGAATCAAATTAGCAGCGCGCTGCGACTAGGCCTCTACCGCACGATAAAGATCACCGCCTGACTCGCTGAACTCCTTGCTCTTATCCGCCATGCCACGCTTGGCATACTCGCGCACCTCCTCGGTGATCTTCATCGAGCAAAAGCGGGGGCCGCACATCGAGCAGAAGTGCGCCACCTTGGCGCCATCCTGCGGCAGCATCGCATCGTGGTATTTACGCGCCGTTTCAGGATCGAGCGACAGGTCAAACTGGTCGTTCCAGCGAAACTCAAAGCGCGCTTTGCTGAGCGCGTTGTCGCGCGTCTGCGCGCCGGGATGGCCCTTGGCAAGATCCGCTGCGTGAGCGGCAATCTTGTACGCAATGACACCCTGCTTTACGTCTTCGCGATCAGGCAAGCCCAGGTGCTCCTTTGGCGTCACGTAGCACAGCATTGCGCAACCAAAGCTGCCGATCATTGCTGCACCGATCGCCGAAGTGATGTGGTCGTAGCCAGGCGCGATGTCCGTGGTAAGCGGGCCTAGCGTGTAGAACGGTGCCTCGTGACAAACCGCCAATTGGCGGTCCATGTTCTCCTTGATCAAGTGCATCGGCACATGCCCAGGCCCCTCGATCATCACCTGCACATCGTGCGCCCAGGCCTGCTTGGTCAGTTCACCGAGCGTATCTAGCTCGCTAAATTGCGCCTCGTCATTGGCATCGGCTATGCAGCCGGGCCGCAAGCCATCACCGAGCGAGAATGACACGTCATACTTCGCCATGACCTTGCAGATTTCGTTGAAGCCCGTGTAGAGAAAGTTCTCTTTGTGATGTGAAAGGCACCACTTGGCCATGATCGCGCCGCCCCGCGAAACGATTCCGGTAGTGCGGTTGGCAGTGAGCGGCACGTAGCGCAAAAGCACCCCGGCATGCACGGTGAAGTAATCGACACCTTGTGCCGCCTGCTCCTCGATCACTTCGAGGTAGAGCTTCAGGCTGAGGTCCTCGACGCGCCCCTGCACGCGCTCCAAAGCCTCGTAGATCGGGACCGTGCCGATTGGCACCGGGCTATTACGCAGGATCCACTCACGCGTGTCGTGCAGATCCTTGCCAGTCGACAGGTCCATCACCGTGTCTGCGCCCCAGCGGATCGACCACTGCAATTTTTCGACTTCATCCTCAATCGACGAGCCAAGCGCCGAGTTGCCGATGTTCGCATTGATCTTCACCAGGAAGTTGCGGCCGATGATCATCGGCTCAACTTCGGGATGGTTGCGATTTGCTGGGATGATGGCGCGGCCGCGCGCGATCTCACTGCGGACAAATTCTGGGTCCACGTTCTCGCGGATCGCGCAGAACTGCATCTCCTCGGTGATGACGCCAAGTCGCGCGTAGTGCAACTGCGAGAAGTTTTGGTCACCGCGCTGCACGCGCAAGTCGATCCACGGCTTGCGCCGCTTATGCAATCCGCTGCGGATCTCCGAACCCTGCGGGCCGGTGGTGTCGTAGACGGTCACCGTCTCGCCGTTGGTCAGCGTGATGAGGCGGGACGGCACGCAAAGTGGTCCGTGTTCGCGTTTTTGCGAATTCGGAAACGACGTGGCGAATGGGGGAAGTGTTGTGCGCGGTTCAGTCATGGCTGCTGTTTCCTACGCCGGCATGATCCGGATCAGGTTCAAGGGGTGCATCTCAGCCCGCGTTACCCGCGGACGCCCCCAAGCAGAAGGGCGCAAGGATGCGGATTGCGAGCGCATCGTGCAAGTCTCATCGCCCAGTCCGGACTGCCGCGGTGGCCTTTTTCAAAAATAGAATCGCAAAGCAGGTTGCTTCGATACGCAGACTGTCGTCGCTGCGAAATGAGCCATCCGATTCTTGGTGCGCGAGCAATTGCATCGCGCCCTCAAAATACCAGTCGCGGCCATCGATCTGCGCCACGCCTGCCAGTTCACACACCCGTTCAAGGGAATAAAGCCAGTAGTACCAATGCGACTGCGATCGACCAACAAAACCGGGATTGGCGCGGGTGGTAAACTCTTCTGCAATCCAGGCAAACCCTGCTTCGATGGCGGCATCCATGGCGCCGAGATCTGTGGTCTGTGCGTCCATCAACATTCCGGCCCGCGCCAAGAGCAATCCCGATGTGCCAGCGGCGGTCATCGAACCGTAGGCCGGTTCTGATCCGTCCTGGTAGGAAAAACCCCGTGTCGGACAGCGGACCTTGCGAGCCACTTTTCCTGCTGCCAAATCTTTATGAGTAGCGAGGACGAGAGCGTGCGACCGGCCATTGCTATCGCCTTGCACATCGAGCAACTGCTTGGCCGCAGCTTGCCAGGCAAATTTTGGCAACCCGATGTCGCACAACTGCGCGGCATCGAGTCCAAGCAATCCATACTGCTGGACCGAGTTATCAAACCTTGAAGCCGCGGTGTAGTTGAAGCGCAGTGTGCGGTCGGGATCGGTGCGTCGGTCGACGTTGTGCAGCAGCTGCGAGAGCCAGCCAGTTGCGATTGTCCGGTCCGTCGCTGGCACCTGCCTATGGCTGCGCTCTTGCAATGTGCCGTCATGAATCAGCTCTGTTTCACGCGGCGGGGCGTAGCGTGCAGAGAGCGCCATGAGCGCAGTCGATATGGCATAGGTATCGAAAAGTTTGCGCCGCATGAGTTCGGCAAATGCCCGTTCTAAAATCGGGTCTGAGGCGGCGACATCTGCGTGAAACAATGTCTGGCACGCGAGTGCCAGCCGGCCGCTGCCGAAACTGCGTTCTGGCTTCTCTTCCTTGTCTTTCAGATAGCTCGCAGACGCGCCTTCGATCGCGCGAAGCAGCCAACCGGCAGCGCGCCGCACCGCGACCGATACTTGACTACGAAACCACGCGTCCTGATTTTGGTGCACGGCGGCGATCGTCCAATCTTCGACGAGGTTGATGCGCCGATGGAGCTTTGGAGCTTCGGCAAAGACCAGGTTGAGTTCGCTCCGGCATGAGTTCACAAGCCCCAACGCGACATCGACGGTTCGCTGCACTTGCAACGTCCCTGCAACGCTCACGGGACAGAGTGGCAACAGCTTCGTCTTCCGCATTCCAACTTCATCGCCGGGCAAACTATCCGGGCTGCTCGACGTCACCGTGAAGCTCATTGCCTGCGCGCCATCTGCGTCGACTCGCATACCGCTACTGCTAATTTGTAGGTCGCCAAACGGGACGAGGCGCGCGAACTTCAAAACTGAGCGGCCATGCAGGTCGAACGCGACGGCGCGCATGACATCGCGCAAATCGCGTGGCGCATCGGCGATCGCCAGTTGCTCGCGGTCGAGTTCGCCTTGACATAGCAAGGCGGCAGGCGGCACCTTCGGCAAGTAGCGTTCTGGCACTGCGTTTGTCACTGCCAATGAAAGGGCTTTGGCTGGCGACTCGGCCACGCAACTGCGCGCCGTTGCCGTTCGCCGATACTCGGCTGCACCACGTATTGGCAATTGCCACTTGGCCTGCTGCTGCTGCTGCGCCAGCAACGAGCCAAACAGCAAGGTTCCAGTTGCCGCCGCTTGGTGCCACATCTGCATGCCAACTGGATGCGTGCAGGGGGAATTCGACCGCAGAAATCGTGCGCCTTGCGTTCCTCAGTGACCGCCAGGCGGCGGTTGCTCAGATGCCGTTGTCGCTGCTGGATCGGCTGCTGGAGTCGCTGCCGATGGGAACACGCGCGTTAGTTCGGCAGGGACCAGACCGCCGAGCCGATGCACGGCCCAGCGTGACACCTGAAAGGATTGGGATGACTCCGCCGCATGAGCGATTTTGCTTTCCGGCATGAACATGAAAACTGCGGTCAAAAAGACCAGCATCAACACGCCACCCGTAGCAACGCCCACAACCCCGCCGCCGAGCCGATCGAAGAACGACATCCCGGACTTGCGCACAAGGTGCTGCAAAAACATCGAAAGCAAACTGAGCACGATCAGTGTCAGTAGAAAGATCACCACGCAAGCCACGTAGTAAGCGGTCTCGCGGTGGTCTGAGGAAGGGCCATCCGGTGCATTAATAGTCCAGCGGACAAACAGGTCGCTGAGGCCTTGCGCGAAGTTGCTCGCCAAACCGTAAGCAATGATCAGGATCGCAATCCGGCTGACTTGCCATATCAGGCCCTGAAACAGCCCGATCAAGAAAAACGTCGCCATCACGGTGAGTGCCGTGATGTCAATCCAGCCCAGCTCCGAAATTGCGTGCAGTACGCTGGCAAACCAACTGCTTGCGAGTTCTGAAGAAGCCTGCATGTTCACCAAGTGGATTGTGCCACCATGTGGGGCTGCAGTCGCCACCCCTAAGTTCATCTTGCGTTGATTGCGGCGTCATTCTCGGTTGCATTCACAACAACTTTTCGTCACCCTTCCCGCCGCATGGGCAGTATGGATCCAAGTAAGCTGCAAAACGCACTGCAGAAAATTTTTGCCGCAACGGTGCTCGACCCGCAATTAATCGTCGAGCATCAGCGTGCCCGGCTGGAGTTCTTTGGCGCGCGGGTGTTGGCAGCGGTCACCGAGACGGCCGAACAGCGCTTCCGAGAATGGTTCGTGCTCGAGCGCGAAAGTGAGCGCCTTGGCGTACCACCGGTAGAGGCTTCGCTGTTGTCGGATGACTCGGCGACAATGCTTGCCGACTCTCTGGTCTCGGTATTCACCGTCACCGAAAGTTTTGGCGACACGGCCGACTTGATCGATCTCCAGGACGATGAATTCTACGAAGTCAGGGTGCCTGCTGATGCCCTGCAAAAGGGGGACTTGGTGGTGGGGCGCATCCACCCAGACCCAGCCGGTGGCTGGCAACCATCTGTGGCGCTGGCCGTCTATCGTCCTGGCGCAGTGCTAGCCGCAGCCTTCAAGCGCGATCGAGCAACCAACGACCTCGACCATCAAGATCACAGGTTATCGCAGATCGAAATCGAACATCTGCTGCTCGCGCGGAAGCCATTTTCAACGCAGATCGCAAAGCAACCGATTGAGCACCTTGAAGCCAAACTTGAAGGCTTGCTGAAAGGTGTCGATAGCAGTCTTTCGCCAACGGAAATCAGCGCGGCACTCGCCGATGCGATCCGCGCAGGTTCGGTGATAGGTCCACTGCTCGATGAGTTTGCCTTTGATACCGACGTCGATCTCGAAAACTTGCGTATTTTGCTGCTGGAACTCTGGAGTGCGCACCACGCAGGCGACCTGATCAGGCCGCCCGATTCGGCCAATCCAAAACCAACTGCAAAACCACCGGAGGCGACGGCGAAAGATGACATCCGGAAAGACGAATCGCTCGGCGAAAGTCTGGTGCGCGCGCTCGACCGAGGACTCGCAGAGAAGCGTGATGTCGAAGAACTGTTCGCGCAGATCGAGGCAATGGCTGGGATCGAACCCGAGGTCGAGGATGAGGATGCCGAAGACGATCCGATCGACGATCTAAAAAAGCGGGCGATGTTGGAAGGCACCGACCGCGGGGACCTGTCGCCGTTCGTTCAGGAGTTCTTGTGGGAGACGGCGCCGAAGGACCCCGAGGTTACGCGGGTTCTGCAAATTCTGGTGGACCTCCAGCAGAATGCCACCGTGCCGCACATCGATGTTGAGTCGGTGACGAGTCAGGACCTATTGCGCTTGTTACTGCATTGCTATCTAGCAGCCGAACCAGCCGCACGGGCGGCAACCGTCCGCACGGCGTTTGGCATACTGCGCGAGTTCTATGCCTGGGTCGAAGTGACGCAAGAGATGTCGCTGCGCTCGGTGCTGCTCGAATGCCAAGGCAGTTTACTCGATCACCTCGATCGGCTTCAGGCCGCAGGGCTTTCGTTGAGCACTTCGTTGGATGCAATGAGCAGCAAAGGCACGGGGCTGCTGCGTGTTGAGGACGTTGCAGTGAATGGCCTCGGCTTATTAGACGACGATGGCGGCAACCATTGGGTCCCGACACCCGCTGCGACTGCGGCATTACTGCGGGAGGGCGACCTGCTGCTCGGCGCGCTTACGACTAGCTCCCGTGGCATCGCGTTGAGCGGCCTCGTGGTGGCGCTGCCAGCCTTAGCCGAGGCTTTGATCGGCTAAGTTTGGGGCAGCGACGGAAGCTAGGGCTAGATGAAATGCCATCCGCCAACCATCGACCAGAACGACAGTTGGCAAGTTGCCGTGAGGCAGATAACGACCAACGCCGATAGCAATGGCGTGGTAGTCATCGCCCGATTTTGTGCGCTCGAACGGTTGCTAATAAAGCAAGTTCATCTGGCGGCTACCGGTGATCTGCCGATCGCCCAAGCACATGAGCAAGTGCAAGAGTTTGCGCAACTCGCCCACGAAAACCAAGGCGCCGCCTACTTGCTCGGCTACGCGTCGGTCCTCCTGCAAGTGACGTTGCCGGAGCCAAGCAATGATGCGCCGCTGCAACGCTGGCATTTGTTTGGCCGACTTCGTGCGCAGCATCGCCGCGGCGATCGTGTGGCTCTGAGCAAAGAACTGCAAGCGCCGGAAACCCTTATCGGATTGCTGTCGGATCCGGCGCTCGCGATGCAGGCGTTGCCGTTCTTAGTGCCGATCCTGTTCTTTTGTGGTGACCTGCCGCAAGCCGTGCGCGCGATCCAGTTCCTCGCCAGTGGCCCAGAAACCAAGGAAAACACCTTGGTAGTCGATGCGGCAATCAATGACCTAATCGCACAACTCGCCGTGCGCGAGGACTGCGCGGAGGAAGAGAGCACCGCAACGATTCTCACGCAGGTTATGCAGTTGACCGCCTTCGAACGTCAGCCGCATGAGGTTCGATCCCGCTATCACCAAACGCTCGCCGAACGATTGCTCGTAGCCAGCGAATGGGATGCCGCGGAAGTTCAAGCAGGCTTGGCTATCGGCCTACAGCAACAAAGCTCCCGCCACTCCGCCATTGCCGTGATCCAAGCCATGGCAAAGATGCGGGTGCATCGCCTGATTGACCTCGCGCCGCAGCAAAACCGCTCGAACCGCAACGATGTGCAAACCCTGCTGCGCGATAGTGGCAGCGAAGCACCGGGTGCCGCTGCCAGCGCGCAGTTTGTCTCGGGGCTGCTCGATTACGAAGCTGGTCTTTATGCCTTGGCCGCACAAAGGCTCGAATGCGCAGTGAGCACAACTAAGGATGCATTGGCTCTGGCACCGGCGTGGCTCGATCGCGCCTGCTTTTTTCTGGCGGCAGCTCTGCTCGCCGAAGGCAAACCCGAAAACAGCTCCCGTGCCCAGCAGCTGATCAGCAAAGCACTCGACACCGTGCAGCCGGATTTGGAAAGCTTCTACTCAGTGCATGAAGCGTTGAAAAAAGTTGATCGCAAACTCGCGCTGCGCTTCCTCGATCGAGTTGACACCGGGCGCGGTTCGTCGCCCGACCAGTTGCTATTCGTGGCATTGGAATACCTGTCACTTGGCGAGGCGCCACCCGCATCAATGGCTGCCCGTCGGGTGCTCGAAGTTGCGGTCGATCTTGATCAACGTCTTGAGGCTTTGCGGGTCGTGTTGACTGCGCACAACATGCAAGGCGAATCGGATCAGGCGCGAGCTTGCTACGCCGAAATGCGCGAGTTGCTACTGCACCGCGGGGCATTCGACGCACTCGAACGATTGCTAAAGACTGAAACTGCCGTCGGCCAAGCGCTCGACCATGTCGAGATCAAAATGGAGTTGGCAGCGCTCTACGAAGAGATCGAGGGGCATGACTTTGAGCGAGCGCAGTTGCAGATTTCCATTGCCCGGTCGCTGCGGGCGCGCAAAGAAGTCGAGTCGCTGCGCCAGGCGCACGGTTTGCTGCAAGAGATCTCGATCCAGTTCCCAGAACTGGTGCAGGAGGATCTGAACGCGCTGGAGAAGGTGCTCGAACTGAACGATGCCACGCCGCCCAGCAGGGACGAAGGTCAACGCGCCACCGCGGAACTCGAAGCGCAACTCGGTTACCGACCGCGGGTCTTGGTGGTGGGCGGCAATGAACGGCAGCGCAAGCATCATCCGCGCTTGCAAGAACTGGCAAAGGATTGGGGCTTTGATGCGGACTGGGTGATGACCAACTACACGTCGCCGCAGAAGGTTGTTGCGGTGGCAAGCGACCGGCTGCGCGCTGGCATTGACATATTGTTGCTGCTGCATTGGAACCGGCATGAGACCACCGAGCCGGTTCTCGAACTGGCTCGAAAACACGGAGTCGCTGGGCGAACGGTGCATTACGCAGGCTTCACAAGTCTGCAGGTGGCATTGACTGAGTTGCTGGCGAAGATGACGCAGTCGCGCAAAGACAAAACCGCCAGTCGACCTTAGGTTAGGTTGGCGCGAAACAGCAGCGCCATGAACTCACTGCCAAAACAAGTGGACTGCCTGATCGTAGGTGGCGGCCCAGCCGGCAGTGCGCTGGCTGGCCTGCTGGCGCTGCGTGGGCACCTTGTGATGTTGGTGCACGATGGTCGCAATCGCCACGCGGTCCCATTGGAGACGATCTTGCCAGCGGCGCTGCCAGCGCTTTTTCGATGTGGCCTTCAGTCGATTGTGCGCGCTGCAACGGAAGTGGACCAACGCCGGCATGGTGCTCGTTGGAGTAGTGCAGAGTGGGTGTGGCAAGCGATTGAGCGCCCGGGTTTATGCCTTTGGCGCAACACGTTTGATGCGGCCATGCGCGACTGGGCTTTACGGCAAGGCGCCCTCTTTGTGATGGCTACCGTACAAGACTTGTTGCCGACAGACCCATCGGCACCGATCTTTTTGCAAAACAGCACCAGCGTGATGCCCGTGTGTGCGCGCATGGTGGCGTTGGCGACAGGCCGCCGTGGTGCAGGCCGTCTGGTGCCCATTCAAACTCTTGCGCAAGGCGTGGACACGGCGACTTTTGCACTGCGTTTTGAAGCGCCGGAATCGGCCCAAAAACTAGCCGTGGTGGAGGCTGCTGCAAGTGGTTGGAGCTGGTGGATTGGTCATGACAATGGCGGCAGCGCGGTGGTCACCGTGGATGTGAATGACCTGCATCGCCGAGGCCGCGCCGTCTTGCTGCGCGAAGTGCTCGACGCGGCTTCTGGGCCGATTGCAGAAGCTCGCAATGTGCGGCTGATCGGTGCCGTTCGTGCCACTGCCCGTGTGCAGACGACCACTGCTAAGGTGCTGCTCCTAGGCGATGCGGCTGCGACTCTCGATCCGTTGGCGAGTCAGGGTACCGAGAAGGCGCTGGTGTCGGCGGAGGCAGCAGCTTGCGCCATCGATTTTGCCTTGCGAACGCCAGCACTAAAGAGCCAGGCCCTTGCTCATCATGCGCAATGGGAGCATGACCTTTGGCAGGCGCACGCGCGTTCGACGGTTGAGTTTCATGCGCGCGTGTTGCGATTTGCCGATGAGCCGTTTTGGGCAATGCGCCGAACAGCCGCTGAGCCCGAAAGGGCAGGACCATTGCCGGCACGACTGGTACGCGCTCCCGAACTCATCCACACCACGGCGTTGCGCCGGGTCGTAGATCAACTAATCCCCGAACCCGCAGTGTGCTTGCCCGCCAGTGCGCCGCTTCACCGACTTGGGCGAGTTGCGATTGCACCGATCCTAGCCGCCTTCGCAGCGCCTTCTGATGTGACCACTGCGATCGCGCTCGCAGGTAAGGACCCTGCACTGTTCATCTGCGGCAGCGCTGCGGTCCGCATGGCGGTGCATGAATTGTGGCAGCGTGGATTCTTGCGCGCACCGTGAGCCAGGCAACGGCGAAGCTAATCCGCAGGGGAACTGGTGAGAAACAATGCGGCCAGCTTGCCCGTGACATTCGCCACCGCGAGGCTGTCGCCAAAGACCCTCTGCGGCGGCAAGCCGGGGATGCCGAGCGGCGGGTTGGGATTGGCAAACCAATAGCTGCGCGTGCCAACCTGCTGCTTTACCGGGCTGTCGCGCGGCACGTTGCCATCGGCCACGACTCCGTCAACAGAGCTAAGCGAGCCAGGCAGGCAGGACATGCCATTGGACGTAGCCGGTGCCAGCAAGCGTGCGCCGGTAGCAAGCAATTCGGCGACTGCTTGGGTGATCCGTTGCTTTTCCGCAATCGCCGTTAGACCAAGACTCGCATTGACGAAGTGCGCCCCGCTGGCAGCGGCATATTGCAGCGCCGCAATCAGCTGTCGAACCGAGCAAGTGGCCGTGTCGGCAAACACCCGCACCAAAACTAGCTCGGCGGTGGGGCAATGCGACAACACCGTCGCTGCCACCGCCGTGCCATGCCCGATGGCATCACGGCACAGTGGCTCCTCATGCACACCGCCGTCCTCAGCCACGCGGACAGCGACCTGCACCTTGCCCCGCCCGCGGATCCCTGGGTGACCAAGGTCCACCCCGCTGTCGAGCAGCGCGATGCGCACTGCACGCGCCATAAGATCAGCCTTCGAGCACGTAGATCTCGCCTGTGATCTCGCCTTCGAGGTTCACGGTCTTGATCTTCTGCATCGTCGCAGAGTCATAGATCTGAAAATCACTGCCCGCGCCGCCAACATAGATTTTCGAGCCATCCGGCGAGATTCCGGAGAGCGATTGGCGTGGCCGAAGTTCTTCAAATGTTTCCCGCACCTTCTTGCCAGTGGTTAGGTCGTAGAGGGAGATTCGCGAACGATTGCTGCCGCCACCAAAGCCACCGCCGCCAAAGCCACCACCGCCGCCGCTCACTGCGAAATGTGAGTCGCGCGCAACGTAGGTTCCCCAGCCGCTTGGCCCCACGCCCCATTCGACGAGCTTCGAGAGCTTGTTCTGTTCAAGATCGATGTCGACGTAGCCCCAAGTCGAGCGGTTTTTCTGCACTCGATCCGAGAGCGTCACCAACATGCGTAGATGTTTTGGGTCGCGGCCATCGAACAGGTCGGTATCGCCGACGTTCAACCTTCCCATGCCCGTGAATAACGGCGTGGTGAGGTCGATCTTCGCCAGCTGCTTTTGCGTCGTGGGGTCGACAACTAGCAGGTCACCCTGCTGGTCATTGACCAGCCACTTCGTGCCGTCCGGAGAAATGTGCGCGCCGCGACTCAGGATCTCGGGCAGTTTTTTCAGTTCGCGTACGACCTTCTTCTCGATGCGATCGTAGAGCAACGTCTGCGGCGGATCGAACGTGTAACGGTCGAGGCCTTTCTTCACCCGATCGACGCGCACATACCACTGCCTGCCACCAGGAATCTCCTGCATCGAACGAATGCGAATGATCGTGTCGGGCTTGGTGAAGTCATGGACCTCGGTGACTTTGCCTTGCTCGAGATCAACGATCTCGATCTTGCGTTGCTGGTCCGTGACGACCGCAAAGTGCTTGCGGTCGTGCAGCAACTCCACATCCCACATCATCCCGTTCTCGAACGGGATCTTCTGCACGATGCGGTCGCTTTGCGGATCGTATTGCGCGAGGAAGTTTGGATAGATCGCGAAGTAGAACTGCGATCGCGGCTGGTCTTTTACGTTTGCAGCCTGTGCGAGCAACGGCAGCGCAGCAGCCACAAATGCGCAACTGCGAAGAAGGCGAGTGAGCATGAAGGACTCCACTACTACGGGAAAACCAGGTCGATCGACTTCCAATCATTCATCGGCGCGCCACACGACGCCGTCCACTTTGGCCAGTTGGTAACGCCGTCAGGCACCTGTGCTGGCCAGTAGCAGGTGTGGTAGCAGTCATAGAGATCGCGCTCGATGGGCTGACAGAGGCCATGCACGCCGCCACTGCTATCGACTTCCCAACCGGGGGCGAAGATCGTCGTGCAACCGAATGGATATTCCGTCGGCGGTGGATCCTGCAACAGCGGCCGCGCGGCATCGCGCTGTCCTTCGATTAGCGCCGCGAGTCGCCGCGCCTTTTGATTGAGTGGAGTGAGGTGCTTCATGATGTTTCATACCTCGCGAAAAAATCTGGCCGCGAAGCCTGGATGCGGGCGTAAGCGGACAAGCCAAGATCAGTCCAACCGCGAATCCATTCACAAGCGTGCAGGTTTGCATGTGTTGCATCGCCAAAGCGCACGTGCGCTTCGTGATAACAGCCGCCAGCGCAGAGTGGCCGCGCAAAGCACTGCCTGCAATCGGTCTTGGCATCGACGTGACCGCGCTTCAAGAATGCTTGCCGTACCGGTTCGTTCACGCCATCGCGCACGTTGCCGACTTCGTGGCTTTCGCTCTCGACGAAACGATGGCAAAGACCGAGCTTGCCTTCGGTGGACACGCCGAGCAGTCCGAGTCCGGCACCGCACGGGTGCGCCTTCTGGATGCCCTGGTGCAGTTCGCGCAACAGATCGTTCAGGTTGGCAAACCCATGCGGGCGATCCGCCAGCGCCGCCGCAACGAAGTCGTCGGACAGGCTCGCAAACTCGGCGAGCATTCGATCGTAGGCCGAGCCATCGAGCGCGTAATCGCGTTTTTTAGCTGCGGTGACTGGCGCAAAACCCACTTCGTCAAAGCCAAGATCC
Source organism: Planctomycetota bacterium (assembly GCA_014192625.1). Taxonomy (GTDB): domain Bacteria; phylum Planctomycetota; class UBA1135; order UBA1135; family UBA2386; genus BJHM01. The sequence goes on from BJHM01000029.1 coordinate 39,207, forward strand.
TCAGTCAAAAATCGGTACGTGTCCATCACCGACGACGCTTCCTGCGTCAATGTCACGCGCGCACCGATGGGACGCCCGCGGTTGGCTCGATTGGTTTTGAGCAGGGTGCGAATCCGCGGCACAATCTCCGCAAAGCTGCCCTTGCCGCTTTTGTAGCGCCGATGTCGGTCCTGCTCTTTTTGGTCGCCATCGATCGAGATGGTCACGCCAAACCGATGCGCGACCAAAAACCGGATCACTTCATCGGTCAACAGCGTTGCGTTGGTGGTGAGTGCAAAATGTGCGCGCTTCTGCAGCTTTGCGGCCTCGACCTCGGCGTATTCGACGGCGGCCATGATGGTGCCGAAGTTGAGCAGCGTTTCGCCGCCGAAGAACGTGATCGTGACAACCGGCCGTTCGCCGCAACTCTTGAACAGGAAATCGATCGATTGGCGCGCGGTTTCTTCGAGCATCATCGGCCGCTTAGATTTCGCGCCGGGCGCGGGCTCGGACAGGCGGTCTTCGCCGTATTCGTAGCAGTAGGTGCACGACAGGTTGCACTTGTTGGTGACGTTGAGCACCAGGGTCGCCAACGGGAACGGCATTGGCGGCATCGGCGCGCGCGGCGGGTTTGGCTCGTCGGCCGGACGGATAATACCTAGGTCGATGAGGTCCTTCAGCGCCGAGGCTGCACCTTCGGCATCACTGTGCCCGGTGATGACCGCATCGGATTCACGACCTTCACCGTCAAAGGCCATGACCAGTTCATCCGAGAGCGGATCTACGGCCATGATCGCGGCCGAGGCAGCGACATACACAAATGCGTTGCCACTTGGATCCGTGAAGCGGCGATGGATGCCAGTACGAAGTTTCATCGGTCTTCCCACTCCAATCGCGCCCACCGCACATACTGCGGGACCGTGATAATCAGGTTGGAACGTGCACGAAAAGAACGCGCGACAAGCTTGGGCTGCCCTGCGGTCGGCTGCGGCGCTTCTGGTTCAGCCGAGATTGGTGGCGCAGATAAAACCGGCGGCGTGACCGGCGTGACCGGCGGGGTGACCGGCGTGACCGGCGGCGTGACCGGCGGGGTGACCGGCGTGACCGGCGTGACCGGCGTGACCGGCGGCGTGACCGGCGTGACCGGCGTGACCGGCGGGGGAGTTACAGGCTCGGGTTCCAACCGGGGAGTCGGCGCAGTAGCCGAGTTGGTTTGCGGAGCAACTTCACCCGCCGGTTTGTCGGCCGGTTTGTCGACGGGTGGTTCGACTTTCGGCGGCTCTTTCCGTTCGGGCACATGGAGGTCCGTCGTGCATTCGACGTAGACCTCGCCTGTGTTGTTGGCACTCCACTTGCGCTGCGCGTTGGGGCCGTCGACCGCCGGCGAAAACATCCCCGAGTCTGGATCGATCGTGCCAACGTAGGAAAGATCGTCGTCATCATCCCGCACCGCAGCTTCGACGAGCCGCCACTTTGCCGGCACCATCCACAGGTCAACGTCATCCTCGGTGTATGGCTTGCCGTCTTTGCCGCGCTGCACTGCTACGGCTTCGAAGCGCTCAAGCTGCTTTGGGAAGTTGCTGCCACCGATTCTCGACAATCCCTGCAGCGGCCGAATTCGCACGTAGTCCACCGCGTCGTAAAGCTGCACCTGCACTTGGCCTTTTTCGCTGCCGTAGGCAACTTGATGCACCACGCTGTCTGCGGCTGGCGCGACGTCGAGTGTGAGTTTTACTTGGGTCGCAGAAACGAACTCACACGCAGTCACCGTGATGTCCTTGCCAAGATGAAAATCCTGCGCGCTAACATTCGCGGGGAACGCTTCACCGAACACCGTCAAGATGTGGCCTTGCGCCGGCACCGTGATCCATGGCGACTCGACTGCCAGCACGCTGGCAATACCGCGTTGCCGCACGAGCTGCACATCGACGCCAAGCTCGTCGTAGTCGCCAGTGAAGAACCGGCCGCGCAGCGTCTCCCAGCGATCATCCAACAACAATACCTCGCGCCAGGTCTTGCCATCCTTGCCTGGATCGGTGGTGCGGCCACGCCATGAATAGCCGCCGTAGAGCAGGCCGCGGCCGGTGCGCACGACGCGGTCGCCGTTGCGGAAACTGAGCTGCCAAGTCACTTCGTATTCGTCGGCTTCAACCCGCGTCATTACTGCTGTGCCAATCAGATCGCCGCGCCCAGTCTCGTGCCCCGTAACGGTCCAAGTGCCGGCGAGCGGCACTTCGCGACGGTTGTTGGTCCATGCATCCCACTCGGGGGTGAACAATGCTTGCTTCTCCGCCAGTTGGTTGAGCACCCGATCGCCGAGGTCGCTGCCGCCACCCGAACGGCCACCGCCGCTGGCACCGCCACCGCCGCTGGCACCGCCACCGCCGCTGGCACCGCCACCGCCGTTTGCACCGCCACCGTTTGCACCGCCGCCCTGCCCAGTGCGGGCTGACGGACGCTGCCCGCCTGTGCCGCCAGCAGCGCCAGTGCTGGCACTACCGCCGTCGCCAGACATGCGACTGCGCTCTTCGTCGGGTGGACCGCCGCCCATTTGGCCGCGCGCCAACGGGAACATCGCTACGTGGGTTGCACGCAGCAGTTGCCATTCTTCACTATCGCGCGCCTGGCTCAGCACGCGACCAAGTGTGTGACAGCCCGCACACGCACTGCGAAAATCTTTGTCCTGACTTTCCTCGGACCAGTGCACGCGCCGCTCGCTCTCATAGAGGCTGCGCTCCGCTTCGAGCCGCGTGAGCCCCTGGTTGTTGGCGAGGTAGCGCACGATTTCCTTGGCCTCGGCGGGGGCGATCTGCAGACCGTGCAGCCGAATCATTCGCTTGAGAGACTCTGACCAGCCTTCGGGCGACTTGCGCAAATACGAGATGCGCGTCATCAGGCCTTGTGCATCGCGCGCATGGCAACGTGCGCAGTGTGTCTGCACGAGCAAGTCGTCGACCGGCAGACCACGGCGCGGGACGACCGGCGACTTTGGCGCTTCTTCGTCGCCTGCCGCGGCATCGCCACCGCGAGCGGCTTGATTAGCGCCTGGTACATTGGCTGGAAAAGGACCGGCAGCCTGACCTTGTGCCTGACCCTGACCTTGGCGACCACGCCGTCCGCGGGCGCGCTCCGCAGGCGCAGCTTCACCTTGAGTCTCAGTCGGCGGTGTTGCCGCAGGAACACCAACCGCAGGAACACCAACCGCAGGAGTTGCGCGCTGCGGCTCTTGGCCGTGCGGAGTGGCGGCAGGAGCCGTGTGTGCCGCGGGGTTTGACGTAGGCACCGGTGGCGAGGATTGCGCCAGCAGGGAACCCAGACTAACGATGATTACTACGACGAACCCTTGAAGCACTGAGAGCACCTCGATGCGAAGTGGAAGTCTTCAGCTGAAGCTAATGGCAGACTGCCGAGAACGGTTACGAGGGTTAGGTTTTTTCGTCGTCAACTTGTGCCAAATATCTCTGCCGGCGGTCCGTCTTGCACGATTTGGCCGCCACGGCAAACCAGCACGCGATCACAAAACGCGAGCGCTTGCGGCCGGTGATCAATCACCATTGTGATGCGGTCGCGCGGCATGGCCTGCAAGGCGCTCTTGAGTCGTTGTTGGCCATCGGCATCAAGGAACGCAAACGGTTCATCCAGAATCAACACGTCGCAGGGGCGCGCGAGCGTGCGCGCGAGCAGCAATTTGCGCCACTCTCCCTGACTCAACTCCGCTGCGCCGCGAAAGCCACGGCCAAGCCTCGTATCGAGGCCTTGCGGCAACGCGCGCAGGCGCGCGCCAATGCCAACCACATCGGCCCAATGCAACAAGGCCGCGTCATCCAGAGTTTGCGCGCCGAGGCCGAGATTTTCGCGGGCCGAAAACTCGAACGCCGCGGCATCTTGAAAAAACACCGACAGCCGGGCGCGGTATGCCGCTGGCTCAAACTGCCGCAGGTCCACGCCGCCAAAAGTGACTGCGCCAGCATCCGGATCGCACAGTCGGCACAGCAGTCGCAAAAGCGTCGACTTGCCAGCTCCGTTCGGCCCGATCAGTGCTATGCGTTGTCCCGGTTGCAACTGCAGCGTGAGTTCGCGCAGCACCGCTTGCTGGCCAGTCGGGTAGGCAAACACCACGGCCACACAACTGAGCCCGCCCGCCGCGAGTTTGGGGACGGCGACTGGTATCAGTGGCGAAACAATGCGCGGCCGCACCGCCAGGAATGCGAACACATGCGCCAAAAACAGCCGGTCTTCGCGCAAACCACTCAGCGACAGCAGCGCATCGCGCAGCCCATTCTGCGTACGTTGCACGGCCTGCGCCTGCAGCAGCAACCAGCCGATCGTGAGTTTGCCGAGCAAGGCTTGCTCTGCGAGCCAGAAGTAGGCCCCGAACATCACCAGACTCGCGCCAATCTGCGTCCAAGTTTCGCCACGCGTGCGGCGCTTGGCTAATGCGATTTGTTCCTCGGTCAGGCTCGAACGCTGCAGCGCGACGCGATCCGCGATGGCAGGTCCGAGTCCCAATAAACGCAGGTCCTTGGCCGCCGCGCGACTAGCCAGCAGACCCTGGCGGTAGCCGAGTTCGCGCTGTGTTTCGGTGCGCGATTCTTGCCACGCAAGTTGCGCCCGCGCGGCGCGCAGTCGCACCAGGGCCTGTGGCACGGCAGCGATCGCTACCATGAGCGGCAGCCACAGTGAGGCGGTCGAAAGGCACAGACCGAGCGCCACAAAGGTGACGACCGAGAGCACCAATGCCGCCAGGTTGTGCACGACGCGCACCGGTCGCTGCGCCGCCTCGGCCGAGGCGCGGTGCAAAAGGTCGGCGTTGGCGGGATCTTCTAGCTGCAGCAAGTCGAGGGCGGCCGCGTGGCGCTGCAGCAACACGGCGCAGCGATCTGCTACCAAGCGCGCGTGCCGTTCGCCGAGGTTCGTGGCGACCAAACGCAGCAGCGCGCCGCCACAGGCAACGGCTGCGGCAAAGCCGACCGCCAGTTGAATTCGCAGGGTGATCGGCGCGCTGTTGACAAGGCCATCTGGCTCGCGAAGGCCGCTTGCAACGACGTCGAGAAACTCCTGCATTGCGACCAGGCCGAGCAGCGGCACGAGTCCTTGGCCAACTTGCAGCAACAGGTTGCCGAGCAGCAGCGGCGTGCCAGCGAGTCGGGCGAGTTTGAGCGCGCAAGTAATGGAGACCGGCTTTGCTGCGGACATGATGCTTTGTTTAGGCGGCCAGCCGACTTTTCTAGCCGGCGGAAGCTGGAACTGCGGGCCTACAACCCGCCCCACAACCCAACATGCTTGTTCCGATAATATTTGTTATGTAGAGCTTGGCGGGGGAGGCGTTGCCCAGCGCCGCCCCAAAAAGCCAGCGAGTGAGCCAGCCGCAAGTGAAGCCACCCTCCCATAAACCAACCCTGACGAGCCAACTCATCCTCCGGCTCCATAGCTGCGGCCCGCGAGCCAGGCCATCCCGAGCCAAAAGGTCACGTCCGGCGAAACGTAGCCCGCGAGGTCCTCAGCGATCGCCACTTCCAAGCACAGGTTGCGATCCAGCCGCATCCTGCCACCGATCCACAGAAGCCACTGCGGCGTTGCCACGAAGTCGAAGTCGAGGGCGCGCAACGTTGAATTCTCCCATTCGGTCTGCAGGAGCAATGCGAAGTCGTCGAACAGCGGCAATTCCAAGCCTAGATTCGCCGAAGTCACGTCAGCAAACGCCACTAAGGCAGCGGCCGCCTTGTCTGGGTTGCTCGCAATGGTGTGCTGCACGGCTGCATACCAGTTACCGTAGGTCGTCGGCAATTCCAGAACGGCACCAAGTGCGGCATCGATTCCGCCATTGCCAAAACCATGCGTTTGATTGCCGGTTGGCAGTTCAATGCCGCCGCGGATCGAAAACCCTGGCTGGTAAAGCGCCGGCGCAATTACTTGATAGGCGAGCTCGATCGGCACATCGGCCAGTTCCAGCGCTGAGGTGCGCTGCTCAAATATCGTTTCGCCTTGATATGCGGCGACCACGTTGAACTGATTGCGCGGTTCGCTCGCGCGGTCCTGGTCGGGAAATCCGAACAGATCGTGATAGTCGATGAGAAAGTCGTCCAAGAACCCGCCCGACGTGTGCACCATCGGCACTTCGACGGCAACCGTAAAGCCACTGCCGAGTCCGGTGCGCATCTGCACCGCGGTCCGCATCAATTCGCCATCCATTTTGAACGAGTTGGTGCTGGCTAGGCCCGTGCCTTGGCCGCTCAGAAACATGTTGGTGTAAGCAGTATCAACCCGCACAGCGACTTCGCCGGTCGGCAACGCGGCAGCGGATTCGGGATCAAGATGCAGGATGGTCAGTTGCGCTGGATGCTGGTTGCGGACCGGCATCGGACCACGCGCAATCGGCGTTGTGACGCAGGCAGCAAGCAGCGCCGAGCAAAAAAATAGGGGAACGCGAGAAGGCATCTGGCCAACATCGTCGGCAGGATGCAGCTGCGAATCAACGGCACGCAAGATCACGCGTCTGCATTTGATGTGAAATCCAACTAGAGGCTCCACCACTTTGCAGCTAGAATCTTGCGCGTGACAATTTTATCTGGCAGCTGTGTCGCGCGGTCTTTTTTGCCATTGGCGTTTTTATTGGCCAGCTGCGCAAATGGCGATGACGGGAACATCCCACCGAGCCCAGTGCCAGTGACTGGCACGTTTGATCTGGTCTCGTTCCGCACGTTGCGCGGCTTCACCTTTCCCATGGTGGCGAGCAATCTTTCCTTCAATGAAAACCTGGTGGCAATGACCCCAGATGGCAATTACACAAGCAGCACCCCGCTGCCGAGCCTCGATCGCTACCAAGTGAACGCCGATGGCAGTCAGCTTATCTACCTGCAAGGCTCCCCGACCTTTCTCTACCAGGGCGGCATCGACTGGACGAGCAGCACGGCAAGCACCACGAGCTTCTTTACCGATCGGTCTAGTTACAGCAGTTCACCTCTCATCGGACTCTACTGCGGCAGCACAGTGCTAACCACAGAACCAGACCTCGCTGGCAATTGGTACGCGATGTCGTTGCATGTGATGTTGGGCACAAACCCAACCACGCCACAAGCTGTCGGCCGCGCAATGCATGGCAGCGTGGCGATCGACGCATCGGGAAATATCACTGGCGGGCCAGACAACGCCACGCAATCGGCAGCCCGCAATTTCACACCGACGTCATCGGTCCCGCTGCAGTTGCCATTGACGGTTACTGGCTCCATCCAGCACCTGACGAACGCGCAAAACCCAGGTGGCCGGTTTACCGGCAGCCTCAATTATGGACCCGTGCGCGCATTTAGTTCAGTTGCCGGTCCGAGCTGCATCTTTGCTATCAACCCAGGCACTGCCGTTGGCAGCGATGCCGCTGGCATGATCCTGTTCGTGCAGAAGTTCAATGTGTCGGCGAACCCGCCACAAACTGCGCTGCTAGAAAACCCGCTCGATCCGCAACTGCAAATCGCCGGCACCTATTTCATCGGTGGCCAGAAGCTGCTGCTAAAACCAGGGGCGGCAGGATCAGACACATTCGTTGGCACTCTGGTGCTAAATCCGCTTTCGGCCGGAACTCGCACGTTTCAGATCAATATCAGTGGCACTAACAGTATCTCGACTTACATAGGGACCTACGTGGCGGCCTTGACCGCGGATGGCGGGCTCACGCTCAGTGTCACCTCGCCAATTGTAGAAACTTGGTTTGCCGCGGTTAGTCGCGACTACCAAACCGTGGCGCTGGTCGATGACTATCCTGAGCTCTTGGCAAGCAACCAAAGCGAGTTGAGCCTGTCGATCGGCACCCGCCAGAAAAACTGACTGCGCGCCCCGGCATGACCGCAGTGGCTCTGCGTCCCTGCAGCTTTGAAAAAACCGGACGTTGCCATGGCACGACACCAGCGCCAGCGATTGGCGTTCCTTGCTGACCTTCTGTGATGGCGTCGATCTGCAGCGGAATCGCAGGACGGCGTGCAAGATGCGAGCCCGCTTCCGCAGCTACCTAGCGGCGCAACCGCGCGCGCATCGTCAGGCTTGAGACCAATCACGAGGTCCGCCTGAGCGAGCGCGGCAGCCACCGCAGCCAAACTTCGCGCCCATAGCCCCTGTTCGTGCTTGCGCGCATATGGCGCGCATCTGATCGCCATTCATGACGGACGAGTTCGTGTTTGTTTGACCACTTGGCAACAGGTTTGTTGTGGCAGCATCGGCCAGCACTCGGACTTCGCCGAACGACACCGCTGGAACTGGCGGGTGCGGCAAGTTTGCCGCGGCAGGTTCTGTGGCACCTCCTGCAGTTGCGGCCGGGCAGCGATCCGCAGCCATTTGCACGCATTCGCAATTGGCGGCAATCCAGCTAGAGGCTCCACCACTCTGCAGCTAGGATTTTGCGTGTGACAATTTTATCTGGCAGCTGTGTCGCGCGGTTTTTTTTGCCATTGGCGTTTTTATTGAGCGGCTGCTCCCAAGGCGGCAACGTGAGCATCCCCGCGAGCGAAGTGCCCTTGACTGGCGAGTATGACTTACTGTCGTTCCGCTCTTTGCCTGGCTTTGGGCCATTTCCTGTGAAGGAAAGCAGTGTGTCGTTCAGCAAGAGCCTGATGCTGATGGATGCAAATGGCAACTACACCAATTTCCCGCGCCCGCAGGGCACTACGACATTCCCCAGCTATACCTCTCGCTACGGGGTGACCACCCTTGGCGCACTGGCGATCTACCAGGAATCCAGTAGTCGCGAGTCGACGCTGGTATTTCGCGGCGGCATCGACTTTGCGGGCGAGGTAACTGCGAGCACCTCGATCTTTTTTACGGACCGCATATCGGCCGGCGGGTCGCTGTCGATCGGCCCGTATTACGGCAGCAAAGTCTTCCCCGTACAGGCCCCCCCAACACAGCCCAACGTCTCTGGCGATTGGCATGTGATGTCGTTGCATGTGATTTTGGCCCCACCGAGCTTCTCCCCAACGGCACAAAATGTCGGCCGCGCGATGCATGGCAGCGTGTCGATCGGCGCTGCTCCAGTGGGAACTATCACTGGCGGGCCAAACAACGCCACGCAATCGGCAGCCGACAATTTTGCGCCGCCGCAAGCACCAATCAGCCTTTCAGGAGCGATGACCTACGACGCTGACCCGCAAAATCCAGGCGGCCGGTTTACCGGCACCCTCAATTATGGCTCGATCGCTCGGGCCTTCGATGCGGTCGCCGGTGGCGCTACTGCGGCAAATCCCGGCTGCATCTTTGCACTCTGTTCCAACCCAATCATCGATCGGTCCGCCGGCATGATCTTGTTCGTGCAGAAGTTCGCCGCACCTGTTGTGCCGCCAGTAACAACCTCTCCTCCAGCGGATCCGCTCTTGATGGCTGGCACCTATCTGATCGGCGGGCAGACGCTGTTCATCGTGCCGACCAATTCCGGCTCGGACACGTTTGTCGGCACGATGGTGCTCAGTGTCCCAGTGGCAGGAGCAGGCACGTTTCGGCTAACCGGGCAGAGCTACCGAGGCACCGATTTTAGCTACACCGGCAGCTACCGAGCGACCACGCATACGTTACAGCCCCCAGATCCAACTGCCTACGACGGCGGAATCACGCTCACCGTCAACGGCTTCAACGAGACTTGGTTCGCCGCGATCAGCCGCGACTACCAGACGATGGTGCTGGTGGATGACTGGCCAGAGACCCGAGCCATCGCCGTGCGCGAATTGAGCCTGGTGATCGGCACCCGTCAGAAGACGCCGCCGCCGCCGCCACCACCACCGCCAGCGGA
>BJHM01000030.1 GCA_014192625.1 Planctomycetota bacterium
AAAATCCCCGCTCACGCGGAGTGCCCCAGGTATGGAGCACCCGCAAACCGTCAACCACATCGACGCGCCCGTGTAGCTCGGGCGCTGTCGCTTGCGGTTGCGTTTGCGGTGGCGGTGGCGCTTGCGGTTGCGGTTGCGGTTGCGGTGGCGGTGGCGCTTGCGCAAATGCGAACGCCAATAACGACAACCAAGGGAGGACGCGCACCGGTGCAATCCACAGCATTGCCGTAGTGAAGCGCACCGGCCTGCGCAGGTCACCAACTAGGGTGCTGGATTCCAGTTCGCGAGGCGCAACAATCAAACCACTCCATGTCAGCCAAACGCATCCTTGCCGAACGCCGCGGCGCAACGCTGCTCGTCACGCTCAATGCCCCCGAACGCCGCAACGCCATCGACCAAGAAATGGTCGATGACCTGCACCAGGTCCTCGAAAATCACTGGCACGACGAAGCGCTGGCCGCAATCGTGATCACTGGCGCAGGCGACAAGGCATTTGCTGCGGGTGCCGACATCGCGCAGCTTTGCGCGCGCACTTCGAAGGATGCATACAAGGCGATCAACAGCCGGATCTTCAACCGGATCGAAGAGTTTCCCACGCCGGTGATCGCCGCGGTCCGCGGCTTTGCACTCGGCGGCGGTTGCGAACTCGCGATCGCGTGCGACCTACGTGTGCTCGGCACTTCGGCCAAGATGGGCCAGCCCGAAGTAAAACTCGGCATCATTCCGGCGGCCGGCGGCACCTACCGACTGCCGCGCCTGATCGGTCTCGGCAAGGCGCGCGAGCTGATCTACACCGGCCGCATCATCGACGCGCAGGAATGCCTGCGCATCGGCCTCGCCAACGAAGTCACCGCTGACGATCAGGTCGTGGAGCGCGCGCTCGCGATCGCAGAAGAGATCGCAAAAAATGGCCGGCTCGCGGTGCGCGGTGCCAAGCAGGCACTCAACGCCATCAGCCGCCCCGGTAACGACCACGCGATCGCATTTGAGAGTTCAATTCAGGCGGTGCTATTCGACAGCGCTGACAAGCAGACCCGCATGGCAGCGTTCCTAAAAAAACCACCGCAGAAAGGATGACGGCCATGATCGACTGCCACTTCAAAACCACTGCCGTGCTCGGCGCAGGCACCATGGGTGCTGGCATCGCACAAGTCTCCGCGCAAGCTGGCTCGCGCGTCATTCTGCAGGACCTCAAACCCGAGTATGTCGAGCAGGGTCTTTGCAAGATCCGTGAGTCGCTCGCCATCGGCGTGCAAAAACAGAAAGTGACGCAGGCGGTCGCCGATGCCACGCTCGCACGCATCACGACGACCACGGATCGCAGTGCGGCGACAAGGGACGCTGACCTAGTGATTGAGGCGGTGCCTGAGGTCCTCGCGCTGAAGAACAGTTTGTTCCGCGAAATCGCTGCCAGCTGCAAGCCTTCGACGGTGTTAGCGACCAACACTTCATCGCTGTCGCTTGAGAAGGTGTTTGCCGTTGTGCCACATCCCGAGCGCTGCATCGGCATGCACTACTTCAACCCGCCGCCGATCATGAAGCTGCTCGAAGTCGTTCGCATGGCATCGACTTCGCAAGCGACCATCGATGCGGTAATGGGCTATGCGGCGCAGTGCGGCAAGGAACCGATCCTAGTAAAGGACAGCCCCGGCTTTGCCAGTTCGCGCCTGGGTGTCTGCCTTGGCCTCGAAGCAATCCGCATGGTCGAGAGCGGTGTCGCCTTGCCCGCAGACATCGACAAGGCAATGGTGCTCGGCTACGGCCACCCGATGGGACCACTCAAGTTGACCGACCTCGTCGGGCTCGACGTCCGCATGGCAATCGCCGACTACCTGCGGAAAGAGCTCGATCATCCGGGCTTTGAGGTCCCTCTGCTGATGCGACAGATGGTCGCTGCGGGCAAGCTCGGCAAGAAATCAGGCCAAGGTTTTTACCTCTGGTGAAAAACGCGCGGCGCGCTGCCCTGCGCCAGCCGTTCAACGAAAAACCGGCCGCTGCCAGTCGTTGCACAAGTGCACCATCGCCATCACGGCGAGCACCGGGGCAAGCAGATTGAGGAGTGGCACCGTGAGCATCATTGCCGTGAGGATGCCCGCAAACAGCATGGCCCCCCGATTGCGCCGCCGCAGTGCACTTGCGGCCACTGGGTCGAGGCGGCGCAGCAACACGAGCTCCGCGTAACCGCGGCCAAGCAGGTAGCCGTTCACGACGTAGTAAACGACCGGGAACAGCGGCCCAAGTAACAGGAACGGCAACAACAGCAGGTTGAGCAATACCGCGACGCACAAAAAGCGCAGCGTGACGAGCAGCATCGGCCAGACGGCGATGCCCTTTGCCGTTGGTAACTCAGGATAGTGGCGCGCTTCCACGGCGGCAGCGACCGCTTCGAGGAACAGGCCAATCGTTCCGCTGAGCACGATGGGAAATAAAAACCACGTCACCAGCAACGTGGCGAGGCCGCCGAGTACGCCGAGCGTGGTGTCGAGAAATCGCCAGTCGGTGAGCGTTGTGCTGGCTAAAAACCACGCGACCCCGCTCCATAGCGCTGCGAACGACAGCAGTGAAAGCACCACCGCGAGCAGCAAGTAGCGCACAATGCGCGCATCGCCCAGCTGGGTGAACGCGCGCCAAAAGGCAGCGATCATGCGCCCCGCCTACGGCTCACTTCACCTGCCGGTAGATGTCTTGGATCGCGTGCAGCAACTTGACCGCGTCCGGCTGCTGGCGCTGAAAAGCATTGCGGCCCACAATCGAGCCAAAGCCACCGCCATCAGCAATGCCTTTGATCTCCTGCAAAACTTCGTCGGTGCCCTTCGCCTCGCCACCCGAGAAGATCACGATTCGGCGGCCGCCGAAGGAGCTTTGCACGACGTGCTGCACGCGCTGCGCCAGCGTTGCGATCGGGATCTTTTCGCTCTCGTAGACCTTCTTCGCCGCATCCTGCTCGATGAAATCCGTTGGCGGCTTGACCTTGATGATGTGCGCGCCGAGTTGTGCTGCGATCTGCGCGGCATAGGCGCAAACGTCGATCGCCGTCTCACCAGCCTTGCTCAGACCTTCGCCGCGCGGGTAGCTCCATACGACCACCGGCAGGCCGTTGGCCTTCGCCTCTTCGGCCAGCTCGCGCAATTCCATATACATCTCGTTGCGGAAAGTGCTGCCCGGATAAATCGTGAAGCCGATCGCGGCGCAACCCAAGCGCAGCGCATCCTTGATGGAGCCGGTGACGGCGGGCTTGGGATTTTTGCCGCCGAGCAAGGAGTCGCTGTTGTTCAGTTTGAGAATCAACGGGATCTTGCCCGCGTATTTGCGCGCACCAGCCTCAAGGAAACCAAGCGGTGCCGCATAGGCGTTGCAGCCCGCTGCCAACGCCAAATCAAAGTGGTAGTGCGGGCCGTAGCCGGGCGAGTTCTTGGCAAACGAACGGGCCGGACCATGCTCGAAGCCCTGGTCGACTGGCAGGATCACGAACTTGCCGGTGCCAGCTAGCCTGCCGGTATTCATCATCCAATGGAGGTTTTTCAGGACCCCGGGATGGTCGGATTCGTAGAAGCTCAGGATCTCGTCAACGCGGTTCAGCATGGTTTGCCTGTTAGGGATTATCCGGCGATTGTGGAGACGCGTTAGCCCTTTGCAAGCAGCCACTGCGAGAGCGTCGCCCGGCACTGGCTTTGGTGGTTGCTGCGACTCAGAATCCAAGCACGCCGAATCACAAAACCCGCTAGTTTCGAAGCACCGATGGCTCGGACTCGAACCAAACTTGCCGCCGCCTGCGTGAGCCTCGCCCTTGCGGCCGTCACCGCCGAGGCGGTAGTGCGGATCTTGGGCGGGTATCGCCTGCAAGACCTAAGCCTCACTCGCCCTTTCACCAAAGGCCCCAAGGTGGAGAAGGACCTGCTCGGCAACATCGACGACCTGACAAAGCCGTTGTTGGCGACGCTGGGAAATGGCCGCGCCGATCTCATCCCCGCATGGCTCAGCACTTCGCCGCCACCGCTGCCGAGCCCAAAAAAACTCGCCGGGCCCTTGCTGCCGCAACGCGACTGGCTGCTGCACTACTACGTGCTGAACGAGGTCCTGTTGCGCGCCATGTGGCAGAAGGGAACAGGCCTGCCGATGCTGGCTGGCCTTGTGCTGCCTGCGCAGTTCCAAACTTTTGCACCGCCGAGCGGTTCTAAAACGCCGCGCTACCGCTATCCAACTTCTTGCACGCTGCCGACCGGCCTTTGCACCAACTCATTCGGCTTTCGTGGCCGTGAATTGAGCGCGACAAAACCTGCGCGCACGGTGCGGATCGGCTTTGTCGGCGCATCGACCACCGTCGAAGCGCACGGCATCCCGTTCTCGGCGCCCGAACTTATTGAGCACTGGCTCATGCTTTGGGCAAAGAAAAATGGCCTCGATGTGCAGTTCGAGACGCTCAACGCCGCGCGCGAGGCGATTCAGTCCAGCGATATCCGCGCGATCGTACAGGACGAGTTGCTGCCACTCGATGTCGACCTGGTTGTCTACTACGAAGGCGCCAACCAGCTGCAGCCCGCCACCATGCTGCGGCATGTGCAGGTGAATGAAAGTTTCACGCTCGCAGAGCCACCCGATGGCGTGGTCGGGACGTTTGACGACGCTGTCGCGGCAACCTCCCTGCTCGACCGGCTGGCGCTGTATTCAGCATTAGCCGAACGCCTGCGCAACGCGCTGCGCAGCAGCGGCGCGCAGCCAGAGCCACAAAAGCCCGCGCAACAAGTGACCTTGCCAGGGTTCCTTGCCGACAACGATTTCCCACTCGCGCGCGCCAACGAAGTGCTCGAGTGCGAGGCGATAAAGCAGGATCTCGATGCGATCCGGCTGGCACTCGCCGAGCAGGGCAAGGCGTTCGCCCTGTGCTCATTCGCCTGGCTCGCACACGATTTCATGACGACCGATCCGGTGCTCGGCCGCAACATTTTCATCCAACTCAATCGCGCTTACTGGCCGTTCCGCTACGCGACGGTGAGAACGCTCGCCGATGCACAAAACCAGTTCTTCCGCGCGTGGGCCAAGGCAAACGGTGCCCAGCTAATCGACATTGCGGCACTGTTGCCGATGGACCAGCGGCTCTACATCGATGCGATCCACCACACTGAGCTTGGGGTCAGACTGAAAGCATGGGTGATGTTCGTACAGCTCACGCAATGGCTCGAGCGCGAGCTTGCCGCTGCCAAACTACCGAGCCCGCCCACAAAAAGACCCGCACCTTTGTTCCATGCCGTGCAGACGATCACGCCTGCGCAACTCGATGCGGGCCGCTGATGCAAGCGAGCGGCCCAACTCAGAACTTCAGGCCTTCCGCCTGCGCGCCGGTCGTGAACTCCCAGATAAAGAGGAGGCCCGCACCTTCGCCGCCGATTCGCACTTCGACTTGGTAGGTCTTCTGCGCCTCGAGCACCGCCTTTGGAATCGCGAACACCACCTCGCGCTCTTCCATCCGCTTTAGCATCGGCTTCTGCGGCGTGTGCTTGTAGATCGGCACGGGTTCTTTGCGGCGATCCCGGTAGGCCTTCACGTCGTTCACGTCGCGTCCATCATTGCCATCGACAAACAGGTTGCGCGCCGGCACCTTGCCGCCCTGCCGCACTTCGAACATGCCGATATCGCATTCTCCGACCTGCGCGGCGAACTCCTTCTGCAGCTGCAGGCTAACCGGATAGCCAACATGCTTTAGATCGCGCTCGTTTTCCGGCTGGTCATCGAGCGGGTTTGGCATCTCGTTGCCATGAAAACGCAACGGCACCTCCTTCATTAAAGGCGGCGGCCACGCGACAAACTTGGGCGCGAGTGCTGGGTCATAGGGTTCTTCCAACGAACCCATGTCGAGCACAGCTACCGACCAGCCGTTGTCAAACACGTAGCTGTAGCCGAAGCGGTTGATGTTGTGCTCAAGCAGCGGGAAGCGGTGGTAGACGGTGCCGATCCAGCCATCGACGGATTCTTTGGCGAACTCAGGACCGCGGTCGCCGTTGGCAAACACGATGACCGAACGCATACCAGCGCGCATCCCGCGCGGCGAGAAGCCTTCGAGCGCCGGGTTCTCCTCGTGCGCCTCCGGCCACTTCATGTGCTGCTCCGGCCACTTCGTCAGATAGCTCGCATGCGCCTCACACGCGAGCGATGCCTCGGCATCGAGTTCGCACAAAGGCAGCGGCCCCATCTGGCCTTCCCGCAGGTCGCGGGCCTTGTCTTCGTCCGGCTTGGCATCCTTGTCGCCCTTGCCCTTGTCCTTGTCGCCCTTCTTGCCGGTGGTCACAAAATCTTTCCCGGTGACCGAGTAGGCCAGCGCCAGCGCACGGCACTGGTTCATCCGCTCGAGCACTGCGATTTCTTGCTTGTTGGGTTTCTCCGGCAACAGCGGTGGCCCGTAGCCCGTCGCCGCCGCCACGCCACTGCCGCCGCGCGCCCATTCGCGCCAGTCCGCGTCGACCTCGGCAAGCTTGCAACCAAACGCGTCCTCGCCAACCTTTTCGACGTCCTCGGAAAGGATCACTTTCTTACTGCCAGCAGGCACCTTGGTGAAAAACTGCACCCACTTGTCCGGGTAGCGCGCAAGCAGCCAGGTCATGAAGCTCCACGACTTGACGCGCACGTCGTTGCGAAAACTCGACAGCTTCTCGCGCGGCACAACACCGATCGGAAAGTCGGTTGAGGAGATCGCTTGATCGCGAATGTGGCGCAGCCACCAGTTGGTTGATTCCGGCAGCTTCAATTCCTTGCCCGCAACCGTGCCCTCTGGCAGCGCACCAAACTGGGAGATCGAAGTCGACATCAGATACCAAGTCGCTGCGTGCTGCAGCCCCTCGGCGAGCGCGTCGTTCAGCCCCTCCGTGAACCCATTTTTAAATACCCAGGTGATCAATGTGTCGTGCATCTGCGCTGGCGTGAGCTTCATCAGCACCATCGCATGGCCGCCGCCAGATTCGAAAACCACGTTGGCAAATTGCTTTTTTTGTTCGATGGTCTTGCCCTGCATGATCTGCGGATTCTTCGACAAGAAGTCGGTGCGCTCGATGTCGGTCCAGACAAAGCCGAGCCACTTGAATGGGCTCGCTTTCTGCACCACCTGACGACGCTTAGCCTCCTTCTCGCCCACAAGGTGAATCAGGAAGTCGAGCCCGCGCTCAGACCACTTCACGCAGTTGTCCGCGTTCTCCTGCGTGCCGCGCGTCCAGATTGTGAAGTGCTCCGACTTTGCGCCGGAGAACTCCAGCTGGACGTTTTTCAACTCCGGTGGCAACTCAGTCTGGGCAATCGCCTGCGTTCGATACTCCTTCTTCGCCAGTTCGAGCGCCACAAGCTCGATCGCCCGCATGTTCTTTACGAACGTGATCTCCTGCTCGGTGCCGAAGAAACCGCCGGACTCCTTGTGCTGAAGTGCAAGGTGCGCCTCCTTGTCAAACGGGTAGTAGTAGACCGCGCGTTCGAGGTGAAACTGGCAGCGCGCCGGGTCGCCGCCCGCCTTCTGTATTTCGAGACCGAGCACGCGGTGCAGGTCGCCGAGTTTCCGAGCCGTCCTCACCCACTCATCGACCACTTTGTAGCGCTGGTCGTTGTTGGCCTTGTCGGTCCACTTCGGCCGCTTGTCCTCAGGCACCTGCTCCCACTTATCCTTGTTCTTCTTAAATCCCAACGCCAGCCGCACGGCTTGGTTGTCCGGCTCGTAGTTGGCGAGGATCAGATCGTAGGACTGCTTGGTGCGTGTCAGCATCCGCAAGGTGCGGGCGTTGTTGGCAAACGCCGACAACGCGCTGGCAGCACTGCGCGACAACTCAGCTTCTCGCGCCTTAAAGTCGGCCTGCGCCGGCAACCAAAAGACCAAGGCGAGCAGCGCCGCGAGCAAACGGATTGGAGTGTTCATGGGCAGCGCCAGATCCTACGCATCAGCCCGTGCAGTGCTATCGCGCGCGCTCGCCTTCCAACCGAACGGCAGTAGTCAGGCCCACCGTGCAGGGAGTAGAGTCCGCAACATGAAGCGCGAAGTGCAAGGCATCCCGCCAGCACCCCGCACCGTCCGCTGGACGGCGGTGCTGGCGTTCCGGTGGCCACTGGCGGCGATCGCTCTTGCGCTCGCGGGCTATGGCGGAATGTGGACCTGGATGCTGTTCCTGGCACAAGGCGGATCGGTCGGCGACGACGAGCGACTCGACAATTCCCCCACCGTGCAGGTCGACGGCAAGGTGCTGCTGCTGCGCTCCGAACTCGACCCAGAAAGTGCCGCCACACTAGAACTCGTCGAGTATGAATTTGCCTACGGGATGCCAGGCAACACTACGCCCACCACGTGGCACGGCGCGTCCTTTGCCATCCTCGGCAAGCACCATCGCGACGACACGGTGCGCGTGCAATTGCTGCCCGCCGAACCCAACCGCAGCCGCATCCTCGGCGAAAGCGCCAACCTCACGCCAAAGGGCATTGGTCCTTCGATCTGGCTGTGGACGCTGGTAGTGCCCGGATTTTTTCTGGGCATCGTCTACGGCCTTGGCGTGCTGCGCTTGCGCCGCATCCTGAACACTGGCGATGTCGGCATCGCCCGCTTGCGTGGGGTGCGACGCATCCGCTTCATCCTGCCAGAAATGTGGCTCGTGGAATTCCAGTTTCGCGATCGCAACGCGCTCGAAAAAACCACCCGACACTGGGTCCGCGCGCACAGCGGACTGGGTGCCCGCCTGCAGCGCATTCGCGACGGCTCAGACGAGGGCATTCCGGTGCTGCACGACCGCAATAAGGCGCGACTCTGCCGACTGGCCTTGCCCGAGGACTTCATCTTGAGTGGCAACCCGCAACCACCTTCGCCTAGTCCCCGATGACGCAGAGCGCAACCTGAGGCAACGGAGGCTCGCAACCAAGGCCGCGCGCGGTGAGGATCCATGCGATGCAATCCCTGCCAGTCCCACCGCGCCTAGTAAGGGCCGCGGCCGCGCGCGCCACGTGGCGCGAGTTTGGGCTACTGGCAACGCTCGCACTCACGATCACCACGGGCATCGGCAGCTACATTTGCAAAACGGATGACTGGCGCACGCCGCGCAGTGATTGGTGGCTCGACCAAGAATCGCAGCAGACCGTTGGCACCATCAAAACAACCGAGCAACTGGCAGACGACCTGCAGCGTCACACCTTCACGTTCGTCAATAAAGAAAAGCTCCTCGTTACAGGCGCTGCATGGTCGGGGCAAAGGCAGCTCAGCACTGGCGAGTCGATCGCCGTCGAATACCTGCCAGAACAGCCAGACATCTGCCGCGTAGCAGGCATGCACTATTCGCGCCTGAGCCGGCAATGGACGACCTATGCAACGATCCTACTGAGCACCATGCTGGCCTGCGCACTCTGGCTGCTGCGCATCTACCATACGGCAACCTTGCTGCGCTACGGCCGCGCTACTCCGGCACGGATCGTGTCGACTTTAGCATGGTTCCCATTCGGACAATGCGTGCGCTTTGCCTATCTAGATGAAGCTGGCGTCGAGCGATTTGGCTGGCAACTCGTGCGGGCGAATTCGCCGCTCGACAAAACCACCCTGGCCAGCCAGTTAAACGCCACGGGCGACGGCGCGTTCGTCGTGCATAGCAAAACAGCAGCCAACCGATGCCGGCTGACACACCTGGACGAGGTCGCAGAAGAGCCCGCATGAGCAGTCGCGTCACTGAGTTTTTGTCGCCCGGCGGAGCGATTGCGCGCCGCTTGCCCGACTACGAGGAACGGCCCGAGCAGACCGCCCTGGCAACCGCAGTCGAACGCGCGTTCAAAGAGCAGCGGCACCTCGTTGCCGAGGCTGGCACCGGCGTCGGCAAGTCGTTTGCGTATCTACTGCCAGCAGCGTTGCACGCCGACACGCAAAAGGGCATGGGCCCGGTCGTGATCAGCACGCGCACGATCGCGCTGCAGGAGCAGCTTGATAAGAAGGACCTGCCGTTCCTGCACGCGGTGCTGCCATTTGAGTGGTCATCCGTCACCGCCGTTGGCCGCAACAACTATCTCTGCCTGCGCAGAATGCACCTTGCGGAGCGCGAGCAACGACTGTTTGAAAACCCAGAGCGCACAGAGCAACTGCGCGCGATCGTCGACTGGTCGATGACGACACTGGAAGGCACGCGGATGAGCCTGCCGTTCCCGCCGGAGCCCGAAGTTTGGGAGGAAGTGCAGGCCGAGCACGGCAACTGCCTGCAGCGTGCGTGCAAGCACTATGACCAATGCCACTGGCAGCGCGCGCGCCGCCGCATGAACACGGCGCAGGTGCTGATCGTAAACCACGCGCTCTACTTCTCGGATTTAGCACTGCGGCTCGCGGGTGCGACGTTCTTGCCCGCGCACTCGTTCGTGGTGTTTGACGAAGCTCATCACATCGAACGTGTCGCCACCGAAAGCCTGGGCCTGCGGCTCTCGGCCGCAACCATCGGCTGGCACCTGCGCCGCCTGCATGGTCGCCGCAGCGACAAGAGCCTGCTCGCGCGCCATTGCACCCAAACGGCACTCACGCTGCACGAAGAACTGCGGGTCGTCAACGAAGGCTTCTTCCTCGGCCTCGCCGAGCAGTTGGACAACAATCGCGAGGGGCTAGCACTCGGTGAAACTGAGATCCCAGAACCGCTGACGCGGCCGCTGCTCGCACTCGGCACCGAGCTTGCCATGTGCAGCGCGCGCATCGAAGCCATCGATGTAAAGATGGAACTGCAAGCGCGGGCGCAGGGCCTCAATGCGCTCGCCGCGGTGGTTCGAAGCCTGTGCTCCCCGCTCGCCGCCACGGTGCCGCTAGTCCGCTGGATCGAAGTCGGCAAATCAAGCCCAGTGCTGTGCGGCTCACCACTCGACGTCAGCGCAACCTTGCGCAAAGAACTGTTCGGCAGCGGCATCACCGCGGTGCTTACCAGCGCAACGCTCGGACCGGGCAATGACCCTGATTTCACCTGGTTCCGCGCCCAGATCGGGCTCGACGAACGAGTCGATACCGCTCGCATCGGGTCCCCATTTGACTACGAAAACCAGGTCGAGCTGATCGTTGAAGAAGCGATGCCCGACCCAAGCCTCGCCCCAACTGCGTTCCGCGCAGAGGCGGCAAACCGGACCTTGCAGCACGTGCTCAGCAACGGCGGTCGCGCACTCGTGCTTTGCACGTCGTGGGATTTTGTCAACCACTTCGCGGCCGCAATGCGTGAACCGTGCGCCGAGCAGCACATCGAGCTCTTGGTCCAAGGCGAAGCGCCGCTAGCACAATTGCTCGAGCGCAAACGCAACAACCTGGCCTCGGTGCTGATCGGCACCGACAGCCTGTGGGAAGGCATCGACCTGCGCGGCGAGACACTGACCCTCGTCGTCGTCACGCGCTTGCCGTTTCAAAACCCGAGCCACCCACTGACCAAGGCGCGCATGGAAGCGATCCGGAAGCGCGGCGGCGATCCCTTTAGCGAGTGGTCCCTGCCCGAGGCGATCCTGAAGTTTCGGCAGGGTTTCGGCCGGCTGATCCGCAGCCAGCAGGACTACGGCAAGGTAGTGGTGCTCGACCCTCGCGTATTCAGCAAGGGGTATGGCCGCAATTTCTTGCAGTCGCTGCCAAAGGGCCGCAGCGACAATTCGACCGATAATAACAACGCGCCCTAGCGAACTGCCTGACCGGCTGATCAAGGAACTGGCCACTTTCTGGCGACATAATTATGATATCACCAGAATATCATCTAATCCGATGGTCACGCACCTCGCCGGTGCGCCCGAGATCGCCAGTGCCGTGCAGCAGCGACAGCAGGCCGAGGCGGTCATCGACGTGGCGCCGCCGCATCGTTTTCGGCGCCGTCGGCATGGCGCAAATGGCGCGCTCCCAGCCTTGGGGCGCAAACCGTCGTCGCGCTCGACGCACAGCGCAAGGCACCACTGGTCAGCAACCTGCAGGTCGTATTGTGCAGCGATAGCGGCACCCAACCGGCCGTCAACTCTGGCACCCTCTACGGCTAACCAACCAGCATTTTCCCATGGCCATAGACAGGAAGGGCTTCTTACTACGCCTGCCGCAGCAAGTGTTTTTAGAACTGCAACGCTGGGCCGAGCAGGACATGCGCAGCATCAACGGTCAGATCGATTGGCTGCTGCGCGAGGCGCTGCAAAAGCGCCTGGGCCGCGATCCGTTGCGGTCACCGGCGAAGCAGCCAAAGCCGTAACCGGCGACCCGCGTCACGCGATCGCGGCGACATTGTCAAACGACATTGCGCGCCGCTTGCAGACCTTTGTCGCCTGATCAAACAACAGGCAGGAATCATTCACCGGCGACCCGCGTCACGCGATCGCGGCGACATTGTCAAACGACATTGCGCGCCGCTTGCAGACCTTTGTTGCCTGATCAAACAACAGGCAGGAATCATTCGGCATTGAATAGACATGCAACGTCACCGCAACCTCGTCCCGCAGATGCTGACGCGGATTGCCAAGTCGGTGAATCGCGCGCTGCTTGTCAACCGAGGCAATCGCAGCAGGCAAGGAAAGCTCCGTGCGTCCCGCAGCAACCAGTTCGATGCCATGCTGTGGAATGGCCGCGTCGCAGGCAAGTTCGAGCGCGCTGCTGCGGGTGGACGGCGCGAGGGTGAAGCGCTCCTCGACGAGGCGGCCGCGCACGAGACGCAAAAGCCCCAGGTTGCCAGCGTGGCTGTGAATCGGCGTGCACTGGCCAGGCATCCACGTCACCACGGCCACAATAAACCGCTGACTCCGGTGCACTAGTTGCCGCGCGTGACGGTCGGTGCGCGGTAGCACGTAGCGCTCGATCTCAGTGTCAATCAGCACGCTATCGGCGAGCAGCGCCTGCACGTTTACCAACGAGCTCGCCGGCAACGCCAGCAACTCGAGTCGCTCCACCAGAGCCTGCAGTCCGATACGACCCATTGGCGCATTATGTTGTCTTCACTGGGCTCACGCGCAGTAGCCGAACTGCGCAGGGCGAGGCTGACAAGTGCGCAGGAGAACCACCGCCAGGATGGAAAACTACGCGCCGTACTGCCGGATCGCCTTGTCGAGCCAAGGCAAGATCAGGCGAATGCAAAAAGCCACCACGGCGACGACACCGGCGAGCAAGAGGAAAAACGACGTCGGCTCCATCAGGTTTTGGATGCCACCAAAGAAGCCCGACAGCTTGTTGCCGAATGCCGTTGCGCAAAACCACCCGCCCATCATCAGGCCGGTGTAGCGCTTGGGACTCAGCTTGGTCACCAACGACAGGCCCATCGGCGACAAGCACAGCTCGCCAATCGTCACCACCACATAGGCACCAATCAGCCACAACGCGGACACCTTCAGCGTGCCGTGGATGGTGAGCCAGCCAGCGACGGCCATCAAAAGCATCGACGCCGCCGTCAGCAGCAGCCCGTAATAAATCTTGTGCGCGGTGCCGACCTCGCGACCGCGGCGGCGCATGAAGGCAAACAACAGCACAAGTGGTGTGGTCAGGAAGATCACACCGAGCGCGTTCGCCGCCTGGAACAACTCCGGGTTGGTGACCATCAAGTAGGTGCCGACCGGCAGTGTCGGCGTCGCCGCCACCGCATTGCGATAGACCCCGTCGAAGGTCTTCTGGTCGATGAGCACCACCGGCTGCTGCGCGCCTTCGATCGCACGGCGAAAGGCCACGCGCGCGAGCCGCGGAGTGCCCTGTTCGAGTTGGACCGAAATCGAAGGCGCGCCATGGCTGTCGCGGCCATCCTTCACAGTGACCTTGCCAGCCGGATAGACGTTGGCACCGAGCTGAAAGGCGGCGGGATCTTTGACCAAAGCCACGCCCGGCAGTTCGCCGGCAACGACGATCCGTTCGAGTTCGGGATGCGCAGCGAGCATGGTATCGAGCGCCAAAACGTCGAGCCGCGAGGTGCCAAACATGCGGGCGGTAGCATCGTCCACCACCACCAGTGTGTCCTTGTGCGGCCGCGGCACCAGAGGTCCGGCGTTGCGAAAATAACCCGGCAACGCCGGCTGCGTAGTCTTTGGCAGGACATCGAACATGCTCGCACTGTGGCGATCGGTGTCGGTGTTGGCCCACTGCGTGAGTGCGGTGGTGTTCAGGTGCAGGATCATGAAGAACGTGCCACCGGCAACGTAGACCGGCAACATGGCGAGCAGGCCCGTGCGCTCGGCAGGAGCAGCGTTGCGACCGAGCAATACGAAGAACACGATCAGCGGCAGCGTGCCAGCGAGGAAGCCGCAGGTCGGCGGCGTCACTGGCGAATTCGGAATGAACGTCGTGGCGAGCCACCAACCGAGCAGCCCAACGAAAAGTGAGGGAACCATGATCGTGCCGAGAATGCGGCCAATACTGATGTCGTCAGGATGTGGTGCAGGCGGCTTGTCGGCTACCGCGAGTCGCCGCCAAAACAGCAGCAGCAAGCTGATGCCGATCAACAGGCCGCAGCCCGCCATCTGAAACGTGGCGCTCCAACCGAGCGAGTTGCGCACCCAGGTCGAGAACACGAAGGCGCACAAAGACCCGATATTGATGCCGACGTAGAAGATGTTGAAGCCTGCGTCACGGCGCGGGTCACCCTGCTCGTAGAGGTTGCCGACCATCGCCGAGATATTCGGCTTGAAGAAGCCATTGCCGATGCAGACCAGCACGAGACCGAGCACAAAAAAGGTCGGTCCCGGCGTGCCGAGCGAGAACAGCCCCGACACCATGCACAGCCCGCCGATCAACACACTGCGCCGGTAGCCGATCAAGCGATCGGCGATCAGGCCGCCGAGGAACGGCGTCGCGTAGACGAACGCGAGATACGTGCCGACGATGTCATTTGCGCTGAGTTGCGCAATGCCAAGGCCACCGCGCTCGGTGTCCATCGCGTAGAGCAACAGGATGCCGCCGATGACATAGAAGCTGAGGCGCTCCCACATCTCGATGAAGAACAGCGGGGCGAGACCCTTTGGGTGGTTCGGGAACATGGGCGATGGGCGGGTGCGGAGACGAACGCGGCCGTCACGCGACGGCCGCGGGGAGAGTTTCGACGAGAGGCATCACTTGATGCCGTTCATCCACTTGTTCAGTTGCTTACTCAGCAGCAGGAAGATCACACCGGCGATCACCGCATACCAGAGCAGGAAGTCGTAGGCCGCGTAGTAATTCGACATCGGCACGCCCCCGATTTCCCCCGCTTTGTCGTCGTCGATTGTGGCGGCACTCTTCGAGATCTGGCCGGCGAGGAAGTTCGCGCAGGAGATGGACAAGAACCAAGACCCCATCACCATCCCGGTCATTTTCTGCGGCGCCAGCTTGGTCACCATCGACAAGCCCACCGGCGAAACGCACAGCTCGCCGCACGTGTGCACCAGGTAGAGCAATACCAGCGCCCAGAAGCTGACCTTGCCCTGCATGCCAACCGACGACATCGCCCACATGATCACGCCAAAGCCGAGCCCGACCAGCACAACGCCGATACCAAACTTGGTTGGGATCGACGGATTGCGCCGACGGTTGTCCAGATAGAGCCATGACCACGCAAACACCGGTCCGAGCAGCACGATGAACAGCGAGTTGACCGACTGGAACCATTCGAAGCTGAATGCTTCGTTGAGCACCGGCACATGCACCATGTGCACATAGTCGCGCGCAAAGAAGTTTAGCGAGTTACCGGCCTGCTCAAAGGCGGACCAGAACACCGTGTTGGCGACCAACAATGCCAGCAGCGCGAAGATCCGTTGGCCACCTATGCGATCGCCAGCGGCAAAGCACGACTTCGCGAAGCGGATCAGGTAACCCACCACGCACGCGGCGAGCGCCATCAGGATGTAGCCGGCGATCGTTTTGTTGGCGATCAGTAAATAGACGAGCGGCGTGAGCACTGCGCAGCCGATCATGACCACCGCAGGCGAACCAAAGCCCTCTCGCCCCTTCGGCGGCAGACCTTGATCGCCGAGTTTATTGCGACCGAGCACGAACACTACGACACCAAGCAAAATGCCAATGCCCGCCAGCAAGAAGCCCCAGCGGTAGTCGGGCAGTTCGGCAAAACCGTCCGTCTTCCACGCCGCGTAATGCTCATTGTTCTCCATCCCCGGCCAAAGCTGAGCAAACGGCACGCGCTTTGGAAAAGCGCGAGAAACTGCAGCACAGGCCAGCGGCGCCAGCAGGGCTCCCATGTTGATGCCCATGTAGAAGATCGTAAAGCCGGCATCGCGGCGCGGATCGTTTATGGGATAGAGCTTGCCGACGAGGCTCGAAATGTTGGGCTTGAACAAGCCATTGCCGACAATCAACAACGACAGGCCGAGCAGGAACATGTCCTTGTCGCGCAGCACCAGCAGCAAGCAGCCCGCCGCCATGATCAAGCCGCCGAGTACAATTGAACGGCGGAAGCCAAGGATGCGATCGGCGATTGCGCCGCCAAAAATACCGGTCGCGTAAATCAACGCGGTGTAGGCGCCATAAATCAGCGACGCCTCACTTTGCTGGACAAAGAACAGGTCGGCGACGTAGACGGCGAGCAACGCTCGCATCCCGTAGAAGCAAAAGCGCTCCCACAACTCGGCGAAGAACAGAATCCAAAGGCCGGGCGGATGGCCCGATTTTCCGGGCATGACGGCAGCATTGCTCAAGTGGAGACTCCTGAGGGGATGACGAGTGAAGTGAAGTAGCAACACGTTATCGAACCACGCGGACCGTGACAGCCTGAACCTGCTGGAACAGCGATGGGTGCACGATGCCTGCCGAGTTGACCGGTGCAGTAGCAAGACCATGCACGTGACCCTGATGAAGGCCACGACTACGCTCGCCGCATGCCTTGCCCCCTGCCCCATAGGCCTTGGTGCCAGCGGTCCACACTCAGGTCCACACTCAGGTCCACACTCAAGTCCACACTCAGGTCCACACTCAGGTCCACACTCAAGTCCACACTCAGGTCCACACTCAGGTCCACACTCAGGTCCACACTCAAGTCCACACTCAGGTCCACACTCAAGTCCACACTCAGGTCCACACTCAGGTCCACACTCAGGTCCACACTCAAGTCCACACTCAGGTCCACACTCAGGTCCACACTGCTGCTTGCACTACTGCCTCTGCTTTGGTTGGCGCCAGCGTGCGCCCAGCGCCTTGCCTACGATGAATGCGACGGCCGCCACAGTGCCGGCTTTCGTGGCGACCGCTATGGCGCTTGGCAGGGCCGCGTTTTGCAGGGCGATGGCTTCATCACTGCGATTGGCGGCAACGACTATCGCACGCTCGAACACCCGGTGACCGGCGGGGTGGTTTTTTATGCGGTCAACTTGCGCATGCAGCAGCCGATTTCGGGCTATGCCAGCGTGGTGCCGGCCGCAGACTTGCACACCCAGTTTTGTGAACTCGGCGCCAACTCGGGATACCAAACGCAACACCTGCTATGGACCACCGCAAAAGGCGTCGTCACCAAAAACCTCGACGGCACCAAAAAGCAAACGCTGCTGCAACGCTTCGACCTCGACCGCGGCACCTGGTCTGCATGGTGCGCTTTGGGCGATGGGCAAAGTCTGCTCGACGCGAACGGCCGCGTGACCCTGCCGCCGCGAGTTGCGGATTGCAAACTGCCGGCACAGTGCATCGAAGCCCGATACCTTTCAAAGGGCAGCGCGCAGACCCTGGAGATCCATCGCGTCTCGCTCGCGCGCACCGCCGAGGAAGCGCTGCTGCCGGTGACGAGCCCAAGTGCCACGGCAGCAGCACCGAGCACGCAGGACCCAACGGCAAAAACCTCGAACACAGCAGCACTGATAACGCCCAGGCTCGCACCGGTCGAAGTGCCGCTCATCCCTTGGCCACGGTCGCTCGAACGCAATCACGGCGCGCTTACACTACCGGCCACGTTCAAGATCGCGACCGACAGTGCGACCCTCGACGCACACGCCGCCGTGTTCGCCGCCGAGCTGCAAGTCCTCACTGGCAGTAAAGGCCATGTCGCGCACGAACCGGACACCGACGCAATCATCCGGTTGCGACTCGACAAAACGCTCGCCAGCGAGGCGCACACGATCACGATCACGGATGCGGTCACGGTGTGTGGGAGTGACGCTGTGGCGATTGCGCACGGCACCGCGTCGCTGCTGCATTTGCTGGATACGAAGGAAAACGGCTGGCAATGGGAGTGCCTGCGGATCACGGACTCCCCCACGTGCAGCTACCGCGGTCTGCTCGTGGATGTCGCTAGAAAACCGCACCCGATCGCCACGCTCACCCAGCTCGTCACGTTGTGCCGGCTGTACAAGGTGCGCTACCTGCAACTGCATCTGACCGACGACCAAGCGTTCACGTTCCCGTCGACGGCATTCCCAAAGCTCGCCACGAAGGGGCACAGCTACACGCAGGCCGAGCTTTCATATCTCGAAGCCTTCGCGACCGCGCGCGGGGTTTCGATCGTGCCGGAGTTTGATGTGCCGGGACACTGCGGCGCGTTGATCAAGGCGATGCCCGAACTGTTTCGCGCGCACGACCTGCACCACGCGACGATTGCGTTCGTAAAACCGGAAGTGCTGCTGGCCGTCGACACGATCCTCGGCGAGATGCTGGCGATATTTCCATCAGCACCGTTTTGCCACATCGGCGGCGACGAAGCGGACCTCGAACACGTGCTGGAGAACCCCATCTTCGCCGCTGCGCTGAAGGACACGGGACTCGACTCAGCAGAGGAGCTGTATCGCCATTTTCTGTGTCAGCTGCGCGAACGCATTCTCGCGCGCGGCAAGCAGATGATCGTTTGGGAAGGCTTTGCTGCAACCGGCAAAGTCACGATCCCGCGCGACGTGATCGTGATGGCGTTTGAGTCGCTCTACCACACGCCAGACAAGCTGGTCGAAAACGGTTATCCCGTGATCAACGCATCGTGGCAACCGCTCTACGTGGTCAACGATCGCTGCTGGAGCGAGCGTGAGATCTACGCCTGGAACCGTGGCCATTTTCAACACTTCATCGAGGGCTACCCGGCCTTTCGCGGCATCGACGTGCCTGTAAACCAGGTGCTCGGCGCACAGTTGTGTGCCTTTGAACAGCCGGCCGAACTCGAACTGCAAAGCCTGCGCAAGCGATTGGCTGCGATGGCCGAACGCACTTGGAACGAGGGTGCGGGGCGCAGCTTCGAGGACTTCGCGGCGCGATTGCAACACAGTGATCGACGGCTCGACCAACTGCTCGGCAACCTGCGCTGAGTTTGCCGACTGCGGTTCAGACTTCGCGCACGACTACCGGAAAGCCGCCGGCGCGCCCCAAAGCCACCGCTTGCGACAACCCGGCAAAGCCGCGCTGCGCGGCTTTGATCAACTCGCCACCCGCTTTTGCGGGCAGGGTCCGCCACGTAGCGATCTCCGATTCGTCGGCCTGAAAGGTGCGCTGGTTGAGCCACCGCAACTGATCGTGCAGCACTTCCAGCGAGCCGATCTCAGCGTTCTCGCCATCGGGCAACGGCGCACGCATCGTGATGTGAAAGTCGAGCGGCAACCAGACACTGCAGGCGAGCAGGTGGCCGTAGCGACTGTTGGCAAACTTCGCCGCCAAGGCCGAGCGAAACTCACGATCCAACTCGAGCAACGCCGGCACGGTGTCGGGTAGCTCAAACTCGCTGCGCTCGCAGTAGAACGCAAACAACTGCAGAGCCATGAACCCCGCGTCCCCGAGCTGAAACGTGTGCGCTGGTTGGTCTGGATCCTCGCGCCAATCGAGCGCCTTCGGCAATCGGCCAACCAAAGACGATGACAACTCGCGCCGCCACGCCTCGATGCCAAAGACCAACAGCCGCGCTTGCTCCGGCGACTGCGCGTAGAAGCGACACAGCGGTCCCGCATGCGCCGTCGCCACGATCAGCCTTCCGCCTTGCGATCGCGCTCCATCAGCGCGCGCACTGCATCCTGCGGCGGCAAGCCTTCGTAGAGCACCCGCGCCACCGCGCTTGCGATTGGCATCTCGATCCCTAGTGCCCGCGCGCGTTCGTCAAGAACCTGCGAGGTCCAGACGCCTTCCGCCACCTTGGGCGACGCCGCGAGTGCTTGCTGCAACGTCTCGCCGCGGCCGATGCGTTCGCCAAATGCGCGATTGCGTCCGTGCCGCGAAAACGCGGTGACCGCCAGGTCCCCGACTCCCGCGAGTCCATAGAACGTGCGCTCGTCCGCCCCCAAGGCTATGCCGTAGCGCGCCATCTCGACGATGCCGCGCGACAAAATCGCCGCCTTCGTGTTGTCGCCGTAACCAAGTCCGTCGGCGATGCCCGCCGCGAGCGCCATCACGTTTTTGAGCGCGCCACACAACTCCGTGCCGAGCACATCTTGGTTGCGATAGATCCGAAACGAGCGCGTCGCCAGCGCGTCCTGAAGGTGCTGCACCATCGCCTCCTTTGGACCGGCGAGCACGACCGTGGTCGGCAGGTCGCGCGCAATCTCCTCGGCGTGGCTCGGGCCACTCAGCACCAGCACGCGCTGCGCCGCACCGCACAAAAGCGCGATCACTTCACTCGGCCGCAGGCCCGTCGATTGCTCCAGCCCTTTTGCCAACGATACGATTGGCACTTCACCAGCGAGCAGCTGCGCCATTGGCTGCAGCGTGCTGCGCACATGCTGCGTCGGCACCGCGACCAACACCGCGGCACAATCCGCAAGTGCCTGCTCAGCATCGGTGGTGACTTGCACCGCTTCGGGCAACAGGACACCTTCGAGGTAGCGCGGATTTTGTCGCGTGCGCGCAATCTGCCCGGTGTAGGCATGGTCGTGTCCCCACAGCGCCACGGCTCGACCAGCGCGTGCCAACGCAATCGCCATTGCGGTGCCAAACCCACCATTGCCGAGGATCGCAATCTTCATTGGGCCAACTCCGGTGCCTTCGCGAAGTGCTTCTTGAGGTTGCTGCGGTGCGTCCAAAACAGGAACACCATCAGTGCCAGTGAAAGCAGCGTCAGCGGCAAACGTGTGCCAAATGCCGCCGCTGGTTCGAGTGCGATCGTGGCAATGGCGAGCGCAACACCAATCGCGAGACTGCCGAAAAACACCTGCCCCGTCATGACTCGCACCACGAAGAACGCTGCAAGGGCAATGCACGTGACGCGCCAGTCGAGCGCGCACAAAACGCCGGTCGTGGTCGCCACCCCCTTGCCGCCGCGAAACCATAGGAACGGCGTGAACACGTGGCCGAGGATTGCAGCCGCACCCATGCTGACACCGGCGCCTAGCGAGGGGTCACCGAGCAGCGCGGGACCAAAATAGGCCGGCACAAACCCCTTCGCCGCGTCGAGCAAATAAATCAGCAGAAACGCGCCGATCCGGCCACCCTTGCTGGCAAAGGCACGGCTCGCGTTGGTAGCACCGACGTTGCCCGAACCAATGCTGCGCACATCTTTGCCCTTCAGCACACGCACCACGACGAGTGCGAATGGCACGCCGCCACAGAGAAATGCGCACAGGCAGCACAAGGCCAAGGACATACCGTGAACCTACGGCGCAAAGGCCATCGGCGGCAACTCTCGACTTTCAGCCATCGGCCACTACCGTGCCAAACTATGGCGGCTCGCATCGGCATCGACACTGGCGGCACCTTTACGGATGTGGTGCGTTGGTCGAAACAAGGCGTGCAGGTGCACAAGGTGGCCTCCACGAAGCACGACCCTGGCCTCGCGGTGCTGCAAGGCCTCGCGGGCGTACGGCGCACGCCATCCGAAACCGTCGACATCGTGCACGGCACCACGGTCGGCCTCAATGCCGTGCTGCAAGGCCGCCTGCCGCGCACCGTGTTTGTCACCAACCAGGGTTTTCGTGACCTGATCGAGATTGGCCGCCAGGAGCGCACCGATCTCTACGCGCTCGAACCCGACCGCCCGATGCCGCCGGTGCCGCGCGAACTGCGGGTTGAGGTCGACTGCCGACGCGGCCCCTACGGCAAGGTCGAAACAGCACTCACCAGGCAGGCGATCGAACGCACTGTGCGCCGCGTCATGCGACTGCGGCCCGCGACGATTGCCATCGGCCTACTGCACTCACCGGCAGCACCAGCGGACGAACAGCGCCTCGCCAAAGCGCTGCGCAAGGCATTGCCCGGCATTGCCGTGACGTGCTCGGCAGAGTTGCTGCCCGCATTCGGCGAATACGAACGCTTCTCAGCCGCAATTCTCAACGCCGCGATCACGCCGCTGGTTGGCACCTACACGACACAACTCAACGCGGCACTCGGCAACGGCCAATTGCGCCTGCTGCGTTCCAGCCTCGGCATCCTGCCGCCAAAAGAAGCGGCCCTGTTCCCCGCACGTGCGATGTTTTCGGGACCTGCTGGCGGCGTGCTCGCAGTCGCGCGCTTGTGCAAAGCAGCGGCGATGCCGCACGCGGCCGCACTCGACATGGGCGGCACTTCGACCGATGTATGCTTCGTGCACGAAGGCGAATTGCGCACCGATCAAAGTGTCATTCAGGGTCTGCCACTGCCGCTGCCAAGCGTGGCAGTGCACACGATCGGCTGTGGCGGCGGCAGCATCGCCTACCGCGACGCTGGCGGGGCACTGCGCGTTGGCCCTGGGAGTGCTGGCGCGGATCCCGGCCCGGCGTGCTACGGCAAAGGTGAAGACCCGACCGTTACCGACGCGCACATGGCGCTCGGCCACATGGGTCCTGACACGTTGCTCGGCGGCAGCTTCCCGGTCGATGTCGACCGCAGCGTGCGAGCGATGGAACGACTTGGCAAGCAACTCGGACTCAGCCCGGCGCGCACCGCTCTCGGCATCCTTGCAGTCGCCGATGTGCACATGGTGCGCGCGCTGATGGTCACGACGGTCGAGCGCTCGGTGGACCCAGCGACCGTTCCGCTGATCGCCTATGGCGGTGCCGGCGGCTTGCATGCGGCCTCACTCGCAATACAACTCGGCATGCCATTCGCGCTCGTGCCCGCGCATCCCGGTGCATTCTCAGCTTTGGGCCTCGCACTCGCTGGCGAATCAACGGAACTGGTCGAGGGCCTGCGAATCACGCTAACCAAAGCGACCGAACGAGCACTCCGGCAACGCGCGCTGGCACTCGGAAAGCGCGCGCGACGCGAACTCGGACTTGGCCTGCGACCGCGCGTCTCGGTCGAAATCGTGATCCGGTTTCAGGGCCAAGGCAATGGCCTCCGGCTCCCGCTCACAAGTCGAACGCTAGCAGCGCAGTTCTTAGCTGCCCACCAGGCTCGCTTTGGCTTCATACCAGAAGACGGCGCCATCGAAGTGATTCAGTTGGTGGCACGCGCCGAAACCAACGGCCAGCCATTGCCACGCGCAACCTTCGCACAAAACTCAGCGCGCCCAAAGGCGAAGCTGCGCCGCGCACCACTTGGCCGCCAGTCAGTGCGCGTATTTCGTCGCGAAGAACTGGGCAAAGATACCTGCCTGATTGGACCCTGCGTTATCGAGGAACCCACCGCAGTAACGAGAGTTCCCGCCCGCTGCCAAGTGAGCGCCACCACCCTGGGCCTGAAAGTAATTCGCGCGCGGGTTTGACTGGATGATTTGGCTTAGCTAAATTGTTATTGTCCGTGCAGGTGAGGAGAGAATTTGCGCCGACGTCAGAGCATCATCTGGTCGAAGTCCGAAAGGCTTTCGGCATGGACCAGAAACCGCACAGTGCCGGGGGTTGTCCGCCACGGATTTAAAAACTTGACTCTCCTTCTTCCCCTTTTCCCGAAGTTTCCCCCCCGGTTTTATCTCGCTCAGCAATCGCTGGCGTGAGTGTGCGGCAAGTCGAGTTGAACGAGTCGAGTTCAGTGAATCAGCGTGGCAAATCACTGAGCTCGGGAGCTGCTAGGTCGAGCAGCCTGCGCGCCGTGTGCTGCTCGGGATCAACCGCACAAGCGCGCTGCCAGTCTGCTATCGCGCCGCGCACATTGCCTTGGCCGTAGCGTATCAGGCCGCGTTGCTGGAGCAGCCGCGCGTAGCGCACCCGCACCCGAACGTCGCTTGGATGCGAGCGATGTAGCAGCAATAGCTCACCGAGCACCGATTCCACATCGCCGCGGACCAACCGGCCCTCGAGATTCGCAAGCTGCAAGGACAGTTCTTGGTTACTCGCATCGGGCACCTGCTCGTCGATTGCCAGGGGCGCAGAATTGACCAGCAATTCCATACCCGGCACAGGACCAGGCACCGACGCCATCGAGTTATCGCCAATCGCCTCCGCAGCGAAACCAATCAGCAGGGCCTTCTGTGTCCGGCCACGCGCTTGCGTTGCACAGATCAACATCGCGACATCGGGATTTTCCGGCCACAGCTCGCGCGCGTGCTCGAAGGCCGCGAGCGCCTCGTCGTCACGCCAGATACTGCGTAAGTGCAGACCAAGCAGCAGCTGCTCTGCGTGCTCCCGCAAGCGCCGATCAATCGCAGCAGCCTGCATGCGCGCCTCGGCAAAGTGCACGTCGCTCGGCGGTACCGCATCAAAGCCCTGCAGCGCCAAAGGCAGTTCGCCGCTGGCAACTGCAAACATGCCAGCGTCGTACGGCTCGCGCTGCAGCAGCACGCAGCCTGCCAGCAAACTCGCTGCGAAGCAAGCCACCGCGCGCCACCACACGCTCATGACGCCTCCTCGGGCGGCAGGTCATCGAGCATCACTTCAAGATCCGAGTCGGTTGTCAGCTCGTGACCAAACCCCGGCTCGGACTGCTCAGGCTGCAGCCGATATGGCACTTCGCCGCCGGGCATGATCATCACCGACTTGTCGGTCTGCGCTTCGAGCTCGTGACCAGTCACCGCTTCGGCAAACAAGTCGAACAGCCACGGGTCGAATACTTCGCCGCGGTGCTTCTGCATCTGGACGAGGGCCGCGTCTTTATCGAGCGGCTGATCGCCACAGGTGGTCCAAAGATCGAATGCCGATGCGATCGCGAGAATGCGCGAGCCGAGCGGGATCCGCTCACCGCGCAACTGCTGCGGCATACCGGTGCCGTCATGCCGTTCGTTTTGATGGCGGACCATCCTAGCGACATGGCGCAAGCCAGGCAGCGCATCGAGGTGATCGGCGCCACGCACCGGATGACTGTGCAACGACTGGATCTCCTCACTGGTGAGTTCCGTTTGCTTCTGAAGTAGCGCAGGGCGCACCCAAGCCTTGCCAAGATCCTGCAGGCGACATGCCAAGTCGAGATCGCGCAGATCCGCTGGCTGCAGTTCGATGCGTTCCGCGACCAGCGCGGCATTGCGCGCGGTGCGCTCGCCGTGCCCCTTTGGAATCAACGAGCGCCGTTCCATTCCTTCGACCACCTGAGTCGCAAGCGAGACCATAGTGGTGACGACGCGTTCGAGCCCATCATGCACGCCCTTCTCCAGCTCTTGCAGCACCTGCCCCAGTTCCCGCAGTTCGCCAGACTTGTCGCCCGCATGTTCGGCGGGTCGCTGACCGGAAGCCACCTGCGCAAGCGCGGCGGTTATGGAACGGACGCGCTGGCTCCACTGATGTCCCATCATTGACGCTACGACCACCAGTGTGAGGCAGCAGAGAAACACCAGGCCGAACAGGTTGAAATCAAACGCCTCGGCCGGCACCGCGATGGCCGCTTGCAGGCGCAGTTCGCCGATGGCGTCGCCGCCAAAACGGATCGGCACCAGTGACTCGCGCAGCGTCTTGCCATCAATCTCAATCTGTCGTTGAAACGAGCCGCCCTGCGTCAAGGAGCCGAGACGGCGCGAACCAAACACCAGCGAGGTGTCGAGCGCAACACTGCCGGTGCGGTCGAGCACCACCACGCGGCTGCCCACAAGGTCGCGGCCCGCCGTAGCGAGCATCGACATTCGCAACAGGTCGCCCCGCTCCAAGAACGGCGACACGCGGTCGGCCAGTTGCAGCGCAAAATGCTGCTGCTGCTCTGCCTCCATGACAAGCAGCTGACGCCCATTGCGGTCGGCGCCGAGCATGGCAACCAGCATGGCGACGAAAAACGAAGCTACCGATAACGCCATTGCTAGGCGCACAGTTAGCGACATCCCCCGGTGGCTCCGCAGCGCGGCAAACGGCATCGGAGCCTATATCGGAACCCCAGTGGGCTGACTGTTGCCCAAATGCAGACAGGTTCTGAATGCAGGACCGATAGCGAGGCCGCCGTGACACCGAGGCAAACGCGGCCAGCCGACAGCTGCGCCAAAGCAGGTGGCACAACGGGATCGCGACGCTTGGGTTCCCCCGCCGGGTTCCCTCGCCGGGCCGCTACTTCATGTCCTTGATCGCTTCGAGGCTCTCGACCTTGAGCTGGAAGATATCGACGCAATAGCCATCCATCACGGTCGCCTCGACCTTGAAGGTGCCAATGATCTTCAACGGATCGAAGAAGTAATCAGTCGTCTTCCCCTTCGGCATCACGACGCGAACGATGCCGTTGATGTCCGGCGGCTGGCCGTAGCAACAAGACCACAGGGACTGCACGAGCAAGAACTCTTTGATGTTCTGCACTTCGTCGATCGGCAGCATGAAACCGGTCATCAGGACCTTCTTGCCATCGAGTTCCTTGCACCGCTTGGGCATTCCCTTGAGGCCGTCCTCGTAGGGCCACGCAGAGATCTCATCAAAGGTCACGATCTTGTCGAGTCCCGTGATCTTGCCGGACTTGATTTGTTCGACGAGCCGCTTCTCGGCCTCGATCATCGCTCCCGCACTCTGAATCGCGCGCAAGTCGGCGGGATCGGCGCCTCGTGGCTGCGGCTTATCGCTTGCTGGCTTCTCGCTCGCTGGCTTCTCGCTCGCTGGCTTCTCGCTCGCAGGCTTATCGCCCGCAGGCTTCTCGCCCGCTGGCTTCTCGCCCGCAGGCTTCTCACTCACAGGCTTCTCACTCGCAGGCTTCTCACTCGCAGGCTTCTCACTCGCAGGCTTTGGTTGCGGCTTTGGCTCCTGCGCACAGGCGAACGCGGTGCAGAGTGCGAGGACGGCGGAGAACTTCATCAGTCGATTCCTTTCGTAGATCAGGAGGAGGGCGAGAGGTTATCCGCAACTTGCGTGAAGGAACCTTTCAGCGCGGGCAGCAAACCTGCGATCGCACCCAACAAGCCCACTGCAATCACTAAGTATACCTCGCCGCGCGTAAAAGCTGCCCAGTCGAGATAAACGCCCGTCAAATCTTCCACGGTCGTCCGCAACAACAGCACCAGCAGGTGGCACAAAACCACACCGGCAAATGCGCCGACGAGCGACAGGATCGCTGCCTCGCCAACAATGATCGCGCAGATCTGCCCCTTGCGCGCGCCAAGCGAACGCATGATCGCAATCTCGCGGCGACGCTCATTCATCGTGTTGTAAATGGCGACCGTGATCAGCAGGCCAGCGACCAGCAGCACCATCACCGCCAGGTATTCGAGCCAGTCAGCGACGCTGCCGATCGTCTTCAAAAACTTCGGGATCACATCCTGTGGCCACGCCGCCTGAGCCTCGGGCCGGCTGCCCATCTCGATACGCAGGATGCGCGGGCCTAAGTGATCCTTCGGATAGGCGATGACTGCCGTCAGTGCCAGGTCGCCGGCTTTCACCGGCAGGTGCTTTACGTCATCCGGGTTTTTGCCTTGCGGCACGTCGACCTTGAAAACGTTCTCCTCGTGGTCGGCCAGCAGCACAAACGTGCCGAGCGGGATGTAGATCGTGCTGTCGATCGGCGAGTTGGTTGGCGCCAGCACGCCAACCACTTCGCAGGCGGCCTCTTCGTGCTCGTGGAAGCCAAACTCACCGGGCTTGCCGTGCGAAGGCGTGACTTTGCCGCCGATGCCGAGGTCAAGCTGCCGAGCCACACGCGCGCCGATGACCGCCTTGCGCCACGCCGGCAAAAGCGGTGGCCGGAGTGGCATCTGCGCCGCACCAGTACGCTTGGCACTCAAGTACTCAGCAAAACTACTGGCTAGGGCCAGCAGGTCGTCATGGCCAAAGCGCCACGGTCCGCCAGCCGTAAACTGCAACGGCTGATCCCCGCGCGTGAACTTGTTCCACATCTCGTCGGTCGTGCCGACGACCGGAAACTGGAAGCGACTGAACTCATCGCCGCGCGCCTGCGGAATCGTGTAGAGCAATTGCGCGCGCCGACCGAGCGCTTTACCGGAGCGCAGGTCTTCGTAGACCTGCAACCGGATCAGGCCCGGCGATTTGCCGATGTTGAATACCGTGCCGAGCACCAGTTCGAGTTCTGATGCATCCTTTGGCCCGATCACCGAGCGATAACCCTCGAGGCTGCCCTCGTAGCGCTTTTGAGTCTGCGCCGCCATCAGCTTGATCGCTGCGTAGAGACCGGTAGCGACCATGATCGAAATCAACGTCAGCACTGTCGACACGAGGCGAATGCGCAGATTGCGCAGACTGATCGAGGTGAGTCTCACGACGACACCCTGCGCAACGTGGCAAGATCAACCGTGCGCTGCATTCGGGTGGCGGACTCGGGGTCGTGCGTCACCATTACGACAGTCTGCTTGTTGTTGCGCGCCAATTGCAGCAGCAAGTCGAGCACTTGCCCGCCCGTTGCCTTGTCCTGATTGCCGAGCGGCTCGTCCATCAAAACCAGTTCAGGATTGTTGATCAAGGCGCGGCAGACCGCGACCCTTTGCACCTGCCCAACTGATAACTGACTTGGCAGGTGGTGCATGCGGTCTTCAAGTCCAACTTGCGCAAGCAGGTGCAGCGCACGTTCCTCAGCATCGGCGCCCGCACCGCGCCCAAACAACGCGCCGAGCAACACATTCTCCAACGCCGTGAACGGCTGCAGCAGATTGAAGGTCTGGTAGACCATGCCGATGTGCTGGCCGCGAAATCGATCGCAATCGGACTCGCTGAGGGTGCTGAGATCCTGGCCAAGGATCGAAAGCGTGCCCTGATCTGGCCGCAAGATGCCGGCGAGCATATGCAGCAACGTCGTCTTGCCGGTGCCAGACCGACCGATCAGCGCCACATGTTCGCCCGCCGCGATGTCGAGTGAAGTAACTTCACACGCGACCGTCGTTCGTTCGCCTTGGCGATAACTCTTCTGCACTTCACGCAGCCGGATCATTGGTGCGGGACAATAAGGAAGAACCAGCGCCGTACGTCAGCAACCAAGCAGATTTGCTGCAAAGTCAATCTCGCGCTGCACCCGCTGCCAGAGCGGCGCTGCACCGGCGAATTCGCCCAGCACCGGCCACGTGTAGGTCTCGACTTCTAGCAGCGGCAACGTTTCGCCAGCGGCCGCCTGCCTCGCGAGTGCCAATAGCACATGCACAACCGCAGCGCGCGTCGAGCCAAAGTCCCCGTCTTCATCCCACCAAAGCGGCATGTGAAAATGCGTCCGGACGATGCCCGCCGCCGCAAACTCATCCCGCCGAGCACGCACCTCGTCGAGGTCGAGTGCGCGAGCACCGTTCTGGCCAGCCGTCTGGTGCAGGTAACGCGGTTCGTCGAACGACAGCAACTGTTCGAGCGCGGCAGGCGCACGCGCCTCAAGACACGACGACAACTGGATCTTTGGCACGGCAATGCCGCGCGCCTTCAGATCGGCAAGCGCGGCGAGCGGCGATTCGCCAACCACGGCCAGGTGACAGAGGTCGACGCACACCCCCAGATGTGCGCGCAACACCGCCTCGTTCACCGGCAACTTCGCCCCCGCGAAAAACAGCCACTGCTCAAGAAAGGTGGCCGCCTGCCCACAAGTCTCGATGAGGCAGCACGGCTCGGGTTCGAGCGCGAGCACGCAATGCACGCCCGTGCGCTCGCGCAGTTCGGCGAATGCGCCTGCAACCCGCGCGAGATTTTGAGCCATGCGACGCAGGTCCGGCGGCGCATCAGAGGCAGACCGATAACCGAGCGGCAACGTCGACAACGGCAGCACCGCCCCGCGCGGCGATAGTGCCGCCGCAGCTTCGGCACACTGCTGCGTGTAGCTGACCCGATCCTCAGTCCCCCAGTCCTTTGCGTAGACGGCCGTCTTCACGCGATCGTCATGGAAGGCATCAAACGGGAACACGTTCAGCGTCCATAGTTCGAGGTTGCGCTGCTTCAGGAAGTCGCGCACCAGTGCCTGCGTTGCGCGGTCGACCGCAAGCTGCTGCGCCAATCGTGCCGGCCACCAGACACCAAGGCCGAACTGCCGCTGCTTTGCGCGCGCCGCCAACGCCACCGGCACGGCGCATTCATCGAGCGCCTGCAACCACTGCGAAAGGTCATAGGCAGGGTGCACATTGCCGCAATACGTAAGACGCGTAACCGCCATGGTCAGAGGCCACAGGATAACGCAGCGGGGCAACAATCAAGGCCTGCGCCTGCCGATGGATCGCGCATTGTTTGACAAACTACTCCGATCGCGCGGGCGGAGTGTCGATGTTGTCGACGGTTGGCCGCCAAAACGGCGACCACTAGCACCGATGAGTAGCAAGAATAAGCAAGCGACCCGCCTCCCTGCCACCCCACCGCGCACCGCTGGCCACGACGAGCGGATCCTCGAACTAGAGCGCTCCACTGCCTACCGCCAAGCGCACCTGGACCCCGACTTCATGGGCCGCGTCGAACTGCGCCCCGTCCGCTTGCAATTGGAGATGCTGAAGCCGGAACTGGTCATGCAGGATCAGCGGATCGAGTCGACGGTCGTCGTGTTCGGTGGCACGCGCGTGATCGAAGCAAGTCATGCGCAACAAAAACTCAACGAGGCACAAGACCGCCTCGCAGCTTCGCCGGGCGACCTAGGCCTGCAACGGCGGGTGCGGATCGCAGAGAACTTGCTGAAAAAAGCGCCCTACTACGACGAGGCGCGCAAACTCGGCCGCATCGTCTCTGAGCACAGCCAGCACCAAGAAGACACTGAGGCATACGAGTTCGTGATCTGCACCGGCGGCGGGCCAGGCATCATGGAGGCCGCCAACCGAGGCGCTCA
Organism: Planctomycetota bacterium; assembly: GCA_014192625.1. Lineage (GTDB taxonomy): Bacteria > Planctomycetota > UBA1135 > UBA1135 > UBA2386 > BJHM01. The sequence goes on from BJHM01000030.1 coordinate 30,806, forward strand.
CGACATCGGCGCCATGTCCATCGGCCTCAACGTCACCCTGCCGTTCGAGCATGAACCCAACAGCTTCATCACGCCGGAACTCTGCTTCGAGTTCAAATACTTCGCGCTCAGGAAGATGCATTTCTTGATGCGCGCCAAGGCGATGGTCGCGTTCCCCGGCGGGTTTGGCACGCTCGACGAGTTGTTCGAGACCCTGACCCTGATTCAAACGCAGCGGATGCAGCCGATCCCGGTGATCCTGTTTGGCCGCGACTATTGGCAGCGCCTCGTCAACTGGGAAATGCTTGTCGAGGAAGGCACCGTCTCCGCCGAAAATCTCGACCTAATCTCGTACGCCGAAACAGCGGATGAATGCTGGCAACTGATCCGCGACTTTTATCGCGCAAAGCCCGCCACCGATCGCTTGCCGCGCTGCACCTGACAAAGCAGCCGCCGTTGGACGCACCCGCGTGCGCAAAGCTGAGAATCGAACCTCGCTCGCTAGTTGCCACGAACATGAGACGGATCGCGGCGGATGTTCCGCTAGATTGCAGGCACTCACATGAAGTGCCTGCCATTGCTTGCTGCGCAGTCGATTGCGCTCGCCTCGAACCTTCACGCCCAAGACCCGGTGCGATTTCATCAGGAAAACGTGCTCGGCACCTCATTTGACCTTGCGGTGATGGCACCAAATGCGAAGGCGGAAGCCTTCTGCAATCAAGCCATCACCGAGATCGAACGGCTCGAACAAATCCTGTCCGGGTGGCTGCCTAAGTCGCCGGTCTCGGCGTTGAATCGCGGTGAAACGGTCAGCAATGCGGCAGCCGAGCTCATTTCTGTACTCGAACTGGCCGACACCTTTCGTTCGCGTACCAAAGGCGCGTTTGATGCGCGCATCGGCACGACGATCGCCCTCTGGCGCGAGGCGGTGACGACGCAACAGGTGCCGTCACCTGCCGCCATCGAGGCAGCCATCGAGAAGACCAACAAAAGCAGTGTTTCGATCGTTCGCCAAAAAGCCACGGTGACGCCAATCGGCGGCGTGCACCTGGCTCTTGATGGGATCGCCAAGGGCTTCATCCTCGATCGCGCACTCGCCGCCGCCAGGCAGGCGTGCCCCGAGGTGACCGGCGCGTTACTGGATATCGGTGGTGACGAGGCGGCCTTTGGCAAAGGCCCAGGCGGCAAGCCGTGGCGGCTTGGCATCGCCAACCCTCAGCAACCAGCGGAGAACGCAGCACTGCTACTTGCCCTCGGCCTGCAAGATCGCTGCTGCGCAACGAGCGGCGGCTACGCGCGCGGCTTTGAGATTGCAGGCACCCACTACTCGCACATCATTGATCCAGGTACCGGCCGGCCCGCAAACGGCGTGCTACAGGCAACGGTAATCGCAAAGGATGCTGCCACTGCCGACGCGCTGGCCACCGCACTCACCGTGCTCGACCCGGCCGACAGCCTCGAACTCGTGAACGGCATGAAGGACATCGACTGCCTGATCATTGATGCCTTGGGCAAGCGCTTTCAGAGCCGCAACTTTGTCAGGTGGGTGCTCGACGAAGGCAATGCCACCGCCGAACTCGGCGGCTTCCCCAACAGTTTCAGCCTCGATGTGACCTTGAAGCTGCCAAAAATCGCCGCGCGCTACAAGCGGCCATACACCGCGGTCTGGATCGAAGATCCGAAGGGCAAGCTGGTCTGCACGCTCGCACTCTGGGGCCGCAATCGCCGCTGGGTCAGCGAACTTAGCAACTGGTGGTCGTCGATCGGCGCGGACAAAGATCGCGTCGACGCTACTGGCCGCGCCTCGCGCGGCGCGGGCGAATACACCCTCACCTGGGGCGGCCGCGACGACGCTGGCAGGGTCGTCGGAGTTGGCGAATACATCTTGGTAGTCGAGGTCTCGCGCGAGCACGGTGGCCACACCATCGTGCGCCAAAAAATCACCTGCGGCACTACTGCAAAGACCTATACCCTTGCCAGCAACAAAGAACTCGACAGCTGCGTGGTGAACTACGGCAAGGGGAGCGCTGCGAAGTGAGTCCGCGGTTTTGGCAGATCCTGCGCACGGTGCACATCCACCTGTCGCTTTCGAGCTTCGTGCTGTTGCTGTTCTTCGGTGCTACTGGAGTGCTGCTGGTGCACGCCGAACGCTGGGGCCTCGACTTTGCGCATGCCGAGCACCGAGCCGGCACGCTGCCAGCGACGACGCTCGACAGCGATCGACTCGCGATTGTCGAGCAACTCCGCAAAGCAGGCGCGGTCGGCGGCGTGACCGACTACGACGACCGCGACGACGAACTGCGCATCACGTTTGAACGGCCTAGCCAGCGCTGCGACGCACTGATCAAGAAGCCCTTTGGCGAGTTTGAACTGACCATCGAGTCGCGCGGACCTTGGGCACTGATGCTCGATCTGCACACCGGCAAAGGCGGCGACCTGTGGTGGCTCGCGATCGACCTTGCAGGACTACTCTGGATCTTCGTCGCGTTGACCGGCCTTGGCCTCTGGCTGCAGTTGAAAAAGCGGCGCAACACAGGCTTGTTCTGGCTCGGGTTGGGCCTCGTCATCAGCGTTCTTTGCTACCTGTGCCTCGCGCCATAGTTGACGCCAAGCAGACTGCTGGTACAAAACGAGGCCGCCGAAAATAGCCTCCGCATACGTTGTCCCTGCACAAGACCGCCCCACCCCTGCGTATCGCCGTCTGGCACAACCTGCCGAGTGGCGGCGGCAAGCGAGCACTTTGGCAACACGTACGCGGCCTCGTTCAGTGCGGCCACCACGTGACCGCGTTCTGTCCAGAGAGTGCGGCGGGCGGTTACCTGCCGCTCGACAGCCTGTGCACGGTGCACGCGTTACCGCTGCCGGCCAATAAAAAGCCCTTTGCGCCACGCTTCCTTCGTTGGTGGGCCGAGGCGCGACTCGCTGCGGCCCGCATCGCTTCGCACCGCGCGCATGCACAGTTGGTCGCCGCGCAAATCGCACAAGGTCACTTCGATGTGCTGTTCGCGAACTCCTGCACAGAATTCGCGGTGCCTGCGATCGGCCGCTATGTGCCGCTGCCACGCGTGCTCTATCTCGGGGAGCCGCGGCGACAGTTTTATGAAGCGCAGCCAGACCTGCTCTTTCTGGCACCAAAGCCGGCGGCAGGCGCGGCCACCTGTGGGATCAAGGCACTCAGCAACAGCGGCAAGGCGCTGTTTGCCACACGCCTCCTCATGCGTGAAGAGCGCGACAACGCGGCACTGTTTGACCGCATCCTTTGCAACTCCGCGTTTAGCCGCGAAAGCATCCTGCGCGCCTTCGGCATCGAGTCCGAAGTCTGCCTGCTAGGCATCGACAGCGATCGTTTCCAGCCGGTCTTTGACGAGGCCAAAGCCATCGCCGGGCCGTTCGTCATCGGCCTTGGCGCCATCCAACCGCACAAGGGCATCGACCGCGCGATCCTGGCAGTTGCGGCGTTGCCCGCCAATTTGCGACCGCGCCTGCTCTGGATCGGCAACGATGAAGGTGCCGCGTATCGCACGGCAATGGAACAGCTCGCCGCAAACCAGCAGGTCGCCTTGCAGTTCCGCACGCAAGTCACTGACTTTGAGTTGGTGCGTTGTTTGTCGAGCGCTCTGGCGCTGCTGTATACCTCGCGGCTCGAACCCTTTGGCCTTGCACCATTGGAGGCCAACGCCTGCGGCACGCCGGTCATCGCCATTGCCGAAGGCGGCGTCCGCGAGAGCCTCATCGATGGTGAGAACGGGCTTTTGGTCGCAGATGCAAAGCCACAAACCATCGCCGCGGCAATGCTCCGCCTGCTTCAGGAGCCAGCCCTTTTGCAAGCACTACGCAGCCAATGCCGGGCAGCCGTAGTCGATCGCTTTTCGCTCGCTGCCGCCGATGCGCGCCTCGTGGCTGCGCTGCGCAGCACCATCGCAGCAGCTTCGAAAGCGCGCTGAGTTGCGTGGTTTTCGCGGCTACCCCGCCAATTCTCGCAGGCGGCGAACGCCTGCGAGCCGTGATCGCGGGCCGACAGTAATACGCCCGGCAGGAGTCGAACCTGCGACCCCCGCTTTAGGAAAGCGGTGCTCTATCCAACTGAGCTACGGGCGCGCGCGGAGCAAAACGCTACCCGATGGACTGAAAAGCACACGGGCACCAAAAGCAAAACAGCCGGGCAGAGGAGCGATCCTCGGTCCGGCTGCTTTTGAGACTGGAGCGGGTGAAGAGATTCGAACTCTCGACCCTCACGTTGGCAACGTGATGCTCTACCACTGAGCTACACCCGCGCATGACTCAAAGAGACCCAGCCAGCGACTTCGGCTGCACTTTTTGGTACGCGCCGTTGACCTCTGGGCTAAGGGACGGACAGTCGTATAAATCTGCCCCTTGGAAGTCAAGCGCGCGAACGACCTTCCTTTTGAAGGACCTACTCCGGCGAGAGCGGCCGAGAATGTTGTCGTGCCCCTTGGCATGGACACCTTTTCGCAACTGCTCGACGCGCAAGTTCGCGGCCATGGTGAGCGAGTCTTTTTACCACGTCGTCGTGCCCGGGTAGTCGAGCCGGTGACCTTCCGCCGCTTGGTGGCGGATGTGGAACTGGTGGCACTCGGCCTCGTGTCGCTTGGCATAAAGCACGGCGACCGCATCGGGCTGTTGGCCGAAAATCGCTACGAGTGGCTGCTCGCGGATCTCGGCGCGATTTATTTTGGTGCCGTCGATGTGCCACGCGGCAGCGACACGTCGCCGATCGAGATGGTGTTTATCCTCCGTCACTCTGGTGCGCGCGCGACCTTTGTCGAAGACGACCAGACAGCGACTCTCGTGCTCGAAAAGAAAACGGAGCTACCCGAACTGCGCCACGTGATCACGCTGTCGGATAGCACCAAGGTAAAGGGCGTCATCACGATGCCTGACTTGATGAGCCGCGGCCGCCACCTGTTGTCGATCGACAAAACTCGACTGCGCATGCTCAGCAGCGCCGTTCGCTCCGACGATCTGATGACCATCGTCTATACGAGCGGCACCACCGCCGACCCCAAAGGTGTGATGCTGACGCACGGCAATGTGCTGTCCAACATGCGGAACGTGAACGCCGTGTTGCAGATCAGCAGCAGCGACAACTGCTTGTCAGTGCTGCCGGCGTGGCACATGTATGAACGGATGCTCGACTACGTGGTGCTCGCGGCCGGTGGTCAATTGGTCTACACGGACCGTCGGCACATCAAAGAAGACTTGCAGCAGGTAGCGCCGACGACGTTTGCCGCAGTGCCGCGCATTTGGGAGACGATTTACGACGGCATCACCAGCCACGCGCACAAGCTCGGAGGCGTAAAGGGCAAACTACTGCGCATGGCACTGCGCGTGAGTCGCGCCGTTGGTAGTGGCCGCGCAACACTAATGCAGCGACTCTGCCACCGAATGCTGCGCGACAACGTGATCAAGAAGCTGCGGTCGATCACTGGTAGCCGGCTGCGACTGGCGGTCAGCGGCGGCGGCGCGTTGCCGCTGCATGTCGACGAAACACTGCTCGGCATCGGCATTCCATTGCTCAATGGCTACGGCCTGACGGAGACCAGCCCGGTCGCCGCAGTGCGCCTGCCAAACGCGAACGCGCCGGGGATGATTGGCCCGCCGATCCCGGAAACCGAAATCGAGGCGCGCGACCTCGCGGGCGTTCGAATCGCCAACGGGCAGACTGGCGTGCTATGGATCCGCGGCCCGCAGGTGATGCGCGGCTACTACGACAACCCGAAGAAGACCGCCGAAGTGCTGGATGAGGACGGCTGGTTCAACTCCGGCGATCTGGGCCAGATCGACGCACGCGGCAACGTGTGGATCACGGGCCGCGCCAAGGACACGATCGTGCTCGCGAACGGCGAGAACGTGGAGCCCGTGCCGATCGAGGCCGCGATCAAGCAATCGCCATTCGTCGAACAGGTGGTCTGCTTTGGCCAGGATCAAAAGACGGTGGCCGTCTTGATCGTGCCGATCCTCGATCTTTTAGAGCAGCACATCAGCAAGAACCTCTGGGACGTGCGCGACGGCGTGATCTGCGGCCGAGCGGTGCGCGACCTTTTGCGCATCGAACTCGACCGGCTGGTCTGCCGCGAAACCGGCTTCCGCCCCTGCGATCACATTGCCAACTTCTGCGTGCTGACTGAGCCACTCACGATTGAGAACGGGCTCATGACGCAGACCCTGAAGATCCGCCGCCACAAGGTGCAGCAGCACTACCAGCGCATCATCGCAGCACTGTTCCACTGACGAGCTGCAGCGGCCGCGGGTGGGCTGCTGCTTGCTCCAGTGCCATCGCCGACAAACAGCGTTGCACGTAGTCGATCGCCAACTGCACCGCAGTGGTGAGCGAATGACCCTGCACCAGCAACGCCGCAAGACTCGACGCAAGCGCACAACCGGTGCCGTGCACCGAACCAACCAGCAGCCGCTGGTGCTGATACCGCTGCACGCCATCCTGAAAAGCCAGCTCATCCTGCAGAGTAGCGCCGGCCCCATGACCACCCTTGGTCAGCACCGAACTACAGCCGCTCGCAAAGCTGCGCGCCAAGGGCTCGTCGCCAAACACCGCCGCTAGCTCGAGCAGGTTTGGCGTGAACACGGTCGCCAATGGCACCAGTTGTTGGCGATAGGACTTGGCCAGCGCCACCGGCGAGTCGTAGCCGCCAGCCGTCGCAGACAGCACCGGGTCCACCACAATCGGCACGTGCTGCGCAAATGGCGATAACCACTCGGCAAGCCAATCTGCTTGCCCAGCCGACGCAAGCAGTCCGAGCTTGATCGCGTGGATCGGGCCATCGGCGATCGCAGCAGTCAACGCTGCGCGCACCAGATCGTCCGCCACCGGCTCGCAGCGGGTAAAGCCAAAACGATTCTGCACCGTCAGCGCGGTGACGATTGGCAGTGCCTGCGCGCCGTGCAATTGCAGCACGCGTGCATCCGCAGTGATGCCAGCCCCACCGCTAGGATCGAGCCCCCCGATCACCAGAATGCGCGCAACAGTCACCATCTGTGGCCAAAGGCTACCGAGCAACCGCACATTCGCAGCGTCTCAGTCGCCACGGTCAGCGAGCAATGTCGCGTTAGCACCCTCGAGACCGACGCTGCGCAGAATGTTGCGTTCGAGGCGGCGCTCAAGGCGACGCAGCCCGCGCGTATCGGAACTGGCGAGCTGAATGCTGCCGCCCGCCACCGTGCCATGGCCACCGAAGGTGCCTTGCTCGCCGACCATCGCGGCACCGATCATTCGCCAGGCATCGCCGCCGGCATCGGTGCGCACCGAGACGAAATACGTATTGTCGACCAAGCCACCGCAAAACACCGCCGACACGCCCTGCATGCGCAGCAACAGGTCGGCAAATTCCGCCACCATTTCAACGCTCGCAATCACGCCCAGCGAACACATTGCAACGCTCCCATAGAGGCGCACCTTGCGCAGCGCCTCCTTCAGCGTGATGAAATACGCCGTCGGCAGTCGCGGCCGCGTGATCGTCACGAGCTTCTCGCGATCGACTAGCGGAAACAGAAAGTCATAAGCCCGCATGTCCAGGTCACTGACGTTGCGCGACAGGTCCGCGGTGTCGGTCTTGATGCCGTAGATCAATGCCGTCGCAACTTCGCAGCTTGGAATAAAACCAGCTTCGCGAAAGTAGGTCGTGACCAGCGAACTGGTGGCGCCGACTTCGCAGCGAACATCGCGAAACACCGGATTGATGCCTGCAGGCGGGTTTTCCTGCACGTGATGATCGATGACGATGTCGACCTTGGCACCGACCGGAACGATCGTGTGGCCAAACCCCGGCTGAGTATCGACCAGCGCCGCGCAGTCGAACGAAGCCGCGTCGATCTCGGCGATCGGTGTCATGTCGATAAACAGCTGGCGCACCATCTCCTGATTTTCAGCGCGCAGGATGCGGCCACTCAGAGCAAACCGGCTGTCAACCAGGCCTGCCAACGATGCGAAGTGGCGCAGGCCAATCGCAGCACCAAGGGAATCCGGATCCGGGTTGTTGTGCGTCAACACCAACAGTCGGCGCCGCCCACGCAGGAGGCAAAGCAATGCCTCAGTCTGCGCAATGGAACGAGGCAGCGACGTCTGCGAAGGGGTCATGGCGGATGGTCCACACTAAATCGACCACCCTGGCATCCGGCCTAGAGACCGAACTTATCCAAGAAGGCGTGCACCCCGGGGAGTTCCGTGCGATCCACGGATGGATCTAACTCCAAGGCTGCCACCAAGTCGCCGTGCGGCCGACGAAGATAGGACGCAAGCAGCGCATAGTCCACACCTCCAGCACCAGGCGGCAAATACAAGCCGTCGCCGCTCGCATCACCTAACGTGCATCCAAGGCAGACGTTAGCGAACTTATCGAGCCACATTCCCTGTGGTTCCGCAAGCACCTGTTCGCGGCGCGCAACGACTGCAGCATCGTGCCAGTAACCGACCTTCGCGCTGCCGAGATCCTCGATGATAGCGCCGATGCCATCGGCCCCACCGACCGTGCGAATGCTGCGGCCCGGGGTCAAACAGAACTTGATGGCCGGATAACTTTGGCAGAGTTCGAACACCACGCGGCACACGCGGTCGAGCGACGCAGTTAGCCCAGCATTGCGCCGCGCGCTCATCGCGCTGACCCGATCCTTTGGCCAAGTGGTCTGCGGATCGCCGAGATCTTCGACACCAATCTCGCCCAATAACGGCACCACGCCAGGTTCGAGGACCACCACGCGCGCGCCCACCACCGATGCCGTGGCAACTGCCTGTTGCACTGCGACCCGCACCAGTTGCTGATCCGTCTCCCGGTTGCTCGCCATGCCGCCGTAAAAATTACCATCGTTGAGCACGCTGGTGACGCGCACTGCGGGGAACCGCACCGGCAGGTTGTCGGCCGCTTGCATGATCGCCGGCCAGGCCATCGTGCGCGGCGCCGGGCCCGGGACGATTCCTGCGAAGCCTTGGTCAAGGGTCCACAGCAATAGCCGCCGGGGATCCGCTGGACCGTGCACGGCCGCAAAACCAGCGCCGAGGTAGCGAACGACGGTCATGCTAAAAGCCTCGAATCGGCCGACGACAAGTTATGGTGGGATGACACTGGCGGTAAGCATCCATGCCAAGGCGCAGCCGAGTCAACGCACCCATGAACCAACTTGGCATAACCTTGCTCGCGTGCTGCATCAGCCTGCCCCTGGCAATCGCACAAGAGAAGCTGCCACCGCTGCAAAGTTCGGTTGATCGCCTGCAGCAGAACCTCGCGCGTGTCGACGCCGTGCTGCAGAACCTGCGGACGCAGCACGGAGAGTTGGCAGCGGCGCGGCAATCAGAACAGCGACTCTCGCAGGCGCTGGCCGAGCGCGACCTCGAACTTGCGCAACTGCGCGCGATGCAGAAAGAGCAGCAGGCAACCACCGAAAACCAATTGCGCGCGCTTGCACAGGAATGTGCCGAGTTGCGATCCAACCAGGCTGGCCAAAAACAGGCGGACACTTCGCTGCGCCTTGCGATCGAGCGCGAGCGGCAGACCGTTTTAGAGCTGCGTCAACAGACCACAGCGGCAATCACCGCGGCGCAGCAAGCCCAAAGCAAGAGCATCGACGATGCCGCGCTGCGCGCCGAGCTCACCGACCTAGGTGCGCAGATCGCCCGACTAAAACGCGAACTCGCATCGACAAAGAAACCGCCGCGCGTTCGAGAGCAGGCGTGAACGCCGGCTACTGATCGGCAAACTGCGCGAGCAGTTCCTGCAGGCGCTGGACGGCGCGCATGTAGAGCGAGCGCACCGTCACTTCTTTCGTGTAGCCGAGTTCATGCATGATCTCGGAATAGGGCTTGCCCTTGAACATGCGCAGCTCGATCACGCGCTGGTGCTTGTCGCTGAGCTTTTGCAACGCCGTATCGAGCGCGGAACGCAATTCCAGCAGCCGCACCAACATGCTCTGCCGCGGCAAGCGGTCATCCGCGAAGTGATCCCTGCCACCCGTCTCATCAAAATCACCGAGCTGTTTCTGCCGACCGCCGCCGCGCTTCTTGGCGCGCGTGCGCCGCCACGCATCGTTCAGCTTGCGCGCGGCAACCAACTTTACCCAGCCAGAGAACGACGCTTCGGGCTCGACCACAAACTCATCGATGTCCTGCCACACCTGCAGCATCACATCCTGTGCAAGGTCTTCGATATTGCGATCCACGGGCATGTTCTGGCCCCGCAACGCATCCTCGATCCACTTGTGCATCTTGGTATGCAGGTTGTTCCAGGACAGGTCATCAGAACCCTCATCCTGCACCTTCTGCACTGCGATCAGCGTGCTCGACAAAGGCCTCTTCTTTGGGTCATCCGCCATCAAAGTAGTCTAAGCCACCGGCCACTGAATGCGCCCGGTCTGCAGCAGCGGCCAAACCTGCGCGCCAAACCACGCGACGTCGCGCGACGAAAGCAACGCAACTCTTCACATTTTCTAAAGCCTCTCGCCCTGTTGCAAAGCGGTACAAACGCTACCTTGCGCACATGCCCACCCTGCAACGCTTTGGCATCGTCGATATGGGATCAAACGCGATCCGCATGATGATCGCCGAGGCTAGCGGATCTGCGATCGCGATCCTCGAAAGCCATCGACTGCCATTACGACTCGGCCGCGACGTGTTTGAGAGCGGGCAGATTCCGGAGGCGACGATCTCTGCCGTAGTCGATGCCTTCCGCCGCTTCCGCGCCTCGTGCGATCGCATGTCGGCGCAGACGGTGCGCGCGATCGCCACTTCGGCAATGCGCGAAGCGCGCAATCGCGAGCAGGTCATCGATCGCGTCCGCGCCGCTGCGAACATCGACATCGAAGTGATCTCCGGCACCCAAGAGGCTTACCTATTGGCGCAGGCGGTACAGACCAAGATTGATCTCTCGCGTGGCAGGTCTGTGCTGGTCGACGTTGGCGGCGGCAGCGTCGAAGTCGTGCTGGTTGAGGATGGCCAGGTGACCGGCGCTGATTCCTACCGCCTCGGCGCACTGCGCATGCTGGCAACGCTGCCGGAACCAAACGCCAGTGGCGAGACCTTCGTCGAACTGTTGCGCCAGCACTTGCAGGGGCTCGAACGGCGCATCGCAGACCGCTTCGACGGACGCCGCATTGACCGCTTCGTCGCAGTGGGCGGCAACATCGAGACGATCGCCGACCTGCTCGCAGCGCGCGGTGAAAACTGCACCAACAATGGCATTGATACGCTGCCGCTCGCCCAGTTGGACAGTGAGACGATGGCACTGGCGCGACTCAGCAACGAAGCGCGCATCGAAAAATACGGCCTCAAGCCTGATCGCGCCGACACCATCGTGCCAGCCGGCATCGTCTATGCGCGCATCGGCGAGATCGCAGGCATCGAGCAGGTGCTGGTCCCGCGCGTCGGCATCAAAGAAGGCCTGTTGGCCGAGTTGCTAGCAGGCCACGGCGGCGCCTTCGTTCCCGAGGAACACGTCGACACCGTGCTGTCGGCCTGTAACTCACTGGGTCGGAAATATCACTTCGAGAAGGAACACGCCGAGTCGGTGCTGCGACTCGCCCGCCAGATCTTCGACCAAACCCGCGAACTGCACGGGCTCGACAGTCGCGCCCGCGTGCTACTCGATGCCGCGGCACTGCTGCACGACCTTGGCGTGACTGTCAACAACGATGGCCATCACAAGCATTCGCAATATCTCATCCAAGCGAGTGAGATCGTAGGCCTCTCCGAAGAAGAGCGGCACCTGGTTGCACTGCTCGTGCGCTACCACCGCAAGGCGCCGCCGAGCCGCGACCACGAAGAGTTTGCGGCACTGCGTCGGCGCGAACGTTCGCTGGTAGAACGACTCGCTGCGATTCTGCGGCTCGCCGATGCGCTCGATCGCCAGCACGCGGGGTTGGTGCGGTCGCTCGAAATCATAGTGCGCGATGACGTGCTGGAACTGCGGCCTAGCCTCGCACCAATGCAGCACAGCCGCCTCACCCTCGAGCGCCAGGCGATCGAAGAAAAGGGCGCCTACTTTGGCCAGTTATTCGGCAAGCGTCCCTTGTTGCTAGCGCCCTGACTGGCCGCGATGAAGCTTGCCAACCGCCCCGGCGCCTAGCTGTTCAGAACAAGGTCCGCCTCGACGCGCTGAAGCTGCCGTCCTTTGACGACCGAGCGAGCGGGGCCGGGTCGCAGCAAAGCAGACCAAAAAACCCAGCCGGCTGCAGAACCGTCGCAGCAACAAGGCTCACTCGAGGCCGAGATTTTCCATGTCCTCTTCCTCAAAGCCGAGGTAGTGGCCGAGTTCGTGGTAGAGGGTGTTGGCAATCTCCGCAACCAGTTCGCCCCGGTCGCGCGCCAGTCGCTCAAGGTTGCGCTGAAAGAGGTAGATGGAGTTTGGCCGATGCGGCACGCCATCAAGCTCACCGGTCATTGGCAGCGGCACGCCTTCAAACAGGCCGAGGAGGTCCGGATCGAGCGGCGGGCTTTGCGCCTGCAACAAGGTGAGCGCCGGCAGCTCTTGCACTATCACCGGCAAAAGTTCTAACTGCGTGCGAAACTGGCGCGGCAGCTGCTTTGCCGCCTTGCGAACTTCACGATCAAAATCTGCGCGCGACAGCCGGACCGGCGCGTGAAACTTTTTGGGGTCCAGTTCGGCGGCATGCACAAAGCTCACTTCGGCACGGACAAGATCGCCGCTGCGTTCGAGCAATAGCCCCTGCACCACATGCGCGTCGGTTGCGGGCCGGTCGGCAGCAAGCGCGAGATCGCATTCGACCTGCGCTTCATCAAAACGGCACTGTCGATAGAGCGCCATGGCGAGCCAGCAGCGCGAGATCGCGCAAGTCGAATCTTCCTGCAGCACCTTGCGCAGAGATTGCTCTGCCTTGGCCGCACGACCAAGTGACAGCAACGCATCGCCGACCAAGAACAACAAGTCGAGCCGGTTGCCCTCACCCTTCTCGAGCGCTGCTTCGGCGATGGCAAGAGCTTCCTCTTCGCGACCTTGTTCGAGTGCGCTCTCAACCTTGTCGACGATCGGATCGCGCCCCATCACGGGGTCGTCATCAGGCGGGATAATGCCAGGCGGCACAAGCTCCATCGGGGTTCACAGACTAGCGACGCGAGAGCCACAGACCACAGTCATGACAAAGCCGCGCACGGTCCGTTCGAGCGCAGCAAAAAAATCCCCGCCAAGAACGTGGCCGTCAACTTCGGTAAGCCGCACCAGCCCCCCCTTGTGCAGATCATCCAATTGTCAGCAAGCCTTCGCGAATCGCCAACCGCGCCAACTCAGCGGCCGAGTGACAATCGAGCTTGCGCTGCAGGTTTTCGCGATGCTTCTTCACGGTGCCAAGCGACAGGCTGAGTAACGAGGCCACTTGCTTGTTGGCCTTACCCAGCGCCAACAACTGAAACACCTCGCGCTCGCGCGGCGTGAGCACCGAAAGCGCCGAGATCTCACTGAGCGCCACGGCATCGCCATGCACCACGCGCGCCATCACACCATTGGCGACTTTGGGCGACAGGTAGGAATCACCACGGTAGATCGCCTCAATCGCCATCGACAACTCGGCGGGCTCGCTGTCCTTCGACAGATAGCCATCGGCCCCCGCCTGCAGCGCTTGCTGCACAAATTTTTGGCCCTCGTGCTGCGACGCAATGAGCACCTTGGTTTGGGGCGAAGCCTTCTTGATCGGAACGACGGCATCAATGCCGGAGAGTCCCGGCATGGTGATATCTAGGATCACCAGATCAGGCCGCAGCTTGCCGACCAGCTCGATTCCAGAACGCGCATCGCCGGCGTCACCGATGACCTTCAGGGTTGGGCCGCGTTCAAGCAGGGAACGGAACGCCGCGCGAATGATCGCTTGGTCGTCAATTAGAACAATCGTGATGGTCTTATCAGCCATTGGGTTCACATTAATAGTCCTGGATCAAAGCTTGGTCCAACTCAATACGAAAGCATGCGCCTGGCCCAGACCTATCCGCCAGAGAAAGCGAACCGGCATGCGATTCGACAATTTTGCGGCAGAGAGCGAGGCCAATGCCCGCACCACCTTCCTTGGTGGCGAAAAACGGTTTGAAAATGTCATTACGCAAACTGGCCGGAATGCCCGGCCCGTCGTCCGCAACTTCCAGCCGCAACTTGCTGCCGACGATCTCCGCCGAGATCTCGATGCGGCCAATGCCGTTGCAAGCCTCTGCCGCATTGCGCAGCAGATTTACCAAAACATCGGTGAACAAGGCCTGGTCGAGCACGACGTTCACGTTGCTCAAAAGGCAGCGCGTTACCACGGTCATGCTCTGCACAACCGCAAGTGATTGCACTATTGCTGCTGCGTCGCCGATCAGCTTAGGCAGGCTCACTGGCCGCGGCTGCAAAGGAATGGCCCGCGCAAACGACAAAGCCTGGTTGAGCAGCCGGTCAATGCGTCCGAGGTTGCCAATGAGGTCCTCCACCAAAACCCGATCTGCGAGGCCGATGCGATCTGTGACCGCGCGCAACGCTTGTCGCAAACTCGTGATCGGCGTGCGAATCTCGTGGCTCAACTGCGCCGCGCTGTTCGACAACAGCACAAGGTTGCGCAACAACTCCAACTCGGCAAGCCGCGCCTGATCCCGCTTGCGCAGTATTTGAATGTAGTCCAATCCACGCACCACAGCCAAAGACATGTCAGCCTCCAGCACCGGCTTTTTGAGGACATCGAACGCGCCAAGCCCAAGCGCTACTGCCACCGCTTCGAAGCTGGTATCACCGGTGATCAAAATCACCGGCTCCTGGCATTTGCGTTTGGCAACCACCTCGGCCAATACCGGCTTGCCAGTGGCGACAAATTGCAGCGCGTCCGTCACAAGCAAGTCGAACTTGCCCGGCCGCAGATGCAAAGACACCGCAGCAAACGAGCGGCCATAAACTACGCGGTGACCCAGCACCTCGAGGGCTTGCCCATGCGCCTGCAGCAAACGCGAGTCGTCGTCGATGATTACGATTCGTGCCATTCTCAGGTCCGAGCTGAACTCCCCATAAAAGCTATTCTGAAGGACCGCGGCAAAAAATTCTTGGTCCGAAGTGCGTGATCGGCGCCGAAAGCAGCAACCTCGACAGCACAGCGGTAAGAAAGGCCAGTGCCGCGGCGAGATTTCGGCAAAGAGCATCACGCGCCGGTTTGGGGCACGCGCAAAACGCGCCGGTTTGGGGCACGCGCAAAACGCGCCGGTTTGGGGCACGCGCAAAACGCGCCGGTTTGGGGCACGCGCATCACGCGCCGGTTTGGGGCAACGCGCAAAACGCGCCGGTTTGGGGCACGCGCATCACGCGCCGGTTTGGGGCACGCGCATCACGCGCCGGTTTGGGGCACGCGCAAAACGCGCCGGTTTGGGGCACGCGCATCACGCGCCGGTTTGGGGCACGCGCAAAACGCGC
>BJHM01000031.1 GCA_014192625.1 Planctomycetota bacterium
GTGGTGGTGGAGAGGGCGAGCACGCGGCTGCGGTCGCGGTGGCCGGGGCGGTCGAGCAGGTCGAGGCGGCGGGGTTGCGTCGGCAGCAGGCGGAGCGGCGGCTGCGCGCGCGGCTGCGGGTTCCGCACCGATGGTCGACGAAGAAAGCCTCATCGAGGCGATCGTGGAACTGGGCTTTGATCGCACTGCTCTGCTGTGCTCTGCCACCCCGATTGCGTTGCGAGGCAGCCAGCACGGGCGCTCAGCCCACATCGTGCTTCCAAAGGAGCGCACCGGTGATGCGTTCAACGACATTGGCTTCCTGAAGGGCCCCGCCGGCTACGTCGCGGTGCTCAGTGACGATCACGCCATCTATGGACGAGAGTGGCTCGCGAAGGTTGGGGATCGCTACAGATTCCACTGGACCGCGAAGCAATCTCGCCTAGCCGAGGCGGAGCGGATGCGCATCGAAGAGGAACGCCAGCGCCTCGTTGAGGCTCAGCGAGTGGCGGTCCATGAGCGTGCGAAGAAGCTGGGGTACGTGGTGAAGGAAGCTCGCGAGGGTGACACGATCCGACTTGTCTTGGTGAAGCGGAGTTACTGATGTTGCTGAATCTTGCTCGCACGATTCCAAGAAGCGCAGCGAATGGACCCGGGCAGCGATTCGTCATTTGGGTACAAGGTTGTGCCATAAGGTGTCCAGGCTGCTGGAATCCGGACACTTGGACGTTCGCGACACGCCAACTTCGTGACACCGCTGCGCTCGCCGACGAGATCGTGGCCACCAGCGAGATCGAGGGAGTCACGCTTACTGGCGGAGAGCCGTTTCACCAAGCGCGGGCACTTGTGGACGTCGCCAGTCGTGTGCGAGCCGCCGGGCTTTCAGTGTTCGTGTTCACGGGGTACGACCTACATGAGTTGAACCAATCAGATCACTGTGAGCTGCTTGCCCTTACCGATGTCCTCGTGTCTGGGCGGTACGTGCAATCGCTGCGATCATTCGAGTCTGAGTGGAGGGGCTCGACCAATCAGCGAGTGCATTTCCTGTCCGCGCGGTATACCGAGGCCAGCATGGCTGACAGTGCACATGTCGAGTTCCACTTGGCTCCCGATGGGGAGCTTTCCGTTACGGGGTTCCCGCTTCCACAGTTACTCGATGTGGTTCCGGCACCGGAGTGGCCACCTCAAGATCAGGAGTAATGGTGTGGGCCGCTTGCCGACTCCATCGTCAGCCGCAGAATCACGACCATGGGCACGCTAGCGATTACACGACATGCTCAGGCTCGGTTCGCCCGCCACATTCTGGAATAGTGCTGTCGGTTGTCTTCAACCCACGTTCCAGCAAACAAGTGAGCGCCCAGAAGGCAGTGCTTCGTGTCGGGATTGGACTTCGCTTCCCCGACATACCGCCGCTCGAAGAACGCCAGTCTCCCCCACGGGCTCCGGACCCTCGCCACGGATGCCAAACAGTTCGGTCAGGCCAGTGCCGCCCCAGACCTTGGTCTGGGTGATCCGCTCGAGGAGACAAGGCTTCAGGGACGCCATGGGGAGGCGCTTGTTCTACCCTCTCGGGCAGGGGCTTCCAACGAACGGGGGATCTCGTGACCAGCCGGAAATCAGGCTAGAACCGATAGTAGATGAATGGGTTGTGAGCGCTATTGACCAATCGGATGCAGGCCAGGGTGAAGACCACCATGACCAAGGCCACCATCACAGGTGCCCCCGCTGCCGTGTTGCGCCAAGCCAGGAATCGGCCTTCCCATCGACACCACCGCTCCGACCAAGGCAAGAACGAGCAGGCGCAAGCCACCACCAGCATCGCTATCGACTGTCCATCGAGTCTTGAGTCGATGGTATGCCAATACTCAAACCACTGAGGACCGCCACCGAAGAACATTCGACTGAGCAGTTGAGATGCCTGAGTCAAAGTGTCTGACCGGAAGATGACCCAGCTCACCATGACCAGCATCACCATGGATACCCGCAGCGCCAGCTTTGGCACGCGAGCAGACATGTCTGACCAGAACAACTTGTCGAGAGTGAGGAAGAAGCCCTGGTAGGCGCCCCAAATGACGAAGTTCCACGAAGCGCCATGCCAGAAACCAGAGACGAGAAAAACGATCCAGAGATTGATATAGCCTCGGAATGGCGAGACTCGATTGCCTCCCAAGGGGATGTAGATGTACTCCCGCATGAAGCTCGACAGGGAGATGTGCCAGCGGCGCCAGAAGTCGGTGAAGGTCAGCGCCACATAAGGCCGCTGAAAGTTCTCGCGGAATTCAAAGCCCATCATCCGACCAAGGCCCAAGGCCATGTCGGAGTAGCCGGAAAAATCGAAGTAGATTTGGAAGAAGTAAGTCACCGCTGCCAGCCAAGCGTATGGCATGGGCACCATGTCGGGATGCGCTCTGAAAATTGGATCGCATAACTCAGCCATGGCGTTCGCGATCAGGACCTTCTTCGCGAGCCCCAGCGTGAACCTCTCGACCCCGCTCCAGAACTGGTCAATCGAGAGGGTGCGACTTCGAATCTGCGCTTCGATGTCGTGGTATCTAATGATAGGCCCCGCAATCAACTGCGGAAACAAGATCAGGTAGAGCAAGCAGTCGCCAAAAGACTGGGTCGGCTCCGCTCGCCTCCAGTAAACGTCTACGACGTAGCTGATCTTGTGGAAAGTGAAGAAACTGATGCCGATCGGCAATGCCACCTTGGTCCAACCAACTTGGTGGAACCCCATCAACACAAGCAGGGAGTCAACTTGATCAACAAAGAAGTTTGCGTATTTAAAGTACAGAAGCAGGCCAACATTCACGAGCAGGCTGACCTGCAGTTGGCGAAGTCCGGCCCTAGAGTTGCCCGGCTCAGCGACTGCGCAGCCATGAATCCGACGGCTTACCCAGTAGTCAAACCAAGTGCTGGCCACCAGCACATACACGAACAACGGGGCGCCCCACGCGTAGAAGATCAGGCTGAAGATGAGCGCTACCGAGTTCCGCAGACGCCCCGGGCAGCCGGTGTAGACGGCCAAGAAAACCGGGAGGAACCAGAAGAGAAATAGGGAGGAGCTGAAGACCACGGTTCAGGCTGATTGCTAAGGAAATCTGGATCAGTTGGTGGGCTCGGGGCCAGCTTGTGTTCCTGCCATGCTATTGACGATAACGTTGTTAATGATGCTCCTAATCGGCATTCTCGCCGGCTGCACTTGACCAGGAACAACCTCTCGAGACTGCGCTGGGCAAGCAACACCCATTGGAAAGTAAGCCATGTTGGGCCCCAAACTTCCATCCCGTTCCGACCGTAATGCACGACTCGTAGGCTGCATTACCTTCTCCAGCCTGATCTGCATTCCCCTGGCGCAGACCACGTTCGAGTTTGCACCCACCGGCAAGCTCGGCGGCGTGGAAACTCCGGTTGCAGCGGACACGCAGCTTTCGCTTCGCGCGTGGAACGATGGCAAGTGGCAGGAAGAAGTTGACCATCGGGCATCCGACGAACTGGGACTCCGAAGCTGGATCATTCGACTTGATAACGAGCTGAGGTTCAGCGCGCTGGAATCTACGAAGCGCCCCGTGGTGATGGGAGAAGGTGGATCGCTGTTCCTCGAAAACTACTTCCCAGGCAAGTCGTACCTTCACCCGTTCCAGGTTCAGCCACTACTTACCCGTCTGTGGAACCTAAAAACTCTCCAGCAGGTCATGAGCGAACATGGCATCACACTTTGTCTCTGCATCTCGCCTAACAAGGCAGAGGTGTATCAGCACTTGATTCCCGCAGATCAACGACGCGTTCGGGAAGCCATTGGTAGCAAGTGGCTCCTGCGGGACTTGGTGGAGAAAGCAGTCAAGGTCGGCGGCATTCAGTGCATTGACCTCGCTGCGCAGTTCAAAACTTGGCTGGCCTCAGCCCCACTTGGAGCACCTCCCTTGTTTCCGCCTACCGGAACTCACTGGAGCAACTACGGGGCAGCTCGCGCAACGACCTATCTCCTTGATGAACTGGAGAGGATGTCTGGCAGGGACATCGTGAACCTTGAGTTGGCGGGAACCGAAACGTCGAATCGGCCAGTGGATGACGAGAATGACGTCGGTGTCATGTCCAATATCCTGGCCGAGGAGCGGTTTATCAGCCCAAGCCCACAGCCTGTGATTCGGGCTCGGCACGGCGATCAAGGCCGACCAGCCAAGCTGCTGTTCGTTGGAACGAGTTTTGTATGGGGCCTGACCAGAGCCCTGACGAAGGTGACCGCCACGGAGAGACTAACCGTGTGGTATTACTTCAAGAGCCAGATCGAGTTCATCAACGGACAAAGACAGCCCAGCAAGCCACTGGAAGGCAGGGCGGAGGACCTGCCGGAAATGGTGCGCGGCTTTGATTTTGTAATTATCGAAATCAACGAGAATACCTTGATGGATCTGGGCCAGAACTTCGTGGAAGCAGCACTCAAGGGATTCGGCAAGGAACCTGCTGCTTCTGTGCCAGCAGAGATCCTTCAAGCATTTCAAACCGCCCGCTAACACTACTTTGTCACTCGTCTGATTGGTGAAAGAGCATTCGGCATCACAACTTGGGCGGATCACGGATGAAGGCCGCAGCACGTGCTGCGTAGCGTTCTCCGAGTGCGAATAGCATGAAGACGACGACCTCCGTCACCGCTTCGCGGATGGCGCCGATGCTCAGCATGCTTCCGTCCGTCGAGCGCTGCCGCTCTGACTCAAGGAACGTGTAGGCGAGGGCCGTCAGGGCCATGTGGCGGTGAAGTCCCGGATAGGAGCGTCCTTCAAAGTGATCGAGCGCGGCCTCTTGTTTTAGATCGCGATAGTGTTGCTCGATGGCCCAGCGCTCGTGAGTCGTGGCGACGAGTTGTTTTTTGCTGATCGAGGCTGGCAGGTTGGAGAAATGGAACTTGCGGACGCTCTCTTTGCCGATCGTTCGCTCGCAGATCAGCCAGATCGGTTCGTGCATCTGGCCTGAATGCCATCGATGCGCGGGTGTGACGCGCATGATCACGAACTCCGCAGCGAGCGGCCCTTTCGTGCCCTTGCGCCATTCGATTCGATGCCAACGCGACTCCGGCATGTTCTTGGCGAAGTGCTCCAGCGATTGTGGACGTGGAGATCGCTTCGCCAGTTTGGCGATGGATCTAGGCCGCCCGATTGGCCCGGACTTCGGCACCTCAAACACTGGCTCGTCTACGAACACCTTGGTGGTCTTGCTCACCCCGACGGCATAGTGAAGGCCCCGCTCAGCCAGAGAGCGGCGAAACTCGACGGAGTCGCCGTAGCCTGCGTCTGCGAGCACGCACTCGATCTCGATGCCGCTCGCGATGGCAACATCCACCTGCTCGATCGCCATCGCCGCTTTCGTACGGTGTCGCAAACTCTCGGGAACGTGCGTCCGCTCGCGCCGATCCTCGTCGTTGCACCAGTCCTGCGGCAAGAATAGCTCCATGCTCAACGGCCAGACTGCCTTCTTTGCGCGCAGCGCCGTAGTGACCACGACCTGGCAGTTGGCGATCTTGCCCAGTGCGCCGCAGTACTGCTGGTCTGGGACTGCAGCTTCTTTGTCCTACTCCCTACGGCGCCACAGCAGGCAATGGATGCGCTTCCGCCCTCGGCCTCTCGTCGCAAGAAGCCACGCATGGGAGTCTCTCGGGAGTCGAAGGGGTGGGGTTCGTCAGGCGTCGAGCGCGAACCGTCCAGTGCGTTGACGTCCTGGCGACGCTGGCCGCGGTCGTCGTGGTGGGGGCGACGATGACGCCCCAGCCCGCGCCTGAGCCTGACTGGGGAACCATCGGCTCCGGCATCCTACGACGCCTGGGCAGACTGGGCGCGCCACGCGAGTGGCTCGAAGATGCCGCCCAGGACGCCCTCGTGTGCATGTTGGTCCTGATGAATGGTGGCGGGCGGATCGAGAACCGCGTTGCATTTGGTGTGGACTTCACTCGGAAGCGCTGGATTGACGAGCTGCGGAGGCAACGACGGAGGGCTGAGGATCTGGAGCCGAAGCCGGATATGTCAGTCGCCAATTCTGTCCACAGCAATCCAATCGACTGGCCGGCTCTACTTCGAGGCGCTGGCTGGGAACCGACCCAGGCCTGGAGCCGCATTTTGGACGCAATCTCAAGCGGCACGCGAGGAACGAGGAGCTTCGGAACTGGCGGCGAGCCGTGCGCCGCCGGGTCGCGACGAAGGCCTGGCCGAGTTTGAGGCCCGCTCCGAGCGCATCCCCGCCGCCTACGCAGCGTCCGACCAAGCAGACGGTGCCGTGCACCCGCGGCGCGCACGGCGGGGGGATTGAGGGGGCCGATGCGCCTTAGAAGTGCAGCACCGATTGCACCTGCTTGCCCGCGAGCTTCTTGCGGCCTTGCAAGAAGTCGAGCTCGATGACGAAGGCGCAGCCAGCGACGGTGGCGCCGCAGGCTTCGATGAGCTTGCAAGCTGCGCCCATGGTGCCGCCGGTGGCGAGCACATCGTCGACGAGCAGCACGCGCTGGCCCTTGGCGACTGCGTCTTGGTGCACTTCGACGGTGTCCGTGCCGTATTCGAGTGCGTATTCGACGCGGTTGGTCTTCCACGGCAGCTTGCCGGGCTTGCGGATCGGCACGAAGCCGATGCCGAGTTGCACGGCGAGTGGCGCCCCAAACAGAAACCCGCGCGACTCGATCGCGGCGATGGCGTCGACCTTGCCAAAGTCCATGCGCGATAGCCGCGCAATCGTCTCGCGCATCGCCGCGGCGTTGCCAAGGAGCGGTGTGATGTCCTTGAACAGGATGCCGGGCTTGGGGAAGTCAGGAACGTCGCGGAGATGCTGCGTGAGATCCATGCGGGCAGGATCGCCTGCGTGTAGGACCTTCGCAACCGGCGGCATCAAGAAGTCTGCAGGAGCACTTTGGTGCAGCGTTGCAGCTTCTGCTCAAAGATCTCGTAGCCGCGTTCGGCCTCGGCAAAGCTCATGCGGTGCGAAAACAGCGCCTTCAGGTCGAGGTCGCCGCGAGCTAGCCGCTGCAGCGTGCGGTCCATCCAGGCGCGCACCGGGGCGCGACCGGATCGGTAGGTGAGGTTCTTGTCATAGATCATGCCGGGCGTGATCGCGAACGCAGGTTCGTTGTGCACGCCGGGGGCGCTGATGGTCCCGCCGCAGCGGACGAGCTGCCAAGCGAGTCGGGTCGCGTCGGGGTGGCCGACGACTTCGAGCACCACGTCGGCGCCGCGGCCGCCGGTCGCGGCGAGCACCCGCGCTGCGATGTCGTCGCGACCGAGTTCGATCGGGATGCCGCCGTGTTGCGACGCGAGTTCGAGCCGTTCGGCGACGCGATCGACGCACAGCACTTGAGCTGCACCCAAGTCGCGCGCACCGAGCAGCGCGCAGATGCCAACGGGGCCGAGGCCGAGCACAACTACGACATCGCCCGTGCGCACACCGCCTTGGTCGGCCGCATGAAAGCCAGTCGACAACACGTCGCCGGCGAGCAGCGCCTGCTCCAGCGGAACCGTCGCGGGTGCAGCGACCAGCGAAGCATCGGCGTAGGGGACGCGCACGTATTCAGCTTGGCCACCATGCAGTCCGCGACCGTCCTGCACCCAACCAAACAGCTGGCTATCCGTGCAGCGGCTCGTGAGCCCGCGCGCGCAGAACCAGCATGCGCCGCAGTTGACGCTAAACGGGCTCACTACCTTGGCGCCGGGCCGGAAGCGTTGCACCGCGGCGCCAACTTCGACGATGGAGCCCACAAACTCGTGACCAAGCACGGTGCCCCGATCGAGCCCGCGCTCGACGCCGCGGTAGACGTGCAGGTCCGACCCGCAGATCGCTGCGAGTTCGACGCGCACGATGGCATCCGTGGCGAGCAGCAGCTTGGGTTCGGCCACATCAGTGCAGCGAACGCGGAACGGAGCATCAAACGTGACGGCCTGCATGGAGCACGCAAGCGTAGCAGTGAGCGGCGCGGACGCCCGCGTTCGCGGTGCGTGGATCGCGCAGGAGATGGAGTGAGCCGTGCTGCGCGACGATGACGGTTAACCGTGGAACAGCGGGTTGCGTCGGATGGGCAGACCGCGCCGCACGCGCCATGCATGCCAACAACTTGGGATGTCGCGCTGCCACGAAGGCAGCAGCAGAATCAGCACGCAATCGACGTTGGCGGCGATGCCCAAGTTGACCGCGGTTGCTAGCCAACCGCCGGTGAGACCAAAACACAGCAACGCCGCAAGTCCGGTAAACAGCGACACTGCGTAGGCCTTGGATAGGAGCGCATGCGCCGATGCCATGCGCCCAAAGCGCAGCAGGCTGGTGGCGTGCGATGCGCCCTCGGCGCCGAGGACCGCTGTGATCGGTCCCGCGTGCTCGGCCACTTCGGCGGGACGCACAACCCAGGTGGTGGCGAGCACGCAGAGCCAAAACACTAAGTCGGCGCGACTGTCGTAGGCTCGCAGCGCATCGGTGGCGACGCCAAACCGGCGCGCCAGGATGCCGTCGAAGATGTCGGAGAGCAGCCCGGCCAAGAGAGCAAACAGGAAGAAGCGCGGATGCTCGCCAAAGAACGAACTCGCGAGCAACACTGGCCCTAGCAACAACCGAAAGGTCGTCAGGTGTTCGGGCAGGCGATCGCGCGACAGCCAACTCACATGCGTTCGGGTGCGGGAATGCCGAGCAGCGATAGACCCGTGGTCAGCAGTCGCCGCGCCGCGTCGACGAGCAGCAGGCGAGCGTCGCGCACTGCAGGCTCGGCGCCGAGCACGTGGTGGTCGCGCAGGTAGCTGTGGATTTCGCCAGCGAGCGCGATGACCTGCGCCGTGACGATGCTCGGTTCGCTCTGCTCGGCCGCGCGCTGCACCGCGGAGCCAAAGTCAAGCATGGTGAGCAGCACGCGTTCGGCGTCGGCGAGTTGCGCAAAGTCGATCTTGCTGGCGTCCGGCACTGCTTGCTCTGCCTTGCGCAAGATGCCTGAGAGGCGAGCGCAGGCGTATTGCACATACGGCCCGGTCTCGCCCTCAAAGTTGAGCATCGTCTCCCAGTCGAACTTCACGTCCTTGATGCGCGAGTTCTTGAGGTCGTTGAAGATGATCGCCGACACGCCGACTTGCTCGGCAACCTTCTCCTTGTCCTCGAGCTCGGGATTCTTCTCGGCGATGACTTGGCGCACCTTCTGCACCGCTTCATCGAGGATCTCGTCGAGGAACACGGCGTTGCCGGCGCGCGAGGCAAACTTCTCCCACTTGCTCTCTGGGTTCTTGCTGAGCACGAGGCCAAACGGCACATGTTCTACAGCGAGCGCGATCGGCTCCTTCATTCGCGTCAGCACGCCCTTCAACTGGTCGAAGTGCAGCTTCTGCTCGGCACCGACGACGTAGAGGATCCGGTTTGGGTGGTAAGTGCTCTCGCGGTAAAAAGCCGCGGCCAGATCACGCGTGTGATACAGCGTCGTCCCGTCGCGCTTGCGCAGCAGGCATGGCTCTTTGATGCCGAGTTCTTTGAGCCATACGACCTCGGCGCCGTCACTCAGCTCAAGCACGCCGCTTTGCACTACGCGCTGCATCGCGGCTTCCATCTTGTCTTCAAAAAACGATTCGCCGGTGATCGCGTCAAACGTCACCGCTAGCCGGTCGTATGGCCCTTGGAAAGCCTTCAGCGACTCGTCGCGCAAGAACTGCCACATGCGGCGTTCTTGGTTGTCGACGCCGCTCTCCAGCGCTTGGAAGTGCTTCGCTGCCTCATCGTCGAGCGCGGGGTTGTCCTTGGCTTCTTTGCTGTAGCGCTTGTAGAGCTCAAACATGTAGCGCATCGGCGCTTTCGCTAGCTCTGTCTCGTCGCCCCAGTGCATGTAGGCCGTCATCATCTTTGCGAACGGCATGCCCCAATCGCCCAGGTGATTGATGCCGTGCACGGTTGCGCCGAGATGGCGGTGGATGCGACGCAGCGCGCCGCCGATCACCGTGCTGCGCATGTGACCAATGTGAAACGGCTTTGCGATATTGGGCGAGCTGTAGTCGATCACGACGACCTGCCCGTTGCTCGCGGCGATGCCGTAGGGTGCGGCACCGCGCATCACCATGGTCAGCACATCCTTTGCGAGTGCCGCGCGCTGAAACTTGAAGTTGACGAACGGACCCGCCGCCGCCGCACTCGCGAGCACGCCATCGGCGACGATCTGCTGCGCGAACTCGGCGGCAAACTGTGGCGGTGTTTTGCCGACGAGTTTTGCCAGCGCAAACGTGCCGAGCGCCACATCGCCGTGGTCCTTGTTCTTTGGTGGTTCGAGGCGCAGCGCGGCCTCGGCAGCGGCCTCGGGCAGACCCATGCTCTGCAGAACGGACAGCGCCTTTAGACGTAGGTGACGGTGCAGTTCGCTCATCGGGGAAAAGACAGTAGCGCGACAGGGTCGATCCTTCACGCAGTGGCTTTGCGCAGGGGGCAGAAGCCAAGGAGCCAGCGATGCGTTTCGCCGATCGCGGGCGCAGCCGGTGCCGCACTCGGTGTAGCAGTGGGCTTTGCAGCATGCGGCGTTTTCATCGTGAGTGGCGGTTTGATGCGGCGGCAGGACAGCGCCCGAGAGGGGCGAAACTTGTGACGGCAGGTTGTGCTGCCGGTGCATTGCGGAGTCATGCGCCCAGTGCTTGCTAAAAAGCAAAACGCGCTGCCCTGCTAGCCCGCTGCTTTTTCATCGGGGCGCACGCAGTCACACGCACGAAAAAATCCTGCCGAGCTTTAGGCCGTAGCGATGCTGGCTACTGCCAGTTCTCCCAACTTTCGTAGGCCTCGGCGAGCTTTCGCTGCAGGTCTACTTCCTGTTGCTGCAGTTCCTTCATTTTGCTCACCGACGCATAGTTGTCGGGCAGCATCATCGCCGCGCGCGCGGTTTTCAGTTCATCCTCAAGGATCATGATGCGCTCCTCAAGTTTTTGGAACATGAGCGGGTTGCGGACCTTGCCGGTCTCGATCGCCTTCGCTGCGGGCGCTGCTGTGGCCTGCGTCTTTTTCGCGGCCTTTTCGCGCGCCTCGACTTCGGCGAGGCGTGCGGCCGATCGTTCCAGTGCGAGCGTGCGCTGGCACTGCTCGAGGCCGCGCTCGAAGTTGCGGATTTTGCCGTCTTCCACCCACAGCACGCGGTCGGCAACCTCGTCGACCAGCTTGCGATCGTGCGTGATCAATACGATGGTGCCGGGGAACTCCTTGAGTGCTTGTTCGAGGCCTTCGGTGCCAGCGACGTCGAGGTGGTTGGTGGGTTCGTCCATGCAGAGCAGGTCGAACTCAGATCTAAGCAGCCGCGCGAGTGACAGTCGTTGCTTCTCGCCGCCCGACAACTCGCTGACCGGTTTCTCAACGTCGTCGCCGCAAAATAGGAACAGCGCAAGGTGATCGCGCAGTGCGCGCTCGTCGATGGTGCGATCAAGGTCGCGCAGCGCCTCAAGCACGGTGCCTTGCTGCGGCAGGTCGGTTTTCTCCTGGCTGAAATAGCCGATCCGCAGATTTGGCAAGCGCTTGATCGTGCCTGAGGTTTTGGTGCCAAGGCCTGAGATCAGTTTGAGCAACGTCGTCTTGCCAGCGCCGTTGCGGCCGAGCAACGCGACCGTCTCGCCGAAGTAGACGCGAAACTCGCCATGTTCGATCAGCGTGCGCGGACCAGCGCGGACGGTCAGGTCCTCGACTTCGATCACGGTCTGGCCGTCCATCCCTTTGGCGGTGCCGAGGGTGAGTCGCATCGCCGCGCGCTTGCCCTTGGGCTTGTCGATCAGCTGCAGGCGTTGCAGTCGCTTCAAGCGGCCCTTGGCCTGCGCTGAGTTGCGGCCCGCCATGTTGCGGCGGATAAACTCCATCTCCTTGTCGACGAACTCGCGCTGGTTTTTGTACTGCCTCGCTTGCGACAGCAATTCGAGATCGCGTTGTTGCGCGTATTGCGAGAAGTTGCCCTTGAAGCGAGTCGCGGTACCATTGTTGACGACGAGGATCGAGGTGGCGATCGCGTCGAGGAACGTGCGGTCATGGCTTACAGCGAGCACCGCGCCTGGATAGCGGCGGATAAAGTCTTCGACGTATTCAATGCCGGCGAGGTCGAGGTGGTTGGTCGGCTCGTCGAGAATCAGCAAGTCCGCCGGTGAGGTCATCAGCACTGCAAGTTGCGCGCGTGAACGTTCGCCGCCGCTGAGCACGGAAACATCTTTCTGCCGCGCGGCCTCGTCAAAGCCGAGTCCCTCAAGCACCTTCTCGACTTGGTGACCGTGGTCGTAGCCGCCGCCCGCCTCAAACGCCGCCTGCAGCCTGCCATAGTCCGCGATCGCCGCCTCGCTGCCAGTTGCCATCTTCGCTTCCAGACTGCGCATCCGCTGCTCCAGCACGTCGTGTTCGCCGGTGCCGCGCGTCGCGAACTGCATGACCGTGGTGCCCTGCGGCATCACCGGCATCTGCGCGCCATAGGCGATGCGCAGGTCCCTTCTGCCGTTGCGCTGGCCGGTGTCTGCGTCGTCAACGCCGGCCAGGATTTTGACCATCGTTGTTTTGCCGGCACCGTTGTCGCCGATCACGCCGATCCGCTCGCCTTCGTCGATGCGCAGGCTCAGCCCGTCGAGGATTCGGTCTGCACCGAAGCTGCGGGTGATTTTTTCGAGGGTGACGAGCGTCATGGAGCGGCAGAAGAATGGAGCGGGGTGCTTTTTGAGGGAAGAGAGTTGTTGGGTGATGCGGGGATGATCGGCGACTCTATGTTCGTCACAGGCAAGTGGTCGTCGCGCAGGTAGCGCGTGCGACGCGCGGCAAAAGCACCGCGGCGGGGCTTCGTAGGCTTGCGCCACGTGGAAAATGCGGCAACCGGCGGTTTTTGCAGGTGCTGTGTTCGCCGTGGTTGGCCCGGTGGCAACCACAAGGGTCCGGGGCCCTGTCGGCAGAGCATTTTTGACAGCCCGAGGGTGTCATCCTTAGCATGCGCCGCCCGTGGCGCCGCCCTGGCCGCCGCTTGTCCTTTGCCCAACCTGACCCAATGTTGATTCAGCTCACTCGCCTGATCGCCGTGATGGTGATCGGCGTCACGTTGCCCGTTGTCTCGATGCCTGATGAAGGGATGTGGCCCTTTGATGGCCTGCCACTGAAGGAGTTGAAGGAGAAATACAACTTCGAGCCCACGCCCGCGTGGCTGGAGCACGTCCGGCTAGGCTCGGTGCGATTCGACACCGGCGGTTCAGGCTCGTTCGTGTCGCCGAACGGCCTCGTGATGACCAACCACCACGTCGCGCTTGAGACCCTGCAAAAGGTTTCGACGCAGGAGAAGGACTGGGTCAAGGACGGCTTCAGCTCGCGCATGTTTGGCAGCGAAGTGAAGGGCACTGACCTGACGCTGCGTCAACTGATCGAGGTCAAGAACGTCACCAAGGAAGTCCTCGCAGTCGCCGAAGAGCAGCGCAAGGAGTTGCTCGAGGGGATGTGCGAGAAGCTAAAGGATGATGCAAAGCACATCGTTGCCGACCCGGTGGTGCTCTACGACGGTGGCGAGTTCCGCATTCACGTCTATCACATCTTTGACGATGTGCGCGTGGTGTTCGCGCCGGAGAAGCAGGTCGCGTTCTTCGGTGGCGATCCCGACAACTTCACCTACCCGCGCTTTGACCTCGACTGCGCGTTCTTCCGCGTCTACGAGGACGACAAGCCGGTCGACTCGTCGAAGTTCTACTTCAAGTGGAACGCCGAGGGTGCCAAGACTGACGAGTTGATTTTCGTGTCGGGCCACCCAGGCAAGACCGAGCGCGCTCTGACGTATGCCGAGATGGAGTTTCACCGCGACCTAAATGTGCCGCGCATCGTGAAGCAGTTGCACACGATGCGTGACAACATGAAGAAGAAGATGGCAGAGAGCTCTGAGCAGGCGTTCAAGCTGCGCGATGAATTCTTCGGCATCGAAAACAGCCTGAAAGCCTACGAGGGGCACCTCGCCGGTCTGCGCGACCCTGAGATGATGGGCAAGATGAAGGCGCGCGATGAAGAACTGATCGAGAAGTCGGGCAAGCCCGAGGTGAAGGCCGCGTTCGATGAGATTGAAAAGGCCATGGCCGACTTCCAGGCAATGATCGGCGACAAGAAGGCGAAGATGGCCGACCGTCAGAAGTTTCAGAAGTCGCTGCAGGAAGAGATCCTGCCGAAAAACAAAGCCATCATCACGAAGGCTCGCTTCGACACGTATGGCACCGCGATGTAT
Organism: Planctomycetota bacterium; assembly: GCA_014192625.1. Lineage (GTDB taxonomy): Bacteria > Planctomycetota > UBA1135 > UBA1135 > UBA2386 > BJHM01. The sequence goes on from BJHM01000031.1 coordinate 14,159, forward strand.
CCAGACGCGACCTTCACGCTGCGACTGAGCTACGGCACCGTGAAGGAATACTCGGCTGGCACCACGCGCGTCCCGCCGAAGACCACCTTCAACGGGCTCTACGAGCGCAACGCAGCGTTCGACAATGAGTCGCCATTTGACCTGCCGCAGCGCTGGCTCGATGCGAAGAGCAAGATCAAGTTGAATACGCCGATCAACTTCATCTGCACGGCGGACATCATCGGTGGCAACTCCGGCAGCCCAATCCTCAATCGCAACGCTGAGCTTGTCGGCCTTGTGTTTGACGGCAACATCGAGTCGCTGCCGGGCAACTACTGGTTTGATGAGCGCGTCAACCGCTGCGTTGCCGTGCACTCGGCTGGCATGATGGAGGCGATCCAGGCGGTCTATGGTGAGGCCGCCCTCGCCAAAGAACTGCTCGGCATGACCTCGGCGAAGCAGTAACAGGCGGGAACGAGCAGGAACACTGCGCTTGCTGCGCGCGGTGTTCTTGCGGCAGCGGCGCTACTCGATGCGGTATTCCATCGCGCGCTGCATGCCATCGAGGTGGTATTCGACGATCAGCTTGCCGGTCGAGACATTGCGCACTCGCTGGTTTGGGCCGGCGACCACAAACTGCGCTGCGATTGCCGCGATCACCTGTGCTGCGCTGCTGACCGGCGTGCCGTTGATGGCGGTGAGGATCGCGCCTTGTGGGAGGTGCAATGCCGCGAGTGCGTCAGGCACGCGCGTGATGCGAAAGCCGCGCAGCAATGCGCCGGCCGCATCTTTGCCGATGCTGGTTTCGCCAGCACTGCCGTCTTGCAATGCCTGCTTGCCGGCAGCCAATACCGCATCGCGATCGGGGCCGCGCTTTATGACTACGCACCCCGTGGAGACCTGGCGAATCGGCGGGAACAAGCGCCGCGACGCGCGATCGACAAACTGCAGTCGCGTGGCCGTGTCCGCGTCCTCGGCGAGTGCCGGCAACTGGTCTCCGCCGATGGCACGCAACAGGCCTTCAGCTTCTTTGCGCGGTGCCGCTGCGCCAGAGATCAACAGTTGCTGGATGCGCGGCAATGACGGTTCGCAAAAGCGTGCGGCGAGGTCGAGGCGCAGCAGGAAGCACTCCTTCAAGAACCACAACGCTTGCGCCTGATTGATCGGCTCGTCGCGGTCGAGCATTTGGCAAAACGGGCGAAGATTTACTTCGTGCAGCTGGTCCTCGGCGATTGGCCCGCGCGTGATGCCCATGGTGATTGCTTCTGGGCTGCCGGGTTTTGGCATGTTGCGCTGCACGATCTCCTGCTCGGCTTTGGTGAGGTTGCCCCAGCGCTGGTTGATGTGGGCGCGCAGAAATGCCACTGCGCGTGGGTAGGCCTTGACTCGCAGCTGTTCACTAGGCTCGCCGGGGATGTGGCCGATCAGGTTGAAGACATCGTCTTTGCTCGCGCAGAAGAACATGCCGTAGAAAGCCAAGTCGCGTTCGTCGACGTTGCGACTCCCACGGATGATCTGCGCGAGATGACCGGCATCTATGCCGAGCCCTAGCAGTTCGGCGCGCGCCGCCTGCCACTGCGCGTCATCGACGACTTCGCGGCCGTCCGCGTCAAACTCTCTGGCGCTGCCTTCCGCTTCCCCGATTGCGCGCATGATTTGCAACTGCGCTAGAACCTTGCTCGGTGGCGCCACAATTTCGCTGCATTCGCGGAATGGAGTCAGGATGTCCCGCTCGGGGTATGCGACCTCCGCATTGGGGCTCTGCGCTGCCGCAATGCCTGTGAGGGCCGCGGCGATGAGGAGGGCGATGAGGGGGCTGCTCTTTTGCATACCGGCGCTCTAGCAGAGAACTGTGGTCAGCGTAACGTCGTCAGCCAGGCTTGACCGATGCCGATCAAGGTCCCAAGCACGAAGCCGAGCCACGTGATCGCGCGCAACTCGCGTGCGGCGACTTCGAGGATCAGGGACTCCAGTTTTAGCACCGGGAAGGCGGCGACTTTTTCTTCGACCAGCCGCGGCACATCGAGGCCAGCGCTGAGGCCCTTCTCGATTTCAACGAGAACGGCATCACGCTGCTCCATCACGCCTTTGGCGATGGCGTCACGAATGTCGCGCACCCGTTCTTCCGTCAAGAACCCGCCAATCAGCGGCAGGCTGCGCAGTTCTCGCACCTTTGGCTCGAGGCCGCGCTGCAGCATGTCGGTGAGCAGTCCTTCGAGGTTGAGTTTGTTGAGGCTGTTCAGCACGTCCTTGTGTTCGACAAGGTGGGTGCCGACCACGCGGCCGATTGCCTTGGCGAGTTCGGGTTGCCGCTTGCCGACCAGGCCTTGCACGCGGATGCCGAGGAATCGGCGTGCTTTGGCCGGCCGGAAGATCATCTTCACGGCGATCCAATTGGTCACCCAGCCGATGATGCCGCCGATTGCTGGGATCGCGATCCAGGTCCAGAGATCCATGGGGGCGAGGAGTATCGCGCTGAAGAGGCCTGCACACAAATGCCACGGCGCGACTTGGTAGCTATGCTTTTGCGTCCCATGCAGACGAAGCTCCTCCGCGTGCGCCGCGTACGCGACTTGGGTGGCGATAGTTTCGCCCTCGAAATCGACGGTCCGATCCCGACTACGTTGCCCGGACAGTTTTTCATGTTGCGCACCGAGCGGCACTGGCCGGTATTGCTGCCGAGGCCATTTTCGCTGTTTGATCGTGCGGCAGATGGCAGTTGGGGCAGCTTCCTCATCAAGGTGGCTGGGCCGGGCACCAAGGCGCTTGTCGAGCAGCGGACGGGCGAAGGGGTGCACGTGACGGGGCCGCTGGGACGGCCGTTTTCGGATGACGTGCTAGAGCCCGTGTGCATTGCCGGCGGTATCGGGCTTGCACCGTTCCTGTCGCTTGCGCGGCGATACCGGGAGTTGGGCCGGCCGCTGCCGCGCCTCCTGTTTGGCGGCCGCAATCAAGCCGCGCTGGCGGGGATCGAGGACTTCGCTGGTATCGCGCGGGTGTTTGCGTCCACCGACGATGGCAGCCACGGCTTTCACGGGCTGGTCACGCAACTGCTCGACAGTCTGCTCGTTTCGAAAGTGGTGCAGCCTGGCGAAACGGTTTTTTGCTGCGGCCCCGATCGCATGATGCACGCCGTGGCGAAGCTGTGCGAACAGCGAGGCCTGCGCTGCTTTTTATCGCTGGAGACCTACATGGCATGTGGCTTTGGCGTGTGCAATGGCTGCACCGTCGAAGTGCAAGGCCCGCGCTTTCACGGCTGGCCATATTCCAAGGCATGTCAGGACGGGCCGGTCTACGAAAGTTGCGAGCTCTCCCTGCACTGATTGATTGCGGTGCCTGGCATCTGGTTTCGCTGCGGCATGTGACTTTGCGATGCGCCCTGTTACGAGCAGCGTTCTTGCTGATTGTGGGCAGGGTTTTCGCAGCGTCCGTCGCGGCACAGGCCAGCGTTGTGAAACAGAGTTTTCACAAGTGTTTGCACCTGTAAGCCCTGAAGCAGGAGATCTGCTCATCAGACGATTTCTTATTGTGGCTGAGTAACACCGTTCGCGAAGCTATCAGCGAATTAGATCAATATCTGAATCGCTGGCAGCGTCGGCCCAAGAGTTGAAGCGAGCAGTGAGATAGGACGGAAATTATTATGATTGGCCATCATCGGCGCAGGTGCCGATGCGGGTTGCTTTCTTGGTTGGCGGTACCTGCCCGGCTGGCGGAGCTTGCTCAACTGGCCGCTACTTGCCGTCGAGTGCTGGCATGGCAAAGGCGGCGCAACCCGTGTGCTCTGACAATGCGATTGCCTGTAATCGCTGCAGTGTTATCGAGCTTGCCGGTGCTTTGGCGAGGTCCCGTTCTTCCTTCGGGTCGTCGTCGAGTTGATAAAGCTCTGGCGCGCCGGGGTCTTTTAGCAGGGAGGCTCGCACCAGTTTGTGAGCACCAGACCAGACCGCTTGCCAGCCGCCATAGCCAGCAAACTCGCGATAGAGAAACGGCCGCTCCGTCTGCTGCTTGCCCAGTAGTGTTGGCGTAAAGCTGATGCCATCGACTTGGTCGTGCGCCGTGATCCCACAGGCCTCGGCGAGCGTGGGCAGCCAGTCTTCAAAGCCGGTGATGCGGTTGCTCGTGCTGCCGGCAGCGACATGGCCTTGCCAACGCACGATTGTGGGCACACGGATCCCACCTTCGTAGAGCGAACCCTTGCGGCCGCGCAGGCCACCGCAGGAATCGAAGAAGTCGACGTCGGTGCCGCCGACCGGGCTGTGCGTGGCGCCGTTGTCAGATGTGAACACGACGATCGTGTGTTCTGCGAGTTGCAGTTCATCGAGCACCGCGAGCACGCGGCCTAGGTGTTGATCCAGCGTTGCGATCATCGCTGCGTAGGTTGCTCGTGGCATCGATGTCGGGGTGTAGCCGTTGTGGCCGTCGTACGGCGTCTCGGCGAATGCGCCTTCGTAAACGGCGACCGCTGCGGCGGGTGCTTGCAGTGCCAGGTGTGGCAATGTTGAAGGCAAAAAGCAGAAGAACGGTTGCTCGCGATGGGCGCGGACAAATGCGATGGCTTCGTCAACGATGCGATCGGGTGCGAAGTGTTCGCCACGAAAGCGCGCATAGGATCGCGGGTCGTTGCGATCTTCGTCTGCTCCGAGTCGGCCGGTGCTGATGGCGGGCTTTTCATTGAGTGGCACGCGATCAGAGTCGGCGTAGAGATACGCCGGATAGTGGTTGTGCGCGTGACGCTGGCAGTAGTAGCCAAAAATGTGGTCAAAGCCGCGCTGCTGCGGATCGCCAGTGGTGCGTGGATTGCCGAGGCCCCATTTGCCGAAGATGCCGGTCGCGTAGCCTGCGTCATGCAGCACGCTTGAGATCGTGATCAGTCCAGCTGCCAGCGGCATCTGCCCCTCGGGACCAGGCGCTTCTTTGTTGTCGCGGATCGGCGCGTGGCCTGGATGCAGGCCGGTCATAAGGACGCAGCGCGATGGCGCACACACTGGCGATCCCGAATAGTGCCGGGTGAGCCGCATCCCTTGTGCCGCAAGGCGATCGATATTGGGTGTCTTGATCTTCTGCTGGCCAAAACAACCTGGTTCGCCGTAGCCGAGATCATCGGCGAGCACGAAAACGACGTTGGGCAAGCGGGTTTTGGAGTCCTGCGCGAGCAAGGGCATTGCCAGGAGAAGTGACAGCAACCACCTGGCGGTTTGCATCACATTGACCATAACACCTAGGTTAGAAGGTGCCCAGGCGGAGCGAAAGGCCGTTCGAAGTAGCGATGCCGATGGCGTTGGCCAAAGGGGCAAGTTCCGCGCCTTGCAGGTGCAAGATGAAGCCGAGGAAGTTGCGGGTCGTTGGCAGTGCAAGTGGCATTGCGGTTGTGGCACCTACTGAGGCAAAGAACAACGCCGCATCGGCACTTACCTGTTGCACGCAGCCACTCATGCCCAGCCCCGAGAGCGGCACGGTGATTTTTTGGAAGCCAAGGATCAGCGCTGCTGCGGTGGCGTTCACAGGTTGCTGCCGCAATTGCAGTGAAAGCGTGGTGCCGAGGATTGGCATTGTGCGGCTTTCGAGCAGGAGCGGTTGCGTGCCGAGGCCCGTCTGGAACGGCATGGTCGCAGAGAGATCTTGGTTAAAGGGATCTGCTACGCCGAAGCCGCGCGAGAAGCCGACCATGATCGGGTGGCTGATCACTTGCACGGATTGCCAGAGGATGCTGACCGTGCCATCGCTGCGGACTTGCACCTGAAAGGTTGCTGCTGGTGAAGCGCTTGGATATTCGGCGACACCGTTCCAGGTGAAGGCCCAACTAGTCGGCGAGATCGCATCCGAATAGGTCTGGCCACAGCTTGCCGGATCGAGATCGGTCCACAGGCCATAGATGCGTGGCTCCTCGTTTTGGAACTCGAGTGGGCCAGGATAAGGCGTAGCTGTTAGCGAGTTGCTGAACTGCAGGTAGCCGTTGGAAGACACCCCGAATGACGAGAACGTGCCGGCTGGTGTCGGGAAAGAAAACGGCAGTGTCACCTGCGATGTCTGGTCGTCGCCAAGTGCCGTTGCGTTGGCAAAGCCAAAAAACCACGCGGTTGCACTGGGCACTACCAAGTAGCCGCTGCCGATCGGGATCAGGTCGATGCCGCGGTTGCTCAGGTCGAACGCAGGTCCAGTGGAGAAGAGTTCATAAAACTCGGCGTTGGGGTTGCCGGTGAGCGGCGGGCAGCCAACGCCGAACGGTTGCGCCGTCGCCAAAACGAACGGGCAGTTAGGCCGATCGAGTGCGAGCCAGCCGCCGCCAACCGGGATCAGTTCGAAGGTGCGCTGTGCTAGATCAAAGTTGCCGGAGGCCCACTCCTCATAGATGGTCGGCTGCCCGTTGGTGTTGTTCGGGAACGATGCCGAGAGATCGGTTGAGCCAGGATTCGATGCACCCAAGCCCTGTGTGATGCCGGTGATTGCGGTGTGAAACGAGGCGAGGATGTGCGTCGTCGGCGAATAAAAGAACGTCACTTCGCCGTTCACCGTCAGCTGCATCTGCAACGTGAAGTCGGGCTGCAGGCCGATGCTGCCATACTCGTTGAAACCTAGCCACGTGATGACGGCGCGGCCCGGCAGGGTATTGTAGTAGACCCCATTGGCTCGGTTGGCTGAGTTGCAGATGAGATCGGTCCAGAGAATCGCGATGCTCGGCAAGCCGGCCGTGAACTGCGCCCCGGAGATCGCACAGCAGCGAGGGTCGATCAGGTTGTTTGCGCCAAGAAAGATGAAGCCGTTGGTGCTGATGTCGATCTGCGAATACGTGGTGCCGTTGTAGGGAAAGCTGATCCCGAGCGGGATCCCTAGATAGATCCAGTCATCGCCGCCGCCGAGGCTCTGGCCGATTTGCGGCTCATAGCAGGGCGCTACTGCGATTTGCGCGCAAGCGATGGTCGGCAGTGCCGCAAGCAGTAGAAGTGTGAGCGCGTTTTGAAGCATGAAGGCCAGAGGGCGTTGACAAAGGCGGCGCTGCGAAGGGCGGACAGTAGCACCTGATCGAGAGTCTAGATCAGTTTATGCAGAGCGAAGGGGCATTAGTCGCCGCGCGGATCTTCGCTGATCAGAAACAGGTCGTTGCAGGCGTTCCACATCAGCACCATTGCTTGCTTCACGTTCATCAGTGCGCAAGGCGGCAGGTCAGTTCGCTGGCTGAGGCGTTCGAGCTGCCGGAAGAGTGCGAGCAGCTCCTGCTCGTCCTTGGTCACAGTGCGGCCCAGCGGATCCATCTGTTGGTCGTGCATGTTCGTGTTGTTAGTTGGTTGGACGAAGATCTTGCAGTCGCTTGGCCTTCAACTCGAAGCGCGGTAACTCGCCGACGTTGGCCAGGTCCACGTTGAAGCGCAGGCCTTCATGCGCATCGGCCAGGTCTTTGCTGAGCTGTGCCCGCAGTCGTGGCCAGCAGTCTTGCTGGTTGGGCTTCAGCTCGATCTTGACCGCGATCTCGTCCTGAACGTTGTCGGTGCGCGTGAGGATGATCTGGAACTCCTCAATCTCAGCGTGCTCGCGCACCACGGACTCGACGGCGCGCGGATACACGTTGGTGCCGCGGATCAGCTTCATGTCGTCCGTGCGGCCGAGGATGCCACCTTCGTAGATGTCACCGTTGCGTCCGCAGGAGCAGTGCGTGTGCGGCACTTTGTTGACGAGATCTTTCGTGCGATAGCGGATCAGCGGGATAAAGCTGCGACCGAACGAAGTTACGACGCGCTCGCCACGCTGGCCGTAGGGCAGGGGTTCGCCAGTGTCCGAGTCGAGCACCTCCTCGATGAAGTGATCCTCGATGATGTGCGGGCCACCTGGTTGCTGCTCACATTCAAAGACCATGATCGTGCCGATTTCCGTCATGCCAGCGGTGTCGCCGCACTTGCCGCCCCACATGTCCTCGATCATCTTCTTCACAGCGGGGATCGAGCCTGCGGGTTCGCCGCTGACAATGACGCGCCGCACCTTGCCATCCCGCTTCAGGTTGATGCCCATCTTCTCGGCGGTCTGGCCCATGCGCAGTGCATATGTCGGCGTAGCGCAGACGACCGTCGCGCCAAGTTCGACGATCTGCTTTACGCGCTGCTCGGTCGTCATGTTGCCGGAGGCGAGCGTCAGGCAGCCGATCTTCTCGCAGCAGTAGTGCGCGCCCCAGAAGCCAATGAACGAGCCATACGAGAACGCGAAGAACACGGTGTCGCGCGGGCGAATGCCAAAGCCCCAGAAGCCGTAGCACCACATGTCGGTGATCCACGACCAGTCCTTGCGGCTGTCGAGCACGCGCAGCGGTTGACGGCCCGAGGTGCCTGAAGTCAGGTGGTAACGGATCGCATCTGCTGGCGGCCGTGTGATCAGATCGCCAAACAGCGGTTGCTCCGCTTGGTTTGCCATCCAGTCCTCACGCGTCATGAATGGCAGGCGGCGGATGTCATCGAGGGTCTTTATCTGCTCCGGCCGGACGCCTGCTTTTTCGTAAAGCCGGCGATGGAATGGAGAGTGTGTGCAAGCGTATTGCACCAGGGTCTGCAACTTTTTCAGCTGCAACGCGCGCAGCTGGTCCTTGGGCAAAGTTTCAACCTTGGGGTTCCAGTAGGGCGACCAGTGTTGAGTCACGCAGTTTTCTCCGGATGAAAAGTAACTTGGCGGTGGCATCCCGTCGGCCAGTGGCGCGGGTTATTGCTGACACGCTACCTACGAAGGCTGGATTGGTCGACCGTTGTGCTGGGTCTCTTGCTGTTGCCGCAGGCATGGTTGTGCATCACTATTTCGTGTTGCAGATCCCGCTGACGCCCATGCAATGGCGAGATCGCGCCGCCCTGTAGTTGATGCGCAAAGAAGTCCGATTTCAGCCAACGAACCGGACGCTTCCGGCTCGCGCATCACACATGGACATCCTAAGTATCGTTGGCCTGATTCTCGCCGTCGGCGGCGTGATCGGTGGCATGGTCCTAGAAGGCGGCCATCCAGGCTCGCTGCTCCAGGTGACTGCGTTCATGATCGTGATCATTGGCTCGCTTGGTGCCACGTTTGTTGCGACGCTGCCGAGCGACATTCCAAACAGTCTCAAGGCCCTAAAGCGCGTGTTTCTGCCGCCGAAGTACGACTTCCAAGGCGTGATGGACAAGATTTTGGAGCTGGCGAACCTTGCGCGACGCGAAGGCCTGCTAGCACTCGAGACCTACGCCAACAGCGGCCAGGGCGATCCGTTCCTAGTGAAGTGTCTCACGCTTGCGATTGATGGCAGTTCGGCCGATGCGATCCGCGAGACCGTTGAGATCGACATGGCGATTGTCGAGGAAGACGACAAGGCTGGCTTGAAGTTTTGGGAGACATGGGGCGCGCTTGCGCCAACGGTCGGAGTGCTTGGTGCCGTGCTCGGATTGATGCACGTCATGTCTGTGCTCGATAAGCCGAGCGAGATCGGTCCAGGTATCGCAGTCGCGTTTGTCGCGACGGTCTACGGTGTTGGTTACGCCAACGTCGTGTGCTTGCCGATGTCGTTCAAGCTGAAGCGACACATCGAGCACGACCAATTGCTGAAGCAGATGACGCTCGAGGGAGTAGTTGGCATTCAGTCAGGCATCGCGCCAGGTGCCTTGCGGAGCAAGTTGAAGGTCTACATGGGCAACCATGGCGGCGCCGCGCACGCCGAGAAGAAATAGCAGGCACGGGACCTCGCCATGGGCAAGCACGGCAAACACGAAGAGCATGTCAACCACGAGCGATGGGTCATTTCGTTTGCGGACATGATGACGCTGCTGTTCGCGCTGTTCGTCGTGCTCTATGCGCTAGGCAAGGCTGACATGGCCAAGCTCAAGATCGTCAAGGAGTCGGTGCAGTTCGCGTTTCACATCACGGGCGAAGGCAAGACGCAGGACGATGGCCTTTTCGACAAGCAGAAAGGGGCTGGTGAATTGCAGATGCCGGTGCCGCTGATCAACGCGCAGGAAGGTCCGATGAAGGAATTCTTGCATGAGACGCTGCAGGAGTTTGAGCAGGTGACGGGCAAGTCGATCGAGATCGTGCAGAAGGATGACACGATCAGCATGCGCGCCCCCTCGACGGTGTTCTTCGAGCAGGGCAAGCCTCATCCGGTGAGGGGCGAGGTCTTCAACTGGCTGGTAAAGGCGGTGCAAGGCTCGACTAACTTCACCAGCGATACACGGATCATCATCGAGGCACCGGATGTGATTCTTGGCGAGATGGATGGTCGCGCCGTTACTTCGTTGGAGCTGTGCATGCGGCGACTATTGACGCTGCGCAAGACGGTCATCGGCATCCCCGGTGTGCGTCCGCATACGGTGCGCATCGAACTCGCGCAGCAGAAAGACAACGCGCCAGGGCCGGTTGGTGTGAAGGCTAGTGACTGGGAGAGCAAGGCCCAGATCGTGATCGCCTTCAGCAACATGAACAAAGAAAACCACTGAGGCGCCAGTGCGCTCGTGGTCAGTTTTTCTGCGTGAGCTGCCGCGCCAGTATCGACTTTTGGATCAGTGACGTGCCTTCGTAGATGCGCAGCGCCTGAATGTCGCGGAGCAGCCGCTCTGGGACATGCGCGGACGTGTAGCCGTTGCCGCCGTGCAGCAGCATCGATTCTTCGGCCGCACGTGCGGCGGCTTCCGTGGCGAAGAGCTTGGCCATGGCGACATCGCTTGGCGTCTCGGTGCCGTTCGCGCGCCTGCGTGCGAGCCTTTGCACGAGGCCGCGACTTGCGTGCAACGTAGTCAGCATGTCGGCGAGGCGTTCTTGCACCATCTGGAACGCATTGATGGGTTTGCCAAATTGCCGACGCTGCTCGGTGTAGGCCACGGCCGCAGCGAGTGCTGCGCGATGGATGCCGGTGGCGCCTGCGGCAACCGACAAGCGGCCTGCGGCGAGCCCGCCCATTGCGACGCTAAAGCCAAGGCCTTCGCCGCCGACGATTGACTCGGCTGGCACCTGCACGCCGTCGAAGGAAAGCACTGCGTGGTCGCTACCACGATGACCAAGTTCGATGCCTGGCATGGGGCTGCGCCGGATGCCGTTTGCAGTCAGCTCAACTAGGAAGGCGGTGATGCCGTCCTTGCCGCGTGCGAGATCGAGGTTGGCGAAGACGATCGCTACGTCCGCAACGCCGCCGTTGGTGATCCAGTGCTTCGTGCCGTGTAGTTGAAAGCCATCGCCAGATCGGTCCGCGCGTGTGCTGAGCGAGGCGGCATCACTGCCGGCTTCTGGTTCGGTGAGCGCGAAGCAGCCGATTGCTTCGCCGCGCATCAGCTTGGTCAGCCAGCGTGTGTGCTGGGCCTTGCTGCCGTATTGGTGGAGGCACTGCGAAACGAGTCCGCTCTGCACGGCACAAAACCCGCGCGCGTTGCCGCACACCGCGCCGAGTTCTTCATGTGCGATGGCGATCTGCAAAGGCGTCCAGCCGCCGCCGCCGATGCTCTTCGGCAAGGGGCCGCCGAGGATGCCTGCCGCACCCAACTCGTGCACCATCTCGCGGCGGAACACGCGCTGTTCGTCGATGGCGCGCGCGTGCGGCAACAATTTTTCTGCAGCGAAGGCGCGAATCCGCAGCGCGAACTCGCGGTCGCTGGCATCGAGATCAGAATCAGGCAGCCAGACGGATTCGTTCATCGGCCGAGAAAGCGCGGGTCGCGCTGCTCCATCCACGACAGGTAGAACTCACGGTGATCTTGCGCGCGCAGCAACAGGGCCTGCGCCTGCGCCTCCTGCTCGATGGCCGCATCCAAGTCCATTGGCCACTCGGCCCACAGCAACTTCTTGGTCATCGCTTGTGCGAGGCAGGGTCCATTGGCGAGCCGCCGCGCGATCGCCATCGCTTCGGGCAGCAGTAAGTCAGCAGGAAGCACGCGGTTGGCGAGGCCAATGCGATGGCATTCCGCTGCGTCGACCTTGTCCCCGAGCAGCAGCAATTCCATCGCTCGGCCACTGCCGATCACCTTGGGCAGTAGCCACGCGGCACCCATGTCCGCGCCGGTCAGGCCGACCTTGGTAAACAGGAACGCAAACTTTGCCGTCTCCGACATCAGCCGGAGGTCGCTGGCGAGCGCCAGCACTGCGCCGGCACCGGCAGCCACGCCGTTGATTGCTGCGATAATCGGCTTCGACAAACGCAGCATGTTGCGCACCACGGCGCCGGTCATTCGAGTGAATGCGAGGGTCTTGTCGAGCTCGGACTCAAGCAGTGGGCCGATGATGTCCTCGACGCTGCCGCCGCTGCAAAAGCCGCGGCCTTTTCCGGTGAGCACGATGCAGCGCACTGCGTCATCGTTCTCAAGATCGAGGAATAGCTGTTCCAACTGACGATAGATCGTGAACGTCAGTGAGTTGAGGGAGTCTGGCCGATCGAAGGTGAGTACGGCAACGCCGTCAGCGCCGCGCTCGAAGCGAAAATCAAAGTCGCTCATGGAGATTGTTCCTCGTCGACGAAGGCCGGCGGATTGCGGTCGAGTTCGTAAACGCATCCTGACGGCTGAGTTTTCAAGAGCTGCACGATAGCCGCGCCCACTTCAAAGGGCTGATGCATCCGGCCGATCCGGTTTTGCGCCGCCATTGCTGCGAACACCGCGTCCGCGGTGGTCTTGCCGCGTGCCGCCACCTGCGCTGCTGCCTCACGTGTGATGTCGGTGTCGACGAAGCCGGGGCAGACCGCAAACACGCGGATGCCGCGGTTGCCCACTTCGAGGTGCAGTGCCCGCGACAAGCCGACCATCGCGTGCTTCGCTGCGGTGTAGGCCAGCGTGAATGGGAAGCCGCGCAGGCCAGCGGTTGAAGCCAGTTGAATGATGGTGCCGCTGCGGAGTTGCTTCATGCCTGGCAACACGGCACGGATCAGTCGCAGCGGCGCGCGCACGTGCAGGTCGAGCGTTTCGTCGAGCATTGCGTCGCTGGTCGACTCGGCCTTCGCCGAAGGCGCGGTGCCGGCGTTGTTGATGAGCACGGTGGGCTCACCGAAGGCTTTTCGTGCACTGGCGAGGACCAGTTCGGCGGCGTTTGGCTCGCGCAGGTTGACCGCGCAGGCGGAGGCTTGGATGCCTTCGCTGCGTAGCAGATGCGCCGCTTGATCGAGGCGGGCGGCATCGCGCGCAACGAGCACCACGCGGTGACCAGTGCCGCCGAGCGCGCGCGCGATTGCAAAGCCGATGCCGCGACTGGCGCCGGTGATGAGGGAGATCGGTGCGGCGTTGGTTGGCACGATGGTGGCGTGAGGTTTGCGCAGGGGCTGCGCAGGGACTGCGCAAGAGTTGCGAGGGATGCTAGTGCGACTGGCAACAGCCTTGCCCTATCGCCCGCGAAAATCGAATCGCGATCGCAATCTCACAACCGAGCTTAGGATTGGTGTGCCGCAACGCCGATAGCACTGGCGGGACAGGGAAGTTGGGAGTCGAGTCAGTGGCGACCGCCCGAGTGGGCCCAGCATGAGAGGTGCTGGGCCCATTGTTTTTCTACTGCGGCGCCTGCGGTAGTTGCGGCCTGCGGTGCCTGCGGCGCCTGCGGTAGTTGCGGCCTGCGGTGCCTGCGGCGCCTGCGGTAGTTGCGGCCTGCGGTGCCTGCGGCCTGCGGTGGGTGCGGACTGCGGTGCCTGCGGTGGGTGCGGCGCCTGCGGTGGGTGCGGACTGCGGTGCCTGCGGTGGGTGCGGACTGCGGTGCCTGCGGTGGGTGCGGCGCCTGCGGTGGGTGCGAACTGCGGTGCCTGCGGCCTGCGGTGGGTGCGGACTGCGGTGCCTGCGGTGGGTGCGGACTGCGGTGCCTGCGGTGGGTGCGGACTGCGGTGCCTGCGGTGGGTGCGGCGCCTGCGGTGGGTGCGAACTGCGGTGCCTGCGGCCTGCGGTGGGTGCGGACTGCGGTGCCTGCGGGTGTTTGAGTGACCCACTTCTTCAGTCTGCGGCGACAAGTGTCGATGAACTTTGCGCCGCGCTTTCCCCATGCTGCGGCGAGTTCCCCCCAATCGCCATGCACAAATTGCCCCGGCGCCTGCTTGTTCCCTGTTGCCTTCTGGCGCTGCTGCCGGCGCAATCGCGGACCGTGGTGCCGACGATCGCTGAACGGTTGCCCGGCAACGCAGCGTTGTCGCTGCCTCTGCGATGGAGCCAAGGCACGCTCGTGGTTTCGATCGACGCCGCTCTGCTGCCTTTGGCGCTCACGGGCCAAGCCATCCATGGACTGCGCTTGCGCCGGCCAACTTTTCTCGGTGAGCCTGCCTATCCAGCCGTGCAGCGCACGATCACTGTGCGGGCCGCGTTTGGTCCCAGTGCTTCGGCGCAATTGTCGGCAACTCGCAGCGCCAACTGGCCAGCGGGCACACCGGCGAGTGGCTTGCCGATTCTGGCTGGGCCAGCGACGTTCCCCGTTGCCCAAACCGCATTGCCGGTTGCGCCTCAGGCAACGGGCGACGAGTTTTTGGTGATTGCGTTCGCGGCGCCCTTGCCAGTAGTGGCGGGCAACCTGTTGCTAGAATTCGAAGTCGCCAGCGCGCAGTTTGCTATCGACAGCCAGTGGGTGGATGCGGTTTGGAGCGTGAACGGCGTGGAAAGCGGATTTGCGGTAACAGTCGGCGATGGTGCCTGCACGCCGCGCACCCGACCGATTCAGCTGACTTGGAACGCGCCGCAAGCGCCAACCCGTGGCTCCACCGCCTCGATTGTGCTCGCTGGCGCGTTGCCATCTATTCCGGTGTTTTTATGGCTCGGGCTGGACCCGCAGAACGCTCCGGTTGGCCCGTCTTTCTTTGGCTTTGGTGCAGGTCTTTTGGCGCTGGACCCGTCCTTACAGGGGTGCAGTCAGTGGATACCGGTAGCCAGCCTTTGGAATGGAATCACCAATGGCGCGGGAGGTATGACGCTGAGTTTCCCCATTCCGGCAGGCATCACGCAGGCGGGGCAACAGATCGGTATGCAAGCCGCCGCGCTGGATACCGCAAGAACTGGCGTGCCGCTCGACATTACCAATGGTTTGGTCTTGGCGCTCGACCGCACGGGGCTTGGCAGTCGATGCGCTACGATGTTGATTCCGGGCACGGCCAGCCAGTCTCCGTGGCTGCCCAATGTCGGTCTCATGCCGGTGCTCGTCATAGAATACTGACGCTCCGTCAAGTCCGCGCTTGTGTTGTTGGCTTTGGTTGCTAACCTTTTCCCCCCCAACTCCTCAAGAGCAGCCATGGCAAAGACCAAGAAGAAGAAAGAGATCGTCTTCCTCGTTTGCGAGGAGACAGGTGACCGCAACTACACGCTGATGAAAAAGCCGGGTACTGCGAAGCTCGAGCTGATGAAGTACAGCAAGCGGTTGCGGAAGCACACGAAGCACATCGAGAAGAAGAAGTAGTCTTCCGTCGCGGGTCTATCGCGACGTCTGTCCGTTAGGCAAAGTTCTGGCGAGGATCCTCTCGAGGTCGATACGCGATGCTGCGGACAGTCCGCTCATGATGCGCATTCGTTGACCAAGCCGGTCGACGGCGTTCTGTTCGCCTGCGTTGGCGAGGCTTTCGAGCGCCAGAACCACGCTGTGCAACCGCCGCGGGTTGTTTGCGAATGCGGGATCGTCGATGGCCCGCTGGATTGCCGCCTCGCCAAGTGATCCCGGCGCCTTGGCCGTGAGCGCAAAAATCGCGCGCTGCCGCACATCAGGGTCTGGATCGGAAGCGAGCGCAAGCTTGGCGACTTCAAGCCCTGATGGTTCGTTGGAGAAGCCGGCTCCTGCGACCAGCATGTCGCGAAACTTGGGGTCGCTGTTGCTGGCAAGCTGTTGTTCGTAGGCCTGCTGGATTGCGCCTGGGCTGCGCTGACCGAGCAACAGAAACGCCATAGCTGGCTCGCTACCGATCGCAACTGCGGTGGACAGCACCTCGAGTGCGCTGCTAGCTGGTAGCAGCTCGGCGGCGGCGATTGCCAAGTTCATTGCCTCGGCGCGGTCTTTCGTTTCGCGAAGATGTTGCAGCAATACGTAGCGATATCGGTCATCGAGCAGCAATCGTCGTCGTGCGGCGCGTCGTTCGGCCTCGTTGCCCTCTTGCAGCAGCAGAAGCGCAAGGCCAGCGAGTTCGGTGGACGTGCGGTCACCGTTTGCCTGCAGGTTGCGCCAAAGGGTTGTGAGGAGGGCCTCCGCGACGGCCGCCGGAAAGTGCTGCTCACCAGCGAGGACCACGAGTTCCATGACTTGTGGTTCGTGTTCGAGTGCGAGAAAGGGTCGGTTTGCGAGTTGTCCGGTGCCAAGTTCGGCGGCTAACGCATCGCTTGCCGGCAATGCCGTCAGGATGCCGCTTACGAGGGCTGCGAGCACTCCCGCGCGATCTGGGTATTGCCTGGCAATCTGGTTTTGCCGATTGAGTCCGACACTGAGCACGAGGTTCCAAGCTTGGCGACGCAGTTGGCCAGTCAGGTCGCTTTTGGCGGGAGGTTCCGTGCCGAGGATCGCGGTGAGCGCGAAGTTTTCCGGATCCACGACCTGTTCGATCAACTCGGAAAAGGTTTGCCGCGCGCGCAGGTCTGCGTCTTTTGCCGCCACCTTGTCGCCGGCAGTGTCTTTATCGCTGACCTCCATGCCAAGCTGTACGAGTTGCTCGATGAACTCGGTGAAGGTGCGCGCCCTAGGCGTTGCAAGGGCCTCACTCGGAATGGTCTCGCGGACCTGCAGCGAATTGGTCTCGTCCGGTTTGGCGGTCGCGGTGGCTGGTTCGGAATGGGTATTGGTGAGGTGGTCAGCGGCACCGAGCGACTCTGGACCGTGGATCTGCTGGTGAAACACCAGAAAAGTTAGTATCGCAAAGATGAGCAGTAGGCCTCCCACTCGCGCTGGCTTGCGCCAGGCGAATGGGTTGCTCCGGATGGTGGCGAGGGGTTTTTTCATGGGATTAGGCCCGCGCTCAGATTCTGATTGCAGGTTGTGCGCAAGATACGGTCCGATATCTATTTACGGTGCCAAACGGGTCCCCTTTTGGGTTCAGTAGGTCGCAGGAGTCATTCAGCAGGATGAACAGGAAGTAGTTATGTGTGCAGGCGTAATGAAAAATCAATACTGTTGCCGCTTCGTCTTCTACTGCGTTGGTGTTCATCGTGGTACTTTC
Organism: Planctomycetota bacterium; assembly: GCA_014192625.1. GTDB lineage: Bacteria > Planctomycetota > UBA1135 > UBA1135 > UBA2386 > BJHM01. Next base: position 31,206 of record BJHM01000031.1, read on the forward strand.
GACTACCTGATGCGGCGGCGTGGCGATGCACATGAGTGGACAAGCTTGTCGTGCGTCTGTCGAGATTTGCACGCCAGTGGTTGAAATGGTGATTCCTGATTTGCAAGTCACCATTCCTCCTAACAGGGTGCTTGCGGGAACCTCGGTGGCCTTGGTGTTATGGCAAGGGGACAGAACCGAAATTTGGGAAACCAGCGGCAGTGACCACGCTGCAAAAATGGCGAAAGTGAGGGGCAGTTTCATGATGATCTCCGGTAATTCCCGCATGCGGCGGGAGCGCGGGCGAGCGCGGCATCGGTCATCGGTGCTCGGCTCGCTCAACTCCTCTGTGGCGCGGAGACGCGAGCGGTTACTTGTGATTTTCAGGCGGAGCTTTGAGTTGCTGGATCCAAGCCCAGGATGCACGGATGCCAGAGTCGACGCTGCCGGGTGCGTAGCCCAACTCGTCGCGCGCTTTGTTACTCGAGTAAAAGAGGAAGTGCTGCGCAAGTGCGAGCACTTCGCTGGTCAGCGGCGGTTTGCTGCCAAACAGCCGCTCCTTGATGCGCAATGCAGCAGTAACTGCCCGCACTGCGATTGCTGGCGTGCCGATGCGTGGTGCCTTGCCGCCGACGATTGTGGCAATGCGTGAGAACAGTTCGCCACCGGTCAGATTTTCACCGCCGAGCAGGTAGCGCTCGCCGCTGCGCCCTCGGTCGATTGCCAGCAGGCAACCGCGACAGACATCCATCACATCCGCAACATTGATCCCGCCCGGCGGCAATAGTTTGATGCGACCGCGCAGCAATGCGTCCATCAGCGAGTCCGCAGCTTTACGCCGATCACCAGCGCCATACATCGACGGTGGGTTGACGATTACGGCGTTTAGGCCGCGGGCGATCTCTGTCTGGATAGCTGCCTCCGCTGCGTGCTTGCTGTCGCAATAGCCGATGCGCAATGGCCCGAAGTTGTAAGCGTCGCGTTCGTCGAGTAAGCGCGGCCGGTCACTAAAACCCACTGCGCAGATCGTCGACATATGCAGCAAGCGGCGCACCTTGGCCAAGCGGGCAAGCGATGCGAGCTGTGCTGTGGCGGTGCTGTGCAGGCGAAACATTGTGGCGCGGTCCTCACGCCGAAAGGACACCAGCGCGGCAAGGTGCACGACGATCTCCGCGCCGCGCACGCCAGTCGCGAGGGCGAGTTCGTCTTCGAGCGTGCCCTCGACACGCTCGTAATCGATGCCATTGAGCGCGGGCACGTGCTGGCCTTTGCGCACTAGGCAGCGCAGGCGGTAGCGCTGCGCGAGCAGTGGCGCGAGGTTTGCGCCGACAAAGCCACTGACGCCAGTGACGAAGCAGATGCCGTTCACCGGGTCAGTCTACCAGCCCATCAAACAGAGACATTGGTGGGTGCCAACAAGGATGGAAGACCTAGACAAGCGAATGTTCCGCATCGTGCCAGCGTCTTCAGAAGGGAATATCACAGCGTCCTGGGAGCACTGGAACGTAGGGAAAATGAAATGGGAAACTGAGACCGTGAATGATTCCTTGAACACGGTGCGACACGTTTACCAAGATGACCAAGCATCACTAGGTCACGCCGCAGTAGTGCAGACTGCGCAATCCCCCGATGCACATTGTGGGCGTATCTGGTGCCATGCCGGCCGGTTATTTTTATCACGCAATGAGTCGCAACAGCTGGCAAGCGGCGGCGGGTTTGGATTGCCGCAGATTGCGCGGCGTGCACTGTGCGATACGTGCTGCGCGATATGAAAAAACAGAACTCGCTGCCAGCGGTGCGCAAGGGATCGTGTCATGGCTCACGCAGGCAAGAGGGCTGCTGTGATTACTGCTGCGTTACTAAGAGCGAGTCACCAATGCTGCCAGGCAGCGGCTAAGGCGGGGTAGTAGTAATGGCGGCAGAGTGCGCGATCCCGTCGGCCGCGAGTGGGTCAAAGATTGCCCATTGGAAGGTCAGCGGAAAGCCTGCGACGCTTGCCACGTTGGGAATAAAAAAGCTGTAATCCGCGCCACCGTTTGAGGGGTTGCTTTGCAGGGTGGTTTGCAGCAGCAGCAGAACATCGGCCGTCGTCCATATGGTTGCGAACGGAAACACGAGCGCAGTGGGCTGGCCAATCAGGAGTGCCGCTGATTGTCGCCGCGCAGCGTTGTCGAGCCATACGTCAACGACGCCACCTCGCGCAGGGAGGCCGCTGATACCGATCTGGGGGTCGCCATATTGGCCGGGCTTCCCACTGCCAAACGCCTGCACCGTGCCGACTGGTGCCGTTACAAACAGTCGGAACTTCGCCGCTGACTGCGTGTGTGTTTGCCACGTTGTGCCGTCGGAAACCCAAGTGTCGACGAGCACGTTGCCCGGGTTGGTGTCGCTCGCTGTTGAGTTCTGGTGGAACATCCCGGTGACGCGCCACACGAGCCAATAATCTTGACCGGCGGTGAGCGCGACCGGCAGCGACAGCGAGGGCCCCTGCCAGCAGCGCGAATGCAACGTCAGCCAGCTACCCTGACCGCCGAGCAACGTGCCAGGCTTGCCAGTAACAGTGTCATGCGTGCGTAGTTCTAGGGTGTGCGTCGCCGGTGGCTGATTGCCAGTGAAGACCTGCGCCGCGTTCACCACACCGTTTGTTTGCGCGGTAAAGCGGAACGCCAGCACGGCAGCGGGCCAGCCAACAGCAGAGCCGCTGTAGGTCGCGTTGTCGTTCTGCGCGAAGTACAGTTGCTGCGCTTGTGCAGCGGCAATAATGGAAACAAACGCGACAGCGGGGATCGTATAGCAGTGCATTGATACCTCTAGGGCCAAGAATGCCGCCACCCAGCGATTTGGGCTAGACCCTCTTGGCGGTCAGTAGCCCAATACTGCGTGTATGCCGTTCGAGATTGCGCCGTTGCCGTTTGGTGCGGCACTGTCGAGCGTCAAGACCTGTGACCAAAGCTGCAGGTCAAGGAAGTTGGGTGTGGAGGGGATGGCAATGGTGCTGGTGGCGGTGCCACCAAAGCCCAGCGTAAATAGCGCTAGGTCAGCACTCGTCTCGAGGCTGCAACCGCCAAAGCCGATAGGCGCGAGGTTGTAGGGCAATGGGCCAAATGCCGACTGGCTGTTGCTAAATCCGTGCAGCACAAATAACGGGCACACTGCACCAGATAGATTGCCAGCGTCCAGCGTGTAAGTGCTGGCTAGGACTGGCAGGCTGGTGGCGACCAGTGACGGGGTGCCAGCATTACCAGCGCAGCCTCGCCCGTAGGGGCCTGCGAGCGCAGTCGACCTGCCGGCGTAGATATATGTTTCGTTGGGTGCGCCGCCCGGACCGCTGCCGGCAATGTAGTAGAATTGATTGCGCAGTGTGTCATACGCGGCATAGCCCAACGTGCCACGGGTCGGCCCAGCATTGGCCAAAGCCTGCGTCCAGTTTGTGCCATCATACTGCCAAACGATGCGTTGCATGACGCCACCGGTGTAGCCGCCGTAGAGCAGCGCACGACCATGGAGATCGTCATAGACCATCGACGTGCGGTAGCCGGTGGCTGGCGCATTTGCAGTGGTGCGCAGATACCAATTGGTGCCGTCAAACTCGTAGGTGGTCCGGTAATCGGTGCCCGGCGACAGGCCGTTATATCCACCGAACATCACGGTCACGCCTCGGCCCTTGTCAAAGGTCATGCCGGGCGACTCGATGCCTGGCGGGATTGTCGCGGTTGCCGCTTGCGCCCAAGTGCTGCCGTCATACTCCCAAGTTTGTTGTGCCTGGGCGCCGGCGCCACTCTGTGACCCATACATCACGGCTTTGCCGCGGCGACTGTCGAATGCCATGGCATAGAACGCTCGCGCCGTGGCCGAGACCGGCGTCAAAATCTGAATCCAGTTTAGACCGTCAAATTCCCACGTGTCATTGGCAACCGCCGTGACCGTGGGCGAGCGGCCGCCAAAAGTGATCACGCGGGCACGGAGCGAGTCGTAGACCATCTGGTGGCCCCAGCGCGCTGGTGGCGTGGTCGGAGGTGCCAACTGCGTATAGGTTGTTCCGTCAAACAGCCAAGTATCGTCCATCGCCGCAGTCACTCCGCTCTGTAAGCCGCCGTAGAGCAACACACCGGCGTTCCCGAGGCTAAACGCGGCGCCGCCGCCGTATCGAGAGCTGGTCGGGGTCGGTTGCGGGAAAGGCGCATTGGCCAATTGAGTCCAAGTCTGAGCGGCTGCGTTTGCTGATAGGGTCGCGAGCAGTATGAGAATGGTCTTTGTGCTATTGCGTGTCATGGCAGGTCTTCTGGCAGTGTGTTTGTGGTTGGCGGTTTGGTAGCTCTGAACCGGCAACGGCGGGCGAGCATGTGTAGAAAGGAAATCGCGAGTTTGCCATGGGACGTTGTAAAGGGCGGTCCTTGGAGTAACGCGAAGGCGGGGACGCTTGGCGTAAGGCAACCGTGCAGCCGAGGGTAAAACGCGGAAACAGTGGGGATGGCTCGGAACATCCTCGGCACCATGCACGCGGCCCTTAGCCGCTTCGTGCGTCACCGCGCGCTTTGCTTTGTATCGCAATTCGCATTGCTGATAGCGGCACGATTTACCCATCAGCGGGCACCTACGCCGGCGCTTTGCAGCGACCGGCGGGTAAGAGGCTTTGAGTTAGCGACCGCGCGGCTTGCGTCTGCCGCCGCCACCACCACCACCGCCACCGCCACCGCCATTACCGCCACCATTACCAAAGTTAGGGTTGCTGCCATAACCACCGCCACTGCTGCCACTGCCCTGTTGGCGCGGTGGGCGCGGACTAACGGGGCGCGGGTTTTTGGTTGGTGCCGGTTGTTTTGTCACGGGCTCTGGCAGGTAGCCAAATGGCATCTCGTCGTAGCGTTGCTCAGTTGGCCGCTGCGTCACTGGTCGCTGCGGTTGCTGCAGCGGGTGCGAATTGCGGTAGGTGCTTGGCTGCGGCCGCTGGCCTTGGCGAGGTGATCCGTATGGACTTGGGCCACGCGATTGTCCAGGCCGTTGAAACTGACCCGGCTTTGGCTGACCCGGCTTTGGCCGCCCCTGCCGGGGCTGCTGGCGCGGCCGCTCGTCACTGTCGACCGTCGACGCGATTTGTGGCGTGCTCGGCACCGGCTGGTCGCCAATCACCGTCAGTCGCTGGCGGATCAGCTTCTCGATATCGCGCAAGTATTCGCGTTCTTCGGGCGCGCAAAACGACAACGACGTGCCGCTGCGGCCGGCGCGAGCGGTGCGACCGATGCGGTGCACATACTGCTCACTGACATTGGGAAGGTCGTAGTTGATGACATGCGTGATGCTCGGCACGTCGATGCCGCGCGCCGCGATGTCGGTGGCGACAAGCACGCGCACCGAGCCATCGCGGAATGCTTCGAGTGCTTTCTCGCGCGCCGACTGCGACTTGTTGCCGTGGATTGCCAGCGCTTCTTCACGGTGCTTCTTCAGGTGTTTCACCACCTTGTCAGCGCCATGCTTCGTGCGTGTAAAAATCAGCACGCGCTCGATCTCTGGTTGCTCCAGCACCGCGCGCAGCAGTTCGTCCTTCTGCCGTTTTTCGCGAACGTAGTAGACGAACTGTTCGACCTTCTCCGCGGTCGTCGCCTGTGGGGTGACTTCGACGCGGATCGGGTTGATCAGCAGCGAGCGCGCCAGCTTTTGGATGTTGGGTGGCATCGTTGCCGAGAACAACATCGAGTGCCGCTCGCGCGGCAGTTGGCGGATTACGCGCTCGACATCTGGCAGGAAGCCCATGTCGAGCATGCGGTCAGCCTCGTCAAGCACGAAGACCTCGACCGTGCGCAGCGACAGGTGGCGTTGCTTGATCAGGTCTAGCAGGCGGCCCGGCGTGGCGACGATGATGTCGATGCCGTTGCGCACTGCCTGCACTTGCGGGTTTTGCCCGACACCGCCAAAGATCACGGTGTTGCTGAGGCCGAGATTTTGGCCATACGCGGTAAAGCTGTCGGCGATCTGCGAGGCAAGTTCGCGCGTTGGCGACAAGACCAAAACGCGGGTTGAACGTGGCTCGGGGCGAACCGGATGTTGCGACAGCCGTTGCAAAATCGGCAGCGCAAAGGCGGCCGTCTTACCAGTGCCAGTTTGTGCGATGCCGAGTAAGTCTCGGCCCAGAAGCAGGGGCGGGATCGACTGCTCCTGAATCGGGGTCGGGGTGGTGTAAGAACGCGCAGTAAGCGCACGGAGGAGCGGCTCGATCAGCCGTAGATCATGGAACGAAGGCATACAAAGTCTCGCGAACAGGAATCGAGCCAGGGGGCCCGAAGACGCGAGAGTGGACGCCGGTCCGCACGCGCGATTAGCCAAACAGCTTAGACGATTGCGTAGGCGAAGCGAAGGGGCGATACAGGCACCTCGCCCCTGGCTTGCATACGGCAAGGGTTGAAACTTGGCCAAAGTCACCTGCGAAGGAAGCCCAGTGACACTCTGTGCGGCCTGCCGCCAAAGAGGGCTCTTTGGCCAGCGTGTTTGCTGGTGATTGCGATTTGTCGCGCCGGTGGCACCACGTTTTGGCCGATGCCACGGGCCTTTTGGCTGCCCGTTGGAGAGGCCGCTTCTGCGGCACGGCGCGCTCTGGCGAGGCAACGTATTCTGTTCGCTTTGCCTCGCGAAGGCCCTTGTCAAACGGTCGTCAGTCCGCTTGTCGCGCATCGTTGTGGAGCCACCGCGCCTTTGTGGCCTGCCCGTAAAAACAATCGAACGGCAAAGTCACAGGTCGTGTGGGTGGTGCAACGCGAGCGGCTGGTCGGCTGCGGGTGCGGGATTCTGCGGCAACGAAAACTGCCCAGAGGTGTGCCGCAGAATCGTGCCGTGGCCCCGATCGCTTGATCGGTAAAGGCGGGCCACGATGCATGGAGTTGCGACATTCCGCCCTTCGAAATTAGCGGCCAGCGCATTCAGTGTGAGGTGCTTTCAATTCTGGCAGATGGTTGGGATCTTCTGATTGCACACCCATCTGGCGTCGGTTTAGCGATGGCTTTACGGCCCGTTAGCGGGAGGGTTGGTGCACGCCGTGGTGGTGATCGACAGGGCGGGTTTTTCCTGTTCCGCCAGCTCGTGACCAAGCTTGCGCAAGAACTCCACTGCGCCGCGCAAAGGTGGGCGCATGGCTCAGATCTCGAAAACCTCGTGACCAAGCTTGCGCAAGAACTCCACTGCGCCGCTTCGCTCGTAGCAGCGCATGGCAGTAGCGCGCGTTTGGACTAGGGCACTCGCTCAATCTTTTGCGGCGGCAAGCGCTGCTTGCACGGTCGCGAAGTAGATGTCGACCGTGTCGTCGAGCCGCTTGCCGTAACCGCCGCCCATCACCGTGACGCACGGCAATTTGCGCGCACGAATCGCCGCGTAGACCAGTTGGTCGCGGCGCAGGATGCCGTCCTTGGTCAGTGCGAGCGTGCCGAGGCGATCGCCTTCATGCGGATCCGCGCCCGACAAGAACAGCACGAACTGCGGCTCGCTGCGTGCAAAGGCAAGATCGAGGCCAGTGGTCAAGGCGGCGAGGTAGTCAACGTCGCGCGTGCCCGTTGGCAACGCGATGTCGAGGTCGCTTTGCGCCTTCGTTGCGGGAAAGTTGCGGTCGCCGTGGATGCTGAAGGTAAACACGCTGTCGTCGTGCGCGAAAATCGCGGCCGTGCCGTCACCCTGATGCACATCGGTATCAATAATCAGGACGCGCTCGATGCCGTGCTGCTGTAGAACGCGCGCGCTGACTGCGCAATCGTTGAACACGCAGTAGCCAGCCCCTTGATCGCGTCGCGCGTGATGTGTGCCACCGGCAAGGTAGAGGCTCGCGCCGTCCGACAGCGCGGCATGGCTAGCGGCGACCGTTGCGCCACAACTGCGCAGCGTCCGCTCGACCAGGCAGGGCGACCACGGAAAGCCGATCCGCTGCATCGCCTCCCTGGTCATGCGGCCGTGGCAGAAGTCGTCCACGTAGCCCGCTTCATGCACGAGCAGCAGGTCCTCGAGCAGGACCCTCGGAGCGGGCACCAATATTGCACCGGCAGAACGGGGCAGCTGTTCTACCCGTTCGCGCAGCAGTCCATACTTGGTCAATGGGAAGCGATGTTCGACCGGCAGCGGGAACGTGTAGCGATCGGAATGGAAGACCTGCACGCAGATAGGGTAGCGGTCCTTGTCATGGATCTGTCTACCGGCCGCATTCTTGGCCTGTGCTAGAGGGCTTTGGCATGTAGCCACAGTCGTCGGCCCTAAGCCCCACGGAGCCGGGGCCTGGGGGGCTACTGCCCGGGGGGCAGGGCAGAGGGGGCTGTGGCGGCGGGCGCGGGATATGGACTTTCTACGCATTCGCGGCGCAGGGGAGGGCAGGGCAGAGGGGGCTGTGGCGGCGGGCGCGGGCGGCGGCTTCCGCCAAAACTGGCGGCTAGGACTTTGGGCAAACGCCTAGGTTGGTTTGGGAATCTGTGCAGAGTTCTCAGAGGCCCGTTGCCCAAAGTCGGGAGCGCGCTATGGTTTCCCGCCCTTTCGTCAACCGTGCCTACCGTCCTTGTGCGGATGCGGTGATGAAAGCTTTAGCCTCCCTACTGAACCGTCCGAAATCCGAGCCTCATGATCCGAGTCCAGGTCCGTCCGAATGAGCCACTCGAAGCTGCGCTCCGTCGCTTTAAGCGTCAGTGCAACTACGCCGGCATCTTTCGTCTCGCCAAGAAATACGCATACCACGAAAAGTCGAGCGACAAGCGTCGCCGCGAAGAGCGTGAGCGCATTCGCAATATCGTGATCGCGGAGCGCAAGCGCAGTGGTGCGCCGTCCCCACGTCCGAACAAGAAGCGCCGCTTGCGCAACTCGTCCGTGCGTCCGGGTTCACGCTCCAACAGCAACGAGCCGGACTTCGACCCGTTGACTGCCGATACCACGATCGTCAGGTCGCCCGCCGCTCAGTGATGGCCTGAGTGATGGCCTGAGTGATGGCCTGAGTGATGGCCTGAGTGCGACGGTTTGCCTGAGCGCAAAGGTCTGGGCGTGACCGCCTGATTGCGATGGCCTCAGTGCTGTCGCAGGCGGCGCTGAAGGTGGCTCGGCTGTGTCAGTGTGGGTGCCCCATGTTGCCAAAATATCGAGGCGCGCCGCCGCGGGATCTGAGCAAGCCACTTGAGGTGGTGCAGGTTTTGATCGACCTCAAAAACGATGGGCAGCGCCTCGATGTGGCGCTCGCGAGCGTGCTGCCCTGGCGCTCGCGGGAGAGCATTCACCGGATGCTTCATGGTGGCTTCATCTCGTTCGTAGACGGTCGAAAAGCGGTGGCATCGCGTCGGGTGAAGGCCGGGGACGCGATCGTGGTGAACGTTCCGCCGAGCGCGGAGCCAAAGCCGAACCCCGGTGCGGAAATGGATTTTCCGATCCTCTACGAGGATCGCTGGCTTTTGGCGATCGACAAGCCGCCAGGCATTGCGGTGCATCCTGCCGGCCGCCGATTGGATGGCACATTGATGCATGCGCTGCACCGCCGCTATCGAAGGCCAGATGCGCCGGAGCACGACGTGGTGCCGCGGCTGTTGCATCGTATTGATGTTGAGACTTCCGGCGTGATCGCGGTCGGCCTCGATGAGCAGTTTCATCACTTGGTGGCGCGGCAGTTTGAAGACCGGCTCGTGCAGAAGACCTACATGGCGGTGGTGCACGGCACGCCAACCGCGAGCGAGGGCACGATTGAGTTGTCGATCGGTCCTGCGCGCGGCTCCAAAGTGCGGCTCAAGCTCGAAGCGCGTTCGGACCACACCGGCCTGTCGGCGCTCACGCAATACCGGGTGGTGCGCAGCAACGAGCGTTTTTCCCTCGTCGAACTGAAGCCAAAGACCGGGCGCACGCATCAGCTCCGTGTGCACATGGCAGCGATCGGTCACCCCGTGGTCGGCGACAAGATCTACGGCGGCGACGAAGGCATCTTCTTAGAAAAGCTGCAGGGCGAACTCAGCCAGCAGCGCCGCGAGCAACTGGTGCTTGATCATCACGCGCTGCACTCCTGCGAGTTGCGATTTCATCATCCGATGCTGGATCGCGAATTGGTGTTGCAGGCACCGCTGCCAAAAGACATCGCTGCACTCGTGCCGTGAGCTCGGCGCGTCAGATCCGCAGCCAAAATGGCGTGACGAGCCGATAGCGGTCGGTGTTGCTCGCTGGGTCTGGGCTCATCCGGTCATAAGCTTTAGCGGCCGGCACCGCGCTCGGCGGCTTGCTTGCGGCCGACACCCGGCGCGATTTTTCCGTAGCGCTCGCGCCAGAATTCTCATCGACAATCCGTTCTGCCTCGGTGGGTTCGCTCATTGCACGATCCTTTGCTACAGCGCGGCAAATCTAAGTAAGGCCGATCAGCTTGGCAACCCGTGCCGGCAAGTGCTCAATACGGCCAACGGTCGTTGGTCAGCGGTTTGGAGCAAATGCAATGCCGATCAGCAAAGGCAATACTGCTACCACGAAGTAGAGGAACGCGATCGCCTGCAGTTCGCGGCGCAGGCTCTGCTGCTTGTCGGGTTGACGTTTGCCAACCTTGGTTCGAGTGGCGGCCGACAGCGCGGGAGTAGCCTGGTCGGCACTTTGGCCGGCACTATCGAAAGCCCATAATCCATCCGCTTGGGTAGCGGCAGCGCTCGGTTTGCTGGCAAGTTGTTGGATGAGAAACAGCACGGCACCGGTGAGTAGCAAGGCGCGGCCCAGGTCATGCGCGATTGCAAAGGCGGCACCCGCAGCGCCGAGCAGCAGCGCATAGGCCATCACATTGCCAAACTCGAATCGTTCGTCGACCCCCGCTTCGCGCGTGAACGGCATCGCCTGCAGATCTCGCAGCATTGGTCGCGCCGCGATTCCAGCGGCAGCGAGCGCAAATACGCCAGCACCTAGCACCTGCAGAATTGGCGCGCCAAATGCGATGAGCGCGGTCCACGCGAGCAGGTGGACCGGCAGCAGAACATGCGTGAGGAGTGCGATTCGCGTGGCGCGGCGCACCATGGCTTGCGGCAGATTTGGCGCGCTGGCAAACAGCCACTGCGCGGACGCGAAGTCGCTGCGTGGCAAGAATGCGATCAAGAACGGCAGGTAGATACCTGGAAACTGCAACGCCATGCCGAGGAACATGTGGCGACTTTGCGGGTTGTCGCTGCGCAGCGACAAGAATGCGATCGCGGCGGGAATGCCGAGAAGTGGCAGTGCGTGCGCCCGGAAGTTTGCGCTGCGCCACAGCATCGCGGTGCAAAATGCGGTGATGCCGCGTTCTTGCGGTGAACGTGCCCAGCGGAGGGCCAATCGGTCGAGCAGTCCGCCGCTGGGGTGGCGTTCGCGGCGTTCGCGTTCTTGTTCGCCGATCACAGCAGCGGCGAGCAACAGCAACACCCCTACGCCGAGCAATGGCCAAAGTCGCCACGCTTCGGTTTGGGGTGAGGCGAGTACTTTGGCGAGGTGGTAGGGCGGCAACAGTTCAGCGCCGAGGCGGCCGATCGGCAGCGAGTCGGCAGTTTTGCGCAACGAGGGCAGGCCAAGCAGCAGCAGCACAAGGCCGAAGCCGAGCATGAGCGCCTTTGCGCTACCCGCAAACAACGCCGCGCGCGCAGCGCCGAAGAACCGGCGCACAAAAAGCAGCAAGACGGACAGCGTGCCGGTGGAAAGCGCTGCGGACAGGCACGCAGCAAGCACGTAGCACGGAGCGAGCCATGCATTGCCCTCCCGGCATGCGAGCATGATGCCTGGCGGCAATGCCATGCCGATCGTCAACAACATGATGCGAAACGATGCGTGCAGCGCGCGCGCCATCGCTGATTGCAAACGGCTGATTGGCGCGGTGCCAAGCAATACGCGATCGGCGCGACGTCTGGCGAGACCCTGTTCGGCGTCGAGTGCCCCGAGTGCGATCAAGAGCGTGGACAGGCAGAGCATGGCAGCGGCGAACGGCACCGGCGGTGGCTCTGGATAAATGAGTGCCGAGAGTGCTAACGACAGGAACGACTGCGAAAAGATGGTCGTCGTCAGGGTGCTTGCGTTGGCGCCAGTGCGGCGTGCCTCGCCGAAGAAGTCGAGAATCAGCCAGCTGTCTACCAGCGCGCGAATCTTGTGGGTCGGCAAAGCACTCGACATGCGCGCCGCAGGATAGCCAGTCGGACCGCGAGTGGATACCGTGCCACGCCTGATGGATTTTGTGCTGATCTCGGCGCGCGGTGCCAACGACGAGCCGCACTGGAGTCGCGCAACTGCGGCTCTGGTGGCGCAGGCGCTGACCAGCCAAGGTGCTGCGGTGCGCTGGCTCTGCGCTAGAAATGCGCGCGAGCCAGCTCCGGCAGCAGTAGCAGGCCTTGAGATCTTCGATCTGCCTGCCGCGCCGGTGCCGTTTCGTGCGGTCGAGGCGCGGGTTATCGACAATCCGATGGACATCGTGCTAGCGCAGCAAATGCGCAAGCGGCCACCCGACCTGGTAATGCAACTTGGCGTTGGTGCAATTAGTTCGGCCAACCCGCTGTGGATCGCCGATCGCATGGGCGCGCCTGGTCTCGCGGTCGTGCGGGCCACCGAGCTGCTCTGCCATCGCGGCACGTTGGTCAATGAACGCGGGACCGCCTGCCGCAGCGTTTTTGATGCCGCGCGCTGCACCACTTGTTGCAACTCAGCATCGCCGCAAGGCCCAACGAAACGAGCGGCGATAGGCGCGCTTTGTTTGCGCTGGCTCGGTGGGTGTTCGCCGTTTCCAAGTCCGGTGCAGTTTTTGAATCGCGCCGACCTGCTGCTTGCGAGCTTGCAACTCGCGGCCGCGGTGGTGACGAGCGACGCCGCCGAGTTAGCCCTGCTCGCAAGTGCGGGCTTGCCAGCACGCACGCTAGTTGCGTCCAGCGGAGTTAGTTTGGTCGATACCATTGTCGACCTTGCCCTCCGCCTATCTGCCAGAACGGTGACGTAGCGGCGTAGCGATGCGGTGACGTAGCGACGTAGCGATGCGGTGACGTAGCGACGTAGCGATGCGGTGACGTAGCGGCGTAGCGATGCGGTGACGTAGCGGCGTAGCGGCGAAGCGACACGGTGACGTAGCGACGTAGCGATGCGGTGACGTAGCGGCGTAGCGATGCGGTGACGTAGCGACGTAGCGGCGAAGCGACACGGTGACGTAGCGACGTAGCGATGCGGTGACGTAGCGGCGTAGCGATGCGGTGACGTAGCGACGTAGCGATGCGGTGACGTAGCGACGTAGCGATGCGGTGACGTAGCGGCGTAGCGATGCGGTGACGTAGCGGCGTAGCGGCGAAGCGATGCGGGG
>BJHM01000032.1 GCA_014192625.1 Planctomycetota bacterium
CAATCCAGAGCATTGCGTTCAGCACCACTTTGCGTTGATTGGGATCCGCCCAGTTCTTGTGATAGTGCCCGCCGGTAAAACCAAAACCGCGGTTGGCTTTGGGGTTGTCGACCACCCACATCATGCTTTCAGTCTGCGCACTGGCTTTTGCAATGTGCTCATAAGGACCGCTGCCGGAGTACACGTTTTTGCGCGTCGCGTCGGATGGAGCATCCTGCAAAATGGGTAGCACGCCTTTTCCATCAGGCCTAAACCGCATGTTGAAATACCACTCGTCGCGCGTGGCAAATGGCTGCACACCGCGCGTCACCGGGTGGTCCGGAAACGATTTGAAACTCGCGTCCCAAACCGGATTGGCCGAGAACCCACTCTCGTAATAACCACCGATCCATTGCAGAAACTGCGCCCCGCCGTGCTCCTTTGGCACTTCCACCGCGTAATGGCAAAAACCTAAACCAACAGAGCGCTTGGCAAGTGCCTCGATGATTGCGAGATGATCTTGCTGAACAAACGGATGGCCGCCGCCGCCGTCGGCATAGCTGATCACTGCGTCCGCGTTGTCGAAGGCAGTTGGATCACTCGGCCAGCCGTGGTAGTAATCAGCTGCAATCACGCCGGGGACCTTGTCAAGACAGTGGCGCAGACAAGCAACGCCAGCCTCAAACTCGTGTTCGCCAGGACCGTGACTGTTTTCGCCAGCCACCAACACGATCTTCTTGCGGCGGTCGCTGAGTGGCAGGCGCTTTAGCCGCAGATCCTTAAAGGCCACCGTGAAAGGCGGGAGGCCAGCGTGCATTTGCAGCGCTAGCACACCCTGCATAGAACGGCGATCCACCTGTTCGTCGGTGAACTCACAGGTCAATACGCCATTGATGCGCTGCTTGATCTGGTTGCCGATCGCAGTAATCCGATACTCGTTCCAGTCGTTCTGATGGATCGCTGCGAGGATCTGCGCATGAGTGCCGACCTCGCCTGTCACCGTGACCTTGCCGCTTTTTTCAATCACCGTACGCTGGCCACACTTGGCTAATAGGCCACGGCCGCCCTCCTCGTAGTTGGCGCCGGTCCAATCATTGCCACCGTCCATGTCCGCCTGATAGCCACCGACAATCCAGTCGGCCTTGGCTTTGCCGCGGAACTGAATGCCGGAGTTGCCGCCGACGATTCGGAATCGAGCCAGGAGTTCGAAGTCGTCAAGCTCACCATCCTCCCAGATGCAGAACGTGTTGTGCTTGGGCAGCTTCTCCTTAGTGCACTCGCCAACGATCGCGCCGTCGCGCACCGACCAGAAGGTTGGGTCAGCGCTCCAACCGGTGAGGTCGCGACCATTGAAGATGGACTGAAAACCGCTCTCGGCGACAGTGGGGCTCTGGCCCTGCACGCAAGACAACGGCAGTAAGATCGCGAGCGACAGGCTACTGAGAGTTCGAAACGGCGCGAGACTAGTCATGGCAGAGCCACTCCTGTTCATGGGACAAACTATCGTGCCACGCGCACAGGGTTCGAGGAAGGAGAGTGCCGCCTTGCGAACAGTCCACGCGAAAATTACGCGCGCAGATCTTTGCCTTACGACACAATCAAGACATGAAATATGGCATGAACTTGATGCTCTGGACCGACGATCCGACCAAGGAATCCTTCGTGCCGGTGCTTGCGCAGCTCAAAACGATTGGCTTTGACGGCGTTGAGCTGCCGATTTTCCGCCTCGAAGAAAAACGCTTTGCTGCGCTCGGCAAACGGCTCGCTGGCTTTGGCTTGTCCTGCACGGCAACGACCATCCGCACTGCTGCGGACGACCCCATCAGCCCTGATAAAGCAATCCGCAAGCGCGGCATCGAACTCACGCAGCGCACGCTCGACTGCTGTGCAGCTGTTGGCGCCAAGGTGCTGGCAGGGCCTTACTACGCGGCCCTCGGCAAGTTTTCAGGCAAGGGTCCTACCGCAGTGGAATGGCGGCGCAGTGTCGAAGGCATTCGCGCGGTGGCCGAATACGCAGCGACCTGTGGGGTGACATTGGCGCTCGAGTTTCTCAATCGCTTTGAGATCTACCTGCTCAACTGCGCGGCGGATGCCGCCCGCTTCGTGCGCGAAGTCGACCGCCCGAGTTGCCGCATGATGTACGACACCTTCCATGCGCATATCGAGGAGAAGGACATCTCTAAAGCGATCCAGGCTTGCGCCGATGTGCTGGCCCACGTGCACATCGCGGAGAACGACCGCTCGACGCCAGGTAGCGGCCAAGTGGACTGGCAGACGACGTTTTCGGCGTTGCAGAAAGCGCGCTACGACGGCTGGCTGGTCATCGAAGCCTTTGGCAGGTCCCTGCCGAGCATCGCTGCCGCAACCAAGATCTGGCGACGGATGTTCGACAGTGAAACACAACTAGCAACAGACGGCCTGCGGTTCATGCGCAGCGCGATTCGCAAATAGCAGAACGCAGGTGCCATGCATTTGTGCGGCACTGCGAACTGCTAGTCGCCACAACCTAGCTGCCATTTTTCGCCACGTTGGTGCAAGAACTCGCCAGTAACTAATGAACCTTCGGCAGCACGATTTTCTGAGTGACTTGCTGACCGAATCTGCATCCAACGGGCAGCGAGAAGGCTGGGCCGAATGGTTAGTTTTTGCATCCGGCGATCTGGCCGCGCTCGAGCCGGATATTTTCGCCGGCTCGAAAACGGCCCCTGTAAAACAGTTCGCTTCAACTGATCAGCAACAACCGCGGCGACTGGCCGAGCATGGCTTTTGGAGCACGATGGATGAAGGGTAAAACTGGACATCCTGGAAACGATACGGCGATGCGCCACAGGTTGCCGGTGCCGAAGGAAAACGGCGTGGCCTGTTCGTCTGGCGTGTAGTGAAGGTCTTGGAAGTTGGCCGCCAGATACGCACTGAATGCAGCGTCATCGGGACCGGCGAAGCGAGCGAGCAACTGGGCGCGGATCGCAGGGATGTCAACGCGCCTTCGTCCTTCATCATTGCGCAAGCCTTCGCTCGCTGGTCCGTTGTAACTACACAAAAACGTGTCCGTCGGCACCGTCGCACTGTCGACATGAAAAGAATAGACATCGGTCGGCAATGCAGAGTTCGCTTCATCGCGCGGGTAACCATGGATGCAGTTGAGCTGCGGCGCATGGCCATTGCTCGACAGCAAACGCTGGTCATTGAGCAGGATGTCGATGGCGATCTTGCCCAGGGCGCTTACCGGCAGGGCCAGCAGTAACTGTTCGTCGATCGCAGCAATGCCTGCCGTTGCAACGAGGCGCGAAACCACCTCGTCAAAGTCGCCCGGCAAAGCGCGTTGCCAGCAGATGGCATTTACCATGCCTTCGAAAGGAGTCGCAACCAGTTCCTGAAAAGTCGACACCACCTTGATGCGTGGGTAATCGAGCGGCGGTGCGAAGCGGGTCATGAAAACCAAAGATTAGGCAGGGAAGCAAATGCGGTAAACGGCGCCGTCCGACTTCTGCAAGCACTGCAAAAATCACCACCGCGAGAATCGATCCACTGCATCGAGTTGTTACTTCGCGCTACTTTGTGGCGCAAGACAACCTTGCTTGGCATCTGACGAACGCACATTTTCCAAGGGAATCAACAGGGCTCTTCATCCACCATGAGTCCAGAAATTCTTGCTGTTCGTGCCAATGTGTCGGTTCGCTTAGCCACCGAGCAGGAATCGCTGAAAATACCTGTGCTTCCCCCTTTTTGCCGTCCTTTCTAAATCTCAATCTGGCAAATTGTAGTAGCCTTCGGTGAATGATTGATGGTTTAGGGACGCTCGATGACGCAGGTGGTTATCAAGGCATATGGCTTGATTCCCCTTTGGTGATTGTGCGCCTCACTTTGAGCGGCGAGATCGCCGCCTTGAACCCGGCAGGGCAGCGCTTCCTTGCACTAACACAAGCGGATTATGGCTGTTTGCTCACGCAGTTCGTGCATCCCATCGATCGCAACGCACTCGTCAAGATGATTGAGCAAGTAGTCGCCGAAGAATCACCCCCGAGAACGGAACTCAGGTTTAGAAAACCCGATGGAGCCATCGTCTTTGGTGGCGTCAGCATCGCGAAGCTCACGCATGCGGTGGCGCTTGGCATGGTGGTGATCATCCGCGACCTGACCCAGGAGCAAAAGCATCGACCAAAGCTACTCGAGACGGAGCGGATGGCTTCGTTGGGAGTCATCGCTGCGACGGTGGCTCACGAGGTCAATAACCCTCTGATGGCCGCACGCTCATGCTTACAGATCTTGCGGGATGTGCTCAGTATAAAAGAACACACCGAAATGATTGATCTCGCGGTCGGTGAGATCGATCGCGCCGCGCGGATTGTCCAAGATCTCCGCCAACTCGCAATCAAGGGCGAAACAAATCGCGAGTCGATCATGATCGACCCGCTGCTCGATCACGTCGGGCGCCTGCTCAGGCTCTCCTATTCGCAAACCGAAGCAAACATAACGATTGAATGTGCCCCAGATCTGCCGCCCCTGTTCGGCGACCGCAGCCAGATCGTGCAAGCACTGATCAATTTGGTTCGCAACTCTGCGCACGCGATCGAGGGGCTGCCGAAGGAACGCTGCCGCGTAGCGATGCGAGCTAGCCTTGTCGGCACTGACGCGATCAGCATCGCCGTCGTGGATCAAGGCACTGGCATAGCGCCCGCCACCCACAGGCATCTGTTTGAACCATTCTTCTCGACCAAGGCTAATGGCCAGGGCATGGGGCTCGGGCTCTCGGTCGTCCAAGCGGTAGCTGCCGCGCACGGGGGTCGGGTCGACGTCACAGATACTCCGGGCGGCGGTGCTACTTTTACTCTCGTGCTACCCGTGTCCACATCGCTCGACGATCGCCCTGCCAAGCTGCTCGAAGTCGCCATGCCAGCCGTTTCACTATTAGGCAAAACGATTTTGGTGGTCGACGACGAGCCGGTCCTCCGCCGGATGATCGTGCGATACTGCCAACGCATGCAGCTGACGGTTTTGGAGGCGAGTAATGCCACGGCGGCGATCGCTTCCCTTGCTGCCAACCGGGTCGACTTCGTGTTGCTCGATCTACATTTCGAAGGCGGCGGCGGGGCGAAGGTGCTGGGTGTGGTCCGCAAAGACCATCCACAGCTATTGGCGCGTACGATCCTGATGAGCGGGGATCTCGACGGCGGAGCCAGCCAATGGCTCGGGGTCGGCTACGCGGGCGTGCTGCAAAAACCGTTCGAGCTCAAGGACTTGCTGGTCAAAATCAAGAACCTCTTGTCGACGACGGATTGAGCCGCAGGTCCGCTATACGCAACGCCTAGCCGCCGCGCATAGCGGCAGCCACAGCGCAACGGTAGGCGCGCCAAAGGAGTGCTCGGCGAAAAAAAAGCAGGTCCACCGCACTTGCAGAGCAGATTGGCACCCACGGAACGGGTCCTTATTGAAGCAGCATTGCGGCAACCAAGTGGCAACAATGCCACCGCAAAAATGCCGACGCATTATTCGTTAGGTTGAGACGGGAGCCGATGTCGATCGTCGTCATGGGGAAAAAACTTCGAGCCATCGTTGTCGAGCACCAAAATCACTCGGCCAATCACAGCGAAGATTTTTCGTGGTTCGGGCACAGCGCCTCTGACGAGCCAGTAGATAATCCCGCTTTGCGTGCAGCGAGCGATTACGGTTGCGATCTTGCGCATTCCGCGCAGATCTGAGCGACCAGGAATCGCCGGTATTTCGTTCTCGCGAACCGCCGTTCCTTCAAGCGCGGGCGCAGTTGCAGCAGGCCCAACTGGCGGGCCAAAAAGTGCGCGAACTAATTTGTTAGCAGTTGGCGAGAAAAAATCTCTCTGGCATTATCAAAGAATGCGCGACTGCTTTGGCATGACGTTGCTCGTCACCTTGTTGCTTTCTCATGAATCAATGGCGCAAGCCCAAGGGAATGCGCCGGTCGCCGTAGTAAAAGTCAGCAACGTTGATTTCAGCAGCGAGATCAAGCCACTGTTGGCGGAGTTCTGCGTTCGTTGTCACGGTGAGAAAAAGCAGAAGGGCAATATGCGCCTCGATGCACTCGATCCATTGATGCCGACTCGCCGCGAGGCCAATAGTTTTGGCGCCGTCCGAAAAATGATCCACGGCGACGAGATGCCGCCGGCTGACGAGCCGCAGTTGAGCGGGCCGCAGCGGCAGGTCCTTTTGCAGTGGCTCAATGAATCGCTTTCCGCCGCGGCCATCCGCATGAAGGATCAGCAGCAAATAGTCTTGCGTCGCCTGACGCGCGATCAATACACGAACGCGCTGCAGGACCTGCTGTCGATGCCGGTCGAGTTTGGCCAAGTGCTGCCGGCCGATGCCAAGTCCGAAATGGGCTTCACCAATAATGGCGCAGTGCTGAACGCGTCGCCGCTGCTGCTCGACTACTACCAGGAGATCGCCCGCACGGCGTTGCAAGCAGCGATCGTCACAGGCGAACGGCCCGCACCGGCGCGCTACTTGATCACGTTTGGTCGCGGCATAGGCAAGGGGCACATCGCAGGTATCACTGACGGCTATCAATCCGTAATGCTTCCGACCGATGACTTCCGGCTCGACATCCTGGACGCAGCGGGAAACGCATTCGCGCCCACCGAAGAATCGCAGAAAAAAGCTACGGACCAACTTCGCCGTCACATCAGCATTGGCCTGCGGGGCTCCAGCCTCGATCGCTTCCAAGTGGTTGACGAGGGCATGATGCTGCTTTCGGCATTGCCCCATCGAGAAGTTGCGCCAGAGGCATGGCAGGGCCCTTCACCAAACGTAAAACTCGAGATGAAGCGCTGCTGGCCCCTGCGCGGTGATTTCGCAATGCGGGTCGTGGCATCGCGCGGTTACGTGCCACCACTGCGTGAGTCGCTCCTTATCGCGCTCGACGAACGAGTGGCGCTGACCACCTGCTCGGACACTGGCGAACCAATCGTGCGGCCAGATGCCATCGTCCTCAAAGCGACTAGCGGCGACGAACTTCAGAATGTGAAGCTCGATGCTGCTGGCGAATCGCTGCTCGCCATTGATGTGCCGAAAACGAGCCAGGTTCGCCTGCAAATCGACCTGCCGCACGATGGCTTCTATCAAATCGATCTCGTGTATCGGCCAGTTGCAAAAGCCGGAATGCCAGCGGTGCGGATCAGAATCGATGGGCATCAACTCGACCTTCGCCCGGAGGCGAGTCCTCTTGAACTGCAACTGCCGCGCGTCGTCACGGCCCTTGGTGCCATCGGCATGCGCGCGGGTCACCACCAGATAAATCTCGGCGGGCCGTTCTTCGTCGGCTTCTCGCATTTGGTCGTTACGCCGATGCCAGCCGACCACCCGCTGGTGAAACGTCTGGCGGTCCGAGAAACCGAGCAAAATGCAGCCTTGCAGCACCTTGTGCCGGTGATCCGCGCATATGCCGGCACCCGCACCGACGACGGCATGCACTACAAGACGTTCGACGAGCCGCAGGAAGTCACGGCACCACTTGGCGCACCGCGTAGCTATGAGTTCATCGGCCGCCTTGAAAACCTGCCGATCCCCGAAGCAGATTCTGGCGACACCGAAGAACTATCCGGCTTCCTAGTGCTTGGCCTGTGGAACGACCACCTCGTCAAATCATCAAAGCAGACCGGCCCGCCGCTGCTCATCCGTTCGATCGAGTTTGAAGCGCCCATCTATGCCGCCTGGCCACCGCGTTCGCATACGGACATCTTTCTGCCGTGCGGGGACCTCGCACTCGCAGTTCGCAGCCCTGCACGCGAGGCATACACGAAGCAGATATTGCAGAACTTCATGACGCGGGCATTGCGGAGGCCCGCCGAGTCCGGCGAAGTCGATCGCCACCTACAATTCTGGCGCTCGATCGAAGCCGATTATCCAGTCTACGAGCACGGCGTGCGCGAAGTGCTGGTGGCGATTCTGTGCTCACCTGAGTTCTTATTCATGGTCGAGCCGGAAGGCGACACCACGCAACCGAGCGGCAGCACGCGACTCCGCGAGAGTGAGCTTGCGGCGCGGCTCAGCTTG
Organism: Planctomycetota bacterium; assembly: GCA_014192625.1. Lineage (GTDB taxonomy): Bacteria > Planctomycetota > UBA1135 > UBA1135 > UBA2386 > BJHM01. The sequence goes on from BJHM01000032.1 coordinate 8,005, forward strand.
TTCCTGTGGAACTCGCCGCCGGATGCGGCGCTGCGCGAACTTGCCACCGCCGGCACGTTGACGGATCATTTGCCAGCGCAGGTGGACCGAATGATTGACGACCAGCGCGTCTCCCGATTTATCCGCGCGTTCGCTTACGAGTGGCTGCGACTCGATCGCCACGCCGGGATGTCGATCGACGTCGACCAGTTTCCGAGCTACACGCGTTTTGTGAAGCACGACATGGCCGAGGAGACCTACCACTTCGTGCGCGAGGTGCTGCAGAAGAACCTCAGCGTGATGACGCTGATTGATGCTGATTTTACGATGCTGAACCAGAACCTTGCTGAGTTCTATGGCATTGAGGGCGTATTGGGACCGCAGTTTCGTCCGGTGCCACTGACGAAGGATCAGCAGCGCGGCGGACTGCTCGCACAAGGTTCTTTTCTAGTCGGGCATTCTGACGGTAGAGAGCCGCATACAATCAAGCGCGCGGTCTGGCTAAAGCAGAAGATCCTCGGCGCTCCGCAGCCACCCCCGCCGCCAAACGTGCCGGCACTCGATGCGACGACGCCGGGGTTTCTGAAGATGACGTTGCAACAAAAACTCGAAGTTCACCGAGATCGCGTCTCATGCCGGGAGTGCCATGCTTCGATTGATCCGTTCGGAGTCGTGTTTGAACGCTTTAGTGCCATCGGCAAATACGAGACCCGCCGCAAGGACTTCGACATCGATGCAAAGTCCACTTTGCCGGACGGGAATGATGTCGATGACCGGGCGGGGATCGTTAAGTGGATTTTTGAACACAAGCGCGATGCCGTTACGAGGGCCCTGATCGAACACCTGTTTTCATATGCGCTCGGCCGCGATTTGTCGTTTGCGGACGCCCCCGAGATTGATGCTATCCTGCAGTTCGTGCAGGGCGACGGGTATCGTATGCGAGCCATACTGCACCAAATCGTCACCAGCAACTCATTCACCCATCACTAACCGCACCACCATGAATAAGCAGGGTTACCAGCTCGATCGGCGCACGTTTCTACGCGGCACCGGCGTCGCAGTTGCCCTGCCGTTCCTGTCTGCCATGCGCCACGGCAAGCCACGCGAACCTGCGCGCCGGATGTGCTGCGTCTACTTCCCCAACGGCGCCAGCATGCCGGAAGAAAATGACGCGAAGTGGAACATGTGGCGCTGGTTTCCCAACCGCGCGGGCGCCGATTACGAGTTTACCAACATCCTGGCTTCGCTCGCGCCATTCAGGAACCAGCTGTCGCTACTCGGCGGTCTGAGTCATCCACTGAGTCGAGAACTGCTCGGACATCTCGCTGGTGACACGTGGCTCACCGCGGGCGATGTGCGCGGTGACGATTACCACAACCTGGTGTCGGTAGACCAAGTCGCCGCCGAAGAGCTGAAGCGTCACACCCGCTACCCGTCGCTGGTGTTCTCGACCGACGGCGGCGTTGGTTACAAATCTCGCGTATCGACGTTGTCGTTTGACCACAGCGCACGGCCGATCCCTTCAGAGCATCATCCGCGGCGCATCTTCGAACGCTACTTCGCGCCAAACGGCGGCGCTTCCACGCCTGAGCGTCGGCAGAGTTTGCGCGAAGGCAAACAGATCGTCGACCTCGTGCTGTTGGATAGCAAGCGCTTGGCGCGGCGACTCGGCAAACAAGATCAGGAAAAACTCGACCAGTATCTGACGTCGCTGCATGCCGTGGAAGAGCAGGTGCGCCGCAACGAAGTGTGGCTCGATCGGCCAATGCGGGCGTTTGACAGCAGCCACATTGATCTCGATGCGGCGGCCAATGTCAACCCGACGCAATACCTGCGCACGATGTATGACCTGCTCGCGCTTTCGCTCGAGACCGATCTCACGCGAGTCATGACCTTCATGACCGGCCGCGAAGACGGCATGGGTTTCGCCGATAATTTTCCATCGCGCGCGTTGGGTTTCAAAAGTAGCCATCACACGATCAGTCACGACGGGCACGAGGGGCATTGGGAAGAATGGGGGCGATATGACCAATGGCACGCAAACCAGTTTGCCTACTTCTTGCAGCGGCTAGCAAAAGTTGAAGACGAGCACGGCAGCTTGCTCGACACCACGATGGTGCTCTACGGCAGCTGCTGCAGCACGACGCACAATGCGCGCAACTACCCGGTGGCAGTGGTCGGCGGCAATCAACTTGGCCTGCGCCATGGCAGTTACACGAAGTACGACGAAACGACGCCGTTCAGCAATGTATTGCTCGGCATGCTGAAGGCTCTCAAGGTGCCGGCCGAATCGTTTGCCGACAGCACCGGCAGTTTGCCGGAGATCTTTGGCGCGTAGCAAAACGGCGCCCGCGGAACCCACCGTCATCATCTGCGGGTTAGCTCACTAAGGGGGTAGCTCACTGTTGGCCGATCCTTATCAACGCGGCCCCCGCTACACCACTTCGCCACGCGCCTTCAACTCTGCCAGCAGCGGCATAATCACCGACCGCAATCAGCTGCTGCTCGGCATCGTGCACGCAAAGCCCTTCCTGCTCTTCTCGTTCGCATTGTGCATAGCGAAATCGGTGCGTCCGCATCGCCAATACGGCTGGCAAAGCGACGCCGAGTGCGCGCGCAAAGCTGGCGACCAACAGCGCCCCCCACGCGACCGCATCGGCGTCCCAATGTTGGTGGGCGAACGGCGCAGTGCTGTGCAGCACAAAGGTTGCAGCACCGCTACGCATCGGCTTATCGCCATCGTGCGCAACCCAACTGAGCGCCGGGTCATCGACAAACAAGCCACCGGCTGCAGGAGTGGGCATCGCTGCAAACGACACGACCGCACACAGGGTTGGCGCCATTTGAACTCGCGAAAAGACCGCCCGCATTGGTTCCGTTGCAGGCAACAACATCGCCGCTTGCGCAGGCGGCAACGCCAGGACCAGCGAATCGAATGGGCCATACAAAACGCCGGACGCATCGACCAACTGCCAGCCGTTTGGCTGTCGACGCGCACGCTCGATCTGGACACCTAGGCAGATCGGCATCGACAAACTCATCGCGCGCGGCAACGCAGACATCCCTGGCACGCCGCAATAGCGCACCGAGTCTGGCTGCGGGTCAGGACCAAAGGTCCCAAGCCGCAGAGTTCGAAACGGTCCCTGCCACCTTGCCACGATGTTGGCCGCAAGCAGACGATCTATGAGGGCCCGAAAGTTTGGTTCGCGCGCAGTAAAATATTGTGCGCCATGATCGGCGGTGAGCTCTGCCGATCGCCCAGTACAAACACGACCACCGGCAGCGCGCCCCTTGTCGAACACGATGACGGAGGCACCGCGATCTCGCAACGCGCACCCTGCCGCGATCCCCGCGATGCCAGCACCGATAATCGCTACTTTGACGGACATCGAAGAACAGCTGGGTTTTCTCGCATTGGCCGCAACCGTCCACCACACCGGCAGCCAGTCAAATAATCGTTCGTCAAGCACGTTTGGATGCGGGGATCAGAGAACGGGATGCCTTCGTCGTTGCGCAAAACCTCCTGCTGGCTAGCCTTCGCGCCCAATACTAACGGCGTTTTTCCGACGCCCTTTTGCCATGACCGAAGCCAACTTCTTGCTACTGGCCTACTGCGCCGGAGCTCTCGCAATCGTCCACGGGCTTTTGCTGACGATCTGGATCCTCAAGAAAAGCGCTGGAAACGAGCGCATGCAGGAGATCGCAACGGCGATCCAGCAGGGCGCGGCAGCGTATCTCTCGCGCCAAAACACGACGGTGGCCATTGTCGCCGCCTTCGTGGCTGCCTTGCTTTGGTGGCAACTCGGCAAGGACACGGCCATCGGCTTCATCATCGGCGCAGTATTGTCCGGCACGGCTGGCTACATCGGCATGAATGTCGCCGTACGCGCCAACGTGCGCACCGCCGAAGCCGCGCGACTGGGCATGGGGCCGGCGTTTGGCATGGCATTCAAGGGCGGGGCGGTCACGGGACTCTTGGTGGTCGGCCTCGGCATCCTTGGCGTCGCCACGATCTGGCACACGTTTCACACGACCGCAGCACTGATCGGCCTAGGCTTTGGTGGCTCGTTGATCTCGGTGTTTGCCCGCCTCGGCGGTGGCATCTTCACCAAGGCCGCAGACGTCGGTGCTGACCTGGTAGGCAAGATTGAAGCAGGTATTCCTGAGGATGATCCGCGCAACCCTGCGGTCATCGCGGACAACGTCGGCGACAATGTTGGCGACGATGCTGGCATGGCGGCCGACCTGTTTGAGACCTACGTCGTGACTGCCGTAGCAATGATGCTGCTCGGCAAGATCCTTACCAAGACAGAGGCAATGCCGGACGGCAACCCGGTGCTGATCACCTTCCCGCTGCTGCTCGGCGCGATCGCGATTGTTGCGAGCATCATTGGCATCTCCTGCGTGAAGGCGACCGACAAGACCAAGAACATCATGCGGCCGATGTACCTCGGCCTTAGCGTTAGCGCGGTGATCTCGGCGATCGGCTTTTGGTTTGCGACCAACCACACGATGATCGCCATCGGCGCGTTGCCAAAGCGAATGCTCGATGATGGCGTCAGCGCGCATAGCATCACGATCTGCTCGCTGCTCGGCATCGCCGTCACGGCGTTGCTCGTAGTGATCACCGAGTACTACACGTCAACCAAGTTTGGGCCAGTAAAGAGCATCGCCAAGGCAAGCACCACGGGCCACGGCACCAACGTGATCCAGGGACTCGCCATCGGCATGAAGGCGACCGCCCTGCCGGTCCTCGTCATTGCCTCGGCAATCGGCATCTGCTTTATGCAGGCTGGCATCTATGGCATCGCCACCGCCGCATTTGCAATGCTGTCGATGACCGGCGTAATCATCGCGATCGACGCGTTTGGTCCGATCACCGACAACGCCGGCGGCATCGCCGAGATGGCACACATGCCAAAGGAAGTGCGTGCGATCACCGATCCGCTCGACGCCGTTGGCAATACCACGAAGGCCGTCACCAAGGGCTATGCCATCGGCAGCGCCGGCCTCGCGGCAATGGTGCTGTTTGATGCCTACATGCACGAACTCGGCGTGAAGTTTCATAAGCCGGTGATGTTCGACCTCAGCGACTACAGAGTCATCATCGGCCTGTTCCTCGGCGGCATGCTGCCGTTCGTGTTCTCGGCAATGTCGATGGAGGCGGTCGGCAAGGCTGCTGGCTGCGTAGTCGATGAAGTGCGCCGTCAGTTCCGCGAGATCAAGGGCATCATGGAAGGCACGGCCAAGCCCGACTACAAGCGGGCGGTCGACATCGTCACCACCGCCGCGCTGCGCGAGATGATCGTGCCGGCACTGATCCCCGTGCTCACGCCGTTGATCGTCGGCCTTTGGCTCGGCAAAGAAGCGCTCGGCGGACTCTTGATCGGCTCCATTCTGACCGGCCTGTTCGTCGCACTGCAAATGACGACGGGTGGCGGGGCATGGGACAACGCCAAAAAATACATCGAGCTAGGCAACTACGGCGGCAAGGGCAGCGATGCGCACAAGGCGGCGGTGACCGGCGACACGGTTGGCGATCCTTACAAGGACACTGCCGGCCCAGCGATCAACCCGATGATCAAGATCTTGAACATCGTGGCAATTCTGCTGATCCCGTTCCTGCACTGATCCAGCCGACTTCGGGCCACAGGCGGTCCGCGATGCTGGCAAGGCGTTCGCTTTGCTAGCAAGTTGACCGCAGTGCGAGCAACACTTTCGCCCAGTGCTAGGCGGCCCGAACGCCTGCCGTTCTGCCGCCACATTGGGGCTTTACTAGGGGCCACTAGTTTGTGCGCAGTAAACTCTGCCGCTCACTCCGCCTGCGTTCACTCATTTGGGGCTTTGGCCGGCTAAGTTTGGGGCCGCCGCCCTGCGAGTCGCCAGTAACAGCAACGTGGCGGCGCAAAACGAACCGGCCAGCGGGGCACACCCAGCGCGCGGAGCACACCCAGCGCGCGGAGCACACCCAGCGCGCGGAGCACACCCAGCGCGCGGAGCACAGCCAGCGCGCGGCTACTTCTTGCCAGCGTCCTTGGCGTCGCCGTCGTCGAGTTCGGCGTCTTTCTTGGCCCTGCGCTTCACGATGTATTCGTCGAACTTCGCCTTTGTCGGCCACTGGGCTAATGCGCCAGCAATCCAGCGTTCGACCGTCAAAGCATCCCATTGCGCAATGCGCGGGTCGATTTTGCCCGAATCAGGTCCGGCCTCGACAGGCACGAATCCCGTGTTGATGCCCATCGTGAGATTGGACAGCGTCATGTTGAGCTGGTTTGCCATCACCAGGCTGTCGTAGTCCCGGTAGTTGATCTCGCGCAGCGTGTTGATCAGGAAGAACAATGCCGGAAATCCCATCGCCTCCATTTTGCGCAGCGCGCGACCGGTGCGCGCCCCACCACCGCCGTCCTTCGCCTCCGTGAACAAATCCGCGAGCGCCTTCTGCTGCACAACCGTGATCTCATCTGGATAGGCCAGCGGCTTTGTCGCCTTCTGCACATCCAGCACTTGATCGAGCGACTTGATCGCAATCTTCTGCCACGCGTCAAGGTCCTTCAGCACGAGCTTCTCACGCTCTTCCGCAAGGGCATCCTTCACCGGTTTGCCGCCACTGGCCGGCGCACTGGCCGGAGCACTGGCCGGCTTTGCAGCAGGCGCGTTCACTGGGCTTGCCTTTGGGTTACCCTGATCTTGGGGAGCCGGGTCTTTGGCGCTAGGCGAACCTGGCTTTGCGGCTACTGCCAACGGAGAACTCGGGCCGTCATCAGCCACCGGCTTCTTTTTGGCAACGGCTGCCACCGGGGTTGGCTTTGACTCAGCCGGCTTCGCGGACGCTTCCGCGACGGGCAGCTTGGCCGACTTCTTTGCCTCCTTATCTCCGCCGCCCATCATCAACACCGCGACGACCACCACTGCTGCCGCAGCGCCGATGCCGCCAAAGATCAACGGCTTGTTGCTCTTTGCCGGTGCTTCCTGCGCCTCGCGCGGGGCACGCGCCTCGCGTGGCTGCCGGGTCGCTGTGCGCGGACTGCCGCTGGCTTTAGGCGCAGACCTTGGCGATGCGGGTCGCGCACTAGCTGGCCGGGCGGCCGCCGCAACCGGCTGGGCTGCACTGTTGCGCTGTGCAGCCACATCGATCGAGCTGCCGCATTGTTTGCACTTTGCAGAGGAACCAGTGAACGTTTCCGGCAGCCGATACTTGACGCCGCAGTTGTCGCAGACGATTTGAAGAAGGGGCATGTGGTCTGAAGCTCCGAGAGAAGAAAACACGATTGCGGTTGCCGATCGCCATGCGCTGCTATTGCGAGCGCCAGCTAAATCAGTGCACGAGAACCAACGGGGATAGAAGGTAAGGTGATATTGCCAAGAGTGTCAACCAGAGGCCGTGCAGCAGGCAGATTGCCGCCATGGGAAGCACCAGTGACAACGCAAGTTCCATGCATTGTCTTCGTTGAGCCTTTGCCTGCTGGTCGCTACGCTCCTCCCCCCATCACCCGTGTCCGAATACCTTTCACTCGTTTTGTATCTGCTCGTCGTGCTCGCCATCCCGGTTGGCATTTCGTGCATCGCTGGTCGGTTGGCGCCGCACAAGCCAAACGTCAACAAGGGGAAGCCCTACGAGTGCGGCGTGTCCGAGCCGTTTGCCAACCAGACGCGCTGGCCGGTGCGCTTTGCACTCGTCGCGATGCTGTTCCTGATCTTTGATGTGGAGGCTTTGTTCTTTTATCCATGGGCCGTAGCACTGCGCGAACTGGGCGTTGCCGGACTGTTCTACATAGCTTCATTCTTCGCCGTGCTCGGCACGGGTTACCTGTATGCACGCAATCGTGGCGCGCTGCAGTGGAAGTGATCTTCGACAATCTCGTGCAGGTGTAGCCATGGACTCGACAAATCGTGATTTGAACTCCCCGCCACCAATTGTGATGGATGGCAAAGAAGGCGGACTTGGGTGGGCGCTCAGCCGGCTCAAGGATTGGAGTCGCGAACAGTCCATGTGGCCTGCGACCTTTGGCCTCGCCTGCTGCGCGATCGAGATGATGGCGACGGCGGCTGGCCGTTTTGACCTCGCGCGTTTTGGCATGGAGGTCTATCGCGCTTCTCCGCGCCAGAGTGACCTGTTGATTGTCTCAGGCCGGCTGTCCAAAAAAATGGCGCCCGTCGTGCGCGAACTTTACGACCAAATGCCTGACCCCAAGTGGGTCATCTCGATGGGCGATTGCGCGTCGTGTGGCGGCATCTTCAACAACTACGCGATCGTTCAGGGTGTCGATAAAATAATCCCCGTCGATGTCTATGTGCCCGGCTGCCCGCCGCGCCCCGAAGCCTTGATCGACGGCATCCTCAAGTTGCAACAACGCGTCGCCAACGGGCACCGCCGCACATGAGCTTTGAGCCAACCGACAGCGCCGCTGCGAAGGCGGGCAACCCGTCGAACCCGCAACGGTTGCCAACTGCACTACAAGCTGATTTGGCTGCGGCCTTCCCGCAGCTGGAGCGCGGGGAAACCCGCGACGGCACGACTTGGCTGCGCGTCGCAATGCCGCAACTGATCGACTTGGCAACGTGGGTAAAGGCGCGCGGGTTTGTGCGCTTTCTCGATTGCACGGTGGTCGATGAGCCGAGCCGCGCCGACCGCTTCGAACTAAACTATCTGCTCTACTCGATGGCCGAGCATTGCTGGCTCCGGATCAAAACGCGCTCGCTTGGCGAAGCTCCGTCCATGACTTCGTTATTCGCCGCAGCAGACTGGTACGAGCGGGAAGTATTCGACCTGTTCGGCGTGTGCTTTGTCGGTCATCCCAATCTTCGCCGCATCCTGTTGCCCGACGATTTCGAAGGACCAGCACCGCTGCGCCGCGACGTGCCGATCGGCAGCGAACCCGTCGACTTCACTGTCACCCGCGAACTTTACGGCACCTGATGTCCCGCCAAGTGAGTTCATCATTGCCCGCTGCCAATAGCACCAAAGCTCCGCTAATCAGCAACACGCTGCACATCAACATGGGGCCGCAGCATCCGTCCACGCACGGTGTGCTGCGCCTCGAACTCGAACTGGACGGCGAGGTTGTCGTCTCGTGCAAGCCGGTGATCGGCTATCTGCACACTGGCATCGAGAAGACGATGGAGGCGCGCAACTGGATGCATGCGGTGCCATGCACAGACCGGATTGATTACCTAAACCCGCTAGGCAACAACCTCGCATTTGCGCTTTCGGTTGAAGCATTGTTCGCGTGCCAGATCCCCGAGCGAGCACAGGTTGGCCGCGTGCTGCTCGCCGAGTTGACCCGGATCAACAGTCACCTCGTCTGGGTTGGCACCGGCGCTATGGACCTCGGTGCTTTGACGATCTTCTTTTATTGCATGCGCGAACGTGAAGGCATCCTCGATCTGTTCGAGGAGCTCACCGGCCAACGCATGATGACCTCGTTTATCAGGCCAGGTGGATTGGCAGACGACATGAGCCCCGAGTGGCTCACCCGCTGCAAGCTGTTCGTCGACTCGATGCCTGGCTACATCGACGAATACGAAGCACTGCTAAGCAAGAACCCGATCTTCTTGGAGCGCATGAGCGGAATCGGCATCCTGCGGGCCGGGGACGCGATTGCACTCGGCGTGTCAGGCCCGCTGCTGCGCGCCGCAGGCATCGCGCATGACGTGCGCAAGGTGCACCCATACTGCGGCTACGAAAACTACACGTTTGATGTGCCGACCAGCCAAACCGCCGACTGCCTCGGCCGCTACCACGTCCGAATCGCCGAAATGCGTGAGAGCGTGAAGATCTGCCAGCAAGCATTGCGGATCATGCCCAGTGGCCCCGTTCGCACCAGCAATCGCAAGGTGATGCCACCCCCGCGCAGCGAGTTTCAGCATTCGATGGAAGCCTTGATCCACCACTTCAAGCTCTACACCGAAGGTCAACGGCCACCCATCGGCGAGGCCTATGTCGCCGTTGAATCACCGCGCGGAGAACTCGGCTTTTATGTCGTCAGCGATGGCAGCAGTAAGCCAGTGCGCATCCATGAACGCGGCCCGTCGTTTGCCAACTTGCAGGCCATCGAACTGATGTGCAAGGGCGGCCTCTTGGCCGACCTTGTCGCGGTGATCGCCAGCATTGATCCGATCATGGGCGAAGTGGACCGCTGAGCAGATGAATCCCGTGAGCAACCAACCGACCGGCGCCACAACCTCGATGCACGCCCTTTCGCTATCCACTGCAACGCGCACAGCGATCCAGCAGGAAGTCCTGCGATACCCGCACTTCCGCACGGCACTACTGCCATCACTGAAGCTGGCGCAACGCGAGATCGGCTACCTGCCGCCATCGATTCTAAACGAAGTTGCCGACCTGGTCGGGGTCTCGCACGCCGCCGCCTACGAGCTGACAACGTTCTACTCCATGTTGCACACAAAGCCGCACGGCAGACTTGCTGTGGAAGTGTGCGTGCAGTTGCCCTGTGGTTTTTGTGGTGGCGAACGGCTGCTCAAACAACTCGAAGCGGGCCTCGGCATCAAGCCTGGCGAGACCACGCAAGACGGCATGCTGTCGCTGCACCGCACACCAGAGTGCATGGGTGGCTGCCACCGCTCGCCGATGGTTCGCATCGGCGATCACTACGTTGAAAATCTCACCGCCAAGGCCGACGTCGACGCATTGTGTGCCGAGCTGCAAGCGGGCCGCATCCCCACCACCAAAGGCACGCTCAACCACGACTGCCATCCTGCGACCGCGAACGCGAACGCGAGCAAGAAGCCGATCGAATACACGCCGATCCTGTTGCCGCGCCAGCCGCGCTCGACGCAAGTTTCGCTTGCCGAGTATCAAGCCAGTCGCGGCTACGAAGGGCTCAAGCAAGCGTTGCAAAAGCAGCCGGCCGAAGTCATCGAGATCGTCAAGCAGAGCAACCTGCGCGGCCGCGGCGGTGCTGCGTTCTCCGCCGGAATGAAATGGAGCTTTGTGCCAAAGGCCGCGGGGCCAAAGTATCTGGTCGTCAACGCGGATGAATCCGAGCCAGGCACCTTCAAGGACCGTGAACTGATGGAGGTCGAGTCGCACATGCTGCTCGAGGGCATGGCGATCGCGTCCTACGCCATCGGCTGCAAAGAAGCGTTCCTCTACTTGCGCGGCGAATACGTAGAAGCCGGCGACCGGATGCGCGCGGCGATTGGCGAGGCCGAGCAACAGGGGCTGCTTGGCAAGAACATCCTAGGCTCTGGCTTCGAACTGAAGATCCACGTCTTCCTCGGCGCCGGTGCCTACATCTGCGGCGAAGAAACGGCGCTGCTCGAATCGCTGGAGGGCAACCGGCCGATGCCGCGCTCGCGCCCGCCATTCCCTGCGATCTCCGGGCTCTACAGCAAACCGACGGTCGTCAACAACGTCGAGACGATCTGCAATGTGCCGCACATCCTGCTGCACGGCGCGGACTGGTTCAAAAAGATCGGGCCAAACGAGAAGAGCGCTGGCCCCAAGATCTACTGTCTGTCGGGTTGGGTAAACCGGCCGGGCAACTACGAATTGCCGCTCGGTGCGGTCACGTTCCGCGAACTGATCGAGCACTGGGGGATGGGGATGCGGGACGGCGCCAAGATCAAGGGGGTGTTGCCTGCCGGCATCTCTGCGCCGATCGTGCCAGCAGACCAGCTCGACGCGAAACTCGACTACGAAGGCGTCGCCGGAGCAGGCTCGATGCTCGGCTCAGCCTCGCTGATTGTGATCCCGGAAGACGTGTCGATCGTGCGCGCCGCCACGCGCATGCTGGAGTTCTTCCGCCACGAGTCATGCGGCAAATGCACCCCGTGCCGCGAAGGCACGCAGTGGCTGCACAAGATCCTGCTGCGTTTCGAGCAAGGCCGCGGCGAACCGAAGGACCTCGACTTGCTGCTCTCGTTGTCAAATCAGATTTCCGGCAAGGTGCTGTGCGCGCTGGGCGATTTCGCCACGAGTCCAGTCACCGCCACCATCAAGCATTTCAGGCCCGAATACCTTGCCGCGATTTTGAACGGCCAAGGCGCGCGCGATGCGCAGGGCACTACGGATTGGAGCCAGCGCGGATGAGCAACCTAGCAAACCCAACCGGTCTCAGTGGTGCAACCACACCACCGCCGCCGCCACCGCAAAACCCGAACTTGGTCAGCCTGACAATCAACGGCAAGCGACTCACCGTGCCCAAGGGCACGCTGCTGGTCGAAGCCGCCAAGATGGCTGGATCCGAGATTCCGGTGTTCTGCTACCACCCGAAACTAAAACCGGTTGGCGCGTGCCGCATGTGCCTCGTCGAGATCGAGAAGAACCCGCGATTGCAGACTGCCTGCACCACACCGGTGTCGGAAGGGATGGTCGCCAACTCAGTTTCGCCCAACGCAATTTCTGGCCAGAACGCAGTCATCGAGATGCTGCTCGCCAACCATCCACTCGATTGCCCGATCTGCGACAAGGGCGGCGAATGCCCGTTGCAGGACAACACTTTCAAATACGGGCAAGGCGTTTCGCGCATGCAGGAGGACAAGCGCGCGAAGGACAAGGCGTTCGCGCTCAGCGATCGCATCGTGCTCGACAAAGAACGCTGCATCATGTGCTACCGCTGCACGCGCTTTCAGTCGGAGATTGTCGGCGATCAGGCCCTCGTTGCGCTCGATCGCGGTGGCGAAAGCGAGATCGGCACGCAGAACGGCGAGTCCTTTGAGTCGCCATTCTCGGGCAACACGATTGAACTGTGCCCAGTCGGCGCACTGACCTCGCGCTTCTACCGCTTCCGTTCGCGGCCATGGGATCTAAAGCGCACGCCGTCTGTTTGCAGCGGCTGCAGCATGGGCTGCAACACTTCGCTGCACGCACGCGATGGCGCGATCCTGCGCATGGTTGCGCGCGAGAACCCTGGGATCGACGATGGCTGGCTGTGTGATAAAGGTCGCTTCCAAACCTTGCCACCGGTGACGGCGCTTGGCCAAGTGACCGCCGCCGAGGCCAAGCAAAATCGGCCGCTGCAACCGCTGCTGCGCAAACATGGCAGCCTGCAGCCAACCACTTTGGAACTGGCCTTGCAGCGCACGGTCGAACTGCTGCGCGGCTATACCGCCGTGCTCGCGTCACCGACTTTGACCAACGAAGCGATGCTAGCGCTCGAAACCGGCTTGCGGCCGATGGCACAGCAATCGCAGTTCGGCTTTTTGCCATACGTCCACACGCCGTGGCTTTTGCAAGGCAAGATCGCAAACCTGCCGTTCGCCAAGAAGATCGTGTTGCTGGGCTTTGACCCTTGGACGGAGCTACCGGTCCTCGCGTTGTGGCTGCGCAAGGCGGCACAAAACGGCGGCAACCTCGTTGCTGTCGGCCAACACAACGGCCTGTTCCGCGACTCCGCGGCATGGCTTTCTGTCCCGCAGGACCGCGTCGGCGATACCACCGCAGAACTGCTTGCCGCGCTCACCACGGGCAAGGCTTCAGCACCGGTGCGTGAAGCCGCGATGAAACTGACGTGCGATGGCCCCGCCGTTTTGCTGCTGCATCCCGATCTAGCGGCCGATGCCTCGTTGCTGTTCCTCGCCCAACAATTGGCGCAGCAACTCGGCGCCAATGGTGACACTGGGATGCTGGGTGCGCCGGCACTCGCAGCGAATGCGCGCGGCGCGCAGGAGCTCGCCCCCACGATCGCCAGCGCCACGGTGTCGAGCCACGGCCTGACCGGGATCCTGCTGCTTGGCATCGATCACCTGGTTCCCCAGTCCGGGGCGAAGCTTGCGGTTGCCACCAGCCGCGCGATCGAACCGCGCAGCGATGTTGAGGTGGTGTTGCCGATGCTCCATCCGTACGAGACCGCAGGCACCTACACCAACTTCACAGGGCAGCGACAAGCGTTGCTCGCGGGTGGGTTTGTTGGCCGCAATGTGCCCTCCGATCAGCAACTGATCTCGCATCTGCGCACGGCGCTTACTCACCGCCACGCCGGAGCCCGCTGATGCAGGATCTCGTTGTCCCCATGTTGCGCACCATAGCTGTCATCGCGGTGTTGATGACGCTGATGCCATACATGACTTGGTTTGAGCGCCGCGTGCTCGCCGCCATGCAGGTCAGGCATGGACCAAATCGCGTCGGCTGGCAAGGTCTGTTGCAACCGCTGGCCGACGGACTAAAGCTGCTGTTCAAGGAAGACCTTACTCCTAGCAACAGCGACCGATGGCTCTACCGCCTCGCACCGGCGATCGCGCTGTTTGCGGCGCTTGCGTCCTTCGCAGTGATCCCGTTTGGGCCGACGGTCGAGATCCAAGGCACGATGGTGCCGATGTGCATCGCCGACCTCGATATCGGCGTGCTCTACCTACTTGGCGTCTCGTCACTCGGGGTCTATGCGCTGGTGCTCGGCGGTTGGGCCTCGGGTTCCAAGTACTCGTTGATGGGCGCACTGCGCGCCGCAGCGCAGGTCGTGTCTTACGAACTGATCCTCGGACTCGCACTGATCGCCGTGGTGCTCACCGTTGGCGACACCAAACTGTCAACGATCGTGCAACAGCAGCACGATGGTGTCTGGTTGGTGTTTTTGCAGCCGGTCGCATTCGTGCTCTACCTGATTGCTGCCTGCGCCGAAACCAACCGCGCCCCGTTTGATCTCCCCGAAGCGGAGACCGAACTGGTCGCTGGCTACCACACCGAGTATTCGGGCATGCGCTTTGCCATGTACTTCATCGCTGAATACATCAACATGCTCGTGGTGTCCTCGCTCGCCGCGACGCTGTTTCTCGGTGGCTTCAGCGGGCCGTTCTGGCCTGGCCCTTGGTGGCTGATCTTGAAGTTGATGGTCTTCATGTTCTTGTTCGTCTGGTTGCGGGCCACCTTGCCGCGCCTTCGCTACGACCAACTCATGCGCTTGTCTTGGAACAAACTCTTGCCGATCGGCTTGCTCAATCTGGCGGTCACTGCGGTGATCGTTGTTTACAGGAGTGGCAAATGATCGAAGACCTGAAAGCGTTGCTCGCTGGCTTCTTCACCACCTTGCGACACATGGGGCGCAAGAAGATCACGCTCATGTATCCGGAGCAGAAGCGTCAACCAGCCGCGAAGTTCAAGGGCCGACACCAGCTCCACAAATACGACAACGGGCTGGAGCGTTGCATCGGTTGCCATCTGTGCGCCGCCGCTTGCCCAAGCCAAGCGATCTACGTCGGCGCGGAAGAAAACGATCCGAAGGCGCCCATCTCGTTTGGCGAGCGCTACGCAAAGCACTTCGAGATCAACATGATCCGGTGCATCTTCTGCGGCTTTTGCGAGGAGGCCTGCCCGGTAGAAGCGATCCGCTTAGGTCCAGAATACGAGCTGTCGGACTACCAACGACACGCGTTCGTCTACACAAAAGACATGCTGCTCGATCCCGAAAAGCACGCGCCGCGGCGGCAATTCCACGCTGATGTCGAACAGCACCGAGGCCCGATAGGCGGCAAACCGGAGGGCGAAGCAGCTGTCTCAGGCGCGCCCAAGGGCCACTGTGACACGCCCACTGGTGCGCGCACGCCGAGGAAGCAGGATCTGTGATGGATGCTCGCTTCCCCTATCTAGTTTTCGCCTGCGTGATCCTGCTGCTAACGGCACTCGGTGTCGTGCTTGCCAAAAAGCCGGTCTACAGCGCGGTGTCACTACTCGCAAACTCACTGACCCTCGCCGTGATCTACCTGATGCTGTCGGCGGAGTTCGTCGCCATCAGCCAGTTGATCATCTACTCGGGAGCGATTGTCGTGTTGTTCCTGTTCGTTGTGCTGCTGCTGCCACAGGGCGGCAGCGAGTCGGGACACAACCGCGGCCGCGCGGTGGCGGCGGTGATTGGTGCTGGGACCATGTTTACCGCACTCACGTATGCCTTGCTGCGCGGTGCAGTGGGCCCCAGTAGCGCGGCAGCTCCGATCGTTGCCGCAAAGGCGAGCACGGTTTTAGACATCGGCCGCTCGCTGTTTGGCCCGCTGCTCATCCCGTTCGAACTCACCACGCTGCCGATGCTGATTGCGATCATTGGCGCGGTCACGCTTTGGCGCCGTCAAGAGAAAGTGAGCCGCGAATGATTGAGCCCTTCAAAGTGGCTACGGCGGCTGGCACATCGGCGGAAACGCTGGTGCTTTTGACCAGTGCAATACTGTTCTCGATCGGCACGCTCGGCTTGTTGCTACGTCGCAATCCGATGGCGATTCTGATGTCCGTGGAACTGTTGCTCAACTCGGCCAACCTCGTGCTGGTGCTTGCCGCACATAAGCACGGCTACGTCGACGCGCAATCCGCGGCACTCATCGTCTTGGTGCTCGGCGCAGCGGAGGCAGTGATCGGACTAGCCCTCGCACTAGCCCTGTTTCGCAATCGTGCCTCAACCGACATCGACGAGCCCAATGAGGTGCAGGGATGAACTTGCTTGCATGGGCATTTCTGTTCCCACTGCCGGGACTTTTGCTGACCGCGTTTGGCCGCTCGCGCCACGCCGGAGTCGCCTCGCTGCTGGGACCGATCGCGATCGCGATCGCGGGGCTAATCTTCATGCTTTCAGACCACACACCGATCCTAGTACAGATCGACGGGTGGCTGCCGGTGTTGCCTGACAGCGCCTTTTTACTGCGCCTCGATGGCCTAGCAGCCGTGATGCTAGTCGTGGTCGGCGGTGTTTCTGCCTGCGTCTACGTCTACTCGCTGTCCTACATGGCTGGCGACCGGGGCCGTCGCCGATTTTTCTGCCTGCTCGATTTCTTCGTCACCGTGATGACCTTGCTGGTGCTCGCCGGCAACTTGGTCGTGTTGCTCGCTGGCTGGGCTGGTGTTGGCCTAGCTTCGTTCCTGCTGATTTCGTTCTGGCGCGAAAAATCGCACACGCTCGGCGCAGGCTTGCAAGCGATTGCCGCCAACGCGATCGGTGACGCTGCCTTATTGCTCGCCATCGTGATGCTGCCGAAGGGTTCTTCCGACCTAACGCTGCTGCAGAACGGCGTTCCGTTGGTGTCAGGCGGCGCCTCGACGTTGGCTACCTTGATCGTGATTGCCGCGTCAGCCAAAAGCGCGCAGGGCATCCTCTACTTCTGGTTGCCGTCCGCCATGGCTGGCCCAACACCAGTGTCGGCTTTGATCCACGCGGCGACGATGGTAGCTGCCGGCGTGTATCTACTGGTGCGCACTTCACCGATGCTCGCTCTGGCGCCGGAGGTATTGCATGCCCTTGCATGGCTCGGTGCGATCACCGCGCTGCTCAGCGGCCTCGCCAGTTTGTCGCAGCAAAACTACAAGCGCGGCCTCGCCTACAGCACCTGCAGCCAACTTGGCTACATGTTTGCGGCGATCGGCTTTGGCGCCCCCTTCGCCGCGCTGTTCCATTTGGTAACCCATGCCGCATTCAAAGCGCTGCTGTTCTTGTGCGCCGGAGCGGTCATTCATGCCGCCCACGGCGAAGAAGAATTGCCAAAGCTTGCTGGTATGAGGAAGCAGCTGCCGCAGATTTGCGTGCTAGCGCTGATCGGTTCGCTAGCACTGTGCGGCCTGCCCGTGCTTACCGCCGGTGCCTTCAGTAAAGACCTCATCATCGAGGCAGGGCTTTCGAGCAGCACTTTGCCCGCGAGCCTGTTGGTCTTGTCGGTGTTCTTGACCGGTCTCTACACAGGCCGGCTGTACTTTGGCGTGTTCGGCGCAACGACTGGCGACGAACCGCAGCATGACTTGCACGCACCGGATCAGCTCATGGTGCGGTCGATGTGGCCGCTTGCGGCTGGTGCAATCTTGCTCGGCTGGGCCGGCATGCCGCTAGCGCGGCTGTTGCAAAACGCGCCCAAAGATTTGGCGATCCATGCTGTGTCCATGAATGGCCTGTTGATCGGGGCACTTGGCATGACCGGTTTTGGCGCCGCATTTATCTGGCAGCGCGCAACCAAGGGTCGCGCCCGCTTGGCGTCCTTTGGCATCGACTGGGTGCCGGGTGCCGCTGCAGCAAGCCGACACCTGGCGTTAGCGTTTGCAGCGCTCCACAACGGCCGCCTCGGCCTCTACTTGTTTACTGCAGTGCTTGGCGTTGCGCTGATCTTGCTGATGGCCTTTGGGAGAATGGGATGAGCTACTTCACCGGTCTCCCCGCCCACCTGCAATCCATCGTGCTTTTGACCGCTGCGGCCCTCTTGCTGTTGGCATTTGGCGGGCAGTTCGCACGATCCGTGCGCAAGACGCAAGTGCTTGGCATCCTAGCGTGCATTCTTGCCGCCTTGCCGGCATGGCACAGCGATGGACTGACCGCAGTCGCAACGCTTGCACCATGCGCGCTCGCCTTGATCGCCATGCTGCTGCTGCATGAAGCAGACCTCGAGTTTTTCGAGCACCGCTTGGACGCTGCTGGTTTAGTGCTGCTCGGCGCTGCCGGTGCAGTGGCGCTTGGCAATGCCACCGAACTGTTGTCCCTCGTGCTTGGCCTCGAGACGGTGTCGCTCGTGGTGGCGGTGCTGTGTGGACTCGCGCGTGGCAGTCGCGGCCTCGAGGCTGCGTTCAAGTTTTTTGTCTTGGCCGCCGCCAGTCTGGGTGTGCTGCTCTACGGCACGGCCTTGCACGTGTATGCGACAGGCTCGTTCAGCATCGGTGCGCAGCCATTGGCATCGCTAACGCCGGTCTATCAGGCGGCGATCGTTCTATTGCTCCTCGGCGTAGCGTTTGAACTGGCAGTTGTGCCGCTGCACTTTGGCGCGCTCTCTGCCTACATGACGATGCCGACTGCCCTCGCTACGTTTGCCACTACCGTCGGCAAGGTCGGCGCCTTGGTGGCGCTCTTGCGGCTCGGCAGTCAACTCGATCAAGCGGTAGCTGGCCCGGTGTTACTGGCGCTCGGTACTGGTTCGATTTTGTGGTCGCTGCTTGGTGGACTCGCCCAAACGGATCTGCGCGGCCTGCTCGCGTATTCTGCGATTGGTCATGCGGGCTTTTTGGCGATCGCGGTTGGCTGCGGCCCAGCAGGCAAAAGCGCCGCACTCTTTTACTTGGTGACCTACGCGGCATCTTCCGCACTGACCTACGCGGGGCTCGGCTGCCGCGGCACGAAACCCATACCGCTCGATAGTTTGCGAACCAACCCACTTTCCCCCGGCCGCGCCATCGCCGTGGTAGCTGGCTTGTTGTCGCTTGGCGGCCTGCCGCCAAGCCCAGGTTTGTGGGCCAAGATCGGGGTGTTGGTCCCAGCATGGCAGCACGGGGGCCCCTTGGTGGCCTGCATCGCCACCCTCGGCGGCGTCCTCGGGGCGCTCTACTACCTGCGCCCGGTGCCAGACCTGCTTTCGTCTTTGCGGCGCACCGAGGCAACGAGTCCGATGCTGTCCATCGGGGCATTGCTGATCTGTGCAGTCCTGTTGGTGCTGTTCACGATTCTGCCTTGGATGAGCTCCAGCCTGCTGGACTTGGCTCCCCGCTAGCAAAGCCCTTTTTTTAAAGCCCCGTAATCCAGCGCAGCAGTTTCACTCGGGCCAGCGAACCTTGCCATCGTGAAGCGCGTTGCTTGCATCTGTCGCGCAGTCGCAGAATCGCGATCGCACACAACTGCTGAAAAATAAAGTTCCGGCTGATGCAGACTTGCGCCTCATCGTTTAGAAAGTTGCGCCCCTCTCTCAGCCGGAACCCCGAACTCAGCGGTGTGTGCGTGGCATGCGCAATCAACATCGTCGAGGAACCCTGTGATGAACGATCCCGCAGAACCGTCGGTCAAAGAGTCTTTGCATACCGAGGAAACGCTCGGCAGCAAAGCTGTCAAAGGCACCCCATGGGCACTCATCTCGATCATGATTCACGTGGTTGGGATCGCGATTGCCGCCTTGTGGGTGTTGACCAAGGAATACGAAACCAAGGAAGACACGGACACTGCGATGCGGGTCGCCGCACCGATCGAACAGATCGAAGAGATCAAGCCACCTGAGATCGTCGACCGCGAGCAACTGCCCAAGCTGGAGGACCAGGACATCCAGCCTTCAGACCTCACCGAGTTCAATCAGGAGGCAGAAGATAATCCTGAGAATGGTGACCCGACCAATCAGGAAAGCGATCTGACGAACCTGCCCGCCGGCGACACGACTGGCGGCACCGCGATCGGCATGAACGGCCCAGGCCACTTCGGCATCGCGCCTTCGTCAGTTGGTGGCAAAAACCTCGGCGGCGGTAAATACGGCAGCCGATTTGGCAACGGCAAAGGCCCTGGCGGTGCTGGCGGTCAGACCAACAAAGCGATTGTTGCTGGCCTCGAATGGCTGCGTAAGCATCAGGATGAAGACGGTCACTGGGATACCGCCAACTTCATGAAGCACGATGAAGGCGCACCTTGCGATGGCCCAGGCAACAGTGGCCACGACGTAGGCATCACCGGCCTTGCCCTTTTGGCGTTCCTCGGCAACGGCAACACTTTGAAGCTAGGCCCCTATCGCAAGGTGGTCCGACAAGGCGTCAAGTGGTTGCAAGAACAGCAGCGTGAGGACGGCCTAATCGGTATGCCGTCGACCCAGACCTATCTGTATTCGCACGCCATCGCCACGCTGGCGGTCTGCGAGTCCTATGGCTTGTCGGATAACTACCGGCCGCTGAAGAGCGTCGCGCAAAAAGCCCTCAACTACATCGCGCAGGCTCGCAATACCTACGGCGTGTGGCGCTACCAACCAAAGGACAACGACAATGACACGTCGATCTCCGGTTGGATGATTCAGGCACTGCTCTCCGGCAAGGAATTCAAGCTGGCGGTCGACGACAGTGCGTTCAGCGCCGCCAAGCTTTGGTTTGATAGCGTTACCGATCCGGTGACCGGCTCGTCGGGCTACCAGAAGCGCGGCGAAGGCAGTTCGCGGCCAGTTGAGTTGGTCGATAAGTTTCCGGCAGCCAAAACTGAGTCCCTCACCGCCGTTGTGCTGCTCTGCCGCTGCCTGATGCACGAGTCGCCCAAAGAGTCTCCGACGATGGACAAGGCGACCGACACCATCATGAAGAAGACGCCGATCTGGAACACCACGGACGGCAGCATCGACATGTATTATTGGTACTACGGTTCCTACGCGATGTTCCAAATGGGCGGCAAGCATTGGGATTCGTGGTCCAAGAAAATGACCGACGCGGTGTTGAAGACCCAGCGCGGCCAGAGTGACGGCAACTTCCACGGCTCATGGGATGCTGCCGACCCTTGGGGGCAAGATGGCGGCCGCATTTATTCGACAGCGATCATGGTGCTCTGTCTCGAAGCCTACTTCCGCTACGGCCGGGTGCTCGGCGCACGTTGATTTCATCCATCCCGCGAGTTGTCGGCTGGCCGCGACCGCAGTCCTCACGAAGCCATTTCAAACCTGTTGTGAAGCAACTCCTCTCGCTTTTGTTGATCTCGCTCTGCGCTGGAACCGCGCTCGCGCAGAGCCCGGCAGTGCTGTCGAAGAGCAACACGGACTTCATGCGTGGCCTGATAAACTATCGCTACTACGACCTTGCGGAAGGCCTGGCAAAGTCGATTGGCACCTCGTCACTCGCGGATGTCGAAAAGTCGAACATTGCGATCTTGGCATCGGATTTGGCGCGCGTAAAGCAGCGCGTCGAGGGCAATGCTGCGGGCGAAAAGGACGCGATCATTGCGGCCATCAAGCTGCGTGAAGCCTCGATTGAAAAGGCTCCAGAAGCCGCTGACTCGGATCAACTGCGCGCCGAAGTGACCGATCAATACGGCAACCTCGCCAACGCCTACAAAGACACCCTCGCAGAAGAGAAAGATCCAAAAAAGCAAGCCGACCTGCGCAAGGAAGGTGACGCGCTATTCGATATTGCGATCAAGGCAATGGCAGCGCAAAAGACCTTGACTGAAGGCAAGCGCGTGGAAAGCCAGCCGGAGACGAACATCCCCTTCGTCATCGCCTTCTTCAATCTCGGCCGCTTGCGCTACTACCGCTCGCTTTTGTTCGCGCCCGATTCGCTCGAAGGCAAGCACGCGAACGAGCAGGCGCTGGAGTCACTCGACGAGTTTGATCTCGAGTTTGGCGATCTGCTGGTTGCGTTTGAGGCCAAGTTGATCGTCTCGTTGTGCCACAAGCAGCTCGGCAAAACCGAGGACGCCATCGCGGCTGTGGATGAAGCGATCGCGCTGCGAACTCGCGTCGACCAAGACAGCAAAGGCGTCTACAAGGTTGAAGGTGATGCCGCGAGCGTCATCTCAAAGGCCTTCGCGCAAAAACTGTCATTGCTGAAAGACGTGGACGCGGATGAGCAGCGCTGGGACAAGATCCTCGCCTCGGCAAAGGATTACTTCGCCACGATCCCAAACCCCTTGCGCGCAGAAATGGGACTCGCCGTGTTGGCGGCCGCGACCGAGGCGCACTTGATGAAGGGCGAGACTGCGGAAGCGAAGTCCGGCTCCGAAAAACTGATCGAGGAGGATCCAAAAGGTCGCTGGGGTTATCGCGGCCAACAGATGCTGGCGGAGCTTGCCACGGGCGGCGGCAATGCTGGGGCATCTGGCAAGAGTGGTGTCGATATGACCCAACTGATCGGTATCGCCAATAGCCTTGCCGCATCAGGCGAGTCAGAGAAGGCGTTGTCCATGTGCCGCGAAATCGTGCGCCGCACCAGTGGCCCCGATGAAGCGAAGTTTGCTGCCGAGGCGATGATGGTCACCGGAGTGATCTTCGCGCAACGCAAGTGGTTTGAGGAAGCGAGCCTCGCCTATGAGTCGGTCTACAAGCGACACGCCAAGAGCACGTTCGCGCCGGAAGCCGTTTGGCGGGCACTCAACTGCTACATCGAACTGAACGGCGAGCTGCCTCTCCCCTACTGGAAGCGCCTGATCGACGAGCGCTCCAAGCTCTTGCGCGAGACCTACGCAGACAACGCACATGTGCCCGACTTGCAGTTGATCGAGGCGCAGCAGCTGGAAAAGGCGAGCAAGTTTGACAAGGCTGCTGAGGCTTATGAAAAAATCCCGGCGGATTCGACGGTCGCTCTGCAAGCCCGCTTTGGTGCTGCCAATTGTTACCTAAAACTAGGTCGCAAAAGTGAAGTCGCCAAGCAAGCCGCTGAAGCAAAAGTCTTGATCGAAAAAGCCAAGACGAGCTTCCGCGTACTGGTCGGTGAAATCGACAAGTCGAAAACGACGACCACCGAAGCCAAAATGAAGGCGCGTATCACGGACATGGACTTCCGAGTCCGCGTCGCCTTGGCGAACCTCTACTTGCAGGAAAAACCGCCGCAGGCAGCTGAGGTTGAATCCTTGTTGAAGGGCATTCAGTTGAAGGATGATGATCCCAACAACTCAGTGATCTGGGCGCTTCGGATCGGCGCGCTCGCTTCGCAGGACCGGCTTGACGATGCCGTTTCGATGTTTGATGCCGCGCTGCAGAACCTCGCAAAGCAGGGCGGCGGCAATCAGCGTCCGTTGTCGTCCATCGCCGGCACCATCGCACAAAAACTCGACGAGCGCGCTGCCGCGGCGTCTAAGGGCGGCCTCCGCTCCCAGGCAAACGACAATTGGCGGCGCGCCGTGAGTTACTACCTTCGCTCTGCAGAGCGAGCGACCAACAGTGACGACGCGATTCAAATCGCCGATCGCCTGTTCGTCATCGGGCTGAAGCTCAACGGCATTGAAGACAAGGTCGAAGCCTTCTACGAGGTCCCCGATCTCAAGCTCACGGACATCGCGACGTTTGAGCAGGCGGTTGAGCTTTACGACAAGTTGCTGCAAGCGGGTGCAACGAACTACCGGATCAAGTTGGCGCGAGGTCGGGCGCTGGGGTTTTTGAAGCGTTGGTCAGAATGCGTCGCGATGCTGAGTGACTGCATCGCCGAGATGAAACTGGTCGATGCCAAGGGCCGCCTGAATCAGCAGGTCTGGACCCAGAAGTCCGAGCTAATCAGCAGCTACTTGGAGCTTGGCTTTGCGATGCGCAACAACGGCGTCGAGGCGAGCGACAAAGCCCTGCTGGCGCGCGCCAGCGACGTGTTCGATCGCGTGTTCGTCGGCATGGCCAAAGACAGCAAGCCTTGGTGGTTTGCCCAATTCGGCCAGCTACGCACACTGATCGATCGCGGCGTCTACAACGAGGCCGACGTCATGATGCGCAATCTGGACCGTAGCAGTCCGGACTACGACAACGACCGTTTCAAGCTGAAGCTCAAGTTCGCGCAGTTGAAGTTAGAGATCAAGGCGCCCAAGAAGTGACGAGCAGATCGTCAACCATGTCCCTCACCTTCCCCAGAATTTTTCCGCACGCCCGTTCGGCCATGAAGATGACCCGCCTCCTCCCACTGCTGTTGTCCCTCTGCTTCGCGGCCTCAGCAGTAGCTCAGCAGGACATTGTCCGCTTGCGCAATGGCAACACCGACTCCGGCACGATTGAGTCGGAGGACTATCAGGTCCTGTCACTCAAATCGACCAAGGACAAGAAGATCAACCGTCACTCTTGGGACGATATCGTCGAGGTCACCTACGGCAACTCCGTCGAGTACCTTGCGGCAATCAAAATGGTGAACGGTGGCAACGCATCCGGCGGCGCTGCCAAGCTCCTACAACTCGCCGCCGGCGAAAAACTGCGCAAGGATCTAAAGCCGAATGCCCTGTTCTTTGCGGCAGCAGCATTGCAGCGCGCCGGCAACCTGAAGGACGCCATCACCAACTACAACGAACTTGTGAAGGCCTATCCGAAGAACTCGCACTTGCGAAACGCCGCCAAGGGTGTCGTCGACTGCCGGATTGCCAGCGGTGAGGCGGAAATGGGCTTGACCGACCTGCAAGCAATCCAAAAAACCGCCAAAGACGCGGGCGTTGACGACTTGTATCTCGGCACCTTCGAGGTGTTCGCTGGCCGCCTCCTCGAGGCGCAAAAGAAGATGGTTGAGGCCAAGCTCAAGTTCGAATTGGTAGCCGCCAATCGTGGCATCTCGCCAGCGCTCACTGCCGAGGCCAAACTCGGCATCGCACGCTGCAGCCAAGCAGAAGGCCAACCGGCCAAGGCCTTGGAGATCTATAAGCAGATGATCGACCAGCCCCTCGGCAACGAAGTGCTGGCAGGCGCTTGGAATGGCATGGGCGACATCGCCCGCGACGAGGCCAGCAAGGCCAAGAACGCGGACAAGATGATCGACGCGCTCTACATGTATCTCCGCGGCGTCGTCGAATTTGCGCCAGCACCTGGCGAAGGCACTGCCGAATTTGAACGCGCCATCGCCGGCTCAGCCGCCGCATTCAAAGCCCTTTCGGAACTTGAATCTGACGCTGCAAAGAAGAAGGTTTGGGCAGACCGTTCCCGTGAACGGCTGAACCAACTGAAGAAAGAATTTCCCAACTCCGCCTACCTTCAGGGATCCTGATCTGATCCCTAGGCCCTCTCTGGACCACCATCTCTAGGAAACGACGGTATGACCCCCCGCATGTCCAAGTTTGCGTTTGCTGTATTGGCGCTGTTTTTGACCAGCAGCCTGTTGTCCGCCCAAGAACATGAAGGCTCCAAGACGGCTTGGGAGCTTTTTCAGTCCACCGGTTGGGTCGGAATGTTGCTGGTCGGCGTCTCGATGCTCGGGACCTACTTCTCGATCGAGAACTTCGTCTCGATCACCCGCGAAAAACTCGCGCCACCGCAGATCGTCGATGAACTCGACCGTCTGATTCAGGAAGAAGACTATGACGGTGCCGTTGAGTTGGCGACCGAAGATGGCTCCTACCTGTCCATCCTCGTGAGTGCGGCACTCCGCATGCGCCACGCTGGCTATGAAGAAATGATCGGCTTCCTTGAGCAATCCTCGGCGGAACAGACCTTTGGTCTCAGTGTCAAGATCTCCTACATGTCGCTGCTCGGCAACATGGCTCCGCTGCTCGGTTTGTTGGGCACAGTGACCGGCATGATCACCTCGTTCCAGAAGATCGAGCAGATGGCCGCGCCAAAGCCAAAAGACTTGGCATCGGGTGTCTATGAGTCGCTCGTCAACACCACGATGGGCTTGTTCCTCGCCATCGTCTTCTTGACCAGCTTCTTCTTCCTCAAGAACCGCGTCACGAAGCTCAGCATCTCGATCACGCTCCAGGGCGTCGACATGCTGAAGCATCTTGCTGGCAAGGCGGTTCACTGATCTGCGGGTCACTGATTCGTTAGGCCTTAGCTAGCCGTTTTTATGGGTCACCGGATCGCACCAGCGCTCCGGTGACGATCAAAGTTCGCTCCGCCCGAATGATTCGCACCGACAACAGCCAGGACCTGTCATGAGTCGCCTGAAAATGATCGATACGGAGGAAAACCTCTCGTGCAATCTCATCCCCATGATCGACATCATGTTTCTGCTTCTGCTGTTCTTCATGCTCAGCGCAGACATGTCGGTCCTCGAGTTGGAGGATGTGGTTTTGCCCCAGAATATGGAGCAGGCCACGAAGGATGACGACAAGGTAAAGCAGGATTACGACTCGCACTTTTTCGCGATCGTCCACAAGAACATCGACAACACTCTCCCCGACATCGATGCGAAAAATTGGAACGTGAAACACCACGGCGACACGCTCAACATCGCTGACAACTGGGACGGTGTGAAGGCCAAGATAAAGGCGTTGGCGGACCTTCCCGGCGACAAGGAGCTCGATGCCAGTGGCCGGCAAACGACGTTCAACAAGAGTTCCATAGTGTTGCGTTGCGATCGCTTTGCGCCTTACGGCACTGTGCAGCGACTGATCCAAGCAATGGCGGAAGCCGGCTTCTACAAGATTGAGCCTGGTGCAGGTCTCCCACCCCCGAGTCGGCCTGGCGCAGCAAAATAGTTTTCGTTCACTGCATAACCTCGCAGACCCCTTTCTCACACGGAGCTAGTCATGGCCGGTGCATCTGACGCAGATAACCCAGTGGGCATCAACGTTGTGCCGATGGTCGACGTTATTTTCTGCCTCTGCATTTTCTTCATGTGTTCGCTGAAGTTCACGGAACTCGAAGGCAAGTTCAAATCCTGGCTGCCGAAGGACAAGGGACAAAGCGGTAGCTTGTCGACGGTGCCATCAGAGATTCGCTTTGCGCTGTTTTGGGACGAGGCCAACAACAAGACCTTGTTCAAGTTCGGCACGCGCTACATCAAGGACGATGAGCTGCAACCTCTGATCCGCGATGCCAAAGCGGACTTTGAGCGAATCAACAAACCCGATGTCCCAGTGATCGTCGATGGCGATCCCCGCGTGCCATGGGAAGACGTTCTCAAGTTGGTCAACATGGCCAAGCGAGAACGCGTCGTGAACATCGAGTTTGCCGCAGGCAAGAAGCAGTAGTGCTCGGCGGGCTTGGCAAACCGCGCTGTTCCTAAGGATGCCCTAATGACCAATGGCTTGCCGTCCAAACGCCGTGAAGCGATTGCCGCCCAGTTGCGCAAGGCTGAGGCTGCGCCGGTCTTCGGACTAGGCAACGGCAGGATTTATGGGCTGATCCTGATGCTGCTGCTAGTCGTGTTCGTCCTGCTGAACTTCCGTGGCGCGGCGCCGCGCGTCTTGGAGCGGGTCTTCCCGCCGCAGGCGCCGATGTCTGCAGAGCAGCAGGAGCAACGGCGGTTGCGCCTAAAAGACGAGCTCCAAGGGGCGCTGTTTGACCCGCCCGACGGTACGGACTTCGTGCAGACCAAAGGCTACCAACGGTTGCTCTCCTCGCTCTTCCAAGCCACGGCTGCCGGGGCGAAGAATCCGATCCCATTGGACCGGGATTTGGCGATGCGCAATCCTGACGAAGTGCGCGGCGAGCGCGTCGTGGTGCATGGCTTCACGGGGCGCGATGGTGTCTTTGCGGTTCGCCTAAACGATCCGCTCCTCTCCCCGGATGGTCCGATCACCGATGTGTGGCGCATTTTGCTCACAGATGGCGAACGCGATAACGCCATTTGCATCGATGTGCTCAAGGATCCAGGCAACCTGGACCTGAGTAGCGACGAACTTCAGATCGACGCGGTGTTCTGGCGCATCGTCAAATATGAAGTCGACGCCGGCGTTTATTCCAATGGGAAGCGCAAGCCCTCCTTAAACCGTGAACTGCCCTACTTGGTAGCCCGCTCCGTCACCCGCCTTCCGGACTCAACCAACAAACTCGGCGGCGGTGGCAGGAACATGTGGTTCTTTTCTGCGGCACTCGGTGGCATGGTCTTGTTTGGCATCTATCGCGTAGTTGCCTCACACAAAAAATCTGCCTTGCGCGCCAGTATGCACACCTCATCCTTTCATAGTAAGCGTGGCTCTACGCCCCCTCCCGAGCCCGGTTCGCACTCCTGACCTCTTTAGAACCCAATGGCAACCTTCCCAATCGTCTGCGAAAGCTGCAGTGCCAATTACAGCCTTCCTCTGACTTTCGTCAGCGCCCGCGCCAAGTGCAAGAAATGCGGCCACTCCATCGACGTCGCTGGCCAACGTGGCGCATTACCTGCCCAAAGCACAGAACCTGCCCCAATCGCAGCAAAGCCACCGGTAACGAGCGCTCCAAAAAAACCCACCGCGAATACCGCGAAGCCGCCTGCTGCAAGCGATGCAAAACCAGCCGTTACGAGTGCGGTTCCTAGGGCTGCTAGTGCTCCGCTCGCGGACCACGATGAGGCCAGCGGGAAAGTTCGAGCCCGCGGCATCGACATCAAGCGTGCTCAGGCGGAACAAAATTCGAAGGTCATGAAGATCGCTTGGACGATCGCCGGAATCATGTGCCTGATCGGCGCCATCTTTGTCTTCGTTGCCACTAGCTCGCGGAATGAACGCGCACGCTTGGTGCAAGAAGAAAAACAACACCGCCAAGAAATCGTTGCTCGTCTCGAAAAGAACGATCTGAGCAACCTCGACAAGATTCTCGCGGACATCCAGTTCATCGATGAAGAGAAGGCGACCTGGCAGAAATTTTCTGACGTCAGCACAATCATTGTTACGTGGCGCGGCAAAGCCAACGCCAGGGCTTCTGAACTGCGGAATGCTTCAGGTACTGTTGACAGTCTCAATGAGATTGAGAAGAAGCTCGCTGGCAACCCAGGCCCAGAAGTGCTTGAGAACCTGTATAAGGACGTTCGCGGTGAGTTGGATGGCAACTGCAAAACGCTCGGCGACAGCTACAAGGATCGGCTTTTTCAACTCCGCAAGCAGGTAGATACTACGTATGTCGAGGCGCTCGCCAATAAGTCTGCCACCGATTCGCTGAACGCCAAGGAAGGCTCACAGCTGCTCAGTTCCGGGCAATATGAGGACGTGCTGCGAATGCTGGCTGAGGAGGCCACCATCCAGAAGGATGCGGATGCTGCGAGCAACTACAACCGCCGCGCCACGGAGACCTTCAAGGCTATCAACGGCATAGTTGAGACGCTGTTTGATAAGGCCTACCAAGACCGCGTTCAGTGGAAAGATCTATTGGCGGACCCGAGCAACTGGGAGGCAACCCCGTCGGAGACGCTGACCTATAAGTTCACTGGCAGCGGCCTAGTGGTGACTAACGCGCCGGGCGAAACGTCCAAGACCGGCGGCATCTTCTATAAAACCGGTCGCAACTGGCGTGACTATGTCGCGGAAATCGAAATGAAGGTCGATAGCGGCGTGATCACTGTCTACACGCGCATCGGCGAGTTGATGGATACGAAGAAGGTGCCCGGGATCAGCCTCGGCAAAGAAAAGGTCGATGTCCAAATCGAATACGACCAGCCGATCGCCGCGATTTTCAGCATCATCGGCGGACAGTTCCGCGTGATGATCAACGGCGAGGAACGCAAGTCCGACACGGTTGGCCGCGCGCTGTCGCGCAAAGGCCCGGTCGGCATTGCCGTCAAGGCTGGCACCAATGTGACGATCACCAAGTTCAGGGCCCGCCACTTGCGCTGAGGTCTGCGCTGAGGTCTGCGCTGATTGCCGCTTCGGCGCAGCCCGACGAAGCAGGGCGCTTTCGGTTCGCCCTAACAATACGCGTCAGCTGGCTTTTGTTGTGTTCTCGGTTACGGCTTGATGCGAACCGGTTCTTTCTGCTTCAACAGCGCAAGCATCTGGTCCGGCTTTACCAGCGTGCTGTCGTATTTCACGGTGAAATCAGCCTTGCCCTTCTGCACATCAATCGTGCTGATCCCGGGCAGTTTGGCGAGTTCTTCGTTCACGACCTTGACGCACATCTCACACGCAACTTTGCCCTCAAACTCAAAGGCAGCAGTTGCGTTGGCTACCACGGGAGCCCGAGTCTGCAGGACTTCGGCGGGCGACGCGTGATCGGACTTGGAACATGCTGAGGCCCCGTAAAGGCAGCCCAGCATCATTAGGGCGATTCGTTTCATGGTGTTCGTAATGACGTTTGTGGTGCGGATCGTGACCCGTAAAGGCATCACTAGCTAGCCTGCAACTCTATGGGATGAACGTTGCGCAATACTTAGCCTTGCGCTTCAACTGTACTTTGTGGCTCTTTTTCCGTTGCCAGCGTTGCTGTTTTTTGTCCTCGTAGCTGAGGGGCTTTGCCCCCCAGTCGCAGCACAAAATCCGCCGTTGCCAGCCGCAGAGTTTCGCGCCGCATGGGTTGCAACGGTTGTCAATATCGACTGGCCATCAAGGCCTTCCTTGCCAGCGGCAACTGCAAAAGCCGAGCTGCTAGCGATCGTCGAACGAGCTGCGCAATTGCGGCTAAATGCGCTGATCTTTCAATGCCGAAGTGCTGGCGACGCATTCTACCAATCCAGTTTGGAACCGTGGTCCGAGTGGCTTTCGGGCGTGCAGGGAAAACCGCCAGATGGCGCATGGGACCCGCTGCAATTCTTGGTCGAGAAAGCGCACGCGCGCGGCATTGAGGTGCACGCGTGGTTCAATCCATTTAGAGCCAGATCCGAAAGTGCACGCTCGCCTGAAGCGGAGAACCATGTCCTTGTGGTCCAGCCCTCTGCCTGCGTCCGCTATGGCGAGCAGATGTGGATGGATCCTGGCGACTCGCGCAGCATCGATTGGATTCTCCGCGTCGTTGCTGATGTGGTGCGTCGCTACGACATCGATGGCGTTCACTTCGATGACTACTTCTATCCCTACCCTGCGAAGAAACTGGCCTTTGCAGACGATCGGAGTTTCCGCCGCTACCAGGACGCCAGTGGCGGGCTTGGGCGAAGTGATTGGCGGCGCGCCAACATCGACATCTTTCTGCGCCGCCTCTACGCCGACATCCATCAGCTAAAACCGGCAATCAAGCTCGGCATCAGCCCGTTCGGCATCGCACGTCCTTCTGTGCCACGTGGTATTCAGGCAGGCATCGATCAATACGAGGAACTTGCGGCCGACGTCTTGTCCTGGCAGCGCAAAGGGCTCTGCGACTACCTCTCGCCGCAGCTCTACTGGCCGATCGATCAGCGTGCTCAGAGCTACTCGATACTGCTGCCGTGGTGGTTTGGCCAAAATCCGCGGCAGCGGCACATGTGGCCCGGGCTCAACGCCTCGCGTGCCGAAAAACAGATCGCGCCGTGGCGGAAGGATGAACTGCCGCAACAGATCAAGATGATTCGCTCCCAGGGTCCGGATCCTGGCTATGTCCTCTACAGCTTTCAGGCGCTACGCGGCCAGCTTGGCGAACAGATCGTCAGTATGAATCGCGAGCCGGCGGTCGTTCCGGCATCTCCTTGGCTGCCTGGCAGGGCTCCTGATGCACCGGTAATAAATCTCGAGCGCACAAAGCGCGGGACCACACTTTCGTGGTTGGCAAAACCCGATTGTCGCTGGTTCTGCGTGCAGGTCCAGCGTGGTCGGCGGTGGCAAACGCTCGCAATGCGCGGTGCCGGTGCTGGGGCAATCATGCTCCCCGACGATGTAACCGCAGCTGCTGTTCGCGGGCTCGCAGCAAACGGCCTAGTGGGCAACGCCGCTGTGCTCTATCCAAATCTATAGTTAGCGCAACCTGCTGAATCAGGGCAGGAAGCCAGACAGCAGCAGGTCGTCACCGGAGACGCAATGCGTCCACTCGCTTACTTGCCAAGCCTCGGCCATAAACGCGCGACCTTCACCGGCCACAGGCGTTGGCGCAGTTCGCCCCCCGATGAGTTTTGGTGCCAAGAAACACTGCACCTGATCGACGCAACTCCAGCCGAGCAAGTCCGCCACCAACCCGCCGCCGCCCTCCACCACAATGCGGCGCAGTCCGCGGCGACGGAGTTCACGCCACGCTTCACGCAAATGAATGTGCCGTGGTGACTCGGCCACTTTGACGTGGATGACCTGCACGCCGAGGTCCTGTAAATGCCCTGCTCGCGCGGCATCCACATCATCCGCCACCAACAGCCAGGTCGGCGTTTTGTTTGCCGTTCGGACTAGGTTGCTGTCGTCGTCAATCTCGGCACGCGGATCCACCACGATGCGCACTGGCTGGCGGCCAAAGACGTGACGCACGGTCAGTTCCGGGTCATCAATCTGAGCAGTGCGAAAGCCCACCACCACAGCATCGCAACGAGCGCGCAGTTCGTGTGTTCGGCGGCGCGACTCAATGCCGGTGATCCAGCGCGATTCTCCAGTCGGCGCAGCAGTCTTGCCATCCAGAGTCATTGCCCACTTGGCAATGGTCCACGGTCGATCAAGGTTGAGCCACTTCAGAAATGTCTGGTTCTGCTGGAGGCAACGATCCGCGAGCACCCCTTCGACGACTTCGACACCTTGCTGCTCGAGCGCCAATAAACCGCGGCGACGATGGCGAGGATCGGGATCCATCGCACCAACGATGACGCGGCGAATGCCGGCAGCTAGCAGCGTATTAGTACAAGGCGGTGTCTTCTTCCCACCTTCACCAATTTGTGAAGAACAAGGCTCCAGCGTGATTACTGCCGTGTCGGGCTTGGCACCTTTTGCATGGGCATCCTGCAGCGCCATGACTTCTGCGTGCGGGCCGCCATAAAATTGATGCCAGCCGCGCCCCACGATCTCGCCATCCGTGATCATGAGTGCGCCGGTACGCGGGTTGGGCTCAACGTCACCGCTGCCTCGCTTCGCTAGATCTAGTGCCTCCAACATCCACGGCTCATAGTTCACACGCGCACCGATTCGACCTTATCGTGTACGCCCTGCTCCGCATCAGTCTCGCCCAGCTTGTCGCCTAGCAGCGAATGCCCGAGTGCCGCACGGATGCGCACTGGCACGTAGCGACCAACTAGGTCCTCAGAAAAACCATCGAAGTGCACGATGCGGTGATGCGCCGTGCGTCCTGAAAGTCGAAGCGGATCACTCTGGCTCGGACCTTCCACCAGGACTTCCTGAGTGCTGCCAATCAACGCAATATGCTGCCGCTGGGTGATCTCTTCCTGCACGTTCAGCAACTCTTGGTTGCGCGCCTCTTTTATTGCCAAGGGCACATCGTCAGCCAGCTCAGCGGCCACCGTTCCTGGGCGCGGCGAATACTTGAAGATGTAGCTCTGTGCGAACTGCACCTGCAAAACCAGCGCAACCGTTTTAGCAAAGTCCGCATCGGTCTCACCGGGATAGCCGACAATGAAGTCGCTGTGCAGCACAAAGTCCGGTGCCGCCAAAAGCAGTTGTTCGACCCGTGCCAAGTAGCGTTCTACGGTGTAGCCACGGCGCATGTTTTTTAACACTGCGTTGCTACCCGACTGCACCGGCAGATGAAGGTAGCGCGCGAGCTTCGGCAATTCGGCCATCGCAGCGATCAGATCCGCACTGAGAAAGTTTGGGTGCGAAGTGATAAAGGCCAATCGTCGTAGCGCAGGAATCTCGTGAAGCGCGCGCAACAGGCGAGCCAGCGTGACGCCAGTCCCGAGGTCCCGCCCATACGCATTGACGGTCTGGCCAAGCAGCGTCATCTCGGTGACGCCATCGGCGCATAATCGCGAAGCTTCCTCCACGATGTCGGCAATCGGGCGGCTGATTTCTTCACCGCGCGTGGTCGGCACGATGCAATAGGTGCAAGGCATGTTGCAGCCGCGCATGATCGATACAAATGCTTGGGAGCGATGCGGGCGCACCTTGACGTCGCGCACAATCGTGTCGCCCGACACACCAAGGTCAACCGCGACGACTCCAGCGCCAAGCACTTTGCGCTTGCCCAGTGAAGGCCGTTGCTTTGAGACCAGTTCTAGATTGCGGATACGAGCTTGCTCAACCGTTTGGTCGATGTCGCCAAAGGCCGATGGACCGACAACGAGGTCCACGTGCGGCATGCGCGCCAGCATGAACTGCTTGTGTTCCTGCGCCATGCAGCCGAGCACGCCAACCACCA
Source organism: Planctomycetota bacterium (assembly GCA_014192625.1). Taxonomy (GTDB): domain Bacteria; phylum Planctomycetota; class UBA1135; order UBA1135; family UBA2386; genus BJHM01. Next base: position 42,121 of record BJHM01000032.1, read on the forward strand.
GCTGCGGCTCCGTCCGCTTGCGCATCCGAAGTTGACCAAGCTTTGACCAAACACGATCCTCGGCATGCTGTCGTACCGAGCAGGTATTGATCAACACCACCGATGCCTCACCTTCACTCGCTGCCAACTGGTAGCCGCGCTGGCGCAGTTTGCTCTCCACAAGCTCGCTATCCAGCTTGTTCATCTGGCAGCCATAACTCGTCAGGTGATACTTGGGGGCGCTCATCGGGGGGCGTGGATTCTAGTACGACGATGGCAAAGCACCCAACGTCTGTTGCACCGTTACTTGCAGCTGCTGAAGAAAATGCACCGCTAGGCAAGAGCTCAGGATCGTGACAAATGCCAAGCAAACCAGCGTTGCGGACGCTAGCGACGGCAAACTTCGACACGCCATGATTGACTGCCGCAAGTTATCAAAGGCGTGTTGCCTTTCGGTATTCGCCGATGGCACCGACAACTAGCGGCCAAAGGGAGCAGCCGTTTTTTCGCTGCGGCCTTTGGCGCAGGCCAACACAAACGGAAAAAGCCATCTTCAAGCCGGCATCCGTTAGCGATCCCGTCACGCGGTTTGCCATCATCCGTATGGTTCGCGCTCGATCGACCGCTATGCAAAAAACCTGCCACAAAGGCGCAAGGTCTATGACTGCGCGGTGCTCAATGTGCGGGCCGAAATAACCGGTTGCGCGGCTGGCGCACACTCCGACCCTGCCGCCACTCAACTCCGCTCAGCAGCCATGCAATGGAGCTGGCAAAAGCAACAGATGCTGCAGAATCAGTTGTCTAGCTTCTGCAGATCCTTGTGCGGCGAATCCCTACCGTAGGTCTTGAAGACCGTTTCCTTACCTTCCCAACCATATTGCCCCATCATCGTCTGCAACGACAAGACTCGGACCGCGCCACCGTTGTAGAGGATGTTGACCGTCCCGCCAGGAAACGTCCAGCCGTCCTCGTTGTCGTTGGCAGCCCATGCCTCGTTGGCGCTCGCAGTACAGCTGCTCATGAACTCTTTGGCGCGGCCTGCGTAGTGCGAGTCCATTGAGCTCAGGCTGCGCAAGTCATGCCAAATCGGCTCGCCACGTGCGAGTTGCTCCTTCAGCTCGATGTAGTGCGGGTCGTTTTCACGACGGCCGGGGCTAAAGAAACGATCCGCATTTTCGGGCGTGTGTTCGATGACTTTCTTGACCCATAAATCGAGCAAAAACTTGTGACCGCCTTCGGTCGGCATGTGCCCAACCTTGGTCTTTCCCTGATACAGCTCAAGCCACATGTATTGCTGCTTCAGGTTGGCTTCGTCCGCCGCGATGTTGGCGACCTCTTTACCTGCAAGCAAGTCGGGCAGAAACGCAGCAGCCAGCACGCCGATGATACCAACAACAATCAGAAGCTCGATCAGGGTGAAGCCACTACTGCGCGTTATTTGCATCAGGATTCTATGGTTCCGAATTGGTCTTCTAGTCTAGCAGCGAATCGCAATTAGGTAACCAATGGGCAATAGCGCCCGACCTAAAACAACAACGGCGCGACACCCCCAGAGGAGATGCCGCGCCGCCTCGGTTTCCCGTTCGAGGTCTAGTTTCCGCCCTGGCGACCATTGCTGGTCGAGGTCGTGATGCCATTGGTAGTCGAATTGGAATTCGACGTTCCGCCGGTCGTGTTCGTGGTGTTGCCGGTCGTGCCGGTCGTATTCGTGGTGTTGCCAGTCGTGCCGGTCGTATTCGTGGTGTTGCCAGTCGTGCCGGTCGTATTCGTGGTGTTGCCAGTCGTGCCGGTCGTGCCGGTCGTAT
>BJHM01000033.1 GCA_014192625.1 Planctomycetota bacterium
GCCCGTTGCGAGCAAGCGCCAACGTCACCACTTGGAAGTCGATGGTGACCGGCGCGACGGGCGGCAATGGGAAACGAAAAGCCGCGCTGCCAGCCGCATCCACCAACGCAATAAAGGTGGCGCGCGGCTGCACCAGCAGGGGTGCGAACCGGGTGCCCCGCGCGAAAATGCGCGCACCTTGAATCACTTCGCCCGACACCGGCGCGTCATGCGAGCTCCTTCGGCAATCGCCGCAATTTGCCATCGCGGCCAACGCACGCGAGTTTGGTCCGGCCGAGCGTTGCTACCACTTGGCTGTCCACACGCCGAACTTCATACTCGAGCACGAGCGCAACCTTGCTGCGCTCCGCCACGCGAATCCGGATCAGGATCTCGTCGTCGTAGTCAACCGGCCGCTGATAGCGCGCCTCAAACGCGACGACCTGCAAGAGGTTCCCTTCGTCCTCCATCTGGCGATAGGTCTTGCCCATGCGGCGCAACCATTCGGTTCGCGCATCCTCAAACCAGGCCACATAGCTGCCGTGATGCGCGATTCCCATGCGGTCGGTCTCGCAGTAGCGCACCCGAATCCGATGCGGCGGCTCTTCGTAAGGCAGCTCGATTTTCGCCTTCATGGCAGCCAAGCTAAGCGCGCGGCCACGCCACCGCCATTGCTCGTTGTTGGTCCACCGTTCCGCCGACGCTGCCGGCCGCCTATCCTCACACGTTCATAGGTTCCGTGGAAGGAATCCGGCAAAGCTCAATCCAAGCACAACCATGTCGCACCGCATAGCCACGTTCGCGCTCATAATTCTCACGGCCTGTACCGCGGCACCGCAAGTACCGAGTGAGGTGCCGCCGCCGATTGCCGACAAAAAACAGGAAGAGCTGCGCCTTATTGAGGCTGACAAGGTGCGCCTGGAATTCCCGCGCATCCTGCTGCAGATCGATCATGCGCTGGAGAGCTACACCCACGCGCTCGCCGACAACGGCAAGTCGCGTTCGGATCTGGAGGTTGCCAAGCTCGACAAGCTGCTGCGCCAATACGTGAATGGCGAACGCGACCAAAGTGGCAACGTCCGTCAGCCCAACAAACAGCGCTTCATGACCATGGCGACGGACGGCAGCGACACAATTAATCAAGGCATTGCCCTCACCGCGCTAGGTTTCGCCGAAGGCAGTGACGTCATGCCGGTGATCTTGCAAGGCGCGCAGCTATCCGATCAGGATTTGGTCGATCGCGCGGTGCTTGGTCTGACAATCCTGAAGGACCCCCGCACGCCGCCCGGCGTCGTGATCCGCGTGATGGAGGACCCAAAGCATAATGAGGATGGCCGCCTGCAAGCCGCATGGGCATTGACCGTGTTGCAGGAGCAAAGTTATCACGAGGATGAGATCCTCGTTACATGGCGCCGCACTCTTACCAACAGCAGCACAGTCCACCCGCTAGTCCTCGTGAGCGCCTTGCGTGGCATCGGTTTGACTCGGAAGGCAACCGACGCAGCCGCCGTCGTGCCCTTTTTAAAACACCCAGTCCCAAAGGTCCGCGTCGCCGCCGCAGTGGCCCTAGGCCGCATGAACGCGCAGGACAACTGGCAAGACCTCCTGGAACTGATTGGCCCCAGCGAAACAGTGCTCAATGTTCGCCTCGCAGCACGCAAGTCACTGCAGGCACTTGCCGGTGGCGACGACCGCGGCTACGACCAGTCGTTGTGGCGCCGACAGTTCGATCGCAGCGGGCCAAAACCTGCCGTCGTGGAGCCCGCCAAAAAGTAGGCGTGCGCGCCGCTGCATTTGCAATCGGCGTGCTGCTCGCCGCGTGTGGTCGAAGCGACCTCGAGACTTTGCCAAGGCAGGCAGACACCGCTGCGCTGACACCGAGCGAGGCAATCGCTTTGGTCCTTCGCGAAAGCCTCGGCCAGCTTCGCGGCATGGATCGCATGCTGCTGCAAATAACGCTGCCGGACGCGACCGTGCTGCAGGTGCAGACCGCATTGCCCACAATGCTGCGCAGCCAATCGAGCGACGGTGTGACGCAGCTTCTTCGCAACGGCGCAGCCATCGAACTGCGCAACGGCGAGAAAGCGACCCTCGCCGGTTCTGAACTCACGCAGACCTTGGCACTGCTCGCGCTGTGTGACGCAGCGACGCTCGGGCCGCTGCGCCGCGCAAGCCAGTGCCGCAGGATCGGCCCGTATGCATTCGAACTAGTGCAACAAGACGGCTCTTCCTGGCAACTGCAACTCAGGCCAAACACGTTGTTGCCAGCACAACTGGGCGGCCCCTTTGGCAACGTGGAGTTTCTCGAGCACCTGCATACCGCGACCACTTGGATTTTGAGTCGCGCACGGCTTGCACCGCTCGGCGAATGCACGTTGCGCTTCGTAGCCAACGACTTGCCCGCGGACGACACCCAATTCGAGTTGCCAAAAACTGCGCCAAAGGATGCCCTCGACCCCGCAGTTGAGACGTCACCAAAGCCTCGCCAGATGGGCAGAGAATCGCAACCGACTTCGCCGCAGATCGAAGTGAGCAAGCCGGTGCGCTGGCTCATTTGTGACGACCCCGGCAACTGGCCAGCGCGCCAACAACTTGTGCAACTGCTCGCAACTACGCTGACCAACGGCGGGCAATCCATCGCGGGCTTCCCCTGCTACTTCCATGAAAAAGATCGCCCGCGACTCGCGATTGGCTTCCGCGCAAAGCCTGACAATGCCCCATTCACACCACCAATAGGCTACGAAATACGTGACCTACAAGCCGGCAACGTGATCGTCGTTTTCCCTGTCGCTGGCGATTACGCAGAACGCGTCGCATTGGGCGAAACACAGCTCCGCGCAGAGTTACGCGCGCGACAGCGGACCGCCGCTGGGCCAATCTGCGCGCAACCATACCTGCACTTGGAAGAGGGGCTCCCGCCGCCAGAAAAGCTCGCGGCTCCGGTGTTGCGAATGTCGGTAGCGGTGCGATGACTCGACGCTGCGGCATCTGGCTCGCGTTGCTTGCCAGCGCACTCGTGTGCCAAGAGCCCCCGGCAGAAAAGCAACCGGATCCGATCGAACTCGCAGCCCGCCTGCCAACCGATCCGCACGCCGCTACGCGCTTGCTGCACCTCGGCAACAAGGGCGTGCCTGCGCTGCGCTCATACCTGACCGGCAAACTGTCGTGGCCTGAACCACAAAAGGCCGCGCGCCACACCTCGCTGCTTTTGCTGCGCGATCTGGCTGCCGATGGCGCTGCTGCAATCGACGATCTCGTGCTGTGCCTCGACCAACCTGATTGGGTGCCACTGCGGGTCGAATTGTTCACTGCAATCGGCGCGATCGGTCCCTATCTGGAACGACGAGCGGCGATCTCATTGGCCATCGGTTCGCGCTGCGGCAAGGGCCACTACTTTGGCGAAGAAGGCTTCTTCCGGATGATCTCCCGCCTGTCCTTCGACGCTACGCAAGAGCAGCTCCAACTGCAAAACGGACTAGAGCACCAAAACAGCTGGGTGCGCGAACTCGCGGCCGAGGCATTGGCGCGCTCGCTCCAGGCGACACCAGCAAATGCCGCACGGAAAAACGCGTTGCTCCTCGCACTTCGCACCGCATTCGAAGCCGACCTGCCACAAACCTTTCAGCTAACTTGGACATGGGATGGCAACCAGGCAAACTCTGGCGGCAGCACAGACAACCACAGCCAACTGCTGCAAGCACTCGGGTTGGCGATCGCAACGCTCGAACCAATGGCCCCCGAGTCAGCTTTCGGGCAATTGCGCAACCTCGACCACAGCGACCCGGTGATCCGCATCGAGGCACTTCGGGCACTCGGTGGCCTCGGCGCAACTGCGGCAGTGGCCATCCCGGCGATGATAAAAGCTCTGCAAAGCGACAACGTGCATGTTGCGCGCGAAGCTGCGACCAGCCTGGGCCTGCTCGGCCCCTTGGCAAAAGACGCTCGCGCAGCACTGCTAGAGGCCTGCAAGAGCACCGACAAGTCCCTCGCGGCGCGCGCAAACGCCGCACTGCGGCAATCGCAGCAATGACGATGAGTAAAACTACGAAGACCTACTGCACCCTTATGCCGACGCCGCTTGGCGAGCTGCAAATCGTCGTCGACGAACATGACCGGCTGCTCTACATCGGCCTCCCCGGCCACCACCGCAAACTTCCTAGCGCCTTATCCAATGCGCGGCGCTGCGCCTATGTGGTCCAACAACTGCGCGAGTATTTCGCCGGCCTGCGCACCAAGTTTGAGCTGACCGTCACGCTGTCGGGCACCGACTTCCAACGCCGGGCATGGCGCGTTCTGCAGATGATTCCGTTCGGCAAAACTTTTTACTATCAGGAGCAGGCCTTCCGCGCCGGCAACCCGCGCGCGATGCGTGCCGTTGGCGGTGCCAATGGCAAGAACCCGATCCCAATCGTCGTGCCATGCCATCGCGTGATCGGCAAACACGGTGCACTCACCGGTTTTGGCGGTGGCCTCGCTGCAAAGCGGTGGCTTCTGCAGCATGAAACACGCGTGCTCACAGAGCGAAGCGACCGCCGCTGACAACCTGCGCTTGCATACGCGCTGTCATTTTCAGACCCTTGCACATGCCGATGAGCCGCCCATCCCCTTCGCCCTTTGCCCATCACTGGGACCTCGATCCCGACGTGATGTTTCTCAACCACGGCAGCTTCGGCGCAACGCCCCGCGTAGTGATGGAGGAGCAACGCGAGTGGCAACGCCGCCTCGAACGTGAGCCGGTGCTGTTTATCCATCGGGAGCTAGAACAACACCAAGACGTCGCGCGGGTTTCACTGGCGCAGTTTGTCGGCTGCCAACCGGACGATCTGGCGTTCGTCACAAACGCGACGCAGGGCGTGAACACGGTGCTGCGCTCGCTCAACTTCTCGCCCGGCGACGAACTGCTGGTCACCGATCACGAATACAATGCCTGCCGCAACGCGCTGGAGTTCGTCGCTGCAAAGAGTGGTGCGCGCATCGTCACCGCGCCGATTCTCTTCCCACTAGCGACGAATCAGCAGGTCATCTCTGCGGTGCTCGCACATGCAACGGCGCGCACGAAGCTGCTGCTGATTGACCACGTAACGAGCGCGACCGGCACCGTGTTTCCGGTTGCAGAACTGGTTGCACAATTCACCGCACGCGGCATCGACACACTGGTTGACGGCGCACACGCGCCCGGCATGCTGCCGCTCGACCTCGACCGCCTCGGCGCTGCTTACTACACCGGCAACTGCCACAAGTGGCTCTGCACGCCAAAAGGCGCGGCGCTGCTGCATGTCCGGCGCGACCGGCAAGCTCAGATCAGGCCGCTCGCAATCAGCCACGGCGCGAACTCGATGCGGACGGATCGTTCGCGCTTCCGCCTGGAGTTCGACTTCACTGGCACTTGCGATCCATCGCCGTGGCTGTGCATCCCCTCAGCACTGCGCTTCCTGAACTCGCTACTGCCTGGCGGGATGCTGGCCTTGCGCAAACACAACCATGACCTCGCGGTGCTAGGCCGCGCCCGTTTATGCAACGCACTGCAGAGCGAGCCACCTGTGCCTGCCGCAATGCTCGGCTCACTGGCATCAGTCATATTGCGCACATCAACCGCATTGCCAGAGGGACCGCTGGCCCTCGACCCACTGCAACTGCACCTGTTCGACGAGCACAAGATCGAAGTGCCGGTCATGCGCTGGCAGCAACCGAAATTACGCATGCTGCGCATCTCGCCGCAGATCTATAACACAGTCGAGCAATACGACTTTCTCGCACAAGCCGTGCGCGCCTTCGAAGCACAAAGCTAGCTCTGCAGCACGCGCGCAGCGCAAGCTTGCTGGTGCGCGCAATCCGGTTTTTCATCCTGCAGTGGATGCAGCACTGCAGTAGCTGCCGGTCATCAGCAAACCATCAGGGTGCTGCAGTTTTGACCGCTACAAGGCGCCGCAACTTCGCCTGATAAGTTGCCAAGAACTTTGGCGTTCAGCCGGGCGGAACCCCCACTGCCATCGCACCAGTAAAGCGCAATGCGTCGCATCAGTCTGCGATGCAGCCCGGTTCTCAAGCCGCCGCTCAGTTAGACCCGATCCATGTCCAGGACCGGCAACCGGCGACCACATGGAGCATTCCACCAAACCAATAGTTAGCGCGCGCCGTCGGACACTTCAGCAGCGGATCGCTGCGGTCTGTGGTTTTTGCCTCGGCACAGCGATCCTTGCGTTTGGCGCAGTGACCTACGGCATCGAGCGCGCCAACCTGACGAGCGCGACCGTCGCCAACCTCGAAACGCTCGCGCAGATGACGGCCACCAACGTTGCCGCGAGCATTGAGTCGGACAACCGCGCCAATGTCGACCAGTTCGTCGAGCGCGTGCTCTCGCTTCCCGACATCGAAGCGATCGTCATCCGCGACCCGCAGTATCGCCGAATCGCCGGGGCAGGCCGAGTCGAAGCATTGCCACCTGCAACCGTGTCTGGCCCGCTTGGTAGCGGTTTCGTCGGCCGCGTCAGCATGCCGATCAACGACTCCAACACCGGCAGGCGGATGTTCTCGGTCAGCATCCTGGAATCGGGACAATCGACCTCAATCCGGCTCTGGCAATCGATGCTCGCATACGCAGGCACCGGCCTCGCCGCGATCGCCGCACTGCTGCTCGCCCTGCGGCCACTACTAAGACGATTGTTTGGGCCGCTGTCGCACCTGCTGCATGCGATCAAGCAAGTCCGGCACACGCACAACTACCAACCGCGCGCAGTGGCAAAGTACAACGACGAGATCGGCGATCTAGTTCGTAGCTACAACGCAATGCTCGACGCGGTGCAAGAACGCGACGAACAGCTCGCACACAACGCAACAGAGCTCGAAGACCAGGTTCGGGTTCGCACCATCGAACTACAAAAGGCGCTGGTCGAGTCCGAGCAGGCGATGCGCGCGAAGTCCGCATTCCTCGCCAATATGAGTCATGAGATCCGCACGCCGCTCAACGCCGTGTTAGGCATGACGGATCTGGCAATGGAAACCACCAATCCGGTGGAACAGACCGAGTATCTCAACATCGTCCGCAGCGCTGGCACCAATCTGCTTTCGGTCCTGAACGACATCCTCGATCTCAGCAAGATCGAATCTGGCAAACTGGCGATTCAAGTCGTTTTGGCTGAACTGGAACAGGTGGTGCTCGAAGCTGTTCGGCCACTGACTTCGCGCCTGCAGAGCAAGGACCTCGAAATCTACCTGATCGTGTCGCCAAAAATCGGCACGGCCTATCAACTCGACGACGTTCGAGTGCGGCAGATCGTCACCAACTTAGTCGGCAACGCGATCAAGTTTACCGAACGCGGGCACGTCGTTATCCGCCTCGATCTGCTCGCCACTGGCAATGGCCTAGATACAATCGAAATCTCGGTGACCGATACCGGAGTAGGGATCCAGGCCGATCGCCTGACCGCGATCTTCACTCCGTTCACGCAGGCCGACAACACGATCACGCGCCGGTTCTCCGGCACCGGCCTGGGCCTGACCATCTGCGATCACCTCTGTCGGATGCTGGGCGGTCGCATCTCCGTGCACAGCACCTTTGGCCAAGGTTCTACCTTTCGAGTCGAGCTGCCAATGGTTCGCATTGGCAACAACACAGATGCGCCGATTCCTAGTTTCGCCGGCCGCGACATTTATTTGTACACGCATCGCGAGCCACTCCGCGAAAGTTTGAAAAGCATTACTCAGCGCATCAGTGCTGATCTTTATTGCAGCGGCAACTGGCATGAGCTTGCGCAGCAGCTCGAAGCGGTGGCAAAGAGCGACCGCTCCGTATTGTTGCTCGACGAACGCGATCCCGATGTCGATGAATTGATCTTGAGCCGCGTACCCCTGGGTCGCAACGGCCGTCGTCCGGTGTTGCTGTTGACGAGCTATCAAGACCTCGCGGCGACTATGCAGCGCTGCAACGAGCACTGTTACGCGGGCTATCTGCTAAAGCCCGTTGGCCTGCGCGAATTTGCCGTGCAGGCGACTGCAACGGCCAACGAACGCACTCGCGCTCAAAAGCCCGTTGCGCCGCGCCAACAGCATCTTCGAGTGCTGGTGGCAGAGGACAACCTCGTAAACCAGCGGCTAGTCCAAAAGCTGCTCGAACGTGAAGGCCATCAGCCAACCCTTGTGGGCAATGGCCGGACCTGTCTCGACAGCTTTGCCGCCAACTCGTTCGACCTCGTGTTGATGGACGTGCAGATGCCGGAGATGGACGGGCTTTTGGCAACTCAGCGCATCCGCGAACTTGAAGCGGGACACGGGCAACGCGTGCCGATCATTGCACTCACCGCCAACGCGTCGAGCGAGGACCGCGTCGCATGCCTCTCGGCCGGCATGGACGATGTGCTGACGAAGCCGGTGTCGGTGCCAAAGCTACAGGCATTGCTCCGACGCTATGCCATGCCAATACCGCCGGCGGAAGGCCGCTGAGCTTGCCTCTCGCAGGGCTGTTCATTTGCAACGCGCACAGCTTTGCACCGCGCACTCCGCGTCGCTGTGCAGACCGGGTTTTTGTGGAATGCGGTGCTACTCCCAGCCGTGGCGCGCACCCTTCCTCGCGATAAAAACTCGACCTGGTGCATCGCTGATGGCCCGCTCGACCGGTCCTTCTAGGCCGCACACCGGCTCGTGTTGAGCCGCAAAAAACCAACGCTTGACAGCGCACGGCACTCGCACACAAACACTGCGTAGCGGTTCATCAGATCAAGCCTGCGGTAGCTGCCGAGGCAAGGTGTTGAGCAGTGTGCACAGTTCGGTGATTTTGCCTATGAGCCTTGCCGCACCCGCATCTCGCAGCAGCGCCGAGGCGCTCGGATCGGCGGGTTCGACAGCAATCGGCACGACCCCAGAAGCGCGCGCCGCCTTTATGGCAACCACGTTGTCGCCTAAGTGCCACGCATCGCGCATGCCGAGCTTCAAAAGCGCCGCCTGCATCTGACTGGGATCCGGACTGGAAGGGCCATCTTCAGCGCAGATCGCAACGCGCACATGCGGCGCAAAGCCGTGCCGCTCTAGGAGCGCCATGCAATCGCGCCGGGGCAAGCTCGTAACGACTCCCACCGGCAAGATCCGCGCCACGGCAGCAACGTCATCAACCGCAACCAAAGGCAGCCGACCCGTGCCAACCAAGACACCCAGAAGATCGAGCAGCATCGCCTGCGGTGCTAGGGCTGCATGAAGCGCCCTTCGCAACCGTGCAAACGGCGCGTCCTCACCGGGCACCGTGATGCGAACTCCCGGTTCCGCACCACTGCCATCGGTAAAGCTGAAGGCGCGCACTGCGATGCCAAGTCCCGCCAGCAGATCGCGCAGCAACAAAGCATCGCCGCCGCGCACGAACACGAAGTTGCCTTGCTGCGGCAATGCCTGCCAGCCAAGCCGAGTCATTAGCTGCGCCAGTTCGCCGCGTTGCTTCTGCACTGCGCGTGTGTAATCGAGCACCTCGCCTTCACAAGTCATCAGGCGCAGCAACGCAGCCTGCCGCGCAAAACGACCCGCAGTGAAGGGGCTGCCAGCGGCGCGCAGCCAAGCAGCAACATGCAACGGCGCAATCGCATAACCGACCCGTAGACCAGCCAAGCCAAAGGCCTTGCTGAAAGTTCGCACCAATACAGTGTTGGGCTCGGCCAGGGCAGCAGCGGAGAGATCTTCATCGGCAAACTCGGCATACGCGGCATCAACCAGCACCAAACCATGCCGCATTGCAGAAGCCACCGCAGCAACATCCGACGCCGAAGCAACAAGACCGGTTGGATTGTTGGGTGACACGATCGCCACCAATGCCGTGCTTTTGGTGATCTCGCGCAGCACCGCCGCAAGCGGGTATGGCGCATCGACCCACGGCACGCGCACCAGTTCACATTCGGCCAACTGCGCGTATCGGACAAGCATCTCAAACGTCGGCACCGGCAGAATGAAACGCCGCCCGCGCTGCAACACGGACCGACACAATCGGTCGAGCACTTCATCAGCGCCCGCACCGATGAAAACGCGCTCAGGGGCAACGCCATACCGCTGTGCAATCGCATGCTCAAGAGCCAGGCCCGCTGGGTAGCCGCGCAACAGTTCTGGGTCGCTGCTGAGCCGCGCCCAAAACTCCGGCGCGGGCGCACGCCCCTGATTGCCGTCGAGACGCAGGTCGATGTTGGCACCAACCCCTGGCAAGGTGCCAAAAGTTTGCGGAATGCGGTCCGCTTTACCCAACGGCAGAACTGGATCCATCGCGCTCATTTGGCAAGGCGGAGGATGCGCCACCTTAGCCATGAATAACAGCCACTTGCGGTGTCGATTTCTCCATCAGTCGTGAGCGCGGCATCAAGTCCGGGCGCGTCACAGGCCGATCCATGTCTGGATGCACGCTTCTACCAATGCCAACGGCCCTGTGCGGCTACGCGATCTGGGCTTCGGCACAAGTTGGATCACGGTATTGCTGCTCACCTCTGCCACCCTGCCCACCATCGCGGCATTCGCCCTCGGCGCAACAAGCCTGCTCGCATTGTGCATAGGCCTAGCCAGCGTGATGGCATTATCTGGCGCTGCACAGCTGGCATTGCGCCGCTTACGCAGCCACTTGCTCGCACCGCTGCAAGACGCTGCACGGGCAATGGAACACCTGCGCACCAGCGGGCAGGCACAGCGACTCGATGAGCGCGGCGCGTCCCTACTTCAACCGCTGCTGCGCCGCTTCAATCAAGCGCTGCTCGCCATCGAACAGCGCGACCATGCCAGCAAGTGCAATCTGACAAACGTCGAGGTTGCGTTTGATCGAGTGCACGCAGTCCTGCAGTCGTTGCGGGAATGCGTCATCGTCATCGACCCACGTGGCCGCGTCGTTCTTTGCAACCTCGCAGCGCACCAGATGCTAGGCACCGAAACCCGCACAGATGGCCTCGAACTGTTGCCATTGCTCAACGGTGACCTTGAAAAAGCCGTGCGCGATGGCGTTGCCCAAATCGAAACCGGCACGACCGGTGAAGTGCGCGCCTCGGATCTGCACCACCAACGGCACATCTACGATCTGGCGATCGTCCAGGTGAAGTCCAACCGCCCCGATCAGGACTTCGGCAAGGTCATCGTGCTCGCGGATGTCACGCGCAACCACGAGATCAATCGGATAAAGGACGAGTTGCTGTCCTCGATTTCGCATGAACTTCGCACGCCGCTCACCAACATGTGCAGCTCTAGTGAAATCCTGACGAGTCTCACGATTGAAGACGAAGCAGCGTGGCGCGAGTTTACGGCGATACTGCACGGCGAGAGTCGTCGCCTGAAAATCCTGGTTGACGATGTGATGGAATACACTGCGATAGAGACGCAGAAGATTCACTGGCAGATTGAGCAAGTGAACGTCGTGGCGGTCGCTCAGAAATCTGTCGAACTCTTGCGCGGCAAGGCCCTCGATAAACAGCTCGACCTGCAACTGGCAGCCGCGCCACATGTGCAGCACGCGCTGGCGGCGATCGATAGAGGCCGCATCACCGAAGTGATCTGCCGATTGATCGACAACGCAATCAAGTTCACCCCACCGGGTGGCCGGGTATTGGTAACCGTAAACACGCATGACGGGCTCATCGAGATAGCGGTCGCCGACAGCGGCATTGGCATCGCCCCCGAGAACCGCCAGCGAATCTTTGAGCGCTTCACTCAGCTCGGCGACACGCTCACTGGCAAGCCCGCCGGCACGGGCCTAGGCCTTTCGATCGCGCATCGCATCGCGATCGCATTCGGTGGACAAATCTGGTGTGAAGAATCGCACCTCGGCGGTGCGCAGCTGCGGTTCGTGTTGCCGCAAGTGAGCCTTGTAGCGCGCTGACGCTTTCGTTCCGCGGCCGCGACTAGCTCTCAGACTTCGAAAGCCGCTGCAGCAGGTTATCGCATGAGTAGAGCAATAGTCCTGCCCAGATGAAGGCGAAGCTGACGGCACGCGCGGAGGAAAACGGTTCGCCGTAGAGCACCACTGCGAGCAACAGCTGGATGCTCGGCGAGATGTATTGCATCAGTCCGAGAGTGGCTAGCCGGATGCGTTGCGCGCCGTAGCCAAACAAAAGGAGCGGAAACGCTGTGATCACGCCAGCACTGAACAGCAGCATGTGGGTCTGACCATCAACACGCAGCAACGCACCGTCCCCCGTGTGGTGTTGCCACACGAGCCAGCTGATAAACAACGGCGCAATCAGAATCGTCTCCACGGAAAGGCCGGTAAGCGCGTCGATTGGCGACAGCTTGCGCATGAAACTGTAGGCCGCCCAACTACCTGCCAGCGACAAGGCAATCCATGGGATCCCGCCGAGGTGAATGACCAGCAGTAAGACCCCGATGGCAGCACTGCCAACTGCAATCCACTGCGGCCACCGCAACTGTTCGCGCATCACGAATCGGCCAACGGCAACGATGACGAGTGGCACTAAGAAATAACCAAGGCTGCACTCCGTCACCTGCCCGCTGTTGACGCCATAGATATAGACCAACCAGTTGGTCGTGAGCAGGATCGAACTGAGCAGGTTGCGTGCCAAGGCGCGCGGTTGCCGCAACGAAGCCAGCACCTCACCCGTGCGGCCTCGCCAGACGACGAGTGCGAGCAACACCACCATCGACCAAACGCCGCGGTGCGCGATGAGTTCAACCGGAGAGATCGCGCTCAGTTGGCGCCAATAGAGCGGCACCATTCCCCAAAACACGAAGCAAAGCCCCGCAGCAAGGGTGCCCTTTACGGTTTCAGATGAAGGTGATGCAGATGACACGGACACTAACTTTTTTGGTCCGGGTTCGCACGGCACCGACAGCAAACAAACTGCCGAGGACAAACGGGCACCGCAGAATTGCGACCCACCCAATGACTGTCAATCCATTCGCAGCGCCGAACGCACAGATTCAAACCATTCGCGGGAATCTTCGGCGGCAAAGGCCCGCTCGGCAGCGGCCTCGTTCACCCCAGTTACACTGCAGCGGAGCAATACCTGCCGTTGACCACGCTGCACGATAGTCCAGCGTTCACGGCTGATGCAGCCGTCGGCAACGAAAATCCATTCCTGATTTTGTGCATCGGCCGCACCCGCGTCGAGCCTCCGGCCGGGTCGCAAAATGGAAGCGCCACCACTTAGCCGAAAACGAACCGCCGCAGGCAGCTCAGCGACATCCGCTAGGCATCCGGTGATCTGCACCATGCGCCCTTCACCGTGCGTCAACTTGATTTGCAAATCGACCAGCTCCTCCTGCGTCCGACTGAGCTGGCCCTGCTGCACCTTGTCGAGAGAGATCCGCAGCCCCTCATGAAAGTAGCCACCACGCGCGTCATAGCGACCCGCATCAACCGCGGTCATCGGCTGCAATCGCACGACGGTGGACTTGCCCGCGCGCTGCCGCCACTGCACGAGGAACGGCCAGTTCAGCAATTCGAACGGCAATTGATCACGGCCGCGCATTTTCCAATCGATCCGGAGTTCGACGTTCTCGATCTCACCAGTGCGCATAGCGTCGACGAATAACTGGCCCTCCTTCGGCGGCAGCAGCCACGCGAATGGCTGACTGCGCACAACATCTGCACGGTCGAACCTGCCGGGCGAGAAGACAAAATCGCGGTCGAGCAACTCGCCGAGATTGCCACTGCGCTGGTTCCACATTTGCAGGAAGCGCTCGGTCCGCTCCGCAATCGGCCCCTGCGCGACCACCACAGCACCTATCGCACCATCGCAGCGAAACCGCACAACCGCAGTTTCAATCTGCCCTTCACTTTGCTCAAAGGTCATCGTGCGACGATCCACAGACCAAGAAGTGGGCTGTGGTTGCACATCATCCACGCGGCAACCCTTCGGCAGCGTGAGGGTGTAAACCTGCGCCACGCGCGACGGCCGCTTCATCGGCAGACGCAACACATAGCCATCGCGCACCGGCACCAATCCATCAACTCCTTCGAGCGTGGCCTCAATCGCAAAGCGATAGCCCTGACCATCACGATATTCGCCGAGCGTGGCATCCAGACGGCTGCGCTCGCCACCCACAGAGACCAACGCCGTGCGTGGCATCTCTGTGCCATGGCCGTCGAGCACGCGAACTCGTTCAAGCCGCTGGAGAAAACCTTGCGTGTCGAACGGCAACGCTAACTGCCGCGATTCGCCAGCATGATACTTGCCGTTCCATTCAACACGGCACTGCACCGCACCATCGCGCTGCAAGGTCCAATCACTAAACAAGCAGACCTCATTGGCCGCACGCAGATCATCACGACGCTGCTCGCGAGCCTTCGCCGCTAGATTTACTTCCTTGTCATCGCCGACCACCGGCTCGACAAACCAATACATCCGCACTCCCGCTGCGGGATGGCCTTGCCGAGGCAATGAAACGGACGGCACGCGCGCCAATGCGCCCTGCAAGAACAGCGTCGCTGGGTCATCCAGAAAACTGCCGCCGCCCATGCGCAGCACGCCATCAGCGAGCGCCGACTGGATCTCCGCGACGTTGCCCAGCAAGTTGTAGATGCCGAGCGGCGATCGCCCGTCAGGCTTTGCCCGCACCGGCAATGCCTCGTCAAGGTGAAACGGATCTGCTGCGAGTCGCGCGAATTCGACAGTGCTGCCCCACGGCACCAACAGACTTGGGATCCCGCTGCTGCCAGCAAGCCACTGCTCGCGCATGGTTGGCAGGTGCGCTCCGCAAGCCCGCGCAAATGCACGCGCCTGCGCAAACGAAAGACCACGCACCGGCATGTCGGCAGCAAGCATCCGCGCAGGAACGCCCTTCGGAGTCAGTTCTGAAATCAGCAGCGGATCGGCCAAGGACGCGATCCAGCGCTCCCACACGCCGCGTGTCACTTCAGTCTCTGCTATCCCGATTGCCCGGCTATCGAGCGGGTCAACCATCACCACCGCGTCTGGCGGCAGATCGCCAGCGCGCACGTAGCGCGGGGCGACCACACTCGCTGCATCAGCATCAACCTGCACCATCATGTGCGAAACGACTCCGTCCTTGCTGGTTGCGCGCAACAGGTAGCCACCCTTTGCCATCGCCGTCCCGGCTTGGACAGTTTGCCAATCAGCCGTTAGTTGATCACCATGCACTGCACGCGCTTCAAGCGTCTCGGTAGCGCGCTCAACGGTCCGCGACGCAAACTCCAATGACCCTCGGCCGTCGAGACGTTCGAGCAAGTCTTGCACTTGGCCGCGCTCAGCAACCGTCAACGAAGCTGAGAACGCCACCAGCGCAGCAACACCGTGCTCCTTGTCGTGGTAGTGACGTTGAAACGCGGCGCGGAAGTCCCGCACCCGCGCCTCCGCCACGAGGGCCGCATCCTTGGTCAATGCCTGTGCCTGATCATAGAGGCTGCGCGCCTGTGCTACGTCGGCATGCTCGACGAGACGCCGCTGCGCCATCTGCAGCAATGAATTGCCACGCCGAATATCGCCGCGGTCATCGACGAGGCCTGCGACAACGGCAATCGCAGTAGCAGCAATCGCAGCGCCTGCGCCAATCATGAAAGCGCGCCACTTGCGTTGCAGCACCGCGTGTATCCGGGCCAAACGGCTTGGCAACGTTGCCGTTACCGGTCGGCCAGCAAGAAAGCTGCGCAGATCGTGCTCCAACGCTTCCATCGCCGGATAACGATCGTCAGGCATCTTGGCGAGACAGCGGTGCACCACTGCGGCAAGGTCCACTGGCACCGTCGGGTTGCGCCGCCGCACTGGCTCTGGATCCTCGGTGAGGATCTGGATCGTTACTTCCGCTGCAGTAACGCCGCTGAATGGCGGCCTGAGCGTGAGCAACTCGTAGAGCACAGCGCCAAGCCCATAAATGTCGGCCCGCGAGTCAACGTCGCGATGACCGCGCGCCTGCTCTGGCGCCATGTAGGCGGGCGTCCCGATCTGCTCACCGCTGCGCGTAAGCGCCTGTTGCTGCTCATCACGTGCAAGGCCGAAATCCACCAGCACTGGCCGCCCCGCTGGATGAATCATCACATTGCTCGGCTTTAGGTCCCGATGCACAACGCCTGCGCGATGCGCCGCTGCAAGGGCATTTGCCAGCTCGGCGCACAACCGCACACACGAACGCACATAGCTGCTGCCTGGGCCGCCACCCACCTCGCGCATCGCTTTGTAGCGATCCGCGACCATCGCTTCTTCCACCAGTGCACCGCGCAATTTTTCGACCTGCCGCATGCCAAACTTATCGAGCAGTCCCGCGAGCGTTGGGCCGTCGATGAACTCCATCGCAAACCAGTGGATGCCATCAGACTCGCCAAACCCGTAGACCGGCACGATGCCTGGGTGCGCCAAACGCGCTGTCGCCTCGGCCTCGCGCCGAAAGCGCAGCACCGCGTCCGCATCCATCGCCGCAAAATTAGGTAGCGCCTTCAAAGCGACCCTGCGACCGAGCGATCGTTGCGTTGCCAGCCACACGACACCCATTCCACCGCGCCCAATCTCACGTTCGATGATGAAATCGCCGAGCACGCGCTGGCGGATCGATGGATCGATCGATCCTGGACGTGTTTTCTCGCGTGAGTCCTCACTTTGCAAAGTCACGAGCAGTGCATCGGCGTTGCAGGCACATGAATACGTCCCGGATCGGGACATCCACGGTCATGCGCAACAAACACACCGCGCATCAGAAGGGGATTCTCTCTGTAATCGCACCTCAAGTAGCCATGCATGCGCGACGAAAGGCGGTGCATGTCACTGCGTGCACAGACTGCTGGCCCTAGCCCAAATCTGGAGTCCGAGCACGGCTCTGCCTTGGTGTGGGCGCTATTTTTCATCGTGCTCATCACCGGCATGCTGATCGCCCACAGCACAGAAATGTCGGCGAACCGCCGCACGATGGACACCCGCTATCGCCGCATTGACATAGCGAAGAACATCGCCGAGTCAGGACTCACCGAAGCGACTGCCTATCTGCGTCGGCAGGCGACTCAGCCGGTGTTGAACTTCGCGCCGCAACTCTCGCCCGAGACAGATCCGCCGCGCAACGAGACGATTGATCCGAGTGTTGGTCTGGTGCGCGAGTTCGAGGTGCAGGGCAGCCTTTGGGGTCGCTACGAAATACGAAAAGATCGGGCGCTCGACGTTTCTGCAAACTACTCCGAGCCGGCCGGCACTGTTTGGGATCTGGAAGCTCGCGGCATTCTGTTTGATCGCATCGACGAAAAAGCCCGCTTCGATCAGAAACCCAACCGAGTTGTTTCGATGCAGTCCGTTCGCACCGAGATGCGTGGCCTGCCCGTTCAAGTACCTGGCAACTCGACCGTGGTCGTGATGGACCCGGCGATGGTAACCATGCTTACCGGCAGCGAAATCAAGGCTGAAGGCAAGCCGGCCATCAGTTACCGCCGCAAAACAAAGCTGGCAGTCCTCGAACACCAGTCGCACCACGAACAAAAAGACATGGGTCAGGACGATAAGGATAAAGATGACGGTGACGAAAAAGATGGCGATGACGACGTTGCAAAGCACGGCGACAAAGTAACTGGCATACCGAAGGCGATTGCCATCGAGGAGCTGTCCATCGCCGTTGAAGATGTGTTTCGGATGCGCACCGAGCAAGTGCGCAACCTGAGCGACGTGGTGCTCAGCAATCCAAAACAGATCTACGGTCGCTCTGTGAAGGACATCGCGGTGTTCTCGCCACAGAGTCTCGTGCTCATGTCAGAAGGCTCCGCACTGCGCGGCCGTATGTTGCTGTTCGTAAACGGCGACTTCACCGCACAAAACGGCAACAACAGCGATTTTAGCGGGATCCTCTATGTGACGGGCAATGCCACGATCGAAGGCCCTTTCCAGTTCCGTGGCACGATGATCGTTGGTGGCACGCTCAAGGTCGGCGGCTCCTCGGACATGGTAGCTCTGGTAAATGACCAGGCGGCCGTCACACAACTGCGCGAAGCCTTGGCGCGCTACCGGACGAGCAAAGATTTGCGGCCGCCAGCCGCTGATGGCGCATACGCCACGCCATCCGAGCTCACCAACGCAGGGCTGCTTTTGCGATGACTCACACTGGAGAATCGCTGCTTTACCGCCAACGCGGTTGGAGCCTATTCGAGACAATGGTCGCAGTCGGCCTAGTCGCTTGCGGTCTTCTCGTCAGTTTGCAGCAGCTCTCGCTCAGCTTCCGCGAAACGAATTTGAACGAGAATCGTGCGTTCGCCTATCAAAAGGCTGCGGCGATTCTTGCTGAGTTGCAGAACAGCATCGCACTCGGCCAGATCACCAAGGGCGCAGAACTTCAGGCGCTCACGGATACCACAGAACAAATAGTTCTGACCACCCGACTAGATGGCGAGAAACTGCCGTTCGCCGCCGACCATGTGATGTCCGGCAATATGCAACTGCGCGGCCACTGGCTATGGGCGCGCAAACTCCTCATTGAGCCAGCAACCGAAAGCGGCCTCTTCATCTGCCGCGTCGAGATGCTGCACTGGGGCGAGGCGAAACGCTGGGACCTGGAGGCGACTCAAGCTTTGCAGTTCTCGCTTCTGCCAGAGCCTTTTGCCCCCGTGCAGAGCCACGACATCTATCTTCTTGCCTGCGGCATCGCACCTTCGCTCGCTGGCGATCTCGCTGAGTTGCGCACGCACTACGAGAATGCAGCTGCGACGATTCGCCAGCAATCCCAAGCGGAACTGCGCCTGCACTGGATCACTCGACTTGGCTACGGCCGCGATCCATGCTACGCGCCCTACGTCAACACCACGCTAAAGGCCAATGCTGCGGCCCCATTTGCCTACTGGCTGCCGGGCAGGCTGGCAGAATCCAACGCGACGCTTTACCGCCGGGAGCTACTGGGTGGACTGTGCCTCACCGACAACGGACTCTTCGGCGGTGCATCCGCGACAGAAGCATGGCCGGTAACTATCGCCGACCAATACAACCACTGCATGCGCACCCCGGCGGCCCGGACGTTGTTCGAACGCCGCGTTGCCGCCGGTCTAGAACTCGCCAGTTCACCGCCGCTGCAATTGCTGCTCGACGATCTCGCAACTCACCCCGAGCGTTTTCGCAATGCGATCTTCATCAACCTGCACGGCTCCGCATTGCCGATGCCACCGTTGCGCAACTTCGCCGATGCCGCGCGGGATCCTGAGCACCTTGCCGGCGTGCGCGTAGTCACGCACCCCGCACGGTTACAAACGCAGCGCGATCTAAACGGGGACGGCAATCACACAGACACTCAGGATCTCGAATTGCGCGTCTATGCCTATCGCACCATGGGATCTGGCGATCTTTTGCCAACGCCGATTCTTGTGCAGATCTACGGGCCCGACCTTTCTGCGAATGTCAATGCGGCCAGCAACCCGAGCCTGCTCGTCCATCGCCTGCAAGGTGGCCTCGATCCCAACACCGGACTCGCAACCGGCAACAATCGCAACTACATCGGCTTCGACGAAGTTGGCGGACTTGCACCGAGCACCGGTGAGGGGCCATTCCGCATGCGCTGCGAGTCGGGCTTCGTAGGTGGCCCAAATAGCTACACATGGCTCAAGCTCTACAACACGCCGCTATCTGCGCCCGTTGTCGGCACACGCGGGCTGCAAACCAGCGCGCGCCTATACGGCCTTGACTATATTCCGGCGGCGGTGAGCGGCAGCTTCACGCAAGACCTCGCTTACGACGCTTCGGCATTAATCGAACGAAACACCGCGCGCTGGCGGATCCGCGTGCCAAAAGCGGCATTCAGCCAGGGTACGTTTGCCAACCTCGATCAGACCATTCGCATTGTCACGCGCATCGGTGGCACAACTTCGACCGGCATCCGTTGGCCTGCACCAGTGCAACCGCTCAACATCAGCGAGACCTTCGCTTATTGGACGCGCAGCGCTTTTTCGGTGCCAGTGACTGAACGCGCACAGTTTCTTGGCGATCCGCGGCACTGTCCCTACGCCGACTTGACGGCCAGCGGCACGGCCTTCGCGCACGGCTACAACTGGCACTTCGACAATCTGGTGGCTGGCTCGACAAATGCACAGGCGCTCTGGCAAGGCCTAGATGCCGCACGCCTGCAAGACGGCTTTGGTAACGGCAACCATGCGGACGTGCCCCGCCTGCTTCAGCTGCTTCGCGGCGGCCTGCAAAACTGCGGCGCGGTGCTGGTAATGCCGCACGGCAAAACCGCCGACACGATCCTGCTCGGCGGCGAAATCATCAGCTCACTCGGCACACCAACCCAGCTGCACAGCGCATTCACTGGCGGCGTAACCAGCCAAGTCGACACGCTCCACGCAGCGACAGAAACCGGCGCGCGCACACTCACACTAGGCGCGACACCAACGTGGTGGCAAAAGCCATGGCTCGGAGAACTGTTCCCCGATGAGCAATACGCAACCTGGTTTGCACAAGGCAACCTTGTGCTGCCTGGCAATGGCAATGGGCTGCAATGGCAGCTCACACAAAAAGCACACTTGACGAACTTGCCCGCCGGCACGGACTTCAACTCACCACAAGGCGCTCAAGTCGGCGATGCAGGCGCCGCGATGTTGCTCTGCTGCGGCACGCGGTCGGCCACGTTCGCTACGCCGGACGTCGCGGCCTATACCGCACAGCCGACTGTCGCGCAAAACGAGATCAATAATGCAACGAACCTCGCGCCGCCTTCCAGCCTCGCGGTGCACAACAAGCTGTTGCTAGACCACGCGCTTCCAACTGCGGTCAAGGCATTCGACTTCACCAGCAACTACCCACGTTCGCAGGTCACCATGCTGACACCGCTGTGGGTGCGCGATGGGCTGATTGCTGGTGCGATACTTGACTGCGCCGAGACTCCGGCGAAGCGCGCGTATTTCGTGCCACTGCTCGCAACTGGCGGAACCACGCCGCTGCGGATCGCTGCCGAGCAGACTCTGCTCTGCGGCATAAGGGCGATGCATCAGGCAGGTTTACAAGGCCTCACCGGCCGCATTCTGCAGTTGCCGCGCATTGAGATTTTGGAACCACAGGCCGGAGTATCGGTGTCACCGGATGGATTCACGCTGCGTTGGAAAACCGATTGGCGCCGTTTTGACGATCAGCCCTACACGAGCGCCTATCCTGAGGGCTTCAACGAGTCGGAGAGCGAACTCGTCTATCGAATCCTGTGGTCCAATGACGATTGCGCGAGCTTTACCTCAGCACTCACAGGTCGCTCGACAACGATCGGCACCTGGCCGGAAGTTGACGACTGCCTGCGTGACACGAGCACTGGCACCGAGTCCTTCACACTGTCGCCCGCCACATCACTCAGTGACGGAGTGTATGTGTTCATACTCGAAGCATGGCGCGCCAACGGCCAGTGCCACAGCAGCTCACAGCGTCTAAAAATCACCATCAATCACGCCGCCCTCGCATCACGGAGGAATCCATGAACGCGAAATCAGGCTGCAATAGCGAATCTGGCATGTCGATCATCGAGGTCATGATCCTCGCCGTCGTCATCTCGATGTTGATGATTGTGATGACCGAGTCACTCACCACCATGTCGAGCGTGCGCATGGAACAAAAGGCTCACTTCCGCGTTGGTGATGTTGCCGACCATGTTGCGCGCCGCATCCAGACTGATGTGAATCTTGCAGCCCGGATCTTTGGCGGCAACAGCGACGACCTCGATTACCTGCGCTCGATGGCCATCGGCGAAGCTCTTTTGCGCAGTGGCCGACGACTGCCCAGCGTTACGCAGAACGGGTTCTTCCGGCCTGATGCAGAGGGCAGCGTCGAGACCGGCAACATCCTGTTCCTCGCACTGCGCGGACCGCGTGTGCAACTCCAGCTTGAAGGGGGCACAACAAGGCTCGTGCAGAGCATTCAGTTCGTGATCTACGCGCCGGTCGACGACGACCACCATCTGGACCTCGTGCGCTGGCAGAGTCAGCCGCTAGTAAACTATTTTGACATCATCGGAATCAAAAACGAAGTTGTGCGCGCCGATGCCTTGCGGCAACTCGCCGAGAACGACATCCAGCTCGCGTGGGACCCCTACGGCCAGCGCTCAAGCGCGCTGTTTGAGATTGCTGGCTCCTCACTGCAACCAGTGACTGCCGACCGCGTGGTGCAGGGCAAGGAAGATGGCGCGGACTCGCGACCATTCGTCATGCGGCACATGCAACTGCCGACCGACCAATCCCAGATCGGCATCCTCTTGCCCGCTTATGCGCGGGTCGCATCGGGTTTCCACGGCGCATTCGAGATCAAGGTCGATGGCTCAATCAGCGGCAAGCTCGTGCTGCTGCGATTCGTCGTTGCATCGACGCAGCCGGGACTAAAGCGCCACGTGTGGAGTGAGATCCACCGCTTCTTGCCCACCAACGGCTGAGCTAGCGGCGGACGCTGGTGCCGAGGTCAGTTCTGGCTACGAAAGTAATGCCAGATCGCCTCGAACTGCTTCCTGGCATCGCCATCGAGCACCTCACTGATCGCGGTCTTCCCATTGGCGCCCGCGTATTTGGGCATCTTGGCATCCGGGTCAAGACGCGGCGGATCCATCATCCAGCGCAAGAAATAATCCTTACGCAATCGCTTGCTGGCGACCGCGAAGTTGATCCCGGCGCGCTCAAACACCTGGATCGCTTTCTGCGCACCGATCCCGTGACACTGCACGCAACCAAGTCCTTCGCCCATTTTGACCAGCCGCTGACCGTGCGTCGCCAACTGGTTGTCGGGATTCTGCTCGGGTTCATCTTGCGACGGATAGCCATGTTCTCGCACGAGTCCCTGCACCACATTCTCACCACGCCTGCCAAACGACGGCATGCGCGCATTTAGCCACGGACGCGGCGACTTTTCACGGCCGGAAACAAATCGCTCCATCCACGACGGCTGCAGCTTGCTGCCGACCCAAGTAAGCACCGGCAAGCCTTGCGCATTTGGATCTTGCTCGTACGGCAGCGGCTCCTCCTCACTCGCTGCAGAAGCCAACCGCGACCACACCGACGGCTCGCCGTTGCGCCCATGACAGCTTGTGCAACGCAGGGCCTGCACCATGCGCGCCGCATAGTCGATCGGTGCACGCTGCGAACATGCCGCCTCTGCAGACGGCAAAAACCCGCGCAACGCAGTGCGCTGCTGCTCAGAGAAGTCGAAGTCGGGGGCCTTCTTAGGCAGTGTCTGGGCAAGGCAGCCGCGGTCGACGTTTAGCCCCTGCAAAGCCTGAAAGCGTTCCCCTGATTCCGGCAGGTCTAGTGTGTGGCAACGCGCGCACGACCACTGAACCGCGAGCTTGCGACCGCGCTCTGCGTCACCCGGCAGCGCGTTGGCTGGCTGATAATTTTTTGTCAGGTAAGCCGCCAACCCGTTCGCATCGTCCGCCTCAAGCTGAAAGTGCGGCATCCGCACATCCGGGAAATCGCGTTGCGGGTCGAGCAGATACTGCACGAGCGCGTTCGGCTGCCACTTTGCAGCGACGAACCCAAGCGCGATACGATGGCCGCCTGCGATCTCGTCTCTGGCCTGTTCGGGTGGAACGTGACAGGCAATACAACCGAGCTCGCGAAAACGCGCGGCTCCATGCCCTGCGGCATCCGGCGAGAAGGCCTCGCCCGGCAGCGGCGCGCCAAGTTTTGCGAGGAACGCCGCAAGGTCCGCTGGATCACTCGCCGACTCAAACGACATTCGCGGCATCGTTGCCTCGGGCCGCACCGCGCGGGGATTCTTCAGCCACTCGGCCAACCACGCCTGCGTTAGCCGCGCACCGGCATTGCGCAGATCGGGGCCCTTTGCAGCCAGCTCGCCAAATGCGGACTCAGCCAGCGGCCGATCGGTCTGGTGACACTGCGCACACTTGCGCTCGACGAACAATTGATGCCCCAGGCGCAATCGCTCGCCCTTTGCTATCGCGTCGTCATCCAGAGCCCACTCCATTGCAGTAGGCGCAATCGGCTCCCACGAGAACATCGTGCCCGACCAGAACACGCGCAGTTGCGCCTCACCCTGCAGGTTGCTTTCAATCGTGCAGACGAGCTCATTGTCGCCCTTCTTCAGCCTGACTGGCTCTGCGGTCTCCAGCGGTTTACCGGGACGCAATGATCCAGACAGCACACTCTCGCCGTTGATCGTGAGCTTGACGCTGCCCTTGCCATGGATCTGGAAGCGATAGCGATCGCGCACCGGCAACGGCAGCACGGTGCGAAACGTCGCAGTGAACATGCCCATGGACAGCATCGGCGACGGCGATTCTCCGCGCTCAACCGCGAGCGACAGCAAGTGAGCGCGCACCGCGTGCACGCCCTGCTTTGCCCGCTCCGCCAAATCGAGCGGCTCCACGACGAGCGACAGCCCCTGCACGCGGGCAGGCTGCGAGCCTTGCACGATCGCTGGAGTCACACCGGCTGGCTTTGCGGGCGGATCCTGCGCAAGGACAAACGCAACTCCCAACAGTGCTGCAACCAGATGACTCATCGATCTAATTCCGCCACTCATCGCGTTGGGAAACCTGGATCTGCGTCCAGCGCGTGAATCGAGTTGTGCAATTCTCCGCGCATCGCAGCAGAGCCCTTGCCGTCGAGGTTCCAAGTTACCTTCATCTGGTTGCACGGCTGCATCCCAGCGACTTTGAGGAACACGGTCATGCCATCCGGCGACAGCTTGGCGCTAACGACCTTCAGTTCATCCCGGTTTGGCTTGCCTTGCTCGACCTTGCGCTCGGGATGCAGGATCGACAGTTCCGGCGAGCCATAGTTGCCGGAATAAAGGTAGTTCCATAGCTCGACGCTGTAGCTCGACGCGTCTTCCGCTGACACGGCATCGAGCGGCACAAGAAACGTGAGGTAAACACCAGTGTCACAAGTGCGCAACGCAACCGGCTCCTGAATCGGTTTGCCCGTGTAGCGAATGCGCTCAAAGCCGCCGTCCTTTGCGGCGTTGGTCTGCCAACCTTGGAAGCCGGCAACATACAACTGGCCGTCCTGCGGATGAAAGCGCGCGCGCATCGCACTCGATTCCAAGGTCACAGGGAGTCGCACGACACCGCCCTGCACTTGATCCTTGCCGCCGTCATTGAGGACCAGATAGATACTACTGGTGCCATAGCTGAGATGCAGCAGGCGATTTTGCAGCGGGCCCCACTTGTTGCTGGTGACCCACTGCTGGCTGCCGCTGCTGTTGTCGACTTCCATCGGCAGCCAGCACAGCGGCAAGTCCGGCTGCTCCGGCACCGGCGTTTTGTGCGCCGTGTCTTTCACGCCTGCGTAGTAGCCAGGCTTCGTGATCCAGTTGATGCGGCAACGCGGCATGAAGGTGCCCTCGTTGTCGCCACTCGTGATGATCGAACCGTCGGGCGACACGCCAATGCCATTGGGTGCGCGCAAGCCCGAAGCAATCGTCTCCAGATGTTGCCCGTCCTTGCTCAGCTTCAGGATGGCGCCGTGGTGCGGCACGATCTTCATGAAGCCGCGGCCGCCCGGATTTACTGGACCCGCCTTGCTGAAGTAGAAGTTGCCCGCCGCGTCAGTTTGCAGATCAAACGCAAACTCGTGAAACGCGTTCGTGATGTAGATGTCGTGGTTGAAGCACTCGTAGCGATCGGCCTCGCCGTCGCCATTGTCATCGTGCAACCGCGTGATGCCGTCGCGGCCGTGCACGTAGATCAAGTCATCGACAATCTTGAGGCCGAGCGGATCGAACAGGCCGGTGGCAAATCGCTGCCAAGCGAAGTTGGCAAAGCTGTCGTCAAACCCGCTCACGACCCAGACATCGCCGTTCCAAGTGGTGATCGCGGCGCGGCCATCGGCAAAAAAGTCGAAGCCACAGACGCGCATTCGCGAGCCATACCGATTGGCGAACGGGATCGTCACAACATCGACGGCGAACGCATTGTCGTCGGCCCCGCGCGTTCCCTTCGTCGTGATTGGCGCACCCCAACGGCCGGCTGCGGGCTTCTGCAACTCAGCCAAGTCCTCGCCACCACTGCTCTGCTCCAGCAGGTTTGCCATCGCCGCCAGCTGCTTGCTATCGCCGCTACCGACCAGCACCTTGCAGCGCAACATGCCCTTGTGCGGCGGCACGCGCATCGTGATGCGGTTTCCTTCGGTCTTCAATTCGGCACACTTTTCGTCGCCCTTCACTGCCACTGCCAGATGCATCGCCGATCGCTCACTAGAGTCGACTGCCGAGCGATACTTGTCCGCGAAAACGTCGATCTCGCTGAACGCAGCGGCGCCATTGCTGACGACGAACAGCAGGTGGCGGAAGCGGCCAAGGCCGCCATCCTTTGCCACGCTCGCCGCCTGCTTGTCACCCTGACCGAGCTTGCCGGTGTCGACCTTTGCTACCAACTGCCAGCCAACCTTGATCGGATCCACGGCATTCGCCGCTGGCATGATCTCGCTATCGCTGCCAAACAGGTCGTAGCGCTGCACTGCGCGATCGCCCTCGCCCCACGTGAACGAACTGATGCGCGACACCTCGACGGACTTCTTCAAGTCCACTAGGAAGCGGCCGTCGTCATTGCCATCCTGCTCGTCGAACCAGACCGAGTGCTGGTCATCGTGCGCCGATGCCGCTTTCCCGCCATCGTGCAGCGCGGCCAACGCCAATGTCGCATCGCTGTACTGTTCATCCTTGCCAAGCACCTTGCTGCCGTGCGCGCGCGCAAAGCCCGGCACAAAACTAACCGTTGCGCCGGTGCCGTTCTTTTTATCAAGGTAATCGTTGCTGCTTGGGCCGCCCATCGAGAGCCGGTCCCAGCCCTTGGTGCTCGACGACATTTCGACCAGCCCTTGCTGCGCCGGCACCCACTGCAATTCGGCAAATGCGACCGCCTTTGCGCGCTGCGCTTTTGTCAGCACCGAGTCGGCCGCCTTGGCCGAGGCGGCCGCGTCTGCGATCACGAGCCAGCGCTCCTCGCTGGACGGTAAAAACTCAAACTCGCGCGCCAGGAACTGCTCGCCACCGGCAGTCTCGATCGCGTGCGCTTCACGCACCTCCATCCCGCCGATGCTGTAGCCGATGACCACGCGGTCGCCATGCATCGTGTAGCCGTGGTAGATCCCCCAGTCCTTCTGCAACGGCCCCGACGGAATGCTGCGCGGATCGTCAAAGCTGCCGTCCTTGGCGATCCCTGGGCCGACTTTGGTTTCGCATAATTTGTGGCCGCGCAGTGCAGGCATCGGCCCATGCGCCCCGTCGTAGGCCGTGCCTCGCAGTTGCAGAAATCCGTCGGTCCACGCGGCCGACAATCGGAACAGTTCCGTGTCGAACGCAATCGCACCCTGCTCACCGAGCCGGATCACCAGCCCCTTCAACGTAAAGCCGCTTTGGCCACGGCCATCAAAGGTGCTCATGATGCACGGACCGAAGTCCATGCCCTCGGGGAACTCCTTCAGGTTCTGGGCAAAAGCTGCAGCACCTAGGAGCGAGAACGGCACGACAAGGGGTATGCGTCGCATGGCGGTTAGCGCAGTATCCTAGGCACGCCACCCCGTTGCGGCAGCAGCTATGCGGCATGATTGTGGTGGCTTGTCGACAACCGGCCGCAGTTGATGCGCAAGTCGTCGTGTACGAGTTGCAATTCCGGGCAAAAGGGCACGCCCATTCGCCACCGCGGCGGCGCGAACCGGCGCACACGAACTCATTTGGTGAGACTCTGACCACGCAACGGACCGCAGGTTTTCTCCTGCACTGCAAAAATCACGTGAACGCCACGCTGATGGACAACCGCCCGCGTCGTAAAACGACTTTGGCTGCCAGGCAATGCCTGGCGAGCCGTTCTGCCGCACGAGGCGATGCTGCCAAGGCTAGCCAACAGGCAAACCCCGCATGGGGCCACAACGCCGAACCCATGACTGGTGCAGATTTGCTTGCGTGCGTGAAGTCACCTGCGATGCGCCCATTGTTACCCATCGACCTTGCCCGGCGAGCACCACGCGCACACGGGCACCGGGAGCACTCGGAACAAATCGGCAAACCAGTGCACCTGGAGCTCGCCGGGGGAGCACCGCTGATGCCTAGCTCGCGTTCGAAAAAGGGGCCCACGCCATCACGCCCCACCGAAACTGCCGCCGCGCCAATGAGCCACCGATGTCCTGCACGTGAGACAACGCGCGGCAGAGCTGGCAGCGACCGATCCGCCAATGCTTAAAACATCGTCCCCGATCAGATCCAAGGTAATTTGCGCGCAGCGGGTATCCTTCTTGCAAGCGGTGCTTCCTCTGTCGCTCCGAGGATCATTCTCATGAAACAGTTTTGCTCCGATTCCTTGCTGTTCGCAGTCGCCATGTTGCTACTTGCCTTGCCTGCGATTGGCCAACGGCAAGGTTCTGACGCACGGCCTGCACCGCGGCCAAGCCAGGCGGCACCAAGCGCACCAAGGCCAATGCCATCGGCGCCGGCACCACGGCCAGCGCAAGCAGCACCCGCACCCACTTTCACACGGCCAGCGCAAGCAGCACCCGCACCCACTTTCACACGGCCAGCGCAAGCAGCACCCGCACCCACTTTCACACGGCCAGCGCAAGCAGCACCTGCACCCACTTTCACACGGCCAGCGCAAGCAGCACCTGCACCCACTTTCACACGGCCAGCGCAAGCAGCACCTGCACCCACTTTCACACGGCCTCCCGCACCAATCGCACCGCGGCCAATGGCGCCCACTGCAAAACCCCAATACACGCCAAGCTCAACGACCAACGGCGGCGGCAATGTTTCTGGCGTTTCACCGCGCCCCACCAATCCCAGCCCCGTTCGAACCGATAACTTCCCCCGCGCAGTAGGCGGCTCGATTGCGCGGCCTTCGGACACGACTTTTTCGCGACCAACAACGATTGGCGGCAGCTCTGCAGACCCAAAGGGGCCTCGCTTTACCCCTAGCCAGCCCCTCGATGCGAGCAGTGGCGGTATTGGTGGCGGCGGCGGCAGTGTGCGCAGCAACCCCAATTCGCCAACCCGCGATCCGGGCAAGCTCTGGCCGCGCGATGTGAAGGATCGCAATCCGAGCGAGCCACTGGCGACACCGTCCCCACGTGGCATTGCTGCACCGCGCCCAGTGACCTCAAGTTCGCTCGCCGACCGCTACCAACCAAAGCCGCTGCCAACGGGCATCGCTCGTCCGCAGCCATTGCCAAACGCACCGACTATTCGGCCCCAGCCAAATAATCCGCCAACTACGAAAAAGCCGATCCTGGCTGACCGCTATCAACCAACCCGCGAAGCCAACGAGCGTCCTCGCCCGAGCACCAATGCCAGTGACGTGCGATCAAAACCGCGGCCAATGGCGCCAATCGCAACTGAGCATCTGGTCGGCTCGCGCCCGGGCATCGGCTCGCGCCCCGCTGGAGCAACCTATGGCTCTGGCCTGCCTAACTACGGCACACGGCCACGCTCCTCGCAAGTTTTCCAATCGGGCTGCTACTCGTCTTGGGATCCTTGCCGCAGCTGGAACTCGACGAACTGCTGGAACTCCGGTCTGACATTTGGCATCGGCTTTGGCTGCGGCTCGTTCTCGTGGGGCCTTTCGTCTTGGTATCCCTACTACTGCCAAGGCGCCTACTACGGTAGTGGCTGGGCGTATGGCTACAACAACGGTTACGGCTATGGGAACTGCTATGGGAACGGCTATTGGGGCAACTGCTATTCGCCGTGCTCCTACGCGCCTTGGTATCCACGCACAAGCTACGTTTGGCCGAGCTACTGCTATGTGCCGACCTACACCTACGCGCAGCCAGACGGCACCTATTACGAGCAGCCTGGTAGCTCCGTCGTCATGCTCGACAACGCAGCACAACAACCCGTTGCTGAAGTTGGCCAAGAAGAAATCCCGCAGCGTGCTCGCGTTGCCCCGCGCGAGCTGACATCGGAAGAGCTGGCGAAAAAATATGCCGGCCTCGGCGACTTCTACTTCCACGAGAATCGGTTCGCCGATGCCGCCGACGCGTATGGCCGCGCGCGCACCTCACTGCCAGTCGATCCGACCATCCACTTCGCACTCGCGGATGCATCGTTCGCGCTTGGCGACTACCACTTCGCGGCCTTCCTGATCGGCGAAGCGGTGCGCCTCGATCCGTCAATGGCCAATGTCGACACCGACAAACGGCTGCTCTACGGCGACGTCACTCGCTTCGAAGCACAGATGCAAACACTGCAGAACTACTGCAACGAGAAGCCCTACGACGCGATGGCGCAGTTGGTGCTCGGCTACAATCTGAAGTTGACGCTGCAGCCCGCTGCCGCCGAGCGGGCTTTCCGCCGGGTGCTCGAAATCGATCCGCAGAGCGAAGCAGCTCGCCTATTCCTCGGTGCATTGGCCGCTACGCAACAAGCGCCACCCCAGATGCCCGTGCGGATTTCTGGCTCCACAGTCGAAATCAAGTAAGCAAAGCGGCCAATCCTGCAAGATGCCTGTGGCGCAGCATTGGCCCCGCTCTAGCTGCGAGGCTACGGTGTTGCACCCATGGCACGCCGCATAGACACATATCTGCAAGACCTCGTCGCTGAGGAAAAGTTCGCATTCTACGAAGCGGTGCGCGAGTTCAGCGACGCCGAGGTTGCACCGCACCTCCTCGACTGGGAACGCAAGCACCTGCTCGTGCCTGATGACTGCCTCGCCAAAATGAGCGAGCTTGGCCTGTTCGGCCTGCCAATCACCACCGAATACGGCGGCCAGGGCGGCGACCACACCGACCTGTGCCTGCTGGGCCTAGCTCTCGGCTACCACAGCCAGTCGGTAGCGATCACGCCTGGCGCTGCGATCTCGCTCGGCGCAAAACCCCTGCAGCTTTGCGGCACCGATGCACAGAAAAAAGCCCACCTGCCCGACCTCGCAGCCGGCAAGCGCATGTTCGTCTTTGGCCTATCTGAGCCCGGCCGCGGCAGCGACGCCGCCAATCCAGAAGTCACCGCGATCAAGCGAGGCGGCAACTGGGTGATCAACGGTGAGAAGTGCTGGTCCACCAATGCGCGCTGGGCGAGCCACGTAGTTGTGCACGCACTGACCAATCCAACCGGCCCGAACGGCAAGCGCTCGACATGCTTCATCGTCCCGATGAACGCACCCGGCGTGTTCTACCAGGAGATGAAGGGCAAGAAGGTTTGGGAACAGTCCTCCACCGGCTCGATCGTGTTTGAAAACGTCGAGGTGCCCGCCGACGCGATCCTCGGTGCCGAGAACGACGGCTTCAAGGTGATGGTCACCACGCTCAACGGCGGCCGCCTGTTCATCGCCTCACTGGCGCTCGCGTCGCTCGCATTCGCACTCGACAAGACGCGCATCTACGCCGAAGAACGCGTCCAATTCGACAACAAGCCCATCGGCCGCTTCCAGCGCGTGCAAGACGTGATCGTGGACATGGACATCGCGCTCGAGCGCGGCCTCACGTGGCTCATGCACTGCTGCAAACGCTTTGAGGCTGGCACGCTGTCACGCGAGCAGGCCGCCAAGGTCAAGGTTGACTGCAGCCGCACCGCAAGCGACCTCGTGCAGCTCGCGATGGAGGCCTGCGGCGGCGTCTCGTGCTTCGACGAGTTCGGCCTGATCCGCCACCACAACGACCTATTCGTCACGCGCGTTGGCGAAGGCTCCAACTTCGCGCTGAAGGACCTGATCGTTCGGCCGCTGCGGCAACCATGAAGCAAGGCGGGCGCAGCGACAGTTCCGCGCCTGCATTTTTCCAGCCGAACCTGCCCTGCACCAGCGAAGCTGGCGGTAAAGGTCGCAGGCTAACGAACCAGCTTCGCACCGATCCTGTCAAATCTCGCCCGCACCGCCACCGACGCGCAGCACATCAAATCCTGCCTCGACGCGGAAGCGTTCGCGGAAGACCTTGCCGACCTGCTCGGCTACCGCTGTAGCAAAAAGCGGTCGACAGAGTGCGATCGCGCAGCCACCAAAACCAGCACCCGTGAGACGTGCGCCAAAGACGCCGTCACAGGCCCGCGCAGCATCAGTGATGACGTCCAGCTCGTCGCAGCTGACTTCATAATCGACCGAGGTCGAACGATGGCTCGCATCGAGTTGGCGACCGAGTGTCTGGTAGTCGCCAACGCGTAGGGCAGCGACACCTGTAGCGATGCGCCCCATCTCGGTCACAACGTGGCGCGCACGACGCATGAGCACTTCGTCCATCGCCCCATGGGCAGCTTTGAGATCGGCAAGGTTGTAGTCGGCGAGATGCGGCAGGTCGCGGACATGTGCGCGCAGCGTCTCATGCGCGGTGGCGCACTGGGCGACGCGATCGTTGAAGCCGGTGCGCGACAAGTGGCGCGGCTTCTTTGTATCCATCACGAGCACTTCGCAGGCGGATGGGTCAAACGGCACGTGCTCAAAGCGCGGTCCGGCGCAGTGCAGCCACAGCACATGGCCAGGTTTGGCAAGTGCCGACGCAAACTGATCCATGATGCCGCAACGAAGTCCAACGAAACCGTTCTCAGCGCGATGCGCCAAGAGCGCGATCTGCTGCCGTTCGAGTTTTGTGCCGTAGAGCGCATCGAGCGCGATCGCCGTAGCCACCTCGATCGCCGCCGACGAAGATAATCCGGAGGCCATTGGCAAATCAGCGCCCACCACCATCTCAAAGCCATCCTCACGACCGATACGCGTGCGCATGCCCTGCCAAACCCCGATCGGGTAGTTACCCCAGCCCCACTCGTGATTGGCGCGCTGGCCCACATCTGTCCCGTCAATGTCGATTTGACGGTCGACCGCGAGGCTGCGCAACCGGATGCGGCCGTCGTTGCGAAGTCGCACCGCCACGTAGAGCCCGCGGTCAACGGCCATCGGCAGCACATCGCCGCCGTTGTAGTCAAGGTGCGCACCAACCAAATTGATCCGGCCTGGGGCAAAAAAGCACCGCGACGCATTTCCACCAAACTCGCGGCGAAATCGCTCGCGGATCGCGTCGGGCAGTCCATGACTAGCAGTTCTGTTCATTCGTTACACAGCCGTTCGCCGATCCTATAGCCTGTGCGCGTGCCCTACCAACCGATGATTTCTCGCACCTTCGCTTCGATCTTTGCACTGATGCTCACACTCAGCGCTCAGGATCCGACTGACAAGAAAGCACCACCGGCTCCGCCTGCTGCCGTTCAGCAACCAGCCAGCAGCCACTTCATTCAGTTGGCTTATCCGCGCGATCGGAACCGCACGGTAGCACTCGCCGACGGTTTGCCGATCACGCTCGAAGACCTCTGCCGCCATATCGAACAACGGCACCAGCCGGGCTTCTGCCTGTTTCTGTCCGGCCCCGAGGACAAAGGGACCCCTGAAGGTGCGCGCATTCTGACGTCAGATCTAATCGCGCCGTGGGTCCGGCAGCTTGCCGACATCACGGCTTTGCAGGCAGAAGCCAAGATGCGCGGCTTCGAGCAAAACGCTGCCGACGCTGCCATCTCAGCAGCATTGAAGGGCGGTTTCGAGGAGTTCCTCGGCCACTACGTCGACGACCTGAAGGCGCGCAATCTGCCGACCGAGCTCTCAACGTCGCGGGTCAATTTCCTGCTGGTCGATTACCAACTGCGCCTCGGGCTGTCATGCGAACTGCAGGGCTGGCTCGACTTCTTGGAGCCTGAACGCGCTTGGACGGAGCCGCAGCTCAATCAATTCTTCCAATCTGATCCACGCATTTTTGGCGGCGCAGTCCACATCTCGCAGATCCTCGTAAAGCAGCGCGATGCGGGCACTGGCATCCTGCTCAATGATGAAGGTATCGGCCGGGCACTCGCCCGCCTGACCGAGATCGAGACCCGCCTCGCCAAGGATGGCAGCAACTTCGAAGAAATGGCCCGATTGTTCTCCGAGGAATCTCGGTCTGCACCCGAAGGCGGCGTGCTGCACAATGTCGAGCGCTTTGATTACCGACTACCGGCGGCCATTTGCCGCGAGGCTTGGCGGATGCGCGACGGCCAGGTTAGCAGCGTCATCGAAACCCAGTACGGCTGGCACCTCGTCATGCGCATCGAGCAAGTGCAGCAGAAGTTTATGCTCTTCACTCCGGGCGCGTATCCGGTGGTACGCTTGCTCAAAAAGAAGCTGGCGCAAGAAAACTTGCTGTTCGCAGCACGCGAACGCCACAAGATCGAACTGAAGTTGTGACGTTCGCTTTGTTGCGCAGACTCACTGTGAGCCGTTGCGATACCCGCGCACAGCTGGCGCATAGTCCCACACGTCGGCCCAACCATCGTTGTCCGTATCGCGCCGCAGATCGAGGTCGAAGCCGTATGCAGCAGACAGGTTGGTTGCCGCGAAGGACCTGACCAGTTCGCCCGATGAGCTGCGAGTGATGCCTTGGATCTGCACCGGCACCTTGAACAACCACTCCGCGTTGCAGCGCTCGACACCAGTATCGACACCAGCGACCATGTAGCTCTGGCCTATCAGCCCGTCGCCATCGATGTCGGTCGGCAGCGATTCGATGTCGTAGAGGCGCAGTTTATCGAGGAAGGCCACCAGCTGTCGCTGGTGAGTCTCGGAGGTTTGCTCGTATTGGAGACGACTATCACGGCCTTCGCCATCGTGACGCAGGATCGCAGCTTCGAGCGAGAGGCTCTGGCCATCGTGCATCCACGGCATGCCTGAGCCTGTGCCCCACAGCATTGGCGTGCGCCAGATACGGTTCTTATTACCTGCAAAGTCCACCTCCTCACAACGCTCGCCCATGTCGTGTTGACGCAGGTCCGAGAGGAATCCTGGCACAACAAAGGAACCGAACCGGCGGACGTAGCTGTCGCCTTGACGATCATGGAGCGGAACTATGCGACCCTCGAAGTTTTTGGCAGAACGATTCCAATTCACTTTCAGGTCGAAGAAGCGGCGATCGCCAGGAGTAACGATGCCACGCAATGGATTGTTGTTGGCCGCGGCAATCTCCCACTCAGACGTGTGACAAGAGGTGCAGCCGAGCCGCGTCAGCAAAGCTATCCCGTCGCTAAACTCCCGATCACTGCCAGCAAAGGCAGGGCGCGGCGCATTGAGCATGTACCACTCGGCAACATCGAGGTCACCTTCGCTGATCTCGTTCAGGTAGCCATCGCCGTCCGGATCGTCGCGACTAAAGCCAAGCGGGTCTCGATTGGCACCTCGATCATTGGGTTTATGCGTCGCCGGAAATTGGATCGCGCCGGCAAGGGACGGCACCGAGACACCATTGCCATCCGGATCGTTGGTGGTCGTTGGGTCGTAGGACTCAAGACCGCCGTGCGTCTTGTATGGATCCCAAAGGAAGGCGCGGTTGGTTGGGTTTAGCGCAGAGCGAGCCTTCCCCTGACCCCAGCCCCAAACCATCATCTCGAAGTTGTAGCCAACAGTCGTGATGCCGTTCACTTCTGTGGCTCCAGGAACAAAGCGACCCTGCGCATCGCAATACCAGACACGGAAAATGTTGTTTAGCTGGGGCTTGCCGGTCACGCCGTTGGTGAGCCTTGGGTCACCATAGTCGAGCGCGGCGACATCAGGCTTTGGCAGCACCAACACCCTCGGACCGCCGTTCTGCGCCTCGCTCACACTCACCCACCCGTTGTTGTCACGATCAAGCTGACGCAGCATCTGCGCGCGCACTTGGATCGCGAGCATTTCGACAATGCCAGCGCCGTAGTAATGTGGCGCTTGACGGCCCATGCCGCTGTCTTTGGAAAAATTGGTGCCGCCGCCAGGATTCCCTTCGGGCACGTTGTGGCAACTCGAACATGACAAGTGATTGTTGGCCGTCATCTTCGATGTCACGCCATCTGCAAGGAGTCCCGCAAAGTTGCCGATGCGCGCATCGAACACGCCATCCCGTTCACGGAACTCACGGAAGTTCATGTCACGGCCCATCTGAAACGCGAGATATGGGTCTTGTTGGAACAAATACGCCGTGCCACCAAGCTGGCTCGAATCCGTCGCATGGATTGCACGGACACGGCGATCCTTGATCGACCGGCCCGAGGCATCACATGCTTGGGTATTGGAGCCAAGCATTCCTGGCCGCTCGGCATACTGAGCCGAAAGCGACGCGCAGAAGAAGACGAGAGAGAAGGCGTAAAAGAATTTCATGAGGCCCTTCGACTCGCTCCTACGTATGCCTTTTGCACTATGAACGCAAGTCGCGGCAAACTTGACTTTAAATGGCATGAGCCCCATTCGCGGCCGCAGCAGGAATTGGTCTGCTGCGGCAATTTCACAGAGCATCTCAGCCATCATCACTACGCAAGAGCCCACAAGTTGGCCTAAAAATCCGCGCTTCAACGAATGCGGCATTAGCTACCCAAATACATCCTTCACACCGCAAAAGTGAGTGGCAAGCAGCCCGTTCATGGGTGGACGAACCAGAGCAAGAGCCAGAGCGGGCTCAGCAACGTGCAGAACATCGCGCGCCAAAGAAAACGCTGCTTCGACGACTTGTGCCGGAACAATCCGATCGCACAAAAAGCGCCGACAAAACCACCGAGAAGAGTCCACCAGAGCAGCGTGCTCTCGCGAACTCGCTGCCGAGCAAAGCGCGCGCACAGCTTGTCGATGCCGAAGACTACGAACGTGGCGACGTTGATCGCGAGCAGGCCCCACCAAAACCACGACGGCATCGCCGCATCCTGAGGAACAATGGCGCAAAGTTCCATCGTTTAGTTTGCCAAGAATGACGCGAGCAAATCGCCTGCCAACGCAAGCAAGGCGAGCTAGCGCCGATGCTGGCCAATGACACGTGCCGTGCGTGCTGACCGTGCCGAGGCAACAATCCCATTTGGCGCATTCGTCTTCACCGAAGGGAATGGGCGTTGCGTTGCTCGAACCGCCCGATTTAAGGGCGGCGCTAAAAGTTTGCCCTGTGAGAAAAGTTTACCCTGCGAGATGGGTGCGCTTTGCGCCGCGGATCGCTGAGCCTCCACCCCTTGCCCTCGAGCGAGGCTGCGCAGCACGCTTTCGCCCCAGTCGCTTTGGCGTGGCATCGCATTGCCCGGCAGTAACCCACGCGACGCAATCGCCGCTCCGCAGTCTAGCCAAGCGGCCAAAGCACAGAATGATGCCAGAGTAGCCGCTGACCACGCGCCCTTCGCTAGCTACGCTACGCAGTCCATGAGTGTTGTTGCCCGCGACGTAGAACGCGCCGCAGAAGCCATCGCCGGCCATGTCGTGCGCACTCCACTAGTGCCATCCCCGCGCCTGTCGCAGCAATATGGCTGCACTCTGTCGTTCAAGTTGGAGAACCTGCAGTTCACCGGCTCGTTCAAGGACCGCGGCTCGTGCCTCAAGCTGCAGCAGCTACGCGAACTGCCGGAGAGTTCGCGCGGCGTGGTCGCAGCTTCCGCTGGCAACCATGCGCAGGGTGTGGCCTTTCACGCGCAGCGCCTTCTCATGAATGCCACGATCGTGATGCCGCAGGCAACGCCATTCTCGAAAGTCGAACGGACCGAGGCGCTCGGCGCGACCGTGCTACTGCATGGCGAGTCACTGAGCGAAGCACAGCAAAAGGCGCAGGAGTTGGTGCATGAGCACGGCCTGCTGTTTGTTCATCCCTACGATGATGTGTCGATCATCGCTGGCCAGG
Organism: Planctomycetota bacterium; assembly: GCA_014192625.1. Classification (GTDB taxonomy): domain Bacteria; phylum Planctomycetota; class UBA1135; order UBA1135; family UBA2386; genus BJHM01. The sequence goes on from BJHM01000033.1 coordinate 37,385, forward strand.
GCACAGTGGCGTTGGAGATGCTGCAAGACCAACCCGACCTCGACATTCTGGTAGCGCCGATTGGCGGTGGCGGCCTGATCGCTGGCATGTCCACTTGGGCAAAAGAGCGCCACAAAGACATCCAAGTGATTGGCGTGCAGACCATGTTGTGTCCATCGATGCACGCTGCGGTGCGCGGCCTAAAGCAACCGACATTGCACACCAACACAATCGCCGAGGGGATCGCAGTGAAGCAGCCGGGCGCGATTACAACGCCGATCATCCAATGCTGCGTCGATGACATCCTGCTGGTGGAAGAAGCAGCCATCGAGCAGGCCGTCCAGTTTCTCGCCGCCCAGCTCAAGGTAGTGGCCGAAGGTGCCGCTGCGGCGGCGTTCGCGGCGATCCAGATGAACCCTGCACGCTTCACCAACAAAAAAGTCGGGGTCGTAATCAGCGGCGGCAACATCGACCGCCGCATGCTGTCCACAGTGCTACTGCGAGGCCTGCGCCGCGATGGCAAGCTCGCGCGCATCCGTATCGAGATCAATGATGCGCCCGGCGTGTTGTCCAAAGTCACGCGACTCGTCGGTGCAACGGGCGCCGACATCATCGACATCACCCACCAACGGATATTCTCAGCTTTGCCGCCACGCAGCGCGGAACTGACGGTCGAGATGGAGACTAGAGGCCGCCCTCATGTCGAACAAATCCTTGCAGCGCTGCGCGACGCTGGATTCCCCGCGCAAAATCTCTGAGCCCGCGAACTCGGCAGCGCGCATCACACATCGCACATCGCACATCGCACATCGCACATCGCACATCGCACATCGCACATCGCACATCGCACATCGCGCATCGCGCATCGCGCATCGCACATCGCACATCGCGCATCGCACATCGCACATCGCGCATCGCA
>BJHM01000034.1 GCA_014192625.1 Planctomycetota bacterium
TGCGGCAGAAGTCTCAACGCGCGCCGGAAAGGACTTTGGCACGAGCAAAAAATCCGCTGGTTGTTGGCCGTTTGCAACGGCAACTGAGAACGCCACTGCAAGCAGAGTGCGCATCCGCAAACCATGCCTCATGAACCGCAGACTGCAACCACGGCGTGTGCAGCGGTGACCATCACGACGTTGTGACGTAGCATGCAAAGATGACTCGCTTGTCCATGTCGTGGTGGCGGCCATTGGTGCCACTGCTCGTGTTGCTGTTGTTGCTGCCGATAGCACTATTGCTGCTGCTGCCGGCCGGTGCCAAAAAGCTACTCACCGCAACACCGTTGGCGACCGGCAAGACCATGCAAGGGCCACGCTTTCGCCCTGTGGCTACGGCTGAATCCGGGCTCGACTTTACCAACGAACTGCGCCCAGAAAATTGCTTCACCTACCTGACCAACGGCGCAGGGCTCGCGGTCGGTGACTACGACAACGATGGCCTCGTCGACATTTACCTAGTCTCGCAGGACGGCAAAAACAAACTATTCCATCAGTCACCAGCATTGCACTTCACCGACGTGACGCAGGCCGCCGGCAATGTGGACGGCGGCGCCGCCTGGGGCACGGGTGCCGCGTTTGTCGACGTCGATGGCGACTCCTTGCTCGACATCTATGTCTGCAATACCGAGGCGAAGAACAAACTATACCGCAACCTCGGCGACGGCACGTTTTTGGAATGCGCCGAGCGCTTTGGGCTCGATCTCGCGGGTGCCTCGACGATGGCCGCGTTTGCGGACGTAGATCGCGACGGCGATCTCGACCTCTACCTGGTGAAAAACCGCGCGCTGCATGCCGGCTGGGCGCTCACCCCCGAAGTGCTGAACAGCATCCGCCCACCAGCCGACACGCTGCGCACAGCAGCGCAGATGGTGCCGACCGTTTTGCAGCTTGCAGACCCGTGGCTCGCCCGTCACCAACCAAAACCAACCGCACCAAAGACCGTCGATACCGAAGTGCCCGAGGCGCTGCGCGACAACTTCCTGTTGTCCTGTGGCTATGCCTACACCGCGGGCCAGTCCGACCTTTTGCTGCGCAACGACGGCGGCCACTTCGTTGACGTTACCAAGAGTGCCGGCATGGGCGACCAAGGCATGGGCCTCAGCGCGTCGTTTTTCGATTATGATCAGGACGGGCTGCCCGATCTCTACGTCGCCAATGATCTCGAATCGGCCGACGTGCTTTGGCACAACGAGGGCAACGGCAAGTTCCGCAACGTGACGAAGGAGCTGCTGCCACACACCGCTTACTACGGCATGGGCAGCGACAGCGGCGACATTGACAACGACGGCCGTCCAGACTTGATCATTGGTGACATGAGTGCCACTTCGCATCGGATGGCTAAGGTGCTGATGGGCGAAATGGACCAACAGCGACACTTCTTGATTCACAGCGAGCCCCCGCAATACATGCGCAACGCGCTGCTGCTCAACACCGGCACCGGCCGCTTCCAAGAGGCGGCATTTCAAGCTGGCTTGGCGAGCACCGATTGGACTTGGAGCACGCTTTTTGGCGATCTCGATTGCGATGGCCGGCTCGATCTGTTTTGCACCAACGGGATCGCGCGCTTTGACATGAACCCGGACATCGCCGCTCGGATTCGGGAACTGTGGCAACAAGGATTGCAGCAGGATGCGATCGCTTTGATCAAGAATGTCCCGTCGGTGCCCGAACAAAACCTAGCCATGCGCAACGTCGGGGACCTGCAGTTCCAAAAGACCGGCACAGACTGGGGCCTAGACCTGTTGAGCGTCAGCCACGGTGCAGCGCTGGTTGACCTCGACCGCGACGGCGACCTCGATGTGATCGTCAATAACTTCAACAGCAATGCAGTGCTCTACGAAAATGTGGGCGCACGCGGCAAGGTTGCAGAAGTGGAACTGCACAGTTTTTCCGACAATCCATTTGGCCTCGGCGCACGCGTTGAGATCGTCACAAAGACAGGCCGTCAAATGCGCGAGTTGTGGTCATCGCGCGGCTACCTCTCCGGCCAAGAACCGCGCCTGCACTTTGGTTTTGCTGCGGACGACAAAGAGATCGAACGCATTGACGTGCACTGGCCATCGGGCCGCACGCAGACGCATCTACAGCAACCGCTCGATGTGCTGCTGTCGATCACCGAAGACCTATCGCTGCCGATTGCAGCAGCATTGGCGCAAAAGGCTAAAGCTGCGCAGTTTCAAAACATGGTCGACGGACCGGCGTTCACGCATCACGAACGCGAGTTCGATGACTATCTAGCGCAACCATTGCTGCCGCACAAACTGTCGCAACTGGGACCCGGCGTGGCATTCGGCGATGCCGATGGCGATGACCAGGATGAACTTTTCTGCGGCGGTGCGGCAGGACAGGCAGGGGCACTGCTGCATCGCACGGCGCACGGCTGGGAGCGTGTTCCCGGGCCGTGGGACGAGGACCTTGAGTGCGAAGACATGGGCGTGCTCTGGTTTGATTACGACGGCGATGGCGATCAAGATCTGTTCGTAACGAGCGGCGGTGTCGAGGCGAAAGCAGGCGACGTGCTGCAGCGCGACCGGCTGTATCGCAACTTGGGCAACCTGAAATTTATCCGGGACGAGCAGGCCCTTCCCGACCTGCGCGAGAGCGGCAGCTGTGTGTGCGCCGCAGACTTTGACGGCGATGGCGATCTAGATTTGTTCGTCGGCGGTCGCGCGATCCCGTTTCAATTTCCCGATGCCCCACCAAGTCGCTTGCTGCGCAATGACGGCGGGCGGTTCGTCGATGTGACGCAGGCCATGGCGCCCTTGTTGCTCACGGCCGGCATGGTGACCGGCGCGGTCTTTTCGACGATCAGTGGCGATGTCTTTCCCGATCTCCTGATCACAGCACAGTGGCAACCCGTCCGGTATTTGAAAAACGACAGCGGCACGGGCTTTCAGGACGCGACCCTTTACGCGGGTCTCAACAACCTCACTGGCTGGTTCAACAGCATCACCGCGCTCGATGCAAACGGTGATGGCCTTACCGACTTCCTGATCGGCAATCAGGGTCGCAACACGAAATACAAGGCAACTCCCGACCACCCACTGGGCCTTGTCTACGGCGATCTCGACGGCAGCGGCAAGCGCAACCTGGTCGAGACCAAATACGAAGGCGATCGCCTGCTGCCGGTGCGCGGCCGTTCGTGCAGCAGTCAGGCGATGCCGATCCTGAAGATGAAGTTTCCAACCTACGAACAGTTCGCCAGTTCGCTGGTGAGCGAAATTTATGCTGGCGACAAACTCGCCGCGGCGCAGCAGCTATCGGCCAACACGCTCGACTCGCTGCTGTTGATCAGTGATGGCGACGGTCACTTCACGAGTAAGCCGCTGCCGTGGCGCGCACAGATCGCGCCGCTGTTTGGCCTTGCCGTGGCGGACTTTGATGGCGATGGCAAACAGGACGCGGTGTGTGGCACCAACTTCTTCAGCGCCGAACCAGAGACCGGTCACTTCGACGGCGGCCTCGGCCTGTTTTTGCGCGGCGACGGTATGGGGCTCACTGCGATCGCGCCTGACGCCTCGGGGATCGTTGCGTTTGGCGATCAGAAGGGCGCAGCCGTGGGCGATCTCGACGGCGATGGCCACCTCGACTTTGTCATCGCCAACAACAATGGTGCGCTGCAGTGTTACCGCAACCTAGCCACGGTAGAAATGCTGACGGTTCGCCTCAGCGGCAATCCGGGCAACCCAACCGGTGTCGGCTCGGTGATCGGGGTGCAGCGAGCGGACGGCACCACCGAAACGCGCACGATCCACGCCGGCGACGGTTACCTGTCGCAGAGCAGCGCCGCGGTGGCCTTTGCCCGCGGGCCATCGCCCATTCTGTCCGTCCTGGTCATCTGGCCTTCAGGGCTCGACACCAAAGTCACCACGGGCCTTTCTCGCCCGCTGCTGCGCATCAAGCACCCCTAGGTTTGCCACTTTCGCAGTTCGGCAATCGGCAGTTGCCGCCCCGTTGCAATTCGGCGTCGTTTGCTTGCTTGCTGAGCCTCTTACCAATCCATTGCCTCGCCAGTTTAGGCCTCTAGACTTGGTCGTATTACCGACGCCGGAACCGAACTCCTTTTCCCGCTCCTAGCTGTGACCAAAGCACCACAAAGCGATTATTTTGAAGGCCGCCACATCGGCCCGCGCCCTGCTGAAACCAAGGCCATGTTGCAGCTGCTCGGCTGCTCGTCAGTCGATGAGATGACTGAAAAAGCGATCCCGAACAGCATTCGCTGGCGCGGCGAACTCAAAACACCTGCGGCAAAATCGGAGCGCGCGGCGTTGGCCGAGTTGCAGGCGCTGGCAAACAAGAACCAGGTGCTGCGCAGCTACATTGGCACGGGTTACTACAACACGATCACACCGGCGGTGATCCAGCGCAACATTCTGGAGAACCCAGGTTGGTATACCGCTTACACGCCTTACCAGGCTGAGATCTCGCAGGGCCGCATGGAAGCGCTGCTCAACTTCCAGACCCTGGTGCTCGATCTCACCGGTATGCAAGTAGCAGGCAGCTCGCTGTTGGACGAAGCCACCGCCGCCGCCGAGGCGATGACGATGTGCCGCCGTCTGCATGAAGATGCGCAACGCAACGGCTACTTCATCGACGCAGCCTGCCATCCGCAGGTCATCGCCGTCTGTCAGCAACGGGCCGAGCCGCTTGGCATCGAAGTGATCGTTGGCGACCATCGCACGGCGTCCTTTGGCAGCAACTTGTTTGGCGTGCTGATCGCCTACCCTGGTTCCGATGGCCGCATCGACGACATCGAACCAACGATGCAAAAGGCAAAGGCGGCGGGCGCCTTCACCGGCGTGGCCACCGACTTGCTCGCGATCACGCTGCTAAAGCCGCCGGGCGAACTCGGGGCCGATGTGGTCTGCGGCACTTCGCAGCGCCTTGGTGTGCCGCTTGGCTATGGCGGCCCACACGCAGCGTTTCTCGCCGCCAAGAAAGAGTTCACTCGCCAACTGCCGGGCCGCATTGTCGGCGTGTCGATCGACGCGACCGGCAAGCCCGCCATGCGCCTGTCGCTCGGCACGCGCGAGCAACATATTCGCCGCGAAAAGGCGACCTCCAACATCTGCACCGCGCAGGTCCTGCTCGCCGTGATGGCAAGCATGTATGCGGTCTACCACGGACCAGAGGGTCTCAAGGCGATTGCGCAGCGCGTGCGCGACAACGCGGCGGGACTCGCAAAAAGCCTGCTGGCACTCGGCCACCGTGTGCACCATCAAGTCGTGTTTGACACGCTGCGCGTTTCGCCCAAGCAAGGCGGCAAGCAGGTTATGCAAAAGGCGCTGGCGCTGGGCATCAACCTGCGTCACTTCGATGACGACAGCATCGGCATCGCACTTGACGAGACCACCGAGACGCATGATCTAGAGGACCTCCTGTCGGCGTTCGGCGGCACCAAGAATCAACTCGACCTCAAGGCGGCGGCACCGGGTTTTGGCAAGCTCACGCGGTTGAGCGCGTTCTGCACGCACCCAACGTTCCATCTGTATCGCAGCGAGCACGAGCTATTGCGCTACATCCACCGCCTGCAGGCAAAGGACCTGTCGCTGACGACTTCCATGATCGCGCTCGGTTCATGCACGATGAAGCTCAATGCGACGGCCGAGATGTTTCCGGTATCGTGGCCTGGCTTTGGCGGACTCCATCCGTTTGCCCCAGTCGATCAGGCGCAGGGCTACGCGGAGATGCACAAAAACCTCGAACTGTGGCTCAGTGACATCACGGGCTTTGCTGCGTGCTCACTGCAGCCCAACGCCGGATCGCAGGGCGAATACGCAGGCTTGCTGGTGATCCGCGCCTTTCACCAAAGCCTTGGACAAGAGCAGCGCAACATCTGCTTGATCCCGCAGAGCGCGCACGGCACCAATCCGGCGAGCGCGACGATGTGCGGCATGAAGGTTGTCGTGGTCGCGTGTGATGAGACCGGCAACATCGACATCAACGATCTCAACAAGAAGGCGGCCGAACACAAGGACAACCTGAGCGCGTTGATGATCACCTACCCGTCGACGCACGGCGTGTTTGAAGAATCGATCAAGCAGATCTGCGGCATCATCCACCAGCACGGTGGCCAGGTGTATATGGACGGCGCAAACATGAACGCGCAGGTCGGCCTTTTGCGACCAGGCGATCTCGGCGCCGATGTCTGCCATCTAAATCTGCACAAGACGTTTTGCATCCCGCACGGCGGCGGCGGTCCAGGCATGGGCCCGATCTGCGTCGTAAAGCACCTTGCACCGTTCTTGCCAAGCCACCCGCTGATGAAGACCGGCGGCTCGCAGGCAATCGGACCGGTCAGCGCAGCCCCCTTTGGTTCGGCCTCGATCCTCACGATCAGTTACGCCTACATCGCGATGATGGGGCCAGACGGCCTGCGCCGCGCAACCCAGATGGCAATCCTAAATGCCAACTACTGTGCGATGCGACTGAAGGACCACTTCCCGGTTCTCTACACCGGGCAAAACGGCATGGTCGCGCACGAATGCATTCTCGACGTGCGCCAACTGAAGGCGACCAGCGGCATCGAAGTATCGGACATCGCCAAGCGGCTGATGGACTATGGCTTTCATGCCCCCACGATCAGTTTCCCGGTTGCCGGCACGATGATGATCGAGCCGACCGAGTCGGAAGGTAAGGCCGAGTTGGATCGCTTCTGCGACGCGCTGATTTCGATCCGTCAGGAGATCCGCGAGATCGAAACCGGCACCATGGACAAGCTGAACAACCCGCTCAAAAACGCGCCGCACACCGCCGCCTCAGTAACTGCGACGGACTGGCCGCACACCTATACGCGGGAACGCGCAGCCTTCCCGGCGCCGTGGACCAAGGTGCACAAGTATTGGCCGTCGGTAGCGCGCATCAATGACGTCTATGGCGACCGCAACCTGGTCTGCACCTGCCCGCCGATGTCTGCCTATCAGGAAGCCTGATCGGCATCAGCCCAGTCTGATCGGCCCAGACTGATCGGCCCAGACTGATCAGGCCCAGCGCAGATCAGGCCCAGCGCGGATCAGGCCCAGCGCAGATCAGGCCCAGCGCAGATCAGGCCCAGCGCGGATCAGGCCCAGCGCGGATCAGGCCGCTTTTGCGCAGTGTGGTTTTTTGTGTGCGGTAGCCAGGGGCGATCTTATTTTTGCATGGCTCGATCAGTGCTGTCGCACCGCGCAGATCCGTTGTCGCACCGAGCGAACCGGGCCACCTTCGTGGCCATGCTCGTAGTGCACGATCAAGAACTGCCCCACCACATGGTCACGCAGTTCGCCATCGCGCAACAAGAAGTCCTTGTTGCGAGGTCTGCCGAAGCGTTCGTTGCCCACGGCAAAAGTCTCGTAGAGCAGCACCCCACCAAGTGCGACTGCATTTAAAATCGCAGGCAGCAGGGGACGCCACAGGTAGTTTGAGACGATTACACCAGCAAACTTTCGGTCCTTGAGCGGCCACGGTGCTGCTTCAAGATCTGCCCTCAACACCTCGATGCCAGGATCCACACTGGCGATCTGCACAACTGCGCTGATGTCACGATCGACCGCCAAAACTGGATGGCCAAGCAACCGCGCGAGTCGCGTATGTCGACCGCCGCCACACGCGAGATCGAGCACCGCACCGCTCTGCGGGACATGGCGCAAGTGATCGGCTATGAACGGTGACGGCGAAGTATCAGCAACGTGCATGGCGCAGATCCTATCCGAGACGGCATGGGAGTCGGTTCCGCCGCGAGCGATGTCGCGTATGGTAAAGTCGAGTGACCCAGTCAGAATTTTATCGCGGTGTTGAGCAGGCGCAGCAAGCGATGCGCGCTGGCAGCAACGATGCACATGCCAAGGTTGCTGCCGTCGCGGCAAGGCTCGATTCCCTAGTCGCCAATACCACAACGTCTGCACTGCGCGCCTGCCGCGATGGCTGCGCGCATTGTTGCAGGCATCCGGTCGGTGTCACGTTGCCCGAAGCGCTCGCAATCGTTGCGACCATTGCAAAACTGCCTGCGGCGCTGCGCGAGTCGTTGACAGCACGCATCCGCCAATCAGCAAGCAACACCGCAAAACTGACATGGGAACAACTTGGCCACTTGCCTTGTCCGTTGCTCGAAGCCGAACGGTGCCTGCTCTACGCAGTCCGGCCGCTGCCATGCCGCGCATTTGCCTCCTTGGATGCGACCGCCTGTGCCACACCATCGCCGCTGGGCATTCCAATCGATAGCGAAGCGTTCTTGATCGGTCTTGGTGCAGTGAGCGCGCTGCAGGCGGGCGGGCCAGAACCACGCGAACTGCGGGCCGCACTCACTGCATTGTTCAGCACTGCAGGTCCCGACGCGGACAGTGCATTTGGTCGTGCACGCGTCTCTGGGACCTGACCTCAGCTTGCGCGTTCGGCGATCCCCTCAAACTCCGCCACCACCTTGCGCGTCACAATCGGCAACGAAATCGGCCGTAGCTCTTTATCGACAAACACCAACACTGATGAGCCGGCCGCCAGCACGAGATCGCCGTCGCGCACTTCATATTCCATCGTAAAACTGGTGTTGCCGAGGCGCACGGTTTTGACGGCGGTCGTCACTTCCATGCCAAGCCGCGCAGGGCGCAGAAAGCGAACGGTCGCCTCGGCCAACACGAACGGCACGAGTCCCATGCGCAACTGTTCAAGGTGGGCAAAGTAGGCATAGCGCGCCTGCTCCATGAGATTTAGGTAGACGGCGTTATTTACGATGCCAGCAGAGTCGATATCGACCCAACGCAATGGGGTCGGTGCAGTGAAACGAAAGCTCATGGTTATGAACGGCTCCTAGTAGACCGTCAGAAATACCGTCTCAACCCAACAGCACCGTTAGATTCGCCGTGTAAAAGCTGGAGCGAATTTTGCTGTGCTACGTCTGATAATCGCCCTCACAAAGCCTATGCGAAAGTCTCTGTTGCTCGCGTCTGTCATGACTTCCTTGGCAATCCCGGCAATTGCTCAAGAACCGACGGCAAAACGCAATCCTGGTTTGCAGCATAAAAACGGCTTGCAGATCGTCGAACCAGATGCGGCAGACCGAGAACTGCGCATGACGCCAGTGGTGCGCGCCGTGCAGAAAGCAGCAGACTCAGTGGTCAGCATCTTCGTCAACCACGATCTGACTTCCAGAATCGGCAATCGCATGGTAACGGAAGGCCAGGGCTCCGGCGTGATCCTCGACGAGACGGGCTTCGTCATCACCAATTGGCATGTGATCGCATCGACTCTCGACCGCACTGACTACCAGGTGCAAATCAAGCTGAAGGACGGCCGGACCCGCATGGCGCGCGTGGTCAGCAGTTCGGCGTTGCAAGATCTAGCGTTGCTAAAAATGCAGCTGGAAAAAAACGACATCGTGAAGCCCGTCGAGATTGGTCGTTCGGCAGATCTGATGATCGGCGAGACGCTGCTCGCCATCGGCAATCCGCAAGGTCACGCCAACACTGTGACCCAAGGCGTCCTGTCCGCCACCGGCAGGACGATCCACGCGGTTGGTCCAGATCGTGTGCCGCGCGATTACTCGGGCCTCCTGCAGACGGACGCTGCGATCAATCCAGGCAACAGCGGTGGCGCCCTGCTCGACATCACTGGCAAACTGGTCGGCATCAACAACGCGATGGCCATGGGTGCTGAAAACATCGGGTTCGCGATCCCGGTGGACACCGTGCGCGAAGTGTTTGAAAAGGACCTGCTCGCAAGTGACAGTTTTGCCTCGGTCTGGCTCGGCATGGAACTTTCTGAAACCAACGGCAGCTTGATCGTGCGGCAAATAAGCGCTGGTGGCCCAGCGGCTCAAGCGGGCATGAGGAAGGGCGATGCCGTGCTGGCAGCAGGCGAACAGCAACTGCACACCATGCTCGACTGGACACGGACGGTGTTGGCAGCACCGCTGGGCAAGCCGTTCCCGCTGCGAATAAATCGTGGCGGCGTTGAAGTGCGCCTGGCGCCAAAGCCGATGGCCCGCGCAGTCGGCGATATCCTGTCGATGTCGGGGGTTGAAATCGACGAGGTGGACGTCAGTGAAGATCCCGCCACGATTCAACGCGCCACCCGAGTCTTCTATGGCAACAACCGAAGAGGCGCATCGCTGACAACCGTGCTGCGCATAAAAAGTGTGCAACCAGACAGTCCAGCTGCGTTGCTGGAGTTGCAGCCTGGCGACCTGTTGTTGGCAACCACGTTGAGTGACGGCTTCCGCACACGTGACTACCGACTCGACTCGCTAACCGCGTTTGCCGACCTGCTGCGACAAGCCGAAAGCAGAGGTCAGGGACTGCGCCTTGTAGTACTGCGCGGCACCGAGGACCTCGTCGGCACGCTTGATGTGAGCCGCCGCAAGCACTGATCGAAAAAACCAGCGCTCGGCAGTTCTGCGAGAAGCGAGCCGCACTCGCAGACGCCCCCCGTTGCAGGCCGACGACATTTGCATCCTTAGGCATGAGAGCCAATCAGCAAAGGCTCCAGCAGGCTCCTTGCAGGCCAATTCCAGCACCTCCAAAGCCTGCGCCTCCGACAATCGCTCCGTGGACAACGATCAACTCGCGCAGCGGCCTGCATCGAGAGTCCACATGACGAAACGCGAAAACCGGCGGACAAAAATTAGCTCCAGGGACGCTAACTCTGCCGCGCAGCAACGTCACTGCAGGAATGGCGTTAGGTCCAGTGCAGTGCGCCTAGAGCAGTGCGCCTAGAAATGGCGGTGCGCCAAAACCCGATTTGGCAACACGGCAACAACCGCAACCGCGTCAATTGTCGTCGCACCAATCGGCGGCGAAGTAGTTGCCGCCGTGCTTGAGCCAGTATGCAAAACTTTTGTGATATGGCGCCGTCAGAACCGCCTGCAACTCATTGCGAGGAATCCAGCGCACCGCCAAAATTTCGGCGCCGGCTTTTGCTTCTCCCACCGCGTCCGCACGAAAGAAGAACGACCGCCAGACGTGCGACCGACGACCGCGAAAAATGCGCGACCCATCCTGCAAAAACAGCAACTCTGGCGCGACCTTGATCACGAGGTTCGTCTCTTCCAGCAGCTCACGCGCCAGTGCTTCGGACAACAATTCTTTTGCCTCAACACCGCCACCTGGCAGATCCCAGGTGAGCATCGAACGACCAGCAATGATCCGTTCGTTTTGCACCATCAAAATCCCAGCCGCGCGCTCCACCAAAGCAAACACGCCAAGAAAATCAGAGCGCGCCTGATGAGCTAGGGGATCGGTCGGCGGTTGGCTTTGGTTGCTGGTGCTCATCGACAATAGCGAATGCTAACCGCGCGCCGCTTGATAAGTAGCGAGCAGTATCGACGCCACGTTTTCGGGCAGACATCGCGCTCGACCAGCGAGTCCGTTGGTGATGCACTGCGAATGCAAGATCGAATCCGCACGCAGGCGTTGTAGGGCTGCGACCAATCCTTTGGGGCCCTGCTGCTCTGGCACCAAAACGCCACAGCCAGCAGCGAGCACATCGCAAACACCAGGAACGTCGTATCCAACCACCGGCACTTTGGCTTCAAACGCTTCGACCGCAACCAGGGGAAGCCCCTCTCGAATACTGGTCAAAACCAAAGCGTCAAACGCTGGCAGTAAGGACCGGACCGAGTGATTCACGCCATGAAAAGTAAGTCGTCGCAGATCGCGGTAATGACGCTGCAATCGCGGTGCGTCTGGCCCATCGCCAAATACATGACCAAAGAGCCATGGCGCGATTTGAACCGCCTCCGCAAAGTGATCGACGCGCTTGATCGGCACTAGGCGGCCGATGCACGCGACCAAAAACTGATCGTCGACTACGCCGAGTTGCTGGCGAGCTACTGCCCGATCGACCGATGGCCATGACCGAACCGCTGGCGGCACGACGTGAAATCGCTTGTGGTCGGCGATGCCTAGTTCGCTGAGTTCGGTGGCGCAACTGTCGCTGATGGTGAACAACAAATTCGTTCGGCGTGCGAGCCGCCGTTCGAGATTGGCTAGCAGATGAGATCTTATTGGGCCGAAGTAATCGCGCAGAACGTGGCCGTGAAAGGTATGGGCCACCACCGGCACGCGCGCTGAAAACGCAGCCTGCCTGCCGAGCCATCCGGCTTTACTGGTGTGCGTGTGCACGACATCTGGTTGGCTCACAGCAAGCAACTCGGTCAATTGTCGCTTGATCCTTTGATCGCCCAGCCACGGCAAGTGGTTACTGAGTTCGGGCAACAACAGCAGGCCTTCAGAGTTTGCCTTGATCGAATCTGGTGTGAGAATCGGGATGCCACTGCTCGCCATATCAAACGGGGCTTCGTCTTTTTGGCATCGCCCGGTGATCAGCAACGTCCCTGCGCCGAGTGCTCGCATGGCATGCCAAAGCGGGACGGCCTGGGTCATCGGCCCGCCTACATTTGGCCGCGTGAGAATGCGAACTACGTGCACGAAAGCGATTCCTTGGCACGCAGGTGATACTCGTAGGCCAACACGAGATACAGCGCGTGACCAAGGTCTGCGCGGCCACTTCGGTGTCGATCAATCGCACGGTCTAGACCGTTCGCACGCAGATGCAATCGTTCGCGGGTACGCACGTCGCGCAACACATCAAGGCACGGCAACGGACCTCGAAACCAACGGTCGAGCGGCAAACCAAAACCGCGTTTCTTCGCGCGCAGCACATCCCTAGGCAGCAACTTTCTGAAGGCCGCCCGCAAGGGTGCCTTGCCAAGCGCGGTCGCAGCTGGGATGGCAGTCATCGTGGCTAGCACCTCGGCATCGAGGAATGGACAGCGGCCCTCGATTTGTGCAGCCATCGTTGCCACGTCGAGTTTTGGCAGCAGGTCGCGTCGGAGATACACCTGCTGCTCGATAGCACGCGCGCGCTCCAAACGATTACTCCCCACAGCGACGACCGATAATGGTGGCGCAACTGCAAACGACGGCGCGAGAACAGAATGACGAAATGCAGGCGGCGTCACGGCGAGTAGCTCTGCAAACGGATCCTGCGCGGCAACGGCACGCCACAACCGCGCACCGCGCCGCATTGACCATCTTGGTGCTGGAAGTCCAACTAAGCGCAGCCAACACACCCGTGCCAATGCGCGGTGCCGCGCATAACCGAGCAGACCTTCATCACTGCCTTCACCGGACAGCAGCACGCGCACGCCATCCTGAGCGGCTGCCTTGGCAAGCGCATGCAAGGCAAGCACCGATGGATCACCGAGCGGCAATCCCCAATCGGAGGTTAGTTGCGGCAGCGCATCGAGTAACTCAGGACCGCCGTCGACCGGACGCAGGCGATGACCGCAATGGCTGGCGACCAACGCGGCAACGCGCCGCTCCTCATCAGGCTCGCCTTCGGCACAAAACTGATAGCCATCGACCCGCGCGCCAAGCTGCTGCAATGAAGCAGCGAGACAGCTGCTGTCGAGGCCGCCTGACAAAGCGAGTGCCACAAGACCTTCCGCATCATGGCAGCGCGCTGTTGCCGCGAGTAAGGCCGCCGCGAGATCTTGCTTTCCAGTGGCTCGCTGCGGCGGCGCATGGTGCTCGCCGGTTGTAGCCACCGACAAGACCCCAGCAAGGGCATCATCAACGGTCAAATCTGGACCAACAGCACGCAGTGTGGATGTAGTGCCACGGGCGAAAAACTCCGCCGTCGAATCCTGCGTCAGTTCGATGTCGATGCCCAGCGCAAACAGTGCCCGCGTGGTCGACGCGAACGCTACGACGCGACCGCCTTCTCGCAAAACGAACAACGGTTTCTCACCAACCCTATCGCGCACCAGCACGAGCTGCCCGTGCTCCTCATCGACCACCGCAAGGGCGTGATGGCCGCGCAAGTTGGCGAGCGATTTTTTGTCACCGCGTGCAACCAAGAGCGGTGCCAGCCACGCGTCATTTGGCAGTGCATGACGACTCGACAAGCTTGGTAACAATGCGTCCCAACGCTCTCGAGCATCGGTGATCGCGCCATTGAGCACCGCGGCATAGCGTCCGCCTCGACGCAGCACCGGCTGATGGCTTTTTTGGTTGCTGATCGACAAGCGCGCGCAACCAATCACAAAATCACCAAGCCGCGTCACGCGCTGCGAATCGCGTCCACGCCAAGTCAAACTCGCCAAGGCGGCATCGATCCGCAAATCGGCCCCTAGGGTGCGACTGGCTAGCCAACTACTGCGCACACCGAAGATGCCACACACAAGGGCTAGTCATCCACGATGCGTTGCGCCGCCGCAAGGGTGAGTTGCCCTTGTTGGGTGCAGGATCAGCTTGCAGTCATGTCGAGGTGCGACAGCAGAAAGAAATGCCAGCACAACAGGATCGAATAGCCGACCAAAACCGTGATCAGGCCGATTCGTGCTGCGCGAAAGTTCTTCGTGATGGTCAAGAACGCGACACAAAGACCAATGCCTACGGTCTTGAAAAGAATGAAGGTGAACGGGCCGAAATCGAGCACCTGCTGCACAAACGGATTCACCTCTCGACCGCCATGGGCAAGGAACAACAACGTGAACCACGCGTCGAGCAGGTTGAGCCCGATGATGGTTACCGCCAGCATGAATAAGCGCCCGCCATAAACATCAACGAACATTGCAGCGTCGTCTTCGCCTCGCCGTTTGCCACGTCGGCGGCCACCGATGAACGAGTAGCGCGATAGCATGGGAGTTGGTCGAACTCGACGATCACCTGTGCGGCGATCTTGTTCGGAAAGAATTCCAACAGGAGGATGTGAAAGGGTGGTCATCATGTAGGGGATTGGACAGCCGAAGATTACCCTTCACCGCGAGTGCCTTGGTCTGCCGGTTGAAGTTCCTTTGCACCTTGTCCTGCACGCTCGATGGCAACGGAATTTTCTAGGTTTCGTAATGAGACTCACGGCAGCGCAATCGAAGTTGCCTTGCGCCATGGCGCAGGTCATCCTTTGTTGGTGTCGATACCAAAGATCGAGCTAAAAGTTCGCGTTCGTGGCCGTCATCCTTGGTTCTATCGAAAGATGGTCCAAAAACCAACGCGGCCTTTGCCTGCCGGTTGCGTGGTGCACGTGGTGGATCGCGATGGCCGTGCGATCGGATCCGGCCTGTTCAATCCACGCACGGACTTGGCACTGCGCATGTTCAGCACGACGCTGATCGAGGACCAAAAGAAGTACTTCGTTCAGATGTTGAAGACTGCGCTCGCCATGCGCGAGAGCGTGCTGTTGTTGCCAAGCGTCACCAATGCCTACCGCGTGATTCACAGCGAAGCGGATGGCTGCCCGGGTCTGATCCTTGATCGTCTCGGCAATGCATTCGTCGCCCAAGTCCACAGCCTTGGCATGCAAAATCAAATGGAACCGATGGGCGAATGGCTGCGCGAGCAAGTGCGCGACTGCAAACTGGTTTTATTGCAGGATGACGACTCGGTCCGCCGCGAAGGCATGGAACGCCTGCCCCGCCCGCAACCCGTCGCCGTGAGTGTCAATGAGCATGGCATTCACTACGCGGTTCAGGCTGGTGGCGGCCACAAGACCGGATTCTTCGCGGATCAACGCGACAACCGGCAGCTAGTACGCCAACTGAGCAAGGGCCGAAGAGTGCTCGACCTCTGTTGCAACGCTGGCGGGTTTGCGATGAATGCCGTCGCTGGTGGCGCAAAGAGCGTGCTCGCCTCCGACCTCGATGAAGCGATGGTGGCGGCGACCGTGCGCAACGCGGCGCAAAACAAACTGCGAGTCGATACCCAGCACGCCGACGCATTCGATCTGTTGCGTGAGTTGAAAGGCGGCGAGTACGACCTGATCGTGCTGGATCCGCCGAAGTGGGTGCCGCATCGCGAAGAGTTCGAACAGGGGATCGCGCGCTACCGCGACCTCAACCGTCTCGCGTTCCAGAAAATCGCCGATGGTGGCATTCTGGTCACTTGTTCTTGCTCCGGATCCGTCAGCGAGGAGTCCTTCTTGCGCATGTTGCAAGATGCCGCGTCCGAAGCCTCGGTCGATGCGCGCGTGCTATTTCTACGCGGCGCAGGTGCCGACCATCCGGCCGCGTTGCAGTGCCTGGAGACGCGCTATCTGAAAGTTGCAGTTTTGGCCGTTTCGCGATGACCCCTGTTGACGCACGGCTGCGTGCTGCCGTGCGGCCGCTTCCGTTTCCGTGGCAATCTGGCGCCGAAACCAACGCGGCCGTGCTGGTGCCGTTCTGCACCGTCAATCATGAAGAATGCCTCGTGTTCACCGTGCGGCATCACGCGCTTTCGCAGCATGCAGGGCAAGTGTCTTTCCCTGGCGGGCGATGTGACAACGACCTCGATCCGGTTGCCTGCGCCCTGCGCGAGACCCATGAGGAGATTGGCGTTGCGAGGCCGAACTCAACCGCCTTTGGCCACCTCGGCACGCGGATCAGCTCTTCCAACTATCGCGTGCACTGCGTCGTCGGACGCATCCAACACGCAAACCCGCAAGATTGCGACCCACACGAAGTGGCGCGCTTGTTGATCGTGCCGCTGCGCTCCCTGCTGCAACTAGATCGCTGGCACGAACGACAACCAACGCTGGCGGAAGCTGGCCGCGTCTACCTGCCGAGTCCGCACTTCGAAGTGGGCAACGACCTGATCTGGGGACTGACGGGACGGTTTACTTATGACCTGGTAACCGCCCTGCAAAATGGCGGCACAGTGCCGTGACGCAGCGCAACTCAGCCGCGCAGTTCGGCGCCGATTTCACCAGCCTGTTTGCGTAGCTGTTCGATGAACTTGCTCTCGTCGGCAACGCTCAGCGTGCGGTCCTCGGCACCGAGCACCACGGTAAAGTTGAGGCTCTTCTTGCCAGCCGGGACACTGGCACCGCGATAGGCCTCGAACAGTTTCACATCGCGGACCAGCTTGCGGCCGACCTGACGAATAAAATCCACCAATTCGTGCACCTTGGCCTCGATTGGCACCAACAGAGCGACATCGACCGGCAGTTCTGGGAACGTCGGCAGTGCTTGGAACTTCACCGGTGCGCGGCCACCCAACAGCAGTGCGCGAATATCAATCATTGCGATCGCCGTGTTGACGGGCAGTTCGAGGGCGCGCGCCACCACCGGATGCAAGTGCGCCACGTAACCAACGGACTCACCCGCGCGATCCAGTGCGGCGGCCATCTTTGGATGCACCCAGGGTTGATCCGCAGCCTGCCAACCGCGGGTCGCAGTGACCGGCAACCGCAAACGATGCAGCAACTGCAGGACCCGCTCCCGCAACTCGCCATACGGATGCACGCCCATGGTGCGCGACCAGGCAAACGCCACCTCGCGGACTTCGCGCGGCAGTCGATGCTCATCTAAAACCTCTGGCTGGTAGCCCTTGCCGTGCTCCATCAACAGGATCTCATTGCCCTTTCGCAGATTCGCTCGGAGGTTGCCCAATAGGCTTGGCAGGACATGGCGACGGATCCGCGTGATCTCGGGTGCGACCGGATTTTGCACCTGCACATAGGCGTGATCCTTGGCGCCGACGCTTTCGAGTAATGCGTCTGGCACGAACGAGTAGTTGTAGGCCTCACTCGCCCCCAACTCCGTCGCACCCAGCTGCAGCATGCTTCGCACTAAGAACAGTTCTTCCTCGCGGATCGGCGGCAGGACCACGCTCTGCAGTGGCACCTCGGGGATGTTGTCGTAACGGAACATGCGCCCAACCTCTTCGATCAGGTCGTCTTCAATGGCGATATCCTTCGTGGCGCGAAAGCTCGGCACGGTCACCAAAAAGCCAGCGGCGTTCTCGGTCACCAAAAACGCGAGCGAAGTGAGAATGCCGGCCACTTGCGCGCTAGGCAGAGCAATGCCGAGTTTGAGGTCAAGGCGCGCGCGGCGCAGCGTGATGGTCTGCGCCGAATAATGAAATGGCGCAGGGTCACTCAGTGGCCCAGCAGCTTTGGCCGATGGGCAGTAGTGCTGCAGCAACCGCAAGAAATGATGCACCGCGATTTCTGCGTTGGCCGGATCCTGTGACTTCTCAAAGCGTGCACTGGCATCCGTGCGGATGCCGAGCCGAACGCTTGCACGCCGGATCGTTGCCGCGTGGAAGTTGGCGGATTCGAGGAACAGCGAAGTCGTAGTCGCGCCCACCATCGTGCCTGCCCCACCCATGATTCCAGCCAAGGCTTCGGGCTTACCCTCGTGGTCGCCAGTGGCTTTGGCGCAGATCAACAGGTCGGTTGTTTGCAGTTTGCGTTCTTGACCATCAAGGGTGGTCATCAACTCGCCGGCCTTCGCCATCCGCACAAGAATCGAACGGTGAACCAGGTGGGCTGCGTCGAACGCGTGTACCGGCTGCCCAAGGTCATGCATCACGAAGTTGGTCAGGTCAACCGGCAGATTGATCGCGCGCTGGCCGACCGCCAACAAAAGATAGCGCAGTTCGGGTGGCGAACGATCGGCGCGCACAGCATCGATCCACAGTCCGCAATAGCGCGGACAGGCGGCACTGGCGGCGATCGTCACGGCAATCTGCTTGCCACTGCTTGGCAACACAACTTTTGGCGGCAATGCCTTCAGCGGACGACCGTAGATCGCCGCGAGTTCGCGCGCGAATCCATAGTGGCCCCAGAGATCGGGCCGATGGTTGATCGATTTGTTGTCGATCTCAAACACCCAGTCCTGCAGCGGTAGCACAGAATAAAAACTGGCACCAGGAATCGCGTCGGCGGGCAACACAAGAATGCCGTCCTGATCATCCGACAAGCCAAGTTCTTGCTCGCTGCAAATCATGCCGTGTGACTCGGCCCCGCGAATCTTGCCGACCTTGATCTTCAGCCCGCCCTTGCCACCGTGCGCTGGCAATGAATCACCGGGCCTGATGACGGCGACCTTCTGCCCCTGCGCCACATTGCTAGCACCACAGACAATCTGCACTGGCGCACCAGCGCCGATGTCCACCATGCAAACCGACAACTTGTCCGCATCCGGATGCTTTTCACGCGACAGCACGTGACCTACCACGATGCACAAAAGCCCATGACCGTATGGCTCGATGCTCTCGATCTCGGCGGTGCTCATCGTCAAGTCAGCAAGGATCTGCCTAGGCTCAATGCCACTCAGATCCAAATGACGCGAGAGCCAGCGCAAGGACAATTTCATCGCAGCACCTCTGGGAACTGCTGCAGGAAACGTTGATCGCCCCCCATGAAGAGCCGGATGTCATCGATGCCGTAGCGCAGCATGACGACGCGTTGCAGCCCCATGCCAAACGCAAACCCAGTGTAGACCTCAGGGTCAATGCCACCGGCGCGCAGCACGTTGGGATGCACCATGCCGCACGGCAGAATCTCAATCCAACCCGATTGCTTGCACACGGAGCAGCCCTTGCCGTTGCAGAACGGACAGTTGACGTCGAGCTCGAAACCAGGCTCAACGAATGGGAAGAAGCCCGGCCTCAGGCGCACCTTCAGGTCATCGCGACCAAGGACCACGCGCAGGCAAGTCTTCATCGTGTGGATCAGGTTTGCCGTGCTGACAAAGCGATCCACCACCAACCCTTCCATCTGATAAAAAGTGTGCTCGTGACTCCGGTCGACCGTCTCAGCTCGGAAGCAGCGGCCCGGCACGATCACTTTGAGCGGCGGTTCAAAACCATTCTTGCAGTAGCGCAACATCGTGCGGATCTGCACCGGCGAGGTGTGGGTTCGCAGCAGGTTGCCGTCGTTCAACCAAAAGGTGTCCTGACTTTCGCGCGCCGGATGATCGCGGGGGATGTTTAGCGCATCGAAGTTGAAGTGCTCCGACTCCACCTCCGGACCATCCTGCCACGAGAAGCCCATCGACGTAAATAGATCGACGAGTTCGTTCTGCACGATGGTGATCGGGTGCAGGGCGCCAGCCAATCGGCGCGGCGAAGACTCGCTTGGATCGAAGTCGACATTGGCAACTGCTTTGCTCAATGCTGCCTGAGAAACTCGCTCCTGCTGCGCCGCGAGCGCTTGCTCAATCTCTTGCTTGAGCAAGTTGATCGCCTTGCCCGCAGTCGGTCGATCCTCCTTCTGTAGCGCACTCACCGAGCGAACAAGGTCTTGCACTTCGCCCTTCTTGCCGAAGAGCCGAGAATCGACTTCCCGCAGCGCAACTTCATCCGTTGCGGCAGCAATGGCCGCAAGCCATAAACGGCGACGATCTTCCATGGGGTATTCCCGCGAAAGCCGCCGCGGGTGCGGTGCCGCAGCAAAGACGAATGTGCTAGCTGCAAGCAGCCGGGATTCGTGTCAGTAGGAGTCAGCAACGCTTAGGTCAGCCCAATCCAGGCCGACCCAAAAGAACCCAGCTCAGCTGAGTGCTTTCTGAGCCTGCTGACAAATCTGCTCGAACACCTTCGGGTCATGAATCGCCAACTCAGACAACTCTTTACGGTTGAGCCTGATGCCAGCTTTTTGCACGCCGTGGATAAAGGCCGAGTAGCGCATCCCAAGCAAGCGGACCGCAGCCGTTAGGCGGGTGATCCAAAGCGAACGAAACATTCGCTTCTTTTGTTGGCGTCCGAAGAAGGCAAACGCGTCAGCGCGGATGACCGATTCGTTGGCGACACGGAAGAGATTACGACGCCCTTGGCGAAAGCCTTTCGCGCGCTTGAGCACGCGATTGTGACGTTGCCGATGAGCAGGACCATTCGTTGCGCGAACCATGGATCAGCCTCCGAGACACTCACGCATGTTAACTGCGAACTTGCCGACGCACAGCGTATCCTTACGGAGCTGGCGTTTACGTTTGCTAGTACGGCGCACCATGATGTGTGACGTAAAGGCGTGACTGCGCTTCACCTTGCCGCTCTTGGTAAGCTTCATGCGCTTGACCACGGCCTTCTTGGTCTTCTGCTTTGTCATGGTGTCCGATCTAGTAAAGGGTCGAGGAAGTTAGCGATCCGCACGCTCGCCAGCAAGCCTCAGGATGGAAAAGTATGGCACCATATTGTGGTAACCGCGAAAAGGTTTGGCCCAACACTGCGTTGAAAAACTCATGGACCTACTTGTCGCCATCTGCCAGACCGCTGCTTTTTTCGCGGTTGCCATCGCGCTCGGCTTTCGCCGCTGGCAGAAAATTGCGCTGATGATCGTGTTCGGCAGCGCCCTGCTGTCGGGCCTTGCGGTGTTTGTGGATGGGACCGCGGATCGGACACTGGAATCGGTGCACACCTATTCTGGCTATGTCGGCAACGACCTGGAACCCAGCGCCGTGCACGCAAAGACCGGCACCACCAGTGCGCCTTTTTATGCGTGGCCGCTGCCCTTTTTGCTGTTCGCTGGGATTTCCATGTTCTTCTTGCTGCGCGTTCGACTGCCTGCAATGGCGGCACCGAATGTGGGCCAACCGGCCGCTTTGGTCAGCGGACTTTATCTGCCGTTTGGTTTTGCGGTCCTTGCGAGCGCCGCATGGATCGGCATGCAACTGCTCGCGGCGCCAGCGGTGGTCGTTCAGCCTTACGGTATCGATCGTTTTTTATGGCCGGCTGGACTACTACTGACCATGTGCCTTGCGCGTTCTGGCGCAGCGTTTGGCCGCATGTTTTTGCTGTTGAGCTTAGGCCTCGTGCTGCAACGCTTGCCGCTCGCGATTTTCAGCAAGCTCGCCAGCGATGGCAATTGGGGCACGAGTCTCGACATCCACAAAGTAGTCGACGTAGTCCACCCGCTGACGAAGCTCCAGTTCGAGCCGCGGCTCACACCTGGCTGCAGCGACCAGCAATTCTGGTTGATCTGGGCCGAGCACGTGCTCGCGTATCCTGCGTTTTACCTACTGAGCTTCACCGGGATCGCGTTCGCGGCCTACATGATCCAGAAGTTTGACCGCATGCAGGACTGACGGCAGCGCGGACGATGAGCCAGCGGCCCGGTGCTGGCGGGCGACCACCATCAACCAGCACGCCAACGATCGCCGATGGCGGACCGAACTGCAGCGTGACATCCGCTGGCGCGCCCCTCACCACCGTGTTCACCTTGCCAAAACGCGGGTGACGGGCGGTGAGACGAGTCTCGTCCGTCGGCAAGTCGCGCGCGCCACCGTCAGCCGCGCGATCACTTCTTGCCGAGCGTGGTCGCCATCCGCTTGCCTTCCATGCGAATCGGCGCCTCGACCTTGGCGCAATCTTCGAGCAGCTTGATGACCTGCCGAATGACCTGCTCACCAACTTCCTTGTGCGCCATCTGACGGCCACGGAACAAGCACACCAACAGCACCTTGTCGCCAGCCGCAAGAAACTCCCGCGCCTGACGGATGCGCACCTGAAGGTCATGCTCGGCGATCGCCGGACGCAAGCGCACTTCTTTCAGCTGCACTTGGTGCTGCTTGCGCTTGCTCGCCTGGTCCTTCTTCTTCTGCTCATACTTGTACTTGCCGTAATCCATGATACGGCAAACAGGCGGCCGCTGATTTGGTGCAATCTCCACCAAGTCCAGTTGCTTCTGAATCGCAAGTGCGAGTGCATCCGCAGTGGCCAATACGCCCAACTGCTTGCCCTCGTCATCAATGACGCGGACTTCCTTGATGCGAATATGGTGATTGATGCGGGGACCGCGATCTTGCGAAACCGCAGGGCGGCGTGGATCAGGTCTACCGGGGATCATGAATTCTCTTCATACCGCGAGTGTGCTCTTTTTTTTGGTGCTACCGATCATGCGCAGCGCAACGCGCCTTGCAGGGTGCGGAAGGTTACGCAGCACACCCGCCACTGGCAACGAGACAACCGGATGCCTTGCCAGATGAGGGGTGCGGTGGGCTATGCCATTTGGGCCAAACTTGCTAGCCTGTGCCACGCTACAAAACTGAACCCGTGCCTGATTGCGGCACAGCAGTTGGCCAAAATGCGTCGAAAAGTTTCTCTCCTGATTGCCGCCCTGGCCGCCCCACTATTTGGCCAGACTTACTTCCCTGCGCCGCCATCGCCGCTCGACAACCCGCCGTCCGCGGCCAAAGAGCTGCTCGGTATGGCGCTTTTTTGGGAAGAACAACTGTCGCACGCCGACACGGTTTCCTGCGGCACCTGCCACAGCTTTCGCACTGGCGGCGGCGACGGGCGGCTCGCAGTGCACCCCGGAATTGATGGCCTGCTCGGCACCGCCGATGACATTCGCGGTTCTCGTGGCGTGTTGCGTCGCAACGGCCCGTCCGCGTTCGCCGTCGATGCGGCGATGGGAGTAGCGCAGCAAGTGACGCGCCGCAAAGCGCCCTCCGTGATCAACGCCGGTTACTCGACGATGCTGTTCTACGATGGCCGGGCGCGGTCACTCGAAGAACTAGCACTCGTCCCGTTGCTAAACCACGTCGAGATGGGCTTCATCGGGCGCACCGAAGCGGACCTAGTGCAGAAGGTTCAGCAATCGCGGCCGCTAGCACTCGCGGCCAACGTGCCACAGCGGTTGCAGACTTTTATCCAAGGCCAGAGCTATGCAACGCTGTTTGCGCAGGCCTTTGGATCGGGCGGCATCACTGGCACACGCATCGCAAACGCACTCGCGAGTTACGTGCGGACCCTCAACTCCGACCAGTCCAAATACGACCACTACCTAGCAGGCCAAGTGGCGTTGTCGGCTGAAGAAGCCCGGGGCCTGTTCTTGTTCGAACGCAGTGGCGCGAACAGTACTTCAGCCGCTGCGTGCTCGCAGTGCCACGGCGACATCAGTCCGACCTCGCACAGTGCAGGCCCAACGTTTGAGAACTTGACGCCCTATGGCACGCCGCAGCAGCACAACAACTTCCACAACACTGGCGTTCGCCCAATCGCGGAAGACGCTGGCCGTTCCCAAGGCACCTTCAAAGTGCCGCTGCTTCGCAACGTCGCACTACGTGCGCCCTTCATGCACAACGGCAGCCTTTTGGACCTTGTGGCGGTGCTCGATTTCTACAGTCGCGGTGGTGATTTTCATCAGAACCAAGCGCCCGAGGTCCAGCCGATCCAGTTGACCGTGAGCGAACGCACCGCGCTGCTTTCATTCTTGAACACGCTCACTGATCCGCGCGTGCAAAATGAGCTCCCGCCATTTGACCGCCCGCTGCTTCAGAGCGAGCGCAACGTCTCAGCAACCATCTATGGCACCAGCATGACATCTGGTGCTTTGGTGAGCGTGCGACTGATGGCGGAAGGGCCTGCGTTTCTTGGCAAGCCTGCATTTGTGATCGGCGTCGCAGGCATCGAACCGTTTCAACCAGCATTCTTGCTGCTCGATGTGGCCGGCAATCCTGCAGGGTCAACCATCAACGGGCTCAACTGCTGGCTTGGCCTCACGCCGGCGCTAGCACCGATTTTTGCGGGGCTCAGTTTGACTACCGCCAATCTCGTCCTTTCGATCCCCAATCAGCCACTGCTCGTCGGCAGCACGCTCTACGCGCAGTGGGTCGTTGCCGATTCGCGCGCGAGCACGGGACTGGTCACGTCAGATGCGCTCGCACTTGTGATTCTTCCCTAGCAGACCACGCAGGGCCTGAGGCCTGCGCGTTTTTAGGTTGCTGGCTTGCAGGACCTGCGGCACCACGCAGCAGCAGCCTCACTTGTTAGCTGGCTTACAGTGCAGATCGAGCCAGCGAAAAAACTCTCGCTGCCAGAGCACGCTGTCCTGCGGCTTCAAGATCCAATGCCCGGCACCAGGGAACATCAGTAGCCGACTCTCGACCCCCATCAACTGCGCCGCAGTGAACGCTTGCAGACCTTGGTCGTATGGCACGCGGAAGTCCTGCTCGCCATGAATCACGAGCAGCGGCGTCTGCCAGTTCTTGACGAAGCGATGCGGTGAAGCCTTCTGATAGAGCGCGGCCGTTTCCGGCGTCGTCCAGAACGGGCCGCCGAGATCCCAGTCGACGAACCAAAGTTCTTCCGTGCTGAGATACATCGACTCAAGGTTGAAGATGCCGCTGTGGCTTGCCATGCAGCAAAAACGGCTCCCCGCGTTGCCCATCAGCCAGTAGACGGAGTAGCCGCCAAAGCTCGCGCCCACGGCCGCGCAGTGTTGTTTGTCGATGTAGGGCCGCTGCTGCAGCGCATCGGTCACGGCCAGCAGATCCTGCATCGCCTGCCCGCCCCAATCGCGTGAGATCTGATCGTTCCAGTCTTGGCCAAAACCAGGCAGGCCGCGCCGATTGACCGCCGCCACCACGTAGCCTTTTGCGGCCATCAGGTGAAAGTTCCAACGCATTGAGAACGCCTGCCCAACCATCGACTGCGGCCCACCCTGGCAGAACAGCAGCATCGGATACTGCTTTGTCGGATCGAAGTCGGGCGGCTTCACAATCCATGCGTGCACCTGCTTGCCGTCGGTGGTGGGAAACCACTCGCCGTCAATGACTGGCAACTGCAATTTGGCGAAGTCCGCCGCGTTCGCATTCCACAGCGTGGTGATTGCGCCCGTAGCAATTTCGACCCGGACCAACTCAGCTGGCCGCTCCATTGTTGCGCGCAACGCGTAGACCGTTTTGCCATCAGGTGCAACCTGCAGCGCATCCAATTGATGTCGCCCCTTGGTCACTGCGACCGCAGTGTGATCCACCGGTGAGCAACGGTAAATCTGCGTCGTCCCCTGCGTCTCAGTGGTGCAGAAGATCGCGCTGCTATCCTGCGTCCACTGCAGATCGTGCACCGAGGCATCGAACTGCGGCAACAGTTCGGTGTTGGTCTTGCTCACGCAATCGTGCACGAACAAGCGCACGCGATCGGCCTCAAACCCCCCGCGCGCCATGCTGCAAAATGCGATGCAGCGACCATCTGGCGACCATTGCGGGTCTTGATCAAGGCCAGGCATCCCATCCGTAATGCACACAGAATTGCCGCCCGCCGCCGATACGAGCCACAGTGCACTGTCGGTGCTGCGTTCAGGATTTGGCACCCGCTTCGCCGTGTAGCAAATCTGCGTGCCATCCGGCGACCAGCAGTATTGCTCTTTGCCACCAAACGGCTTCATCGGCGTATCGCACCGCTCGCCTTGCATGAGGTCGATTGGCTTTGCGTCTTGCGCAATCGACAACGCGAACAGGTGGCTGTAGTTGCCATCCTTCCAACTATCCCAGTGGCGCACCATCAAGTCGTCGTAGACCCGGGCGTTGGCTTTTGGCAGATCGGGATGCCGATCCAACATGGTCGGGTCGACTCGTACATCTTGCGTAAACGTCAACTGCTCGCCGCTCGCTGCAAATCGCAGGTTTTGCACACCGCCAGCGATTGCGAGGTCGGTAACACCAGTGCCATCCACCGCCTGAATGTGCACGCCCGTGGTCGTTATCCATGCAATGCGGTTGCTATCTTTTGCCCAGCAGGGCTCGCCACCTTCGCCGAGTAGCAGTGGTGCCGCACCCGGCAACAATACGTTGAGCAACTGAACTGTCGTGATCGACCGATTTAGTGCGAGGTCCACGTTTTTTACGGTGAACAGGAGCAACGCACCATCGGGGCTCAACGCAGGCTCACCTACGCGACGAAGCTGCCAGAGGCCCTCAGGAGTTAGCCGTTCTTGTGCGGCGACCATGGAGCCAAGACCGAGAAGAACCGCCGAGGACAGACCAAAACGCATTGTGCAGGATCATCCCTGAGCACAGCCGCCAGTGCCATGGCCGACTGCGACTCACTAGGCCAGATCGGAAGAACCCAAAGGAAGGAGCGTCCTAGCCACGTGCCGTGGCGCAAACGGTCGATAGACTGCTACGGCTAGCCGTACATCAAAACCCCCACTATGAAACCACTGCCCTACACCCCCCGCCACGATAGCTCTCGCCAGTCAGGCTTTACCCTGATCGAAATCATGGTCGTGGTTGTGATCCTCGGCCTGTTGGCCACTCTGGTGGTGCCCAACTTGCTTGAGATGGGCGAACTGGCCAAGGTCAAAAAAGCTGAGTCGGACGTCAACACGATCTATAATCAGGCCAAGTTTTTCAAGCTGACAAACAACAAGCAACCGACCATGGAAGAACTGACGACTCCGGATGCGAAGGGCAAGACTTTCATCGAGAGCGGCACCAAGGATCCATGGGATCATGATTACGTGATTCGCGAACTCGAACGCGGCAAGTTTGAAGTCATGAGCTGGGGCCCAGACGGCAACGAAGGAACTGAGGACGACATTTCCTCGACAGTTAAGAAGGAAAAATGATTCTGAGTTTTGGCCAGCCGAACGAGCGTGCGCGAACCGGCGAGACCGGCTTCACGCTGATCGAAATCATGATGACGATGGTCATCATGGGGCTGCTCGTTGCCATGGTTGCCCCCAGCCTCGACGCGTATGTGCCCAAGTCGCGGCTCGACTCGGCCGCGAAGGTCCTTGCTGCAAACCTGGATATGGTGCGCAGCGAGGCCAAGATTCAAAGCAAGCCCTACACCGTCGAGCTGGACCTCAAGCACGCCCGCTGGCGCCGCGTGTTTCCGCCCGAGCAACGCCTAACCACCGACCAAGAATTGTGGACCATCGAGTCGCAAAACGAGGATTGGAATGAACTCGGAGACGACGTGGTATTCGCTGGTGCAGGCAGCGCCAATCTCGGGTTGGCGCGGGACGGCATGTACAAAGTTAACTTCGACGTGAACGGCTTCACCAGTGACCAGGTGATCATGCTGCATCTGCTGTCCGACCCGAAAATGATCTGGTCCATTCAATTCCACGGCATCACCGGCCGCGCCGAGATCCTGACCGACTTCGAAGGCACCGAGCACCCCTTGGAAGAAGTCGGCGAGGGAGGGTTCTGATGCAACTGCACAACCAGTCAGAAGCCGGCTTCACGCTCATCGAAGTCGTCGTGGCGATCGGCTTGGTCACGCTAATCCTGACGGGCTTTCTCGGCATGCGCACCGATGCCGTCGCCGATGGCATGGAGGCTCGCAACTGGCGACTCGCGCGCGAACTCGCAGAAGAAAAGCTGTCGGAGTTGCAAGCTGGCGCGCGCGAGACCCCGCCAATTTCCGGCCAGATTGTGGATCTCGAAAAGTACCACAACTTTTCCTACCAGATCATGATCGGCGAATCCGCGATCGGCGAACTCGAAGCAAAGGTTGCCGAGGAAGCCGCCGATGAAAATCGTGAGGCTTCGGCTCGTACGGAATGGCAACGCAATCGCGACGTCTACCGCAAGGCTTCATCGCAAGGTCAAAACTACAGCGAGTATCAAGACCAGGTTGCGCAGGATGATTCGCAACGCGAACTAGCGGAGCAGGCACCCGACGAGAAGAAGCTCGAAGACGTTGCCGTCGCCGTGTTCTTCCCCAAACTGAATGCGCACTACCAGGGTCAACGGGAGGCATTCGTGATCAAAGCGAAAGCTTCGACCTTGGCGCTCTCTGGACTCACATTGGACCAGGCAAAGATCGTGGCAGATTCCAAGGGCCAAGCGACCGGCAGCACTGGTGCTGCTGCATCTGGCGCCGCTTTACCTGGCGCGGCAGCGTCAACCAACGGAGGCAAATGATGGCTGTTCGAGAACCCACTCAGCACGGTTTCACGCTAATTGAAATCCTGCTCGCCGTAGCGATCACTGCAATGATCATGCTGCTAGTCGGCACCAGCTTCACTGCTACGTTGGAAGCGCGCGCCGTCATCGAGGAGCTTTCGGAATCGACCGAAGCCGGTCCACGAATCCTCGCCATGATCGAGCGCGACCTGCGCAACATCTGGACCTTTGATGTCAAGAAGAACGCCGTCCTCGTCGGCCGCAATAAGGACATCGGCAGTTTTGAAGCCGATCGAATCGATCTACTGACCTCTAGTGACTCGATTGGTTATGTGCTCGACGCACAAAACCGGCAGCGCTCAACCAATATTTGCGAAGTCGGATATTGGCTGAAGCCCAACCCGCGCTACCGCGATCTGATGGAAATCTGGCGGCGCGAAGATCCGATGATCGACGGGGACCTGCTCACCGATGGCCGTTTCCAGCTGATCCACGACCGCATCAAGAGTTTTAAAATCACTTACTTTCGCTCGCTCGGGTTTGAAGCCGAGGAGTTGAACGAGTGGGACAGCTCGCTCGACAGCGCGCTGCCGCGCCGGCTGAAGATCGAGTTCGTGCTCGAACGCAAACAAGGCAGCCGCAACGTAGTCAACGAGACTGAAATCGACGACTTCGAAGGCTCCACGAAGACCTACGTTCGCCACTTCACGTTCGCCCCCCAGATGGTGGAGGTGATGAAGCAGGGTGTTGCGATGATCCCCGCACGTCCACCGATGCCGGCGGATCCGCAGGCAAGTGGCGGCGGCGGCGGCCCGGCTGCCCCTGGCGGCAGAGGCGGTGGACGGGGCGGCGATGGACCGGGCGGGATACCGGACCCGACTCAACTTGCGGGCATTGGCGGGCGCGGTGGCAAAGGTGGCATACCTGGTGCCCCGGGCGACAATGGCGGTGGTCAGGCTGGTGGCCGGGGTCAGCAACAACAGTCCCAAGTGCCATCGCAGGGACCACGCCCCCAGTTGCCACCTGGATTCAATCTGAACGACCTGCTGCGAGGCCTCGGCGGCGGTGGCGGCGGCCTTGGCAGCGGCGGCCTCGGCGGCCTATTCGGCAGCACTGGCCGCTGATCTTGGTTGCCACTGGAGTCCCAACTCCTGGACCAGAACGCACGCCGCGCGTTGCTAATTCGCGGCGCAAAAAACCGCGGCGCATTGCGTTTGTGAGCCGCAAAGGCCCGCAGTTGCGCTCACTTCGGATGATCTTCGACGGTGCTCGCATTTAGCAGAGCAACCTCAGCTGTATTTCAGAACACCGGCCGGCCGATCACTTCTCTGCCGCCCATGTAGGGCACCAACGCTGCTGGCAAACGCACCGTGCCATCCTGCTGTTGGTGGTATTCAAGAATCGGAATCAGCGCCCGTGGGCTAGCGATCACCGTGTTGTTGAGCGTGTGGCAGTAGTGCACCTTGCCTGCTTCACTGCGGTAACGCAGTTGCAGCCGCCGCGCCTGATAGTCATAGAACCGGGATGCCGAATGCGTTTCGCCATAGTTGTTACGCGATGGCATCCATGTCTCGATGTCGTATTTGAACGCCTGCGGCACACCAAGATCACCGCCGCATACGGCAACGATCCGGTATGGCAATTCGAATGCCTGCAAGCAGGCTTCGGCGTTAGCGACAATCGATTGATGGTGTTCCAAGGAGCGGCCTTTGTCGGCCACGTCGAGCACCACCTGCTCAACCTTTTGGAACTGATGCACGCGGTACAGCCCACGAGTGTCTTTGCCGTAAGTGCCAGCCTCCCGCCGGAAGCATGCGCTGCGCGCGACATATTTCTTTGGCAGGTCCTTCTCGAGCAGGATCTCGCCTGCGTGCATGGATGTGATCGGCACTTCACTAGTGCCAATCAGGTTGAGGCCATCTTTCTCGCAGCGATAAGTCTGCTCCTCACCCCCCGGAAAAAAGCCGGTCCCAAACATCGCCGCATCGCGGACCAAAAGCGGTGGATCAATCGGTGTGAAGCCCTGCCGGACCATGTGATCTATCGCGTATCGGAGCACGGCATCGTGCAGCAACGCCAGATCACCAATCAGCAGATAGTTTCGAGAACCCGAGATTGCGGCTGCCCGCTCGAAGTCGAGCCAGCCCTGCGCTTCTCCGATCTCGCAATGGGTCTTCTGCGCAAACGTGACGGTGCGCACTTGACCGACGCGCTTGACCTCGACGTTCTCGCTGTCGTCGCGCCCCTCAGGAACATCCGCATCCGGAATATTAGGGATGAGAGACAGTTGCTGATCCAATTCTGCGCGCAGGGTTTTCTCGCGCTCCAGAAAACCTTGCAGTTCTTGCTTCAGCTCTTTTTGCTTGGCCAGCATCTGTTCGCGTGCCAAAGGGGCCAGCTTGATCATCAGCTTGCCCGCGTTTTTTTGCTCGCTGCGCATCGCATCGAGCTTGGGGATCAGCCCACGCAATTCGCCGTCCAAAACGAGCGCCTGTTCCACCGCGGCGACGCGGTCAGTCATACGCTTTTTGCGCACGCCGGCCGTGACGGCCTCGGGGTCATCGCGCAGCACCTTGATGTCGAGCACTCGTGGCCTTTCTTTTGTGAAAACGGCGGCGCAGTCTAGTCGCCGCGACAGGCCAGTTCCACGCGCCATTCCTCAGGACACGCAAGCCGCCTTGCCGGCAGACTTCCGATCGCGCAGAAGAATGGCTATGTCAGGGCCACATTAGCTATCGAGATAAAATCGCTGAGTGCAACAACGCCAACCTTGGCCGCTACGTGCCATGGCATGTGGCTTCGTTTACGGCTGGTTTTATCCGCCTGGATCGCGTACCAATCGCCGAACAGAGCACCGCCTTCACTTCAGACTTCGGCAGGCTGGAAATCCGCGGCGCAAACTTTGCCACGCGCAGCGATGCAATCGACCGCCTGTTTGAACAACTGGTAGCGCAGGGCATCTGTCGCCGGCGACACGAACTGTTTGCCGTGGCGCCACAGAACGAGACCAACCTGAGCCTGCAAATCGACCGCGGGGGCGTGGCATGGTTTGGCGTTCGCCCGATTGGCGTGCACCTCACGGGCTACGTCCACACCCCAAAGGGGCTGTTTGTTTGGGTTGGGGTGCGTGCGCGCGACAAACTGACCTACCCAGGCAGGTGGGATAACACCGTTGCAGGCGGCCAACCAATCGGGTTGTCACTGCGCGACAACCTCACCAAGGAATGCGGCGAAGAAGCGGCGATCCCGGCGGCACTTGCTAGGTTGGCCGTTCCGACCTCGACGATTCGCTACCTGCGCGAGGACGAGTCAGGGCTCAAGCCAGACACACTTCACTGCTTTGATCTTGCGCTGCCAGCCGATTTCACACCGCGCCCGGTGGATGGCGAGGTCGAGCAATTTTTGTTGCTGCCAGCGCGCGAAGTAGCGGAGGTCGTCCGCGACACGCAACGTTGCAAGCCCAACTGCAACCTCGTCTGGATCGACTTTTTCCTGCGTCACCACGTGCTCGACGGCGAGTTGTCACAGTCCGAGCAGGCGGAGCTTTATCGACAACTTACCCCGCTGCTGCCTTGAGCAGCCCTCGGCAGGCGGAGCGTTCCGCAATCCTCGCCGCCAACAATCATTTCGCTGCCAAGCAACGCGACCAACAAATAATTAAACAAGCGGCAAAAAATAAAAATGACCTGCGACCGTTGTTCTTGCAATCCTAGAAAGCGCCTTGAGCGAACCGCTTTTTAAGACTATGAACGGACCACGCGAAGCATCATGAGCACAACTATTCCTAGCTCGCCTGTGCCGATGTTTCCGCTGCCCGGATTCTTTCTCTACCCAGCACAGATGCTGCCTTTGCACATCTTCGAGCCGCGCTATCGACAAATGATCGATGAGAGCCTCGATGGACATGGCCGGATAATTATCGGCACGGCGCTATCTAGCGGGGAAACGCCGCCAGTGCTCGCAGTGGCAGGACTAGGCGAGATCATCCGACACGAGAAGTTGCCTGATGGCAGATATCACGTTTGGCTTTTAGGGCTTACGCGGGTCCGCATCGAAGAGGCTCCCAGCGGCCGGCTGTATCGCATGGCTCGGTGCTCTGTTTTTGATGAAATCGAAGCGTCGCCAGGAAAAGCACGCGCCCTAAAAACTATGCTGAGTCTGGCTACTCGGTCGCGCATAAAAAAGCAGCTAACTATTCCGCCGCTCGTCTCGACCTCGGTCCTCACCGATCTGCTCATGCAGACAGTGCAGGCACCAATACGCGAGATCGAAGCCATCTTCGCCGAGCCTTCGATAGTCGAGCGGGCGCGCATGGCGCTTGCAGCACACCGGCGATACCCACCAACACCCGTGGCCGAAAACTCGCCCGAATGACCGCAGCGGCGCGGTGGAGTGACGGCAACTTTCGCCCTTAGTGCCTGTGTTTGCCGCTCAAGTCTAGCCGCCAGCACCGACCTTGATCGGCGCCTTCTTAGCGCGCATTTTCTTGTTAGCCGGATTCGTGCCTTCCAGTTCTTCGGCCAGTTTGCCGGCGCCATACACCTTGCGCAGCGCCTCGATGATGATCGCGGGGTGCACGGAAACCGTGCGCGCAACCTCGTCGTCAAACACGTAACGGTTGCCGAGGCTCTCGATGTTGCCATCGAAGATCAGCCCGACTACGTGCTGCTCCTTGTCAATCATCGGCGAACCGGAGTTGCCACCGATGATGTCGTTGGTGGTGACAAAGTTGAACGGCGTGGTCAGGTCCATATTGCTGCAGGCGTCGAGCCATGCCTGCGGCAGGTCGAACGGGTGCTGCCCAGCAAACTCGGTGTGACGAGCGAACAGGCCATAAAGGCTCGTGTAGCACGGGGCTTTGGTGCCATTCATTTCAAACCCCTTCACGATGCCATCGCTGAGGCGCAGCGACATCGTTGCATCCGGAGGAATCTGCGTGCCATAAACGGCAAACCAAGCCTCACCTATCTGCCGCATTACGACCGCTTCGGCATCAGCAAGCACTTTGCGGTCACTATCGGTGGCATCCGCCGGCAGGGCTTGCCGCTTGGCAATCACCGCCTCGACCTTGTCCCACGCGTCGCCATATTTTTCCAGCAACTCGGGCCGCGCAGCAATCGCCTTGCGAATGTCCGCTTCGGCAGTTTGCTTGATCGCCATGATCTTCGGATTGCGCAACCCATCGAGGTAGCCCTGCAGAGCCTTGCGAGTATTTTCCAAGCCCAAGATCTGGGCGCGCAGGGTGCGCTCCAACTCCGCGTCCTTCGCCTGCTCGTATAGCCCGGTCAACTGCTTCTTGGTGTCCGCTAGCCGAACTGGCAACAGCGTATCGCGCTGAAACTCGCATTGCGCGACAGTCAATTGGCGGCCCGTCGAACCGGGATTGCCGGTTACAAAAACTAGTTCATCCTCGGCTGCGCCGGCAGACTTCCAGCTAAAGAAGTGCTCCTTCGTGTCGGCAGGCTTGCCGCCGACGTATGCGCGCAAGAATGAGAAATCGAGGCCAAACCGCGGGAAGCAGAAATTGTCGGAATCGCCACCAAAATGCGCACTCTGCAAATGCGGCACGCAGACAAGGCGCAGGTCATCCCACACTTTGTAGGTGTAGATCTGAAACATCCCGCCCTGGTAAAGCGTGATGCCCTGGTGCATGACGCCCTCCCTCTTTGGCATCGCGAGCACAAGCTCATCCAACTTGGCGCCACCTTGCACTTCTTTGGTGACATCCTTGGTCGCTAGCAACTGATGAACGCGCAGTCCTTCGAGCTTCAGTTCTGTATCAAAGTCACCAGCGTAATAGCCGTCGCGCAGTAGGTCCCGCTTACCTTGCGCCTTACTCACTGCATCGCGAGCACAGTGATGGTTCGTCATGATCAACCCATGCGGGCTTACGAATGAGGCTGAACAAAACGAACGCTTCTCATCGCCGAGCCGCAAGGACGACAATTGCGCGTGCAACAGCCACGGCACGGTTGGCGAGAAGTCGTAGGCCTCCTGAAACCAACCCAACGGCGCATTCTCAAAGGTCCACATGCGCCCAAGCTCCTTATGAGCCTGAGCACTGAGGGCGGTTGCGAGGAATGGCGCAACTAGCAATAAAGCGATGCGGCTGAAGGCGAGTTGTTTCATGGCTGTTGGAACAGCTTACAAATGGCCTGCAACACACGCGAACCTCGAAAACATCCTTTCCTGCCAGCTGTTCTTAGAACCAGCCGCGCACCCTTTGCATGGCAGCGCTACTTGCCCTTCTGCTTGCCCTTCTTCGAGTCGTTCTTCTGGTCGTTCTTCTGGTCGTTCTTCTGGTCGTTCTTCTGGTCGTTCTTCTGGTCGTTCTTCTGGTCGTTCTTCTGGTTCTTGCCACGCCTGCCCTGATTGCGATCACCCTGCATCGGGCCACCCTGATTGCGATCACCCTGCATCGGGCCGCCCTGATTGCGATCACCCTGGTTGCGATCACCCTGCATCGGGCCGCCCTGATTGCGACTGCCCTGATTGCGATCACCCTGCATCGGGCCGCCCTGATTGCGATCACCCTGATTGCGATCACCCTGCATCGGGCCACCCTGATTGCGACCGCCTTGGTTGCGATCACCCTGCATCGGGCCGCCCTG